>NZ_JBEILJ010000101.1:0-2628 GCF_040379285.1 Flavobacterium sp. | reverse complement strand
CTGATCCAATTTCAGTGCGATTAGCCTTGGGTCGGCGCCGGGATGCAAGATCCAATCGAATTCTAAATTTTGGTTATTGAAATATATGGCGACATCTATGCGGGGGTAGATGTTTTCCAGTATCACTTTTGAAATCGGTTGTACGGCGGATTTCCAATTTTCTGGATCTTGGCCTAAGAAGTAATTTTCGTAAAAGGGAGCGGGATCGAGGAATTGAATTTTCGATGGCGATTGTCCTCCTGCAAATAGGATGTCGCTGATATGGTAGCGAACACTGAACTGGGTATCTTTTCCTCGGTAGTGATGGGCTTGGTGTTTGTTGCCGATGTCATCTGGGTGATCCATTCGGATACGGATGCCATTTTGGGTAATGAAAACGGCCCCTCCAGGAATTACGGCCTGTGCGATACTGGGATTTTCAACGCCGAACTGCCCGACATTGGGGGTGAAATAGAGTTGTGGAAGTGTGTTTTGCTTGGGAGAATTGACACTGAATTTTGCCCCTAGAAGTAGGGGAAAAAATACGAGCGCAATCCAAAAAGCTTTTTTCACAGTGTAACAAAGTTATTGAAAACAAAAGTTGTTTCCGCGTTGCACGGTGAGTGTACTTATTTTACTTCAAATTGCAATCCTAGGGCGATTTCAATGGTTTTAACTACAGTACTGAATTCGTCGGTATTTTTAAATACACCGGTAAACTGCAAATCAGAGGTTTGGTTAGAAGTACCTGTTGGGGTAATGATACAAGTAGGTTTAAGTATCCTGACTTGAATTTTTTTACTGTAGCGCGTTTCGATGGCATTAACCACATCGTCGATTGGGGCATTGGTAAAAATCAAGTTACCAGACTCCCATTTTACGGCATCCAAATTGACATTTGAATCAACGGCGAATATTTGAGAACGTTTGTTGGCTGCATTTGCTTGGTTCAGATTCTCGCGAACTCTCATTCCTTTTGTAAGAATGACTGACTCGAGCATGGTACTATTTGATAGTTTCTCCACTTTTACCTTTCCGTGATTTACGGTTACTTGGAGTGGTTTTCCAGCGTAAGACTGAACGTCGAACCCGGTGCCTAAAACGGTTACTTTATTGTTGTTTGACTCAATGACAAATGGGGCGTTTGGATTTTTTGCGACTTCAAAATGCGCCATCCCTTGTAGTTTGATTTCGCGCGATTTTTCTGTCACTTTGAATTCCACACTTGAATTGGCATTTAATGTAATCACACTACCATCTTTCATTGTGATTTGTTCGATTTGACCAGCATTTGTGGCAAACTGACCTGCATCCAAGGTTTTATTTAAAGTGGTAAGCCAAAATGCCCAGCTGCCAACGGCAAGAATTGCAACGGCTGCGGCTACACGCAACAAGCGCGATGTGTTTTTGTAAACTTTAAATGGGGTTGGTACTTGTTTTTCGGCCTCACGAGCGGCAGAAAACTTGTTCCAGGCGTCATCATTACTAGCCTCGAACGAATATTTATAATTTTCCGAAACCTTTAGAATCTGATCAATGTCGGATTCGGGATGGGAAGTATTGTTTGGGTTTGACATGTTGAATTAGTGATTAAGTTGTGGCATCATTGCCGATACCTGTTGTTTGATAATAGCCAATGTGGGTTTGAATTGTGGGTTTTTCTTTAACCAATCTTCAAGTTTGCGCAATTCTTCATCGTGCATTAATCCTGCAGCGTATTTGGTGAAGGTGTTGCTTTCCAGTTGTTCTTTTGTCATGATTTTACCTGTTAGGGTATGGGTATACCGAGCCATTAACACAGATTTTGTTTTTTACCCCCAAAAGAATTTGAAAAAAAAGTGAAATTAATAATGGATTGATTGTAAATTATTGAATATCAATCGAATTGAAAATAATTATTTTTTCAACAAATGGATATTTTCGATGATTTCAACCACGGCCCGACCGTCTTCTGGTGTAGTAATGCAAGGGGAATTGTAACGCATATTTCTTACTACTTCGTCAATCACAAAATGATGATTTGCCGCACTTCCTTTGTACTGTCCATAATCATTTGGCGGAGAAGATGGTGTCAAAGTAGGCATTTCGTAGTTTTTGATATCGCAGTAAACCACATCGTTCATGTATTGACCGCCAAGTTTCACGGTACCATTTTCGGCGATGATGGTAATCGAGCTTTCGAAATTTTGGTTGTGAAGGCTGGTAGAAAAACTCAAACTTCCTTTTCCGCGCTCACCGAATGAAAACAAGACTTGACCGCTATCGTCGAATTCTGTTAATGTTTGATGATTGAAATTGGAGAACTCACTGTAGTTAATGGAAAGGGGTCCAAGCAGCCAGTAGACCATATCGATAAAATGTGAGAATTGGGTAAACAGCACACCGCCGTCCAAATCTTGGGTTCCATGCCAATGTCCTTTTTTATAATAGCGATGGTCGCGATTCCAATAGCAAACGACTTGAACTTGATAAATTTCGCCGAGTATGTTATCGTTTATGATTGATTTAATCCATTGGGAGGGCGGCGAAAAGCGATTTTGCATCACACAGAAGATCCTTTTGTTTCGTTTCTGTGCCTCCTGAATCATCGCATCGCAGTCGTCTGTGGATAGGGCCATCGGTTTTTCGACTACTACATCGCAACCCATG
>NZ_JBEILJ010000100.1:0-2981 GCF_040379285.1 Flavobacterium sp. | reverse complement strand
TTTATGCAAAACAGCCATCTGAAAAGCCTCAGCCACTTCGCCTTCTGTCACCGAGCCATCGCCCAAAGAACATAGTACGATGGGTTTTTCGGCACTGGTAATTAAACCCTGACTTTCTAAGTATTTAATTCCATGAGCTGCACCCGTTGCTGGAATGGTTTGCATCCCCGTAGCCGAACTCTGGTGTGGCATTTTTACCATTTCCGGACGGTTCAACGAAGGGTGAGCGTAATAAGTTCTTCCGCCACTAAATGGATCGTCCCACTTGGCTAACAACTGCAACATCAATTCGTAAGGTTGCATTCCTGCCGCCAACAACATGGATTCATCCCGATAATAGGGATAGGCATAGTCGATATTTTTTAGGTGAAAAGCCGTAGCAATTTGTATCGCCTCATGCCCCTTTGAAGTGCTGTGAACATACTTCGCAATCGGTCGATTTTCCTCATAAATGCTTGCCATGGCACGGGCCGTACAAATCAAATCCCAAGCCTTTAGCAATGTTTCCTTACCTACCATAATATAGGTGCAAGTTTACGGAAAATTCACGGCAGGATTTTCATTTGGAAACCAGAAGTTCCACCGATTTTGTATTTGTTTGCTATATTGCACCGATTAAACCCATTTTATTGCCCATGAAACAACCAATACTCCTGATTATTTTTGGCTTATTTTCAATCCTTCAAACCCAAGCCCAGACTCAAGATTCTATTTCACCCAAAAAGGTAGATCGAATTGGAGAAGTTGTAATCAAACAAAATCGACTCAAGGAAAAGCTTAAAGAATCTCCCCTCACCGTAGAAAGTATGGGCGCTCAAAGCATAAGAGAAACCCCCGCCTCCGATTTTTATGAAGCCCTCGGTCACCTCAAAGGAGTGGATGTAACCAGCGCTAGCTTAGGATTCAGAATCGTAAATACCCGCGGATTTAACAGTACAAGTCCTGTGAGAACGCTGCAAGTAATAGACGGGGTCGACAACCAATCTCCCGGTCTGAACTTCTCCCTCGGAAATTTTTTAGGTGCCAGTGAACTCGATGTCATCAACCAAGAAATTGTTGTCGGTGCCTCCAGCGCTTACTATGGACCTGGTGCGTTCAACGGAGTTATCTCAATGACAACCAAAGACCCTTTCAAATACCAAGGACTACAAGTAAAGCAAAAAGTGGCCGAGCGCGGACTCACAGAGACCGCCATCCGCTATGCAAAAGCCTTTGGTGGTAAACCCGGACAAGAGAAATGGGCCATGAAAGCCAACCTTTTCTATATGAAAGCCTATGATTGGGAAGCCGATAACATGGATGCCGTAAAATCAGGCGGACCTATGGATAGTGTCAATAATTTACTCAATCCCGGTGGCTACGATGCCGTAAACCGCTACGGCGATGAAATTCTCAGACCTGGTGAAAACGATGCCACCGCCCGATCCCAAAAATTCGACTACCCCGGTTTGATGCGCTTCAACCGCCAAGGCTATGAAGAAAAAGACATCGTAGATTACAATACCTACAATTTTAAAACGTCATTCATGACCGCCTATCGTCCTAAGCCCGATGGTGCCCGTCAGTTCGAATACCAAGTCAATTACGGAATGGGAACAACAGTGTATCAAGGCGATAACCGTTATAGTTTGCGCGATATCAAATTTTTACAAAATCGATTGGAGTACAAAGACAAAAATGGATTCCTGCGTGTATATGCTACCCATGAAGATGCTGGTAGAACTTACGACGCTGTTTTCACTGCCTTGCTCATGCAAAAAGCCGCCAAACGAGATGATTTGTGGGGCGGTGATTACTACTCACACTGGAAAAGTCAGTTCGTTCCCAAATTGAAAAAACTACCTGGCTACCCAACCGGTGATTGGCTCTCGAACCCAAATTGGTTCACTGAACTCGATGCCCTAATGGCAAAAAACCAAGATTTGCTCGCCCAATGGCACCAAGAATGTGCAGGACTTGCCGACAAAAAAAATGATTGGCAGGGCAGACCGCATTTTGAACAACCCAATACATATGATCGCTTCCAACCGGGCACAGCGCGTTACGATTCCCTCAAAAATGCCATCACTTCGCTGAAGAGCTTTGGGGAAGGCGGTAGTGGTTTCTTCGACAAGAGTGCGCTGTACAATGTGCAAGGGGAACACAAGTTCAAATTGGCCGACAAAACCAACCTCACCGCAGGGTTTTCTGGCAGATTGTATCGCCCTAACTCCATGGGAACCATCTTTTCAGATACAAACGGCCGCGTAATTCGCAACCACGAGTATGGTGCTTATGCGGGTATCGAACAACGCTCAAGCAACAACAAACTGAAAATCAATGCCACCGCGAGGGTTGATAAAAATCAAAACTTCAATTACATCTTCTCACCCGCCGCATCGATGGTGTACACCCCCGATAAAATCACCTATTACCGCGTGAGCTTGTCTGCCGGCGTAAGAAACCCCACACTAGCCGACCAATATCTTTATTACAATGTAGGTAGGGCCATTTTGTTGGGTAACATCACTGGCTACGACAGCATGGTTACTTTGACTTCTCTCTACGATGCGCTGAGTGGTCTTACCACAGACTTGAAAAAACTTCAGTGGTTTGGGGTAGACCCCGTTCGTCCTGAAAAAGTAAAAAGTATCGAAGTGGGCTATAAGTCGTTTCTGTTTTCAAATAAGTTAAACATCGATGCCAGTGCCTATTTTAGTTATTATCAAGATTTTATTGGATACAAAATTGGATTTGACCCAATCATTGATTATTCAATCAATTATATAAGTGGCGGACAAGTATATCGAATTGCAACGAACGCTGAAACTGCCGTTACTACAACCGGTGCGAGTATTGGAACCAACTATTTCTTTGCCAAAAATTACACCGCGGGAATCAACTATTCTTACAATCAATTAAATAAAACAAACAATTTAGACCCTATTATTCCTGCCTTTAACACACCCAAAAATAAGTTTAACCTCAGTTTGAGCGGTCAA
>NZ_JBEILJ010000099.1:0-3012 GCF_040379285.1 Flavobacterium sp. | reverse complement strand
GTACATTTTGTTAAATTTTCACAAGTCTACAACAAATCATCCCAAGGCATATACCAAATAATCTACTGAAATGTCAAAACAAATTGCAACTCAAAACTAAAACATACAATCCATGCCACAAAATTTTTTGAAAAGGAAAAAACCCATTTTTGGAGGGGAAAAATACCTTGGGTTTACAGGAAAAATACCCTTATATTTATTTGGAAATGTGGCGTTTATTTTATAAGAAAACACAATTTGGTATAGCTACCCTACTCCATAATAGCAAAGCCTAGGCAAAGGCTAGTCAAAGGCATGGATAATGCATGAAAAAGGCATGTATGATAAAATTAAATAATTTAAATGAAAAGAAAATGAAATTGATGTAGTTGATGTAAATTGTGCCAAATAAAATAGCTTACAATTAAATAAATTCCTCAAAACGCAAACTTCAACTGCACCACCACCGTTTTCTTAACTTCGGTATTCAAATTACTCAACGAAATGCCCAACAACCGCACCGATTCTTTCAGGCGTTCTTGGTACAACAGTTCTTTGGCCGTTTCCAACAACAAGCCCTTGTCACTGATGTAATACGGCAAGGTCTTACTGCGGGTTTGGGTCGTGAAATCGCTGTACTTGATTTTTAACGTCACCGTTTTACCTGAAATGCTGTATTTTTTCAAGCGCCGTTCCAAGGTTTCAGCAATATGCGCGAGCCTTTCTTCCATAAACAACTCCGAAGTCAAGTTCTCTTCAAACGTATGCTCGGCCGCTACCGACTTCGACACCCGATTGGGTTTGACCTCACTGTAATGAATGCCCCGCACAATGTTGTAATAAAAGCCTCCGCTCTTGCCAAAATGTTCCTCTAAGTACTCCCGAGAGCGCGCTTTTAAATCGGCTCCTGTAAAAATCCCATGATGGTACATTTTTTCGGCGGTTACTTTGCCAATGCCATAAAACTTTTTGATATCCAAAACCTCCAAAAAGGCTTCCACTTCATCCGGTGGTACGGTTTTTTGACCGTTGGGCTTGTTGTAATCGCTGGCGACTTTGGCAACAAATTTCGTATTGGAAATTCCGGCCGAAGCCGTTAACCCAATTTCATTGAAAATCCGGGACCGTATTTCTTGCGCAATCAACGATGCACTCGGATTCCCTTTTTTATTTACCGTCACATCCAAATAGGCTTCGTCTAGCGATAAGGGTTCAACTAAATCGGTATATTCCCGAAAAATCGCCCGTATACGTTTGGAAATCTCCGTATAGCGATCAAACCGCGGACGAACAAAAATTAAATCGATACACAAGCGTTTGGCCTGAACGCCGCTCATGGCACTGCGTACGCCAAACTTACGGGCTTCATAACTGGCCGCCGAAACTACCCCGCGCACTTCACTTCCGCCCACGGCAATAGGTTTACCCTTTAATTCAGGGAAATCCATTTGCTCCACCGACGCATAAAACGCATCCATGTCGATGTGAATAATCTTCCGTAATTTAAGGGAATCCGACATGTCTCAAATTTACTAGAATTTCTCAAAATCAATTCACTCAACAACAAGGTTTAATTCCTATTTTTGAGGAAAAACTTCAGTCGATGATCGAAATTGAACGTAAATTCTTGGTGCGAAACGAACAATTCAAAGCGGAAAGCCGCGCGGCTATTCCCATAGCCCAAGGATACCTTTCCTCGGTTGCCGAACGTACCGTGCGCGTTCGAATCAAAGGGGATCAAGGGTTTTTAACCATCAAAGGGAAAAGCAATGCCTCGGGGGCAAGTCGATTGGAATGGGAAAAGGAGATTACGGTAGCCGAAGCCCAAATGCTCTTGCCCCTTTGTGAAAAAGGAACGATACAAAAAACCCGATACGAAGTGGTATCGGGGCAACATATCATTGAGGTGGATGTTTTTGAAGGTGAAAATGCCGGACTGATTCTCGCTGAAATTGAATTGCAATCGGAAGACGAAACGTATTCTAAGCCCGATTGGCTCGGTGAAGAGGTAACACACGATTCACGCTATTACAACGCTTATTTATCGCAGCATCCCTTCGGTTTATGGTGATTTTTTCTCAACTTCTATCACTTCGATAGTAACAGTAGCTGAACCTGAATTGCGGGATCCCGAAATCAAGAAAAACGCGCGTTTAGACAAATCGATTTCACGACCACGAGCAAACGGACCACGATCGGTAATTTCAACGATAACCGTTTTACCATTGGCTTCATTGGTAACACGAACCAAGGTTCCTAAAGGCAATTTTTTGTGCGCCGCCGTGAGTTTATTTCGGTCGTAGCGCTTGCCACTAGCCGTTCTTCGACCATGAAAGCGATCGGAATAATAGGAAGCGTGGGCTTTCTTTTTGAAAAGCTTAAACTTTCCATTAACTACTGGTAAAGTATCGGCTACAGGCTCATCCGTGAGGACTTTTTCTTTTTTGACCGTATCATTTTTTTGCTTTTTTAATTCGGGATTCACCGTATTTTGAGCCAAAAAAGTGCTACTAAAGAAAAGACCGATGCCGAGGGTGATACCGTAAATAAGTATTGATTTTGTTCGCATTAGACTTGTTTTTGGGCGATTCAAGACGTCTACAACCGAGCGTGTCTTGACATCAATTACATACTAAACGGTTGACTTACAACCAAAGTTTCCAAGGAATACGCGATAAAATCAACACCAATCCCAAGGTATAGAAAATGGCGAATTTTTTATACTTAACGCCCGATTCTGTAGCTTTTTTGTGGGTTGACCAGCCAACAGTAATCAACACAATCGCAATAATATTGGTCAACGGATGCTCTAAAGACGTTAAACGCGCTTCTGCATTGGACATATCGCCCAACAACGCTTTACCAAAGGGTGATATAAAATACAATACCAACCCAACCAACAATTGCACGTGTGAAGCAATTAATGTAAACAATCCGATTTTACGGTCGCGCGCTGAAAAATCTCTTCCAGAGCTAAGGCCCATTACGGCATTAATCGCAGTGAAAACCAATAAGGCCAAGACAATATAAGCC
>NZ_JBEILJ010000098.1:0-3032 GCF_040379285.1 Flavobacterium sp. | reverse complement strand
GCTTGGTGTTGCGACAACCGTACCGCCTCTAGAAATATCGCTGGATGGGGTTTGGACTGAGGAAAATCTTCACCCGAGACAATATGGGTAAAATAGGGAAACAATGCAAATCGATTGAAAACCCGATGAATGGTGACATTGGCCGAAGACGACGCCAAAATAAGTTGAATATCGTGGGCTTTGAGTTCTTTAATCAAGCGCTCCACCCCATCGAGTAGTGTCAAATCTTCTTTATGGTCAAAAGCTGCGTTGAACAAATCGCGCTTGGCTTGCACCAGGTCTTCAACGCTTTGTGGGAGTTCGAATTGCGTTTTGAGTTTTTGAAAAATATTCTTGGTAGAATTGCCCGTAAAGGAAGCATACAATTCGGGGGTAACGGTAATTCCTAATTGGTCAAAAAGTTGGTGATACGCAAAATGATGCACGGGCTCGGTATCAACGATAACCCCATCCATATCAAAAATGACGGTTTTTAGCATTAGCTGTATTTGAAGAGTTGGATTAAATAGTAAAAAATGGTGCCGAAAAGCGCTACCAAAATGACTCCAATCACATAGGAGGTTCCCGAAAAATCAGGAAGGATGGCCACTTGAACGGTTTGCCATTGGATGGCGGCAAAAATTCCGACCAGAACCACTTTCAAACTGCGCATCATTTGCAAAGCCCATCGGTAAAGACGAGGAGCATTGTTGGACGTAATAGCCACGGGATAATTGAACCATTCGGGATGACGGCCCAAAAAGGTAAGCAAGGCATAGAGTGCTGTACCCGCAACTGTTTCGCCCCAAAAAAACATTTTTCCACCATAACCATCTGGATTCCCTTGTCCATCAAAATGGATGGCAATCGTTTCGGGCAATTTCGGATACATGACAAAGGCGTACATCCAAGAGCCCAGCAAAAGGAACAGCGCTAACCCTTCGAGTAGTCGATCGGCAGTTGTGAGTGGAACTTGAATCTTGGGTTGTTGCGTCATTATTTTTTCAACAAATAACGTACTACAGTTTCCGCGGCATGGAGTCCGAATAAACAAGGCATCCAAGAATTCGTTCCATAAAACGACTTTTTGAAATTGCTTCCGTCGGTATGTTTTACACTATCATAATCCGGACGTTCGCTGGAATAGACCACTTTGATGCCCCCCGAAATCCCCTCTTTTTTGAGGCGCTTCCGCACGTGTTTGGCCAACGGACAGTAATCGGTTTTGCTGATATCGGTGACTTTAACTTTGGATGCTAAATATTTTCCACCTGCGCCCATGTTGCTAATTACTTTCACTCCTTTTCGCTTGGCGGCCAATAACAAATTCAACTTGGGTGTCACACTATCAATGCAATCCAAAACATAGTCAAACTCGGGTGTCACCAACTCAAATGCGCGTTCGGGCGATAAAAATTCTTTTAGAGGAGTGAGTTCTAGTTCAGGGTTGATGTCCAACAACCGCGCTGCCATAAGTTCGACTTTAGGCAAACCTACCGTAGAATGTAAGGCGGGTAACTGCCTGTTAATGTTGGTGATATCTACCACATCGCCATCGACAATAGTCATTTTTCCGACGCCAGCGCGCGCTAAAAATTCGGCGGCAAACGAACCTACTCCACCCAAACCAACGACCAATACATTTGCCTTACGCAATTTTTCTAAACCTTCCGTTTTAAATAATAGTTCTGCACGTTCTTGCCAAACAGCCATGTTTAATGAATTATAAATTTTGAATTATGAATTATAAATTATGAGTTATGCATTGTAAATCGACTGCAAAAATAAGGAATTGGTAGGAGAAGAAAGAAGCGCGTCGTTAACTTCTTGGCGGATTATTATCATGCCACTACTTCACGCCAAACACGTGGGCTACATTTCGTTCGATTTGCCGTTCCAGTTCGCCAACGTCTAGGTTACGATAGTGAGCAGCTTGGGCATACACCGCGGCGATCGATTCTTGAAGAGTATCGGTCTCCAAAAAGATACGGTCTTCGGGGACCGTTAGAAACGCCTCGCGAAGATCGGGATTATGCAACAAGTATTTCCCAAACGAAAGGTACAATCCATGACGAACGAGTTCCTGAGCCAATTGGGCATTTTTGGAAAATCCATGTACAATTAGTGGAACCGAAATTTTCAGTTGTTTTTTTATAGAAAGTAATTCCTGAAACGCCCCAACAAGGTGAAGCACGACAGGCTTTTGATGTTGTTCTGCCAACAAAAGATGGGCTTTAAAAACGTCGCACTGCCGTTCAAAGGGGACTTCAATTCGTTTGTCCAAACCGCATTCGCCTATGGCCCAACAGCCCTTTTGTGTTAGGTGGTGTGCTACAATATCCAAATGTTCGGGCCATTTATCCTCGTCAATATACCACGGGTGAATCCCGATGGAGTACACCGGTGATTTTCCCTCAAAAGCCCAAGGATACTCATTCACGAGTTCGACCCCAAGCGGCGAATTGGTATAGCGATGCGTATGAAGATTAAACATATAGGATTGATTGACATTGATTTGAATGGAGCCCTTTACGTTATGAAATGCGCTCAAAAATCGGGTAACTAAGGTACGTAAAGTTTTTGATTTTGGCGCTGTTTTTTGCCATCACATCAGCTTACTTATAACACTCATAAGCAGTGTTTTAGGGATATTTCTTTCTTCAAAAACTTTTATCAACAACCGTAAAACAGGGCGCTAAACCTTCTATATTTGTAGTGTATCTATAAGCCTTACTATTATGAAATGGAATGCCAAATTAATTGTCTACAAAGGAGTTTCTCGTATTGGTGTATATTTTGAAAAAAATCAATCGTTAATTCAAGAGATTAAAACGTTTGCCGATGCGCGTTGGAGTCAGTCCAATGTTTGCTGGCACGTGCCTGACACCTTTGAGAATCGTTTTATTTTCAATGTTTTACCGCCTGAAGTTCGGTTGCCCAGTCCCCAATCCCAAGTGTATTTGATGCGGTTTCGTCGGTATTTGCAATCGAAGCGCTACAGTGATAATACAGTGGCGACGTATCATGATGCGTTAAAAGTTTTCTTCATTTTT
>NZ_JBEILJ010000097.1:0-3537 GCF_040379285.1 Flavobacterium sp. | reverse complement strand
TACCATCGGGACGGACTTCAACTACATACAAATCAAAAGAACCTTTCCCACCAGGACGATCACTCGAAAAGTAAAGTTGCGTACCATCGGGGGAAAGATACGGGTGTTGGGTCGAAAAAGTATCGCTACAAAAAGGCAACTCTGTACTATTTTTCCAATCGTTGTCTACCCATTCGGCGCGGAACAACTTAACGGAAGCAAACTTTTCATCACCTACTTTAACGCGTTTACTATTGGTTCTGCTGAAATACATAATTTTTCCATCTGTAGAAAAAACAGCATTACTTTCATGGGTTTTGGTATTTATAGATTTTGGAAAAGGTTGTATGTTTTCCAACTGATTTTGTGCATTTAAAGTCGCTTCAAAAAGATCCAAATAAGGTTTGTCGTTCCAACTAAAAAGGGGTTGCTCCGTACTTCGTAAGGAAGCAAAAACCACTTTATCGCCGCGATACGCCATTCCGAAATCCCCAGTATTGTTGGTTTTGGTCATCAATTGAACCTCATAATCATAGGGAACTATGGTATTCAAATTATCGATGAATTTTTGGGTATCCACGGGATATTTAAGATACTCACCCATAATTTTATCGGCTTTTTCATAATCTTTGATTCCTTTTAAGGCATGGGCATAGCGAAAGTAATACTCGGGTTTGACCGAATCTTTGTATTGAAAAAACAACTGCCCATAGTTTTTCACCGCCGCATCCATTTGTGCATTGTAATAATAACAATCGCCAAGGTTGGATAAAATCACTCGATTGGGTTTGAGTGTTTCATAGACCGAGGCAGTTTGAACATAAGCTTTATTGGCAAATAATTTATTGGCAAATTTAACGGAGGGTTTCTTTTGAGCCGTAACGCCCATTGAAGCAAGTATCAGAAAGAGGTAAAGTATACGCATAGCCATCCTTTTAGAAGAAACGAGGTGATTTATCATAGCCATTGCCGGTGCTATTTTTACCGGTTTTACTGAGGTTAAATAAAATCATGATTTCATGTGAACCAGAATTAAAACGACTTAAGTTGGATAAGGTATAATCGTAAGCATATCCAATTCGCAGGTTTTGCGTGATTCGAAAATTCACCAACCCACTCACCGCATCGCCCACGCGGTACCCTACTCCCATTTCCAACATATTGTTGTACAGAAAATTTGCAGTAACATCTAATGAAACGGGGGAACCTGAGACTGCTTTGGTCATGAAAGCGGGTTTGAATTTGAATTGATCGTTCAAATCAAAAACATACCCTCCCGTAAGAAAGTAATGAATTTCTTCGACGCCGGTACGCGTTAAGCCATCCCGTGTTTCGAGGTGTTTCGTTCGTAATAAATTGGGCGCTGAAAGCCCTACATAATATTTTTCACCAAAATAAAAGGTCCCCACTCCAATATTGGGATACGTTCGACTCAAATTATTAGCAAAAGCCTGATCGGGTAAATTATCCGTAAATACAAATCCATTAAAGTTGGTACTAAAAAAGGTTGCTCCCGCTTTGATTCCAAAAGATAACTTTTGTTTTTCTCCAAGAGGTAAAACATAAGCCATATCGGCAAAGACATTACTTTCTTTGACCACATCGCCAATTTCATCGTGTACAATAGACATTCCCACTTCGACCCGTTTTTTTAGAGGTGTATGCACAAAAAACGTTCCTGTCGTTGGCCCACCCACAGCACCTACCCATTGAGCGCGATACAATCCACCAAGATTAATGGCATCGGCATCATCGGTAGCATAAGCTGGATTGAGCACACTCATGTTATACATGTACTGGGTATACTGAGGATCCTGTTGCGCTTGCGTTCGGGTTAAACACAAGAGTAAAACAACAATGAGTATATATTTTATTCTATTAGCTTTCATAGGCGAATGTTATCTGCTTAAATAAAGACGTCCTTGTATGGGGGCACGGACACCGTCATTAAATTCTAAAATAAAGAAGTAAACTCCAGCGGGAGCTAAACCACCACCGACGGAACCTTCCGTTGAACGACCATTCCAATGGGGATTTGAACGATTACCCTTGAACAATACGTTGCCATAACGATTGAAAATTTCGATGGTAAAGTTGGGATACAACTCAAGGAGATTTTTGATAATAAACTCATCGTTTATCCCATCGGTATTGGGTGAAAATCCGTCTGGTATGATAATATCATCGGGGGTACAAGACTCAAGAACAACGGTCAACTCAAGACGGGTACTTTCACAACCCGCACTAGATTGAACTGCGCCATAATATGTTATTCCATCCTGTAATACCGTCGAAGAATCCAAAGGAGTTCCCCCAGAAGCCGAGCTATACCATACGATAGTTCCCGATACCGATAATTGAGCACTCATATCGGAAAGTGTAGCATTACTATCGATACAAAATGTCGTTGAACCTGTCAATACGGGAGGTTGCGGATCTTGAACTTCAAAAGCGATAGGGGTAAAATTTAAAGTACTATTGCCACAATTTGTGATTTGACTGATGATGGAAGTTAGGGTTAGATTCACCGACCCTGCATTGGCCAAATCGCTCGCTGGAATAGTAAACGATGCTGCGCCGTTGGTAAAAATCACTGAACTCGAAAATGTTCCTGTATTATCTCCCGAAAGTTGATAATCTAAAGTATAATTGCCATTCATTAAGCTCGTTGCCCCTGTAATGGTCACCGTAGCTTGATCCCCTATACAAAGTGATGTAACTAGAACAGTAGCATTACTTAACGTAGGTTGTGGAAGTACCGTTATTGTGGTCGAAGCTGTTGAAATGGCCGAATTACAATTCCCGTTCAATGCGGTAACCGCTGTTAATGCAATCGTCACATTACCCGATGTTTGAAAATACGAAGCGGGTATCGTAAACTGACCATTTCCTCCAGTAATTAACACTATAGCTGTGGTTCCTGTGGATGGATTCGCATTAGTAACCGAGTAAGTGAATGTATAGTTTCCATCAGCTAAGGTTGTTGCCCCACTGATAGAGACAATTACAGCTGAATTCTGACACACACTGGGTGCTGTTATAGCGCCTAAACCAAAATCAGGAGGTGCTATTAAGTTAACCGTTAGGGCAGCTGTATCGGGGTTACATGTTCCTGTTCCTACTACTGTATAAATATAAGTACCTGCGGGATCAAAAGCCGGATTAAAAATACCCGTGCCACTTGCCAATGGAGGAGACCAAGTTCCTCCAGACTGCGCAGAAGTCCCTAAACTCAAAAACAAATCAATTGGTGTTGCATTAGAGCAAAGCGTCACTGTTGCATCCACGCCTGCATTGGGACCGGGTGTTAATGTTACACTTACTGTAGCAGTATCGCTTCCACAAGGTGCCCCACCTACTACCGTGTAGATGTAAGTTCCCGCAGTATCTACTGCTGGATTAAAGAAGCCCGTGCCACTGGCTAAAGCTGGTGTCCACGTTCCTCCTGCTTGAGGTGTTCCGCCTAAACTTAAAAACAAATCGGTAGGGGTAGCATTTGAACATAAAACTAATGTCCCATCATTGCCTGCATTGGGAATCGGATTGACTGTTACTGTA
>NZ_JBEILJ010000096.1:0-3633 GCF_040379285.1 Flavobacterium sp. | reverse complement strand
GGGTGCAAAAGTAAAACTCTTTTTTAATCTGACAAATACTTTTGCAACTTTTTTCCGAAATCTTTTACCACCTCGAAAACCCTTAACTTCCGTTTTGGGAGTGCAAATATAGAAACCAATTCACACTACATCCAAAAAAAAGGCGGTCTTTTTTCTATCTTTTTTTCTATCGGCTTGTTTCCAAAGACTTACACCTTGGAGGGAGCTGGTTTTCGAGGGTAAAACCCACTCCAACGGCCGGGTTGGGGTGGTTTTTAAAAATACAACACTCCAAAAACCTCGTGAAAAAAGGCGACTTTTTTGGTTTTGGTTTTTTTAAAGCAGGGCATTAAGGCCTTCTTCAGAGGCAGTAAGCCCACAACACAGCCCCGGGCGACGCGGCACCCTGCCCCGGCGATAGCTCTAAGGGGCCGGTAAAGCATAGCACGGGAACCCGCATGCACAAGAACCTAAAAACAACGTGCTGCCTAAAAATACATCTCTATTATTGTAGTAGCATTGTTTGTAGGGACACGTGCAATACCTTATATTTGCACTCCATTAAAATAAACGGAATGATTCAGATTACTTTACCAGACGGTTCGATTAAGGCGTTTTCCGCGGGTGTGACTCCGATGGAAGTGGCCAAAAGTATTAGTGAAGGATTGGCGCGAAATGTGATTTCAGCCTCTTTTAACGGCACCACGGTGGAAACCGAAACGGCCTTGACTACAGACGGCAGCTTGGTATTGTATACGTGGAACGATTTGGAGGGGAAGAAAGCGTTTTGGCATTCGACCTCACACGTGATGGCGCAGGCCTTGCAAGAAATCTACCCTGGCATTAAGTTGACCCTCGGACCCGCCATCGACAATGGTTTTTATTACGATGTGGATTTTATGGAGCACAAAATCACGGATGCTGATTTCAAAAAAATCGAAGACCGCGTCTTGGAGATTGCCCGTGAGAAACACGAATTCAAAATGCGCTCGGTTTCCAAAGCAGAGGCTTTAGCGGTATATAAAGACAACGAATACAAAACCGAATTGATTTCCAATTTGGAAGACGGCACGATTACCTTTTGTGATCATTCGAATTTCTTTGATTTATGCCGTGGGGGACATATTCCGAACACCGGTTTAATCAAAGCGATGAAAATCATGAGTGTGGCAGGAGCCTATTGGCGTGGAGATGAAAAGAACAAGCAGTTGACCCGTGTCTATGGTATTTCGTTTCCGAAACAAAAAGACTTGACCGAGTATTTGGAATTACTGGAAGAGGCGAAACGTCGTGACCACCGCAAATTAGGGAAAGAGTTGGAATTGTTTGCTTTTTCACAAAAAGTGGGTCAGGGATTACCTTTATGGTTACCCAAAGGAGCGGCTTTACGCGATCGTTTGGAGCAGTTTTTGAAGCGCGCTCAAAAGAAAGCGGGTTACGAACAAGTGGTCACCCCACACATTGGACAAAAAGAATTGTACGTGACTTCGGGACACTACGCCAAATACGGCGCCGACAGTTTCCAACCCATTCATACGCCGGCAGAAGGCGAAGAGTTTTTGTTAAAACCCATGAACTGTCCGCACCACTGTGAAATTTATAATACCAAACCGTGGTCGTACAAAGACTTACCGAAGCGTTATGCCGAATTTGGTACCGTTTACCGTTACGAGCAATCGGGGGAATTGCATGGATTGACCCGTGTACGCGGATTTACCCAAGACGATGCCCATATTTTCTGTACACCGGAACAATTGGATTCGGAATTCAAAAAGGTGATCGACTTGGTATTGTATGTCTTCGGTTCGTTGGGCTTTGAAAACTTTACGGCACAAGTTTCGGTGCGTGACTTAGACAATCCTGATAAATACATAGGTAGTGTTGAAAACTGGGAAAAGGCAGAGAACGCGATTATCAATGCAGCCCGTGACAAAGGACTAAATTACGTGATTGAAAGTGGCGAAGCCGCCTTCTACGGTCCGAAACTCGACTTCATGGTAAAAGACGCCTTGGGTCGCAGTTGGCAGTTGGGAACCATCCAAGTGGATTACAATTTACCCGAGCGCTTTGAGCTAACCTACAAAGGATCAGATGACAAGTTGCACCGTCCCGTGATGATTCACCGTGCGCCATTTGGATCTATGGAGCGTTTTATCGCGATTTTACTCGAACATACAGCTGGAAATTTCCCGCTTTGGTTGATGCCCGAACAAGCTATCATCCTGTCTTTGAGTGAGAAATATGAAAATTATGCGCAAAAAGTTTTAAGTTTGCTGGAAAATAGCGAAATTCGCGCCCTAATTGACAACCGCAACGAAACGATTGGTAAGAAAATCCGTGAAGCGGAGATGCAAAAAATGCCGTTTATGTTGATTGTGGGCGAAGAAGAGGAGAAAAACGGAACTGTTTCTGTTCGCCGTCATGGACAAGAAGGCAAAGGAAACAGTACGATGTCTATTGAAGATTTTGTTGGACTTGTTCAAGAAGAAATCGGAAAATCATTAAAATCATTTGAAGTATAACCCCCTGGCAACAGGATAAAATAAAAAAGCCATAGCAATTAGAAATAACAGAGGTAGTTACAAACCTCGCGAAGAAAAAAAAGACGCACACCGTATCAATACGAATATTCGTGTGCAGGAGGTTCGTTTAGTTGGCGACAACGTTGAACCCGGAGTCTACAAAATCACGGAAGCCTTGCGCTTGGCCGAGGAATTGGAAGTGGATTTGGTGGAGATTTCACCCAATGCCGATCCGCCGGTATGTAAATTGATGGATTATGGCAAGTTTTTGTACCAACAAAAGAAACGGGAAAAAGAACTGAAAGCCAAATCGTCGCAGATTACGGTCAAAGAAATTCGTTTTGGTCCACAAACCGATGAGCACGATTACGAATTCAAAAAGAAGAACGCGGAAAAGTTCTTAAAAGAGGGTTCGAAATTAAAAGCTTTTGTATTCTTCAAGGGACGTTCAATCATCTATAAAGAACAAGGTCAAATCTTGTTGTTGCGTTTGGCGCAAGATTTGGAAGAACACGGAAAAGTGGAAGCGCTACCCGTATTAGAAGGGAAGCGAATGATTATGTTCATCGCGCCCAAAAAGAAAAAATAATTCCGCTATACCGACGTATATGCTACGAAAGTATTTGAAGCAACCCGTCGTAGCGGCACGAAATTGAGTAAATTGAATCGCAATAAATTTGGGAAATTATGCCTAAAATGAAAACAAAATCCAGTGCCAAAAAGCGCTTTAAAGTGACTGGTTCTGGTAAAATCAAAAGAAAGCACGCTTTTAAAAGTCACATTTTGACTAAAAAGTCTAAAAAACGCAAATTGGCGTTAACGCACGCGGCTTTGGTTCACCCAAGTGACGAGCGTAGTGTAAAAGAGCAATTACGTATTGTATAATTGCCTTTACGGTTAAAATTATTTCATAACCCTGGAGCTGGGCCCATCAAGCACATTCAGTTGTGCGCCTACTTCAAAAAAATTTAAAAAATTATGCCAAGATCAGTAAATTAAGTTTCTAAAAGAGCACGTAGAAAAAAAATTATGAAGCAGGATAAAGGTGTCTTTGTCAGTCTTAAAAACTTTTGGACAGTTGCTAAAAACGCGGTAGAAAAAGAAATGCTATATGCATACCGTGATAGAAAGC
>NZ_JBEILJ010000095.1:0-3676 GCF_040379285.1 Flavobacterium sp. | reverse complement strand
CGCACTCCGCATGTCAGGATTTACAACGAGGTAAAACCGAACCCTGTGCAGCCCATCGAAAAGTCTGAAAGGTTCAAAGGTTCTGTCAACATGATTCACTCGATCAAACCCAAACAAGAATTGAGTAGCGTTAGAAATAGCCTGCCGATGATGGCTGTGTTAAAGAAAAATACGCTTATCAAAGGGGTGACACCCCAAGTGAGTGCGAGGATATTCTACCAATCGGGCTCTGTTTTGTTAAATGGAAATGCCATCGGAATTGACGTCTTGGAGGAGGATCGGTTGTTCAACTTTAAGCAATACATCGTGGGTGCGAATCCTTCCGATTTGGCCAACAACGAAAACGGCATCGTATTGGGCATTGGGGTCGCCAAAAAACTGAGTTTAAACATCGGCGATCGGGTTCAAATGCTCAGTAGTACGGGTGCTACTTTTAGATTAAAAATTGTAGGGTTCTTCCAGAGCGGATTGGCCGATTTAGATAAAATGCAGAGTTATGTAAATGTGAAAATGGCGCAGCGCATTGCAGGTCAGGGCAATAACTTCATTACGGACATTAGCGTAAAACTATACGATATCGAAAAAGCCAAATACATGTCGGATCAAATCGCCAACACCTACGGGGTTAACGCCATCGACGTAAAAACGGCAAATGCACAGTTTGAAGCGGGCAATAGCATCAGAAATATCATTACTTACGCGGTGAGTATCACCCTTTTGATTGTGGCGGGTTTTGGAATTTACAACATTCTAAATATGGTAATTTATGAAAAAATGAACGACATCGCGATCTTGAAGGCCACAGGTTTTTCCGGTTCCGATGTAAAGAAGATTTTCATTTATCAAGCCATGTTTATCGGCATTATTGGGGGGCTACTCGGACTACTTTTGGGCGGGGTGATGAGCTATGTCGTTAGCAAGACGCCCTTTGAAACCGAGGCTATTCCTACGGTAAAAACTTTCCCAGTAAATTTCGACCCTCTATTCTATTTAATTGGGTCGGTGTTTGCATTAATCACTACATTTTTCGCTGGATATTTACCCGCCAAAAAAGCCAGTAAAATCGATCCAGTTGATATCATCAGAGGTCAATAAGTAGAAATTAGAATCCTTCAAATCAATCAAGCAGACTCCCATGGCATACGCTGAATCCACCTCAACCCAGAACAACCATATTCTCAGAACTGTGGAGATTCAGAAGTCGTTTGTGGACCCTGTAGAAGTTGAAGTATTGAAGAACATTAATATTTGGGTAGATAAGGGCGAGTTTGTCTCCATTATGGGGAAATCGGGATGTGGCAAGAGCACTTTGCTATATATTTTGAGTACGATGGACACCAATTACAAAGGGCAGTTGTTCTTGGCAGATCGCCTACTTACCGGATTAAGCGGCAACGAATTGGCCGTTGTTCGCAATGAGCAAATTGGCTTTGTATTCCAATTTCACTATTTGTTACCTGAATTTAGTGTCTTGCACAATGTGATGATGCCTGGCTTGAAATTGGGAAAAAAATCCAGGGAGGAAGTCGAATTTGATGCGATGAAGCAGTTGCGATTGTTAGGGGTAGACGACCAGGCGACAAAAAAAGCGACGCAGATATCGGGTGGGCAGAAGCAGCGGGTGGCCATTGCCCGTGCATTAATTAATGAGCCAAAAATCATTATGGGCGATGAGCCTACGGGGAATTTGGATAGTAGAAATGCGGATATCGTATTTGATATTTTCAAAGAGTTAAGCAGCGAATTGGGTACTAGTTTATTGGTGGTTACGCACGATGCCGATTTTGCGAAAAGAACCGATAGAATCATTGAAATGGCGGATGGCCGTGTGATTTCTTAAAAGTTATCGATTCGATTTTAGTACAAGGATTTTTCGAATTTCCCCAAAGAAATCACTTTTTTTGCTATATTTGCACTCCTTTAAAAGGTCGGATGGCCGAGCGGCTAGGCACGGGTCTGCAAAACCCTTTACAGCGGTTCGAATCCGCTTCCGACCTCTAAATAATAAACAGCATTGAACGCCTCTGAACATCTCAGAGGCGT
Organism: Flavobacterium sp.; assembly: GCF_040379285.1. Taxonomy (GTDB): domain Bacteria; phylum Bacteroidota; class Bacteroidia; order Flavobacteriales; family Flavobacteriaceae; genus Flavobacterium. Next base: position 1,633 of record NZ_JBEILJ010000095.1, on the reverse strand, counting down.
TTTTTGTTGTTCCAATAAGGGTTTCCGGAGTTTTCGAGTTCAATCCTTTATAAATTTCAAAGCATGGCCACCCACCATTAGAAAATACACTCCGTTTGAAAGGTCAGAGATGTCAATATATTGGTCGGAATTCCATTTGGTAGTCACATCCAATATTAACATTTGACCAATCGAGTTGTAGATTGATACCGTTTTTTGTTTAGTGGTTAGATAGAGTATGCTGTGCGCAGGGTTTGGGTAAATTAACAATTCGTCGCGGGAGTTTACTTTTTTGCATAAATCGTTAAGCTCGTAATATGAAAGCGTAAACCATCCAGTATAATTTTCCCGATAAAAATAAAGTCTGTTATGTTCCTTATAAATCTCCGGCATGTCCCCCGTGGGATGAGTATAGGCGGGGTTTCCCAACTCCTCAATTAAAAATGCAGAATCCATTTTACCGTCAAAATAATAAAAACCGCCGATTATACCACCTCCTTTAGCCTGTGTAAAAACAAAATAACCACCGCAGGTCGAAAGCTCAATATTCACAATCTGACGAGTTGTCGGAATTTTTATTTTTTGCCAAGTTTGATTCAATCGCAGGTCTAGTAAATCAAAAAAGGTACTGCCGTTTAAAGTGTATTGAATAACAAAATAATCTTTTTTCAGGCCAGCAATATTGAGTGTTTTACCATTTAATTCATTTTCATAAATAATTTGTTCCTTGCCGTCATATCGCAATTTTTTAAGCACTACTTTATTTGTTATTTTCGGGCTATAAAAAATAAACGAATCCGTCTTTTTGAGTTCATAAAATGTATTTACACTGTTATCATTTATTATATTGCATTTTGGTATTTTTTTTCCGTCCTTTTTAGAAATATACAGTTTTTCAACAAGCGTTCCTGATGCAAAGGACTCAGACCCAATAACTATTGTGTCGTTATATGTAAAAGCCCCTAAGTAGTCGATATTGCAAGAACCATTTCCACATACTATTCGATTCAGTAATGAGAAATTATCGTAGATTTCATAATTGTTTCTATCCCATAAAATAAATCTATTATCAACCAGTGCGGCAGCATCACGATTCACAAAACCACTGGGAGCACCATCATACTTGCGAATAATATTCAATTTATTTTTGTTTGCTGCATAAAAATAATTGCTGTCGATTGATGTAAGACCGATTGAAATAACGAAAAAACTACTTTTGGGGTCTGTAAATGTCCAAAATGTGCTAAAATCACCATTTTTGAGCCTGAATGAATCAACGGTTCGGACTTTTAATTCCGTAAACTTATCTACTGTGTATAAATACATAAAAGAATTATCCCAGGCAAAAAAGAAAATATTACTATCCGTTTCAATTAAGTCTGTTATTGTTTCTTTCTCCTCGTGAGGTCTTTTAATATACTTCCAGGTATTAGTTTGAGAGTCGCTGAAATACAACCTATAAATAAAATCTTTATTACAGAATAAGCCGAGATGGAAATTATTGAATTTAATTATGTTTGAAGCTTTGGATGTATAATCATGAGGCTGAACATCCCACTTGTGAGCATTTAATTGTGGGAAAAACCTCGCTTGGGATGAAGCATCCTGAATTCTGGAGAATACAAGAATTATCAAATAAAGTCGAGTTAGCGGT
>NZ_JBEILJ010000094.1:0-3689 GCF_040379285.1 Flavobacterium sp. | reverse complement strand
ACTCATCACGAGTACTTACCCCATTAGGCGGTGCCGCTGGCAACTTGACCACCGACGAGAGCACCTTGCCCCCTTTGGTCGCACTCGGAATCTCAAATAACATCGTCATGTCTTCCTGAATTGTACTCGCCAATTTGATTTTTAAATTACCCGCCTTCGCCTTGAAATACTTCACTTCCGCACCACCCATAAACACCGTCAAACCCTCGTTTTGGTCAATCACATTCTGCGTTGGAAAGGCCGCAACCGCATACCGTGGATGCAATCGAGAAACCGTCAATTCTAGGTCAACCCCCTTGCTTGCATCAATCAAAACTGGACCGCTACTTGCCTCGGTAACCAACTGTTTGATACTGCCTTTTAATGTCTTCGTTACCGTTTTATCCTTTAAGTCGATGCGCTTGGTGACCTTGCCTCCAATTGGAATATTCGTAAAGGAATCATAAGCGACTTCAGAATTATCCCCCGCATTGGTCAGTTCGAAAATCACCAACTTTACCTTCACCGGCAAATTATTGGAAATACTAATATCTAAAAATCCACTGTCTAGGGTTGCGGTCTCAAAAAAGGCACTCGCATCGATATCCACCGGTGTTAAGTTGCCTTGGTTCTGCTCCGGAATATCAGCAGTCTGACCGTCGAGCAGTTTAAACAAAGGGTTAATCTGGCCCAAAGTGATCTTCTGAACAATGGATCGATCCGTTAATTTCAATCTTTTCAACGTAAACGAAGCGGTTAGTCCGGTATCGTAAGCTCTCACATTGGCCATTCGATACGTGTAAACCAAATTTTCATATTTGAGTTTGTAACTACTATCAGCAGTTGTATGGTCCAAATACTTTGAATCGATCTGACCCAAACTCAATGAGGATTTAAACAAAGGGGCCGCCACTCTATTGTCCCATGAAACCTCTCGGCGACAGGCAGTAAAGAACACAATGACACCCAAAAACAAAGTGAAAATCTGAGATTTACGCATATGAAGGCACAATTTACTTACTATTTAGGGAAACTGAAAAGAATTCACCCAAATCCCGATATAAAACAAGCGACGCTCTTATTCAAGATCGGGCTGTGATTGATAAACGAATGCTCCGCAGATTGCACTGGAAATATTGCTCGCCAGCTTTGAAAATAAAGTTCTAGGCCAATAAATACTTACTCCCAAAAAATATGATGCCCCAAAATACTATGCTAGCCGACATATACAGCCAAATTTTGAATCGGTCCGATTCCAAACCAACGGCAATCAAACAGCCTGGGGCAACACCAATTGAAATGGGGGTAATAAAACATAATATGGGCAGTCCGCCGTTTTTCTTAATTTTCACCAACCATCGATTCTTCTTGTTGAAGCGTTTGGGGTGCTCCAACGTTGTTTTTCCTTTTTTGCGCTTGATCCATAAATTGTAAGCTACAATTTTTGATTGTGCCCAATTGCCAAAAAATATCCAAAAAAATACAGCGGCAATGCCTCCTACAGTGGTTATAGTGTAGCCCCAAATGGGATTTTCAAAATGCGCAACCGCCATCCCTACAGCTACGGCATACTTAACAAAGCACATGAAAAAAACGCCTAACTGCCACAAAATCTCCGTATCAATCCATGATGTCGCCAAAATCAATGTTCCCGTGTACATCTATTTTTCCCTTTGAGTTATGTTCAATTTTTATTCGCAAATTTGTGATACGATTCAGACCCATTGAAAAAGCAGCTCCTCCTCATATTTACCATTGCTTATCTCATTTTCCATGGAACTGATTTATTCGGACAAGCCATCGAAATGCAAAGTCCGAAAAATGCTGCCGCAGACACAACGAAAGTAACCAAAGATACCATATCCAAAGGCACTTTGTTAAAAATCGAACCGTATTTGGCATTGGATTTTTTTGGAATCAATCCCTTTATTCACCAACCAACACCATCAAAAAACAAGCGTGACACGCTAATCTATTCCACAGGTCAAATGGATACTACTCTTGTGGATGTAAATAACTACCGATATAATTTGCAGCAGTTCAATCTGGGGGAGCCGGGAAGTCCAACCTATATGGGATTCGACAATGCATCGTATTTCTCCAAAAACGGTCGTGCTTATTTCAACTCAAATGCCATTAACATGTTTAACCCCATGCAAATTGGATTATCTCCATTCGACAATAACAAATATTTGCGGTTGCACAGAGCCTTTGCGCCTTTTACTAAATTCAAATACCTCCAAGGGCCAGGAAAAACGATCGCGGTAAATGCTCTACATACCCAGAATTTTGGAGCTCGCTTTAATATCACCCTGGATTACAACAGTGTTACCAGCCAAGAACAATATGTAGGCTCATTACAAAATAATACCCATCGAAATATCCATATCAACCAACTGTCCATTTCCAAAAATGGCAAATATAAGCAGGTGGTTTATTTGGGTTGGGAACGCGGGAACCGACAAGAAAATGGGGGATTGGCATCGGAGACAGATTTCTTTATTCCTGTAGATTCGAGCAAATTTCAAATTCGTCCGCTTGGCAATTACAACCCGCGTTTAACCACAGCAAAATCGCTGTTTTCAAGCCACAACCACCAATTACACCAGCAGTATCAGATCAAAAAAAGACTGTATATTACCCAAGCAGTGTCGTGGGAAAAGACAGCCTATCAGTTTAAAGACAGTAAACGAGATACAAATTTTTATGGCAAACGTTATTTCGAGACCGCTCTAAAAACGAATGATAGCAACGTTTGGCAAATGATTACGCAGGCAATAGGAATTAAAAAATCAACTGATTTATTTCAATTTCATGTCCAACATTTGTATCAGGCTGCAACCTATCAATCGAATTTGTTGCGATTTACACAAAACCAAAAAATACTAAACTATCAATCCGTCGGACTTCAATTGGATGGTTCACTGGGCTTATTCAGATTTCCATCGATGCAGTTTAGAGCAGCATATATGTATGCTGGCTATGCCAAAAATTCACATCAACTTTTTGGGAGTTTTTATCTTTTGCGCAAATCTTATCATAACAACGGCAGCGGTATTAAATTTTTACACTTCAATGCAGAAGGTCAAAGTCAAACTACCCCTGCCTCATTCTTCCAACAAAATTTTTATTCAAACCATTTCATATATAATAACAAATTTGAACTCACAGGCGACAAGCACCTTGCAGGTAGAGTTATTTTTCATAATGAATCAGACTCTTCTCGCAAACGGATGTTAGGACTGTTCGCGGTAGTTAGAAGTGGTAGTTGGACCAACCCAATCTTATCCCTTGATTCTCTTCCCTTTACGCAATTTGGATCTCAACCATACAAACAGGTGGAAATGAATTTTTCGATGCGCGGGAAACGATTATACTTTAACCAAACTTCCAATATCAAAAAGTTCAATTCCTCATTACCCACGATTTTCAATATGGGTCAGCCCGTTTTAAGAACCACCACCACGTTAGAATACAAGATGCCCGCTTTCAAAAAAGCCATGATTCTAACGCTGGGTATAAATATCCAGTACACATCAAAATTTCAAAATACCACTTACAGGCCCGACGCCGGCTCATTTATCGTCCATAGCAACCTCACCAATCTAGGCAATTATTTTGAATTGGATTTGTATGCCGTGGCCAAGGTACAGACCCTAGATATCTTTCTCAAAGCCGAGCATATCAACGAAATCTTCGTCATTCCAGGT
>NZ_JBEILJ010000093.1:0-4577 GCF_040379285.1 Flavobacterium sp. | reverse complement strand
TGACTCTACGTTGAATAGCACTCTTTTTCAAATTGATTATTACTACGAATCGGGATTGTTGCAAGCAAATGAGGCTTTGCTTTTGTTAGCCGATTTGTTGCAGTTGGTGCAGGACATTGAACGAAAATTAAATGAAGAATCAAATTACTTTTTATACTACCACGAACTTTTGTTGATGAACAATAATGTTTTGGTGGAAAACGAGCGTTTGCGAAAATTATTTGTTCCCTACACAATGATAAGTTATTTGGTAACCGAAGATGAGCAAACCTTGATAGAAGCCAAAACCTATTTCCAACGCTTGTTGCAAAATGCCAAATGTTTGAATACCGCAGGCCCGAAAGACCGCCTACAGTTTTTTGCCAAAAAGAAACAGCGCATTCAATTTTACCACCAAAAAATAAAAGAGTCAATACAAGAGTAAAATGAAGACGCAACGTTTTCACTTTTTGTCCGTCTTGCTATAAACAACCCTTTTTACCTTGGATTTAAACCAAATCATCCATGGGTGTAAAAACTACAACCCAAATGCACAAAAAAGACTTTTCGAAATTTACTCGAAGACGCTGTTCCATTTGAGTTTAAAATACTGCCGTTCGTTTGCTGATGCACAAGACAATACGCAAGATAGTTTTATCACCATTTATCATAAAATTCATCAATACCGAGGAAAAGGTTCGTTTGATGGATGGATGAAACGCATCGTTATTAACCATGCTATCGATCGGTACCGAGCAGAGATAAAGACGGTTACAGAAGATGTTCCAGCAGTTTGGCTCACAGAAGAACCCGAAATTGAGGACCCTGAAACGTTTCCTATGGAAGCATTAATCCGTATGATACAGGAGTTACCTGATCAGTATCGACTCGTGTTTTCGCTATATGAGATGGAACACTATTCGCATGCTGAAATTGGTTCCCTTTTGCAAATAAGTGAGGGAACATCGCGCTCTAATTTGTCGCGGGCGAAACAACTTTTGAAAAGTAAAATTGAACAATTTTCATTACACCATAAAAATCATGGAACATAAACCCCAATATATCGGTGAATTTTTCAATGCGCAACTAAGCGATATGTATTTTCCAATGCCAGAAGATAGTTGGCAGGCGATTGAGCCGCATTTGCCTAAAAAAGAAAAGAAAAGACGCTTTATAATCTGGTTTTGGCTAGGAGGATTACTCATTATTGTTGGTTTGGGAACCTATTCTTGGAACCGTAACCTTCCCTTATTGCCCCATCAGAAAAACAACATTCATCGAGCGAATTCGATACAAAAAAGTACAAAAGTCTCGGAAGAACCTAACAGCGAAAAGTCTTCAGCAGCTATTTTGGCGAAAAAAGCTTCTTCACCATTAAAGGCTAATCTCGTAAAGACTGATGTCCAAATCAGCAAGCCTGAAAAATTGAATACCGAGACGAAAGATTACCATCGTGCGCCATCAGAATCCTTTGAACACCCATTATCAGCATTCGACACAAAAGCAGACAAAGTAGAACCACAACCCACCATCAATACCACACAAAATAGCATCCCAGTGTCAATGACCAACGTAGACGGCACCTTACTCCGAGAAGAAATAGATTCCCTTTGTTGGGAAGCGGGAAAGGAGAAAAAAAATGGGCGTAAACAGAAGAAACAACTGGAAACGGCTAGTGACGAACAAGAGGAAAAAGGAAAGAATACGTTTTGGATTATGCCGTATGCCGGACCCCTACTTTTGAAAGATACAGGCACCGATCAAATATTGGTAAATCAAGATACAAAGCAGAAAGTGAGTGAAATTACATTAACCTATGGAATTCAATTTCGATGGATGATGAATGAAAATTGGGGGATGCAATTGGGAATCGGAAAAATGCAAGCTAGACAACGTCTTACATTTACCAATCAAAACTTGCTTTTCAATTTTGATCATGTAGAATCATCGTTAAATCAAAATGACCTTAACAATCAATTTGCAGGTATGGAATCCATTCAACTGCAGCGCGACGTTACCTATTGGGAAGTTCCCATGGAAGGATACTATCAATGGTCGCAAAACAAATGGAATATGGCGGTAAGTGCAGGTTTCAGTTATTTGGTTCAAACGCAAAACAGTCTTAGCAGTACCCATGCTAACAGAGAATCTTTCTATATCGGAAATGTGTTTACCGACACGCGTAACAGTATGTCTGCCAATGCTAAAGTACACCTACAATATGTATGGAAAAAGAATTGGCGGTTGGAAATCGTTCCCGCTTTTCAATATCACTTTTTGACTAATGTGGAACAAACTAGAGCCATGAACTATTGGTTCTCTATTCGTTCTGGAATCACCTATCAACTGCCATTCTAAACTGAATTGTATAACTAACCCTTAAAAAACAATAAAAATGAAAAAGAAAATTCTACTAATGTTCAGCAGCCTGTTTCTTTGCACCCTCGTGGCTTGTTCTGAATCAGAGGACACAGCCGCAACCTCATCCGCTACAGTGACGAAAATAGTCGAAAACAATTTCAACACTACAACTTCTCCTTTTACCCTTAGTGATTCGACGACATACACCTTAGACAGTCAAGAGCGTATCATTGAAGTGGAACGGCGGTTTACAACGAATTCCAACGTAGGAACAAGCACATACCTCTACAATAATGGTAAGATTGCACAAATAGAACGCCGACAAAATAACGTTCTTACTTCAAAATCTTACTACACTTATAATGGTGATGATTTGTCGGAACTCCGAACAGAATCCATTTCCAATACTGGAGTGGTGGGTTCCATCAACAAGCGTACTTTCCACACCGTACAAGACACTATTTATTCGGATTGGGAACGAAGTGTTAATGGCGGTACAACCTACAGCCCTATATTGCATTCTAAAATGGTCATTCAAAATGGAGATCGCACGTTCTATGAACATTATGACCCCATTAACTTGGAATGGCAACGGGTTTTGATTACCTTTGACGCCAACCATAATCCCATAACAGAAACAAAGTACACTTTAAATGATAATGGCATTTGGGTAGTCGCACAAGTAGACAACTATACGTATGCAACGCTGAAAAGTCCATTTTACAGAGCCTTAGAAAGAACTTTTGGTCGTAAAACCCTCGGAATGGTGTATCATCTTTCAGGTAACGCACTTAATCGAGTTAACGCTCGTCATATTGCACCTTATTGTTTTGAAACCTATACTACAACTTGGGGAGGTGCAGAAGCTCCTACTTTTCAATTCACGAATACGGCACATAATACTGAATACGCCAAGAGCACGGTCATTAATTGTTTCAGTGGCTCTTTCACCACACAACTCGGTTTTAATTACTATTTTTAAAAAAAGGTAATTTTTATGTAACTTTTTGGAAGCGCATTACGTAAAAACATCTGAACACTTGAATTTAATTAAGGAGAAAACGTAATGAGACAGCTCAAAATCACCAAGCAGGTAACCAATCGTGAAACTGCTTCCTTAGACAAATACCTACAAGAAATCGGTAAAGTCGATTTAATTACTGCCGACGAAGAGGTGGAATTGGCCCAGCGTATCAAAGCGGGAGACCAACGCGCTTTGGAGAAACTAACCAAAGCTAATTTACGTTTCGTCGTTTCGGTGGCCAAACAATACCAAAACCAAGGTCTTACGCTTCCTGACTTGATTAATGAAGGAAATTTGGGGTTGATTAAAGCGGCGCAACGTTTTGATGAAACGCGTGGTTTTAAATTCATCTCGTATGCGGTTTGGTGGATTCGTCAATCGATTCTTCAAGCGTTGGCCGAGCAATCGCGTATCGTTCGTTTGCCTTTGAATAAAATTGGTTCGATTAATAAAATCAATAAAATGTATGCTTTGTTGGAGCAATCTAACGAGCGTCCACCTTCAGCTGAGGAAATCGCGAAGGAATTAGACATGACCGTTAATGACGTGAAAGAGTCAATGAAAAACTCGGGACGTCACTTATCGATGGATGCTCCTTTGGTGGAAGGGGAAGATTCTAACTTATACGACGTATTGCGTTCAGGGGAATCTCCGAATCCTGACCGTGAATTGATTCACGAATCGTTGCGCATCGAAATTGAGCGTTCATTAGAAACCTTAACGCCAAGAGAAGCTGACGTCGTTCGTTTGTATTTTGGCTTGGGCGATCAACACCCGATGACGTTGGAAGAAATTGGAGAAACTTTCGACTTGACCCGTGAACGTGTGCGTCAGATCAAAGAAAAAGCCATCCGACGATTGAAACATACGTCACGAAGTAAAATTTTAAAAACGTATTTAGGATAATATATTTGTTTCATGTTTAAAGTTTCACGTTACTCATAATAACTTGAAACCTTAAACTTGAAACTTGAAAGCAACAACAGTCCACGACTGTTCGTTTTTTGATTGATGATTGAAACTCCGGCTGATTACCGGAGTTTTGTTTTTTTAGGGCAAACAAAACCCGGTCTGTTCGCTTCCAGCTCGAGTACCCGGAGTTTTGTTTTTTTAGGGCAAACAAAACCCGGTCTGTTCGCTTCCAGCTCGAGTACCCGGAGTTTTGTTTTTTTAGGGCAAACAAAACCCGGTCTGTTCGCTTCCAGCTCGAGTA
>NZ_JBEILJ010000092.1:0-4656 GCF_040379285.1 Flavobacterium sp. | reverse complement strand
TTGGTTGCCTCCATCTTTTATACATTCGTATTGTTGTAATTCTTTGTTGAAAACAAAACCTTCTCGCTCGGGTTTGTATTGTCCGAAATTTGGAATGTAGGCATTGATATTTTTTTGGTGTAAATATGCTAAGGCTTCGCCACCGCTATAACCGCCATCGGCTAAATAGTAAGGTGACAACTCCCAAAGTACTCGTTTCCAAAAGAGAAGCATCTGTTGCACTCCCTAAACTTTTAAATATTTCTGGGGCATAATATAAAATGGCATTGATACCCGTGAGTTGCTGCAATAGGGAGAGCCCAATGCCAACGCCCAAAGCTCTTTTATACTCAGGTTTAAACAAACTTTTCCACGCTTGTGATTGCGCTACTTATAGGGACTTTTGAATGTCTTCTTGCTCTTTTTGTACGTCTTTATCACCGTTGAGGGTTTGTAAAACGATGATAGCTTGAGCTGTTTTGCCTTGTATAAACAACCAACGCGGACTCTCGGGAATAAAAAAGATAACATTAAAAAACAACACTGAGGGGATCAATTCAGAACCAAACATCTAACGCCAACCTTGGGCGAGGTTCCAATGTGTATCGCCTTGTAGCGCAATGCCATAGTTTACAAAATAAACCAAGACAATTCCAAACACGATAGCCAATTGGTAATTGCCTACTAAGGCGCCTCGTCGTTGGGCTGGTGCAATTTCAGCGATATACATGGGCACCACCATAGAAGCCAGTCCTACGCCAATGCCACCCACGATTCTAAAAAATACAAATACAGCAAACGTATCAGGAACAGCGGTGCCTATTGAGTTGATTATAAATAAAATAGCGGCCAGGACCATTGTTTTTTTTCGGCCCCACGTTGTACTGCAAAAATCAGAGATTAAAGCCCCCAACAAACACCCTAGCAAGGCACTTGAAATAGCCCAGCCGATCACTATGGGGGTGAGGTTAAAATACCGTGTCAAATCATCAATGGCGCCCGAAATTACAGCAGTATTGTAGCCAAAGATTTTAGTCCCCCTTATGCCGCACTTAGGGTGATAAAAAGAATTGGTGTAGTTGTCGACTTCATGCGCTACAGATGTTGTTGTAAAAACTGTTTCATTTCTAAGTTGATATCCCATTGACTGGCTAATGGTTTTTGGGTGAATGGCGCCGAGGGCATATAGGGATAGGGCCCAAATTCGGGGGTGATGGTTAACATTGTTGCCTTTCGATTTTGAAAGTAGGCCGCTATTGCTTTCCACCAATTCAAATACAAATTTCGATAGGACTCCCACTCGGGTGCAAAAGGATAGTTGACTTGAGGACCTTGCTCAAATCCAATACGTGCATGAATATGCTTGACAAAAGGTGTAAGTCGGTCAAGAAGAGGTTGCTGGTCATGAAGCATACTTTCGGAGACAACACAGAAATGGGAATAGTCGGCAACCAAACCCAATGTGGGAAAAACGTCCAAGTAATCCAAAACCGTTTTAAGATGAAACGAAAAACGACCGCGATGAATTTCATGCCAAATGGGAATCCCTGTTTGATTGGCAATTTGTTGTACCGTTTCAATAAGTTGGCAATTTTCAGCGAAACTGAAGTAATCCTTGCCCGTATGCGAATTGATCGCATGGGGCTTTAATGAGGCCAACGCGTTCAATCGATCAATCAACCGCTCCCTGTAATCGACAATTCCCTTATCGGAAGGCGATACCACATTTTGGGCAATTACGATAAAATCTGGATGTGTCATGGAACGAATAGTGTCACAGGTCTTTTGAAAATCTGCAATAAATTGTTCGTTATGGGGAAAATTAATCTCAACACCATCGTAACCCTGAGCGATTACGCGCTCTAAAAACTCAGAAGCCGATAATTGTTCACATCCCCAATAGGGACATAGATAACGAATTTCCATGTTAATGCTTATAAATTACAGGATTCAACGGGGTATCAATTACGGCCCCTACTTGGGCTCCAGGGCACCAAGTTTCCAAGTCTTTACTTTGATTTCGGTTCTCGGGGTTTTTCAGCACCATTTCGTGATCCATATAAATGATAGTCATCACTTTGCGCATTTCGGCTGTGGTATTGGCACCAGCGCGGTGAAAGACCCATCCCGAATGAAAACTCACTTCCCCCAAATCGAAAGGCTCGATTACATGTTCAAAATCAGTTACCCTTAGTTTTCGCTCTAGGAAAGCCTCACTTTCATCGCTAATGGCGATCTCCCGCCCTTCCACGAGTTTATGACTCCCCGCACTAAACTCCAAGGGTCCCATTTCCAAAGGGGTAGCTTGTAAAGGAATCCAAGCCGTTACCGTTTTATCGGATGCCAAAGGCCAATAGTATTGATCGGCATGCCAGGGCGTAATACCCCCTCCCCCCTCTTTAAATAAGGCTTGGTCGTGGTACAATCGCACCCCTGTAACCTGCATCAAATCGGAAGCAATTTTGGCCAACCGTTTACTCATCACCAGCGTTTTGATGGCCTCATTTTCCCTCCACAAATTGAACAATTGAAGAAAGGCTTTGCCATAAGTGGTGCGGTCTTCAAGCGCTGTAAGCTCGGTAGTCATGGAGGCGACTTGGGCGGCAATTTCACGATTGAAAAAGGCAATGGTTTCTGCGTTTAGCACCGCTTTGAGTTTGATAAACCGATGGGTTTCATAAAATTCAAGCTGTGCAGCGGTAAGAGCCATTGGAGTGTCTAAAAAGGCACTAATGCTTTCTGGAACGGGATGCATAGGTTTATTTTTTTATTGACAAAATGGGAATACAATTCTTCTAACAAGAACAAAAATAATTTGATGCAGTCATTTTCTTTTTTCGTAAAAAATCAAAAACCGACACTATATTGAATAAAAGAGCTATTTTTAAGGTAAATTTTATTCAATTTAGACCATGAAACCCGTTTTTGAAAACATCCCGCACGATAAAGGCGCCTCGAGTTTTCATGCCTATCGCATTGTGGTTCCTTTTTTTGAATTCAAATGGCATTTTCATCCCGAGTATGAACTGACGTATATTGTGAAAGGATCGGGATATCGGTTGGTGGGAAATACGTATGAAGACTTCCAAGCGGGTGATTTGGTTTTATTGGGGCGCAATGTGCCGCATACATGGTCGGGAAAGTCGCTTGAGGGAGGGTTCGTTGAGGCGGTAGTCATTCAATTTGGAAAAGAACCCATGCAGTCGTTATTGGCTTCACAAGAAGGAGTAGCTTTACACAACCTGTTGAATGAAGCCGTACATGGGGTTCGGTTTCCTGTTCGAGAAGCCTGGATAAAACAGCTCAACCATTTATTAGCCTTGGAAGGAATGCGTCGTATGCTACATGGATTGACACTTTTGGAAGAACTCGCCCAAGCCCCCTATGAGCGAATCAGTCCAAATCCAATTCAGCACTCCTTTTCACACCAACAAGAACTGCGAATCAATACTATTTGTCGTTATATTATGAGTCATTTTAGCGATCCTTTGACGGTAGAAAAGGTGGCCACGGTGAGCGGAATGAGTACGAGTAACTTTTGTAAGTTTTTTAAAAAAGCGACAGGAAAAACTTTTTCTGACTATGTCAATGAAATTCGAATTCAAGAAGCCTGCATCTTGCTCAGAGAAACGGAACGAAAAGTTAGTACTATAGCCAGCGACTGTGGATTTGAAACCTTGAGTTATTTCAATCGGGTATTTTTGGCAAAGAAAAAATGCCGTCCAATAGCGTATCGGAAATACTTTTTGGGACGATGAGACACTTAGTCGGAGAGCGGGTGCTGATGAAGATAGCGAAACATCGTGATGTGATCATTGGTTACTTCAATGTATATCCAAATTTCTTTAAAAGGCTTCCCCGATAGAAACAATCGTTCCTTATCAATCACTCCTTTGCTATGAAAAATGCGGTTTACCACTTCACACGAAAAATCGGTTTGCGCAAATCGGTGGGCAAGAGCGGCTACCAAAGCGGTTCGATTTTCAACGAAAAGATGCCCCTCCTCATCGTAACCTCGAACGAATTCGGAAAAGGCACTTTCAAAAACAGGAATGTCAGTTTCGGGCTTGGCGAAGGTGGCGATTTTCACCACAAATGTTGATGCGGAGAACCAAACTTTGATTAACTACAAATGTGTCTGCTTAGCACTGAACCGCCACTTTTGCTAAACCCGTGTTTCCTGCTGCCGTTCTGTCTGTCCGACTATATGTTGTTAAAAGGTGCGTACTTACCTGAATGCTTAAGTTAAACCCTTCCTGCATAGAACCTACTTTGGCAAATGCATGGTCGGTATCTTCTAAAACAATTGCTTTAGAATGCTTGACGTTTTTTGTAGTAGTGCAGCTAATCATTGTTGTACTTACTTACTTGAACATACAATTATTTTACTGGTAGCACTATTTTTTTAACCAAGCGTTCTTTAGCGTTTCTTTAGTGAGATCTGTTGCTTGATAGCCTTCAATATTCTTATAATAAAGCCCTACCTTACCGGTTAATAGCTGTTCTGTTCCGTCTCGTATTATCGTTACGGTAATAGCGTCTCCATCTTTCCACTCTTTACTTTTTATTGACAATTCAGAAATAGTAGTAGTGTCGTAATTTATTCCATTAAATGCTTTTATAATATCACCAGGTCTCAAATCCAATGCTTTCATGAACGCAGTTGTTTTACTGTTA
>NZ_JBEILJ010000091.1:0-4732 GCF_040379285.1 Flavobacterium sp. | reverse complement strand
GGCCGGAGCCATTGCCATGGTTTCTTTTGGAAACTTATCGATGTTTTTCATCGGAATTGAAATTCTTTCCATCGCGTTGTATATCCTTGCAGGTAGCGAACGTCTAAGTCTATTGAGCAATGAGGCCGGTATGAAATATTTCTTATTGGGTTCTTTCGCTTCTGGTTTTATCCTTTTTGGAATTTGTTTAGTCTACGGCGCTACGGGTTACTTTGATGTAGCTGAAATCTATGAATTGTCGCAAGGGGCCGGACTTCCCATTTGGTTCTATTTTGGAATTACCATGATGCTTATTGGAATGTTGTTTAAAATTGCTGCGGCACCTTTCCATTTTTGGGCGCCTGATGTATATGAGGGTTCGCCCACTTTGGTGACCGCTACCATGAGTACCTTAGCCAAGGTGGTTGCCGTGGCTACATTATACAAATTGGTTACGGGCTTGAACAAAGAAATGCCCTACTCTTTTGAAATAGCACTCTTAGCAGTTGCCATTTTAACCATGTTTGTGGGGAATCTTTTAGCTTTACGTCAAGAGAATGTAAAACGAATGATGGCATTTTCAGGAATTTCTCATGCCGGATTTATGCTTTTGGCCTTGTTAAGTTTAACCACCGCTGCTGGCACCCTTTTCTATTATACAGCAGCGTATGCTTTGGCGGGTATTGCTGCATTTGCTGTCATTGCTGCCGTTACCAAAAATAAAGAGACGCAGAATGTTGCTGATTTCAATGGGTTGGGTAAACGCCACCCAATTCTCGCTGCAATTCTCACCATGGCCTTATTGTCTATGGCGGGGATTCCAATTTTTGCGGGCTTTTTTGCAAAATTCTCCCTGTTCACGCAAACTATTGAAGCGGGTTATTTAATTGCCGTTATTGCAGGTGTTGTGAATTCTATCATCAGTATTGGCTACTACTTTAAATTGATTTTAGCCATGTACAATAAAGAAGCTGATGATGAAGTAGCCTCCGTATCTTGGGTGTATACCTTAGTCGCAGTAGTGGCTATTGTACTCAATATCGGTATGGGAATTTACCCGAGTTGCATGATGGATTTATTGAAATAATCACACGATTTTAAACATACAAAGGCTATCCCAACGGATGGCCTTTTTTTATGAACAATGGCGAATTTTAACGCTTGTTCTTTCCCGTCATTTTCATCCGATTCGCTACTTTTATACCATGTATGCGTTAGTCGATTGCAATAATTTTTATGCCTCCTGTGAACGGGTGTTCCAACCGCAATTGGTGGGAAAACCTATCGTGGTGCTGTCCAACAATGATGGTTGTGTCATTGCGCGGAGTTACGAAGCAAAAGACTTGGGAATTCCCATGGGTGCGCCCGAATTTGAATGCCGTCCACTGATTAAAAAACACGGCATCCATGTATTTTCATCCAACTATGCGCTGTATGGGGACATGAGTAGTCGCGTTATGAAAATCTTGGAAGGTTTTACACCCCATGTTGAAGTCTACAGCATCGACGAAGCCTTCCTGAATTTTGACGGCATGCACGCAATCCATTGGCAGGATTATGGGATTCAAATGCGAAAGCGCGTCCTGAAATGGTTGAGTATTCCAATCTCTGTTGGCTTTGCTCCCTCCAAAGCATTGGCTAAAATTGCCAATAAAATTGCCAAAAAATTTCCCGAACGCACCCAAGGCTCCTATGTCATTGACAGCGAAGAAAAACGAATCAAAGCGTTAAAATGGACAGCCATAGAAGATGTCTGGGGCATCGGCTTTCGGTTGACAAAAAAAATGAAAGCACGCCAGATTCATACGGCTTTCGATTTTACACTGTCACAACATGAGTCCTACATACAAAAAGAAATGGGCGTCGTGGGGAATCGTTTGCGTTTGGAATTATTGGGTCAGTCGGTGCTAGAACTCGAAGAACCTAAGGATAAAAAACACATCGCCGTCACCCGAAGTTTTGAAGGCCGCATCAGCAGCCTCGACGAATTGAAAGAGCGGGTATCGACTTTTGCATCGATTTGTGGTGAAAAATTACGAAAACAACAATCGGACTGTCAGGTTATTACCGTGTATTTGCGCAAAGATAAATTTCATAATCCCGATAACGGACGGTATAACTTTTATGCCCAAGAAACCTTACCGTTTCCTACCCATTCCAGCATTACGCTGAGTCAAACCGCCACCCGCATGATTGCACAACTGTTTCGCGAAGGAGAAGAATACAAAAAAACAGGCGTGATTGTCTCATCAATTACCCCTCAAAACCAAAAGCAGTTCAATTTGTTTCAGGATGAAAATCCAAAACACGAAGCGCTAATGAAAGTGATGGATGCCTATTTCAAAAAAACAGGAGAGCGAAAGATTCGCCTGGGAATGCACGATTTGAATCGAACGTGGAAGATGAAGCAAAACCATTTGTCTCCCAAATTCACCACCAATATTAACGATATCATTACCGTACAATGTCGCTAAAAAACGCTAAACTCACTTTTTTTATCCCCGATTTAAGTCCGAAGGAAGGACTCCCCTATTTCTCAGGCGGAATCAAAGCGGGGTTTCCTTCACCGGCTGCCGACTTTGATGAAGCAAAAATCAGTTTGGATCACGTATTGGTTCGCAACCGCGAAGCTACCTTTTACGCAAAAGCTTCGGGAAATTCAATGATTGGTGCCGGAATAGACGATGGCGATATCATGGTCATCGACCGTAGTTTGGAACCCGTTCATAATAAAATTGCGGTGTGCTGTATTGACGGGGAGTTTACGGTGAAGCGCATTCTAAAAGAAAAAAATACCGTGTATTTAATGCCAGAAAATCCCAACTATCCTCCCATTTTAATCACAGAAGAAAATGAATTGATCATTTGGGGTATAGTAACCTATGTCATTAAAAACTTGGGATGATTAAAATGGCGATGAGACGATGAGGCAATGTGAATGGTATTCACTGAGCGTTTTTTACTAAATACGGCAATAAAAAGACCTTAAAAAGATAGCTTTTTAAGGTTTTTTGTACCCTTCACTATCAAGTTGTCGAACCATTTTATAGTAGATTTAAAACGATTGCACTACGCCTACATGCTGCTAACAAAAAAGCCACAGTTTCCTGTGGCTCAATTATAACTTAACTAAACTTATTGCAATATAATTTTTTTGATGTTTACCACCTCGTTTTGAGCATTGCTGATTTTAACGAAGTACATGCCTTGACCCGTCCATGAATTTAAAGGCACAACATATTGTTGGGTGTTCATCGGCTGATTAAATACTTCTTGACCAAGCATATTTGTAATTTTAATGCTCCAACCCACTACGTTAGCTAGATTACCACAATCAATAGTTATTTGGTCATTAGCTGGGTTGGGATAAATATTAACAGTGCTTGTGTATGTTACGGGATTTGTACTTAAAGCACCTGTGTTGATTACCATTGTTAGACATTCATTTGAATTAGCTGAATTGTATAAGTTGGTTATTTCTTGTTGGTTTAAGGCTCTGTTCCAGATACCGATGTCGTCTAATAAACCATTCCAATTAAAGCCGCCCGAAGTACTGTAAAACCCCCCAATAATTAGTGGAGTTAAAGAATTCAATATATTGCAACTACTGCAAACAGAATAATTTCCATTTACTAATTGACCATCAATATATAATTTATTTCCAGTATTTGGAGCATATACAACAATCATCGAATGCCAAGAAGAATTTAATTGTATATCACTTCCTATATTAGCACAATTACCATTTTGACCGTATGATAATAGTTTTTGGCCGTTAGGTATATTTCCAAAATTGTAATCAATATTTAAAGAATACCCTGTATTAATGCAACCGCCCCCGCTACCCTTTTGAAGAATATAATTTATCGTATTTTCCATGGTATTCTGCTTAAACCATACGCTTATTGTCATTTCATTACCAACATTTAAAGTATTTGAATGTGGCACATTGATCTTAGAAGAGCCATTAAAATTATATGCACTATTGGCATTTCCAAATCTATCAGTTGTAATCGTTGCACCATTGTTAGTTCCATTATTCCCATTCCCACTCTCATCATTGGCATTTCCGTTAAATGGCCAATAGCCAACAAGTCCAGTGGTAGGAACATAGGAAGGCACTTGAGCAAAAAGTGTTTGGGTCGTTAAAGCGAGACAAATCGCTAATAAAAGTACTATTTTTTTCATAATTAATAAATTTAAAATTAGAAACAAATATATAAATATCTCTTTATATAGAGGTGTTTCATTTAGAGTTACACAATTTAAAGTCTTTCAATTGATTTGCTCTACAAAAAGAGTATAAAAATGGCACCTAAGAATAGTATAAACAAAAAGTCAGAAACAGACAATAATGAAAGAATCTATCTAAAAAAAATAGGGGAGCGATTAAGATATTTCAGAAAAAAAGCAGGCTATACTAACTCTGAATATTTTGCATACGAAAACAATATTAGTAGACCTCAATATGGCAAATATGAAGCTGGTGCGAACATACAATTGAATACACTTATTAAAATTTTAAAAGCAATGAATGTGTCATTAGAAGAATTTTTCACTGGGTTCAATGAATAATAGAAAAACATAAAAATTTGTCTCCAACCCTAAAACAAAAAAGCCCTTTTTTTGAATAACTTTTGTACTTACAACAAGTCAAATGACTAACCATCTTTATAAAGAAATAGAACGTATTGAAAGTTTATTGTGTAAAACTTTATTTGATTAATTTATAGGGTACTATCTTAAAAAGCAG
>NZ_JBEILJ010000090.1:0-4852 GCF_040379285.1 Flavobacterium sp. | reverse complement strand
CTAGTAAAGTTAGGGTATTCAATGAGTTTAATTGTAGGATTTGTAATCGCAAGATTAACGGCAGCCTCTTCCCTTTTTTGGAGCAATAAAATATACAACGTTTCTTTAATATTTTGTTGTCTTTCAATGGAACGCAAAGATTTTTCATTGTCAGGAATACGGTTATAATTTTTGGCACTCAAGCCTTGTATTTTTGACAATTCTTTCTTCTGGTATGCTAATGTATTTTTATAACTAATGATGGTCGATCTAAGATTCCCTTTGACTGCATTTACTTGTTGCGTAAGTGAAGCTACAATGGGGTTCGTTTTTCCACCACCGTCACTAATATACTTGTTGCGATTCAGAATGACTTCATTAAGTTTATTGCTTAAACCATTTATTTCATCATTGGTAATGCCAATATTGACAGGTACTAAGTCCAACTCTTTACTCGTATTAATGGTGTTTAGCATAATGTCAGCTAACACAAGTTGCGTTTCTATTCTTTCAATATTATTTTCTGAGTCGTAACTTTTTTGCATAATTACCCCAGCATCGGCTTCAATAAAAGATATTTTTTGAGACTTTTTGTAAGCAGCTTTTTGTTTTTCAATAGAGTCGAGTTCGGTAAAAAGATATTGGAAACGATCATCCACAAATTCAATTGTTTTTTCAAAAACGAGTTGCCGGTCTTTAACACCATCGTTGTCAAAAATAGAAATGAGTGCCCCTAATACGGCATTTATTTTTCCTGTATTCCCTCCTTTTAAAACAAGCTTTAGTATGTTACTTTGTGTTCCTTGTTTTGTGATGGTTAAATTATTGGATAATTCTTGTAACAGGGTGTTTTTAGGTTTTAATCGTATTTGATATTCGCCCAACTTTTGTTTTTTACGTTCATTTTTAGGCAAAACAACAAAGGGAATTTCTTGTGTTAAATTCGTTTTGTTGTAAGGATAAAGCGTAGGCTTATCATCTAGTAAATAACCATTTTCTTTAAGTGTAATGTTAAAGAGTACACTTTTATTGTATAGTTCTTGAGACGGAATTCCCCAAATAATCTTAAAAGGAGCGGTATCCCATAATTCTATGGATTTGATTTTTCCTTTAGTATATACTTCAGTGTGTAATTCAAGGCTATCAATGACTTTGTTTAAAATTCGCGTCGATTTTATTAGTTCAATTTCATTTTCCAGATCTTTATCATTATCACCAAAAATATTGAAGGAGTTGCTTGGGAGTTTAAACGTATTATTAGTTTGATCTAGAATTTGAATTTTTGCTTGTGTAGCATAGATATCACTTACATAGCGAAGATATAGATAAGCAACTAAAAAGGAGGCGACACAAGAAAGGACTATCCATTTCCAAAAGATTAGGTATTTGAATGCTTCTTCTTTAAACTTAAACTGAATTTCGTTTCCTTCCATTTTATTTGGTCAATAAGATTATGGCAAGAATTGTTGAGATACTTACAGAGGTTATGGTCAACAAATTCCCTAAACTTTTTACATATCCACCCGATTTTACCTTGGCGTCATTGGGTAAAACATAAATAACATCGTTGGGTTTTAAATAATAATATGGACTAGAAAACCAATCTTTTGATGTTAAATCAATTTTAGTATAGTTCAATACGTTACCTTCTTCACGAATCAAATAGATGTTATTTCTAACGCCGTTAATTGTTAAGTCACCTGCATATCCCAAGGCTTGAAGTAAGGATATATTTTCCTCCTGATAATTATATGTTCCTGGTTTGTTGACTTCTCCTAAAACCGTAAATTTTGAATTGATAACACGAACATTGACAACAGGATTATACAAATGCCCTCCTGAAATCAGTAAATTGGCTATAATTTGTTCCAATTCCATACAGCTTATGCCGTTAGCATTAATTTTTCCTAACACAGGAAGAGTAACAAAACCTTCACTACTCACTAAATAACCATTAGGGCCTTGAGTGACTTCCATGTTATATGCTTTAACAATTTCAGCCGATGAAGAAGTAATCACAATACTTAAGATATCGTTTTTTGTGATAGTAGATTTTATAAGCTGTGTTTTATCGGTAGTTTCTGTATTTAGGTTGTTGAAATAAATAATGTCTTTTTTTGAGGTGCAAGCAGAAGCAATGATAAGGAATAGCAAAAAGAAAATAGGATTTTTCATAAATTGTAATTTACAACTCCATCAAATAGGAGATTAAATTAATGTTGAATTAATAATACAAACTATAATTTATTTATATACTACAAAACTACATAATTAAGGAGTTAATTTGTTCTATAAGTTTGAAGTAGAAGTAATTTAACAATTAGATAATATAAAGGAAATAATGTTAAATTACCATTAAGTTACACCCGCGAATATCCGAATGGTCAAAACGTCCCAATACTTCAAAAGCATTGCTAGAATGTTTTTTGCCCAAATCTTGGGTAGCAATAAAGGAGCAAGCATTGTAATTGGCCAAGTCGATGACATTGATTCCACCATTTTTTCCATCGGCAACATACCGTAAGGGGTCTTCGGGGTCTCGCATAAGTACATGCATCCAAGGGGGACATTCAAAGATGCCTTCCCCAAACGAATAGGCCTGTGATAAAAGTTCGGTCATCCCATATTCGGAATGGATCGTCGGTACCCCAAAACCAGCGCGTAATAGTTGGTGAAGTTCTTCACGAATCATTTCCTTTCGGCGCCCTTTCATGCCGCCGGTTTCCATAATGATGGTGTTTTTGAGTTGGAATGTTTCTTTTTCAATTAGATCCAGCAAGGCATAGGTCACACCAATTAATAGCGTGTTTTGTCCTGAGGCATCCAACGCTTTTAGTTTTTGAATGAGTTCGTCGTAATTATGCAAATAGAAGCCACTATTTTCGTTTTGCGATCCTTCAATCAAATCGGCCACCATATAAATGAGTGACGATCCTTCGCGCTCTAAATAGGAGGGTAGCAGGGCAAGTATTGTATAGTCTTCTATATTTCCGTAAAAAGTGGCAAAGGCCGATCGAAAACTTTGTATATACAATTGGATGTCGGTTACCACATGTTTACTGGTTTGCATTCCAGTCGTGCCGCTGCTTGTAAAGGTTATTTCGGGGGGTTGGGAATTGGAAACGATGGTGCGACTTTTGAAAAACTGAATTGGTAAAAAAGGAATGGCTTCCAACGATTTGACGGCTGTTTTATCGACACCCAATAAGTCACAAAATTCACGGTATACGATCGTATTTTCGTATTGGTGCCGAAAAACTTTCAGCGCCATTTTTTCAAATTGCTTTGCATTAGCAATACTAAAAATATCGTACGGATCCATGGGACAAAAGTAGCGAAATAAAAAAGCCCAACAACGGGTTGGACATGCCTGAAAAAGTTAGATACTATTTGGGGCATTTTTTTATCTTTGAGCATATGAAGATCGAACAAGAAAAAGAACTCATCTCGGGATTTAAGCACCTAGAACTATTGGCCAACCAAGTTGTGGAGGGTTTTATTTCGGGAATGCATAAATCGCCCTTCCATGGATTTTCTGCCGAGTTTGCCGAGCATAAGGTCTACAATAAAGGCGAAAGCACAAAACATATCGATTGGAAGTTGTATGCCAAAACCGATCGGTTGTATACCAAGCGATTTGAGGAGGAAACCAATTTGCGCTGTCATTTGATTTTGGATAATTCGTCGTCGATGCATTATCCGAAACTGACTTCGGGGCAGCCTTTTTATCAGCAAAAAATTGGATTTTCGGTTTTAGCCGCAACCGTTTTGATGAATTTGTTAAAAAAACAACGCGATGCCGTGGGGTTAAGTGTGTTTTCGGATACCTATGAGTACTACGCTCCAGAAAAAGGGTCCGATCGACACCATCGGATGCTTTTGGCACAATTGGAGGGAATGTTGGACGATCCTAAAGTGGCCAAACCTACGGATACCATTACGTTTTTGCATCAAATTGCCGAAAAATTGCACCGTCGCTCTATGGTGATTTTGTTTACCGATATGTTTCAAAATGAGGCCCAAGAAAAATTATTCAATGCGTTGCAACATTTGAAGCACAACAAGCACAAGGTTGTGGTGTTTCATGTGGTCGATGAAGCGACTGAATTGCATTTTGATTTTGACAACCATCCCCGAAAGTTTGTCGATGTGGAAACGGGTGAAGTCATCAATGTGTTTGCCGATTCACTGCAAAATGCCTACCAAAATCAGGTAGAAACCTACTTTAAATCGCTGTCATTGGCCTGCGCACAGAATAAAATTAAGTACGTTCCGGTCAATGTGGGTGCGGATTTTGAGAAAATTTTGACCACTTATTTAGTTGAAAAACAAATGTTTGGTTAGTCTAGTAGTAAATATTTTTAAATTTTAAAGTAAAACGTTTGTAAAACTGAAATTTGGGCGTATATTTGCATCCGCAATAAAGCAAGGTTTGGTAGTTCAGTTGGTTAGAATACATGCCTGTCACGCATGGGGTCGCGGGTTCGAGTCCCGTCCAGACCGCTAAATTGGGAAAGCGTTCCGTTATACGGAGCGCTTTTTTGCCCAAAAAAGCATTGGAATGATGCTTCTTTTTGCAGGAAGCACATTTAAAATAGTTGTGTTGTTTCGTCTCGTGTAACAGCGAGACAGGTTTAGTAGTTAGACCAATGAAAAGCTTTTCCGATTCATTTCGGAATAGCTTTTTTGCTTTTATACTAGTTTAGTCGACACGTTGTGGATGAGGTTTTTGGAGTTTTGGCGTAACTTTCTTTGCCACGAAGGCGTGAAGTCACTAAGTTTTAAGCCCACACGCGTACCGTTACTGGCTTTATCAACCGCAAAGGCGCGAAGGTTGCGCGAAGTTCGCGACGTTATAAGTTTAAAAGAATAT
>NZ_JBEILJ010000089.1:0-5251 GCF_040379285.1 Flavobacterium sp. | reverse complement strand
TTGGCCAGCTTAAGGCTCTTAATCTATACGGTTTAGTGGGTATACTTAATTTCTTAATGTTTGGATTTTGGAGCACGAGGTTTCACGATGTTTGCACCAAGTTTCGCAGTTTCTTTCTTCTTGCTTCTTTCTTCTTGCTTCTATTTTAACCGCAAAGGCGCGAAGGTTGCGCGAAGAACGCAAAGGATTAAGTTTGCAAAGAGTAGCGGCCTTTGACCAGCTTCCTGTTTTTGATTGCGTTTATTTTACTACTTTTGGTTTCTTTGAATCGGTGAACTATGCGTAAATGGATTTGGTTTTTTGTACTGTGGATCGGCTCAGGGGTAGTGGCGCCTTCTTTGTTGGCACAACAGGCTTCCGATCCTGATTTGGCGCTAAAAAACACCTTGTATGCCCAATACCGAAAAGAAGTTTTGGCCTACGACAAGAAAAAGTATGATGCGTTGTTTTTTTCGTTTTTTGAAAAGCAAAATGACCCTCAACGGATTATGACCAAAGAAGAATATTATACCTATACCATAAAAATCGCTATTTATTCGGAGAAGTTGGGAATGCTCTACAAAGCGCAAAAAGAGACAGCGGAACAAACCAAAAAAGAATGGTTTGACAAACGGTATGAAGCGTATTTACAATCGAAAAATTAAGGAAGTGAAAAAAGTGCTTTTCCTTTTGGCGTTGGCCCTAACCTCTTGCAGTTATTTTGAAAAACAAGTTCCCAACGAACAGGAGTTGTTGGAAAAAGAACTTCAAGCCATCCGTTGGGATCAGGTCGATGAATATCCATCGATTGAGGCGTGTGAAAAATTGACCGATGCCAACCAACGAAAACAATGCTTTTTTGAATTCCTTTCGGCCACCATTCAAGAAAAATTAACTTCCGATTCGTTGGCGGTACTTCCTCCAGCGGTCGACACCATTAAAGTGAAAGTAACGGTCAATCCCGATGCAACATTGGTGTTGGAACCCCAATTCCCACAAGATTCAACCGCTTACGACAAGAAAAAGATAGATAGTATTTTGCGCACCCGTTTGACCGATTTACCCAAAATTAATCCGGCCCTCAAACGCGGTATTCCTGTAAAGTCACAGTTTATTTTGCCGGTCATCCTTCGCAGTGAAAATTAACGCCGGAACGCACGTCCTTTCCACCGGAATCCGCCAAAAAGCGCCCCAATTCCGGTTACACTACTAAACAACGGATACACCACACTACTCGCTAGGGGTAAGAAGAATTGACCGTTTCGTAGTAAAGCATTCGTACGGTACATGACCAAAAAGTCCACCGCATATTTTACCGCCCACATACTCCAAACAATGGGCCAGTTCACTTTATGGTTAAAGGCAAGAATGACGGCAGTTACCCAACTTAGATTCATCCACAAAACGACAACGGCTAGCCCTTTTGCATACGTATTGGAATAGCCCGTTGACTTCGCCGCCCAGCGAATACGTTGTTGAAGTACTTCATACAAATCGTCTATGGCACGGGTTTCAACGGTCGCTGCGGCACTTTTCAAATAGCCTACTTTTTGCGGTTGTTGCTGTAAGGCTTTTTGTAACAATAACACATCATCACCCCCCGCGTATTGTTGGAGTCCGTCGAAGCCCCCTAAGTCAAGAAAAAAGGATTTCGTGTAAGCAAAGTTGGCGCCATTGCACATAAATCCTTGGCCGTTTCCAAAACTACCCATCGTGGTGCCTTGTAACGCAAGGTTTTCCAATTGTTGAAAATCGTGAAACCAGTTGTTTTTTGTTTTTAGAATGACGGGTCCCGCGACCATCGCACAGTTCGTTTCCTGAATGTAATCGTGGTAGGTTTGCAGCCAATTTTCGGGTAAAATACAATCGCCATCGGTGGTAATCACCCACGGATGTTTCAGGATAGGTAAGGCACGGGAAATGGCGTCTTTTTTAGGCGACCCTGTTCGTCGTACGTTTTCCAAAAAAGTAGTGTCAAACTGACTGTGGCTCAACCGCCAATTCAGGTAAATCCGTTCACTTTGGTCTTCCGAGAAATCGTCGATGATGATGACTTCAAAATGTTCGGGCGGATACTTGAGATTTGCAATGGAATTCAATAGTGCCGGTAGGTTTTTCGCCTCATTTCGTATGGGGATAACGATTGAAAATCCGGTGGTTGGCGATGTATGTTTGGGGGTGAATGTTCGGAGTTTTGCGATACCTGAAAAAATATGCAAAAGGAAACCCGCATAAATCACTGTTATGAGTCCGAAGCCGAGGAGGATGTCCATTGTGGTTTAAAGATTAAAATATAATAACTTCCTAAAAGTACGGGAACCACTACATTCATGAGCCACATGAGCGTACTTATGAAAACAACAGTCCAGTCGTTGACGCCCAATTTTCCGAAGAAGAACAAGGCAACGCTCCCTTTTACGGCAAAATCCAAAAATTGAAAACTCGGTAAAGAGGAAGCCATGAAATAGACCGCTGCAATGGCGCCCATTAAAGTAGCGTAAGGTAAATGTACCTCAAATGCCCGAAATAAAAAATAGTATTGGTGGGAAAAGATGAGGTAACGGCCTAGGGCTAAGAGGTTGTTTTTTTGGTGTACAGCCTTGGGGAGTGCCTGAATTTTGACCCACAATAAGCCAAACGAATAGCCTTTGAGGGTAATTTTTTGGGTAAAATAAAAAAGCAATCCTAGGGCGGTAGCCAGCGCCATAACACCCCAAGCCCAAGGGGTATATCCTAAAATAAAAAGTCCAAGGGTCCCGAAAACGATGGTGAGCACCATTTGAATACCGTTGCAAATCAGATTTAAAAAGACGACTTGACCTGCCTCTTTTTTGGGGAAATAGAAGGCTTTTCCCGCGTACTCTCCGATGCCGTTAGGTGTGAAAATGCCCGCTGTTAAAGCCGCCAATACTTGTTTGGTCGATTCCCCTAGCGAAAGTGGGCGAAGGGTTGAACCCAAATTTTGCCATTTAAGGATTTCCAAAAAACGGTTGCCAAAGGTCATGGCAAACAATAGAAGCAGCATCCCCGGATGAGCAATTTTTTGAAGGGCTTCGCGAAAGGCCATCCAGGAGAGTTGGGGATCTGAATTCAATCGGTCGTAGATTACATAAAAGGCTGCTGATACAATCAGAATTTTGAGGAGAACTGTAAGGAATTGTGTAGCTTTGTCTGACCGTGCCTTCATGGTACAAAGAAAACGCTTTTTTGGCGAAACCAACGAATGAATTGACCTTGGCAAACGAACGAATTATACTAGGTATCGACCCGGGAACCACGATTATGGGGTTTGGACTCATTCGTGTGGTCAACAAAAAAATGGAATTTATACAACTCAATGAATTGATGTTGAGTAAATACGATGATCATTATGTGAAGTTGAAAAAAATTTTCGAACGCACCCTTGAGTTAATCGATACCTACCATCCCGATGAAATTGCGATTGAAGCCCCTTTTTTTGGTAAAAACGTCCAATCGATGTTGAAATTGGGTCGAGCCCAAGGGGTAGCTATGGCCGCTGGTTTGTCCCGACAAATTCCGATTACCGAATACGAACCCAAGAAAATCAAAATGGCAATCACCGGTAACGGAAATGCCAGCAAAGAGCAAGTCGCTAAAATGTTGCAGCAATTATTGGGATTAAAAGAATTACCCAAAAATCTCGATTCCACCGATGGTTTGGCCGCCGCCGTGTGTCATTTTTTTAACACCGGCAAAGTGGTAGCGGGGAAAAGTTATTCGGGTTGGGATGCCTTTGTGAAACAGAATCAAGATCGAGTTGGTTAGTAGAACATGAAACCTGAAACCTGAAACTTTCACCATGAGTGGCATTTACCTCCATATTCCTTTTTGCAAACAAGCCTGTCACTATTGTGATTTCCATTTTTCGACTTCTTTGAAAAAAAAGGAAGCGCTGGTGGCCATGATGGCGCGCGAAATGGCGTTGCGGAACCATTGGATGGGTGCCAATACTGTAATTGAAACCATCTATTTTGGAGGCGGCACGCCAAGTGTCCTTACGATTCATGAACTTCTTTTTCTCATCGATTCCATTTACCAACACTTCAAGGTGGTTGACCAACCCGAAATCACCCTGGAAGCCAATCCCGATGATTTGACTCCGGTCTATTTACACGCTTTGGCACAAACTCCGGTGAATCGTTTGTCTATTGGAGTACAGTCGTTTTTTGAAGAGGATTTACGGTTGATGAATCGCGCGCACAATGCCCAAGAAGCCTTGGCTTGTTTGCAATTGGCCACCACACTTTTTGATAACATTACCTTGGACTTGATTTACGGGATTCCCGGACTTACGCATGAAAAATGGTTGGCAAATATCCAAACGGCTTTGAACTTGGGGGTACCGCACATTTCGAGTTATGCGTTGACGGTCGAACCCAAAACGGCCTTGCATTCGTTTGTGCAAAAAGGGATTGTACCTAATCCGGATGATGGCCAAGCCCAAGAGCAATTTTTATTGTTGATGGACCAACTCGAAGCTGCCGGTTTTGTGCATTATGAGTTGTCCAATTTTGGAAAAGAAGGTTATTTTTCCAAAAATAATTCGGCCTATTGGTTGGGCAAACCGTATATAGGCATTGGGCCTGCCGCGCATAGTTTTAACGGTACCCAACGCGGTTGGAATATTTCCAACAACACCAAATACATCCGAGCCCTCGAAGCCCATGAATTGCCTATCGAATTGGAAACTTTATCCCTAACCGATCGTTATAACGAAT
The DNA here is from genome assembly GCF_040379285.1 of Flavobacterium sp. Taxonomy (GTDB): domain Bacteria; phylum Bacteroidota; class Bacteroidia; order Flavobacteriales; family Flavobacteriaceae; genus Flavobacterium. The sequence goes on along the minus strand of NZ_JBEILJ010000089.1, from coordinate 533 downwards.
ATGTGATGACAGGATTGCGCACGATTTGGGGCGTTGATTTACATCGGTTGGAAATGGAATTCGGACCCCGATTCAAGACGTATTTTCTACAACAAGCCGAAGCGCATTTGGAAGACCATTTGCTCTTCATAGACGGGGATATCGTTCGCGCTACCCGTAAAGGAAAGTTTCTAAGTGATGGGATTGCGAGTGATTTGTTTTTATTGAATTTGTAATTTTTAACCGCCAAGCGCGCTAAGTTTTCGCAAAGTGCGCCAATTTTTTTAAGCCATATAGCGTGTGAAAAATGAATGATTAAATCTTTGTTCGATTACTTTAATGTTTCCTTCATTAACGACGGAAAAAAGAGAATGTTCATAAATCATAATTCTTTGTTTACTTTGCGCTACCATAGCGTGCTTTGCGGTTAAATCGCAGCATACTAAGAATTAATTATGCAAAATTTTAACCCACCTTAAACTTAAACAATCTAAGTGATGGGATTGCGAGTGATTTGTTTTTATTGAATTTGTAATTTTTAACCGCAAAGTGTA
>NZ_JBEILJ010000088.1:0-5466 GCF_040379285.1 Flavobacterium sp. | reverse complement strand
GGGTCTTCTGTATTCAATCGCCTGCGAAGCATTCATTAATTCGATGGCTAAAATTCGCTCCAAATTGTCTACTATGCGTAAAGCTTTAGTGGCGGCATTCGATCCCATACTTACATGATCTTCTTGGCCGTTGCTGGAAACAATACTATCAACCGAAGCAGGTGTAGCCAATTGTTTGTTCTGACTCACAATACTCGCCGCCGTGTATTGCGGAATCATAAACCCCGAATTGAGTCCGGGATCATTCACTAAGAACGCAGGCAATCCGCGTAAACCGGAGATTAATTGATAGGTACGGCGTTCAGAAATACTACCAATTTCGGCCAAGGCTATGCCCATAAAATCGAGCGCCAACGCCAAGGGTTGTCCGTGGAAATTACCGCCGGAAATAATTTTATCGCTTTCGCGGAAGATATTCGGGTTATCGGTCACCGAATTGATTTCGGTTTTAAATACTTTTTTCACATAATCCAAGGCATCTTTACTGGCCCCATGCACTTGTGGAATACACCGGAACGAATACGGATCTTGAACGTGTTGTTTGGGTTGCCCAATGATTTCGCTGCCTTCCAACAAATCGCGCATGCGTTCTGCCGTTGTCACCTGTCCCTTGTATGGACGAACGTAATGAATCAAATCATCAAAAGGTTCAATACGACCGTCAAAAGCTTCCAAAGAAATGGCCGCTACAACATCGGATAAATACGTCAGTTTCATGGCTTTCAAAAGCACAAAACAACCGTAGGCACTCATAAACTGGGTACCGTTTAATAAGGCTAATCCTTCTTTGGATTGCAAAACGATGGGTTCCCAACCTTTAATTTGCAACACTTTAGCCGCAGGTTGGCGAAAACCATCCACATACACTTCGCCTTCACCAATCAGTGGCAAACACAAATGAGCTAAGGGTGCTAAATCACCACTGGCGCCCAACGAGCCTTGTTCGTAAACCACAGGAAGAATATCATGGTTGTAAAAGTCAATCAACCGTTCTACCGTGGCCAATTGCACGCCCGAATGTCCATAACTTAAGGATTGTACTTTCAACAAAAGCATCAATTTGACAATCTCGTGCGGTACTTCGGGTCCGGTGCCACACGCATGCGACTTCATCAGGTTGACCTGCAATTGAGACAAGTTATCATTGGAAATTTTCACATTACACAACGACCCAAATCCAGTATTGATACCATAAATGGGTTCACTTTGCGCGGCCATTTTTTCATCCAAATAGGAACGGCATTTTTGAATATTCACTTTGGTATCCTCCGACAATGCGATTGTTTTGCCTTGGTAAATGATTTCGTGCAATTGTTCTAGCGTCAAAACCTCCGAACTGATGTAATGTAGGGTATCCATGAAACCTGATTTGCGTCCAAAATTCAACAAACCCATTAGATTATGCAACAAAAACTTTGGATTTTTATTGACATATCCCTAAAAACTGTCCTAAAAAAAAGAATTTGTTGACAATTCAAATTCCGATAACGATATACCATTTTGATATTCGTAAAAGTTTGCAACAAAATTTGTTGTTTAACACATTGTTTTAACTTTGTCAGCATGAAATTAGCATTGAAAACAGCATTTCACTTCAATACAGCCAATTCTTCGGCTGATGTTTTCTATGGCACAACCACCACCACGACCCCTTAAGGGGTTCATTGTACACATATCGTCCTTTCGCGGATGCTTGATAAAAGCATTCCAATCTTTATATCCTAAACGAATTCATTGTTATCAGTTTTCCTAAAAGTTGACACGAAGCTTTAGTCGACTGATGAAGCGAAATAAACCTGAAACCTGACACGAGGCTTTAGACGACTGATGTAGCGAAGCGAAATAAACCTGAAACTTGAAACTTGAAACTTGAAACTTGAAACTTGAAACCTGAAACTTGAAACCTGAAACCCTCCCATGAAAACCCTTAAATTCGGCGGAACCTCAGTAGCCAATGCCGCCAACATACAAAAATGCCTTTCGATTATTATAGAAAAAGCGAAACACCATCGTTTAGCTGTCGTCGTTTCCGCCTTCAGTGGGGTAACCGACTTGCTTTTACAGGCTTCTGAAAAAGCAGCTGCGAAAGACACCGCCTACCGTTTACTTTTTCAAGAAATTGAAAACAAACACAAAACGGCCATTTACGAATTGATTCCAGCCTCTGAACAAGCGGAAATCATTGCCTTAGTGCAATCGGAATTACAACAACTCAAAACCTTATTGGACGGCTGTTATTTGTTGGGCGAAAGAAGTCCGAGAACCGCCGATGCCATTGCAGGTATGGGCGAACTCCTTTCCGCACAAATCATTGCCAAAGCGTTGCAACTGCAATTGTCCGAAAGTAGCTTCAAAGACAGTAGGGAGTTGATCGTCACCGATGCCAATTACGGCAAAGCCCAAGTGGATTTTGAAACAACCAATACTTTAATTAAAAATTACTTTTTATCATCCAATCAAAAAGTTACGTTATTACCCGGATTCATTGCGCGCGACAAAAATAACAACACCACAACGTTGGGTCGCGGCGGCTCTGACTATACCGCAGCCATTATTGCCAACGGCATTCAGGCCAAAGAACTGGAGATTTGGACCGATGTAAACGGGATGTTTACTGCCCATCCCAAACTGGTCAAACAAGCCCAACCTATCGCTACAATATCCTATCAAGAAGCGATGGAATTGTCGCATTTTGGTGCCAAAGTCCTCTACCCGCCTACGATTCAACCTGTTTTGAAATCGCAAATTCCGATTTGGATCAAAAACACCTTCGAACCCGAAGCGGAAGGCACGTTAATCTGCGCGCATCCTGAGGGCGTAACCAACCCCATAAAAGGCATTTCACACATCGATAAAACTGCTTTGGTAACCTTGGAAGGCTACGGAATGATTGGCGTTGCGGGTTCGTCCAAACGATTGTTTGAGGTGCTGTCGCACGAAAAAATTAATGTGATTTTCATTACGCAAGCTTCTTCCGAGCACTCCATTTGTGTAGGAATTCAAGCCAATGAAACGGAGAAAGCGAGAGCTGCCATAAACCACGAATTTGCACTAGAAATTGCCCAAGGTAAAATTGACCCTTGCCATGTAGAAACTGAACTTTGCATTGTGGCTTTGGTGGGAGAAAACATGAAAAACCACCAAGGGATTTCAGGGAAAATGTTTAGCACCAGGAAAAAACAACGTCAACATTCGCGCGATTGCTCAAGGCGCTTCCGAACGAAACATATCCGTAGTTATCAATGAAAAAGATGTCAAAAAAGCATTGAATACGTTGCATGAACGCTTTTTTGAAGACAATCTGAAGCAGTTGAATTTATTTGTGATGGGCGTTGGCAATGTGGGCGAAAAGTTTTTGGATCAAATTCACCAACAGAAAAAGTTTTTAAAAGAGAATTTGAAACTGAATGTACGCGTCGTTGCCCTAGCCAATTCCAAAAAAATGGTTTTTGAAGAAGAGGGAATTGCCTTGAAAGATTGGAAATCAGCACTTGAACAAGGAGCACCAGCAAATGCTGAACAATTTATCGCTAATGTAAAATCACTCAACCTGCGCAACAGCATTTTTGTAGACAATACCGCTAATGAATCGGTAGCCATGTTATACGAACATTTTCTAAAAGAATCGGTGGCCGTCGTGACTTGTAATAAAATTGCTTGTTCGTCGGATTATCCCCATTACCGAAAACTCAAAAACTTGTCCCGTCAATACAATGCACCCTTTTTATTTGAAACCAACGTAGGTGCCGGACTGCCCATTATTGACACCTTAAAACACCTCATCGCCTCCGGAGATAAAGTGCATAAAATTCAGGCTGTATTATCGGGAAGTTTGAATTTTATCTTCAATAATTTCAGTTCGACCTACAGTTTTCATGATGTGGTAAAAGAAGCGGGTGTTCAAGGATTTACTGAACCCGATCCTAAAATCGATTTGAGTGGTGTGGATGTGGCTCGAAAAATACTTATTCTCATTCGGGAAAGTGGATATGAAATGAATATGGAAGCCATTGACAACCGTTGTTTCCTGCCTGAATCCTGTATTCAAACGACCAATAATCCCGATTTCTTTGCCTCGTTGATCCAACATGAAGCGCATTTCAATGCATTATTAGACGAAGCCAAAGCCAAAGACTGTCGCATTAAATTTGTCGCCGAGTTTGATCAAGGAAAAACCTCGGTTGGACTGCAATTCATTCCCAAAGATCATCCGTTTTACAATTTGGAAGGAAAAGATAATATTGTCTTATTTTACACCGACCGTTATGTCGATCAACCGTTATTGATTAAAGGTGCGGGCGCTGGGGCTGCGGTTACGGCCTCTGGAATTTTTGCCGATGTAATCCGAATTGGTAATTTTTAAATAAAAAATGATGACCGAACTCAAACTCTTTGCTCCGGCTTCGATTGCCAATTTGAATTGTGGCTTTGACGTCATTGGTGTGTGCTTGCAAGCTATTGGTGATGAAATGATTTTTCGAAAAGTAACTGAAAAAGGATTGCGAATAACCAAAATTACTGGCGCAGTTTTGCCTTATGAAATTGATAAAAACGTTGCTGGAGTGGCCGCGCAAGCTGTTTTGGATGAAGTAGGCGAACCCGATTTTGGAATTGAATTCGAAATTCATAAAAAAATTCGAGCCGGTAGCGGTATTGGCAGTTCGTCCGCGAGTGCGTCGGGGGCTGCGTTTGGAATCAATGCTCTCTTAGGGTATCCCCTTTCCAAAAAAGAGTTGCTTAATGCAGCGATGAAAGGCGAAGCCATTGCGAGCGGTTGTGAACATGCGGATAATGTAGCCCCTTGTATGTTGGGGAATTTCACCCTAATTCGCGGTTACGGTCCGTTGGATGTGGTCGAAATTCAATCACCGAGCGAACTATTTGCCGTAGTGCTCCACCCGCAAATTGAATTAAAAACTGCCGATGCCCGGGCCGTTTTAGAACCCACAATATCCTTAAAAGCGGCCATTACCCAATGGGGCAATGTGGGCGGACTCGTAGCAGGACTATGTACCCAAGATTATGCGTTGTTAGGACGTTCGTTACAGGATGTGGTGATCGAACCCTTGCGAAAAAAATTGATTCCGTTTTTTGACCAACTTAAGTCGGCTGCACTTCACAGCGGCGCTTTGGGAGCGGGCATCTCAGGGGCTGGGCCTTCTGTTTTTGCTTTATGTAAAGGCCTTTCCCAGGCTGAAAAAACGGCCTTCGCCATGAGTCAGGCTTACTTGGAAACGGGAATTGCCTTTGATATCCACATTTCAGCCATCGATACCGAAGGGGTACGTGTTTTAGAAACTAAATTATGAACTTGCAACCTTAAACTATCATTATTTCTTTTGCGGTGAAACCATGGTTCTATGTAATTTAAAACCGCAAAGCTCTTGAGTAAATTGTGAAAATGAATTTACTAAGAATCAACTTGAAACGTGAAACTTGAAACGTGAAACTTGAAACTTTAAACTT
>NZ_JBEILJ010000087.1:0-5548 GCF_040379285.1 Flavobacterium sp. | reverse complement strand
TAAACGCCGAGTGGAGCGGTTGGGTCGGTTTCCGTATAGGGCGTGTTTTGGGTACCGTCAAAAACGAAATCCGTAGATATGTGTACTAAAGTGGTCCCGAATTCGGAACACGCCTTAGCCAAATACTCCGGACCCGTAGCGTTAATTAAATACGCTTTATCCGGTTCGGATTCCGCTTTGTCAACTGCCGTATATGCTGCTGCATTGATACAATAATGGGGTTTAACTTTAGAAAAAACCGCTGTAATCGAAGCCGTTGAAGCAATATCAAGTTGCGTTGAGTCGCAGAATACCCATTCGATGCCGGGATAACTTTGTGCTACCTGTTGCAACGATTGCCCCAACTGTCCTGCTGCTCCGGTAACTAAAACTACCATACTTTTCGGGCGTTAATTAAATTAGGGAGTGTTTTGTCTTTTTCCGAAATAAGTAACGATTCTTGGTCCATAGGCCAATCGATTCCTAATTCGGGGTCATTATAAGCAATTCCTCCTTCGCTTTCTCTAAGATAAAAATTATCACATTTATAGAAGAAAGTGGCCGTATCACTCAATACCAAAAATCCATGGGCAAATCCGCGAGGGATAAAAAACTGTTTTTGATTTTCCCCGCTTAAATAAACACCCACATGTTTTCCATAGGTAGGAGAATTAGGCCGAATATCAACAGCTACATCCCACACTTCACCTTGCAAAACCCGCACTAATTTAGCTTGTGCCTGTTCGCCACATTGGTAGTGTAACCCGCGTAAAACACCTTTAGAGGAATAGGATTGATTGTCTTGTACAAATTGAACTGAAAGACCTGTTTTTTCTTTGAATTCATTTGCATTGAAACTCTCCATGAAATAACCCCTTTCATCTTGAATGATTTTGGGTTCGATAACAAAAGCTCCGCTCAATTCCGTTTCAAAACACTGCATACTACCGCTCTAATAAAGATATTAAATGTACACCGTATCCGCTTTTTAATAGCGGTTGTGCAATTGTTTCTAACTGTTTGGCATCGATGTAACCCATTTTGAATGCCGCTTCTTCAATTGCGCCAATCTTTAATCCTTGGCGTTCTTCAATCACTTGAACGAATTGACCTGCTTGCATTAAGGAAGGAAACGTACCTGTATCCAACCACGCCGTACCGCGGTCTAAAATACTGACTTTTAAATTTCCTTGTTTTAAGTATTCTTTGTTAACATCGGTGATTTCTAGTTCACCTCTCGGACTAGGTTGTATGTTGGCAGCAATTTCGAGAACAGAATTGTCATAAAAATAAATTCCTGGAACAGCATAATTTGACTTAGGTTGAGACGGCTTTTCTTCAATTGAAAGTACATTCCCTTCTTTGTCAAAATCAACTACTCCATAGCGTTCGGGATCTTGCACATGATACGCATAAATGATTCCTCCTTCGGGATTATTATTCGCTTGTAACAATTCGGCTAATCCCGTTCCGTAAAATATATTGTCGCCTAAAATCAAAGCTACTTTATCATTTCCAACAAATTCTTTACCAATAATGAAGGCCTCTGCCAAACCATTGGGGTGTTCTTGAACGGCATACTCAAAACGACAACCCAAACGCGATCCATCGCCCAACAATTGTTGAAACAATGGCAAATCATGTGGAGTCGAAATGATTAATATTTCGCGAATCCCCGACCACATCAAGGTAGAAAGCGGATAATAAATCATCGGCTTATCGTAAATGGGCATAAGTTGTTTGGAAACGGCCAACGTCAAGGGGTGTAATCGTGTGCCAGATCCACCGGCGAGTATAATGCCTTTCATAATTTATTTTTTTGCGTTAAATAAACCATTTTAAAAAATCGATATCCTGTGAAGAAAAACACAAAAAGTAACGGGAAAATAAACTTCATTTTTCCATTGATTCCTTTGGTGTTTTTGAGGTTCAAAGAAGTGTTAATCTCTTTGACAATTTTCTCATAATTAACCAACTCAATTTTGTGGTTTCCTTGTTCAATAACCAAATCATTTTTAGACTTTATAATGTCATTCAACTGGGTGTTTTCGTTGAAATAAATCAACTTATCGCTTTTTTGATTTCCGTTTACATTTTGAGAAAATCCATTTAAAACACCATCAATCTGTTTAATAATTAAATCATTGGCCACAATTTTATTTTTGACATTTTGAATGTTTATCGCCTGTATTTTTTTGAAATACTCGGACGCATTTATATAATTTAAGATTGGATCTACCACTTTCTTTTTATCGATAGGCTTTGCCGAAGTTACCAGAATTTGGTGGTACGGATAGTTTTTACTCGTTACATTATCTTCAATAATTTTTTTAATATCAGCATCTTCCGACATTAAACGAATCAGTTCAAAATTATCGGGACGATTTTCTATGAAACGATATACATCGGTTATTGGTTTTACAGAAATTTCAGCAACTTTTTTAGGCTCTTGTATTCCGACCATATTCTTTAAAAAAAGCGTATCGCCTTGTACTATTTTCGAATTCAACAATTCAACTTTAGAGTACAAATAATCATTACTACCAAAATTGGGCGTGACGATTACCTGTGTAGAATACGACTTCATAAAGTAATCTGCAACAGCGCCCAATACAACCCCAATACCAAATAATGCAATTAAAAACTTACGGTTATTAATAAAAAAAGAGACAAATTGAAACAATCGTTTCATAATGCCTGAAGAAAAATTACCCAAGCCATCTTTCATTTCAAACAAATCAATTTCTCTCTCTGCCGGAGATTGCGGTGTTGTACTCATGCGGTTATTAGTTAAAAAGTTGTTCTAAAATTTTAATTGTAATCAAATACGTAGGCTTCACTCCTGTGGTTCCTAATCCTCCAGAAGCCAGTGTGCTTCCCGTCTCCAAAGGATTATCGGATGCGTAGTAGGCATATCGAACTTTGACATTAGGGTTAATGCTTTTGCGTATGCGCGATGCCGACTGAATGGCTTTTTGGTAATACGCGCCTTCCATCTCCAAACCGATAGCGCCCCAAGTCGACTCGTGGAAAAATTTCAATAAATCTTTGTTCTGTAAGGAAGTTCCCAAAACCGTAATCATCGGTCCCGCATACACGGGTATTCCATGGCCTTCAAACAGTTCTTTGGTCAACTCATTGTCAAAAGGATAGTTGTCTGCCGTACCCTCGTTGATGTGGGCATTCGGAATCATAATATCGCCTTTGCCGCCTTCCAAGATTCCAGCCTTACCCATAATTGAAACCGATTCTACATTCAAGAAAAGCTTCTCTTTCCCCGATTTATAGGGTTTCAACAATTCGTCAATAGTTTCAAAAGCTTGCTCCCCAAAGGCATAATCCATAACAATAATCACGGGCGCCTCCCCTTTAAATTTTACGTTTGGGAAATTGGATTTTTTCCAATCTATTTTTGAGGTATCAAAGACTTGAACATCAATATTGGTTCCTGAGGTATCGGGTAGCGAAATCATACCATTTTTCAAGGCATATTCTTCCACTTTTTTACGGAGTTCCTTGTTTTCGGAAGCACTCAAATCTTCATAAATAGCATATTCCGATTGCTCTTTGTACTTACTTCCGATAACCGTTTGCGCATAAATCGAATTCATGACACTGTGCATATTGGCACTGATAATATGGATAGGACGCTGAATCAATCCGTTGTCATCCAACGTTTGTTTGATAGTATTGGCCCAAATCTCTCCGTGAATGTGGTGCCCCAAACGTTCCCGCAAAATGGGACTAAACGTAATCGTACGCTTGTTGTTATCTACTGCTTCTTCGATGGCCAATTTTCCCAGCCAATAAATCACATGTAAAAAACGATCGGGTTTTTCAGGAATGGCAAAGGCATCGTAAATGGCCAATACTTCTGAAAAACTTCGTCCTAATATATTCGCCGCATGAGAAATGGCAACTTCTTTTTCAATCTGAGTTAACTTTTTTCCCTGAAGTACCGCTTGTTCCAATTTCTTCCAATCGCGGGTAACCTCAACTTCAAACTCATCCAACAATACCCGATCTTTGATTTTATGCGATTCGATAAAAATAAAAGTCAAATGGGTTAAAATATCATAAATATCGGAACGTCCGCGGGTGATTTCTACATTCATTTGTTCGGCGTCAATACGGTAACAATTGCGACGACGTTTGGGAGGAATGATGGCTTTGAAATGCGATTTGGAATACCCTTCATCGGAAGTTAAATTGATGTACCGGCACTCTTCAATACCAATCGGCAAACGCTCAATTACATACAATAATCCGTTTAATTCTACTTTTTCTTCGGCAATACTGCCATAAATTTCGGGGCGAAGTTGAAGCAATGCTTCTCGTAAGGTGTCACCCGATACCCCCATCGGTTTATAAAAACCTCGGTTAAAAAGGTGACGCATGGTAATGTACAGTCGCTCGATAGCTGCCGAGGACTCTTGCGCTCTGGAGCGCGAAATGTTTTTAATTTCTTTCATTCAATAGGTTTTACTAACTCGCAAAGGTAATGATTTTGGATTTAGTTGGACAGAATCAGGGAAATGGACGGTTCGAGTATCATCAGTGTTGCCGACGGATCGTTCGTATCGCTTGGAGCCTTTTTCTGCCACTCGCCCTCTTGGTACGTCCATTGAAAAGGGACTTCTATATAGGCATACAACAAAAAAGGATAATATTTTCGCTGGATACGGGTTGTTCCTGAATTGGGGTCGACAATGATTTTTTCCTCCTTATTCCGTTCAATTAACAACTTTTCAAATCCAACAAAGAGTCCGTTTTTGGGCATCACCAAATTCCAATCAGATACATCGACCGTGGTGTGCATCACTCCCTTTTTTACCGTAACCAAAAGGTCTTTTTTGAGCAACTTCACTCCGGGCGCTCCCTTTTCATCTACGGCAAAAAAATGAAGTTTGACCAGCGCATCTTCTATACGGCAATCGGTTTGAAGGCGAACTTTTTTAATATACTTTGTTTTTGCGTAGGCTTGCAAATACGGGAAAAACTTGGTCTCTATTTTAGGACCATTATCAAAAGCTTGATAAATCGATTTTTTTCGAATGCCTATTTCGAGCAGCTTCGTGTTTTTTTGACCCGCAATCACTACTTCCTCCAAAAGGTATTCCTCGGGCGATAAAAGAACCGTTTGAGCGTGTTCGGCGGTCACTCGTTTTTTGGTATAACCCACCGAGGAAAACACAATGGTTTTTCCCAAACTGAGGGAAGGTAATTCGTAGGTGCCATCAAATTCAGTGGTAGCAGCCATTTGTTCGCCTTCTACCCAAAGGGTTACATACGGAATAGGCTGCCCCGAAAGGCTATCTTTGACCACACCTTTGACTTGGGCCAGGGCAACTACAGGAATTACAAGTAGGAATAGTATTTTTTTCATAACAAAGGCAATTGATCGGCAATCGTGCGATCGTTACTTAAGCGCGGAAGTTTGTTTTGACCTCCCAATTTCCCGATAGACTTCATATACGTTTGAAAACCGTTGGGCGCTACTGGCGTGACAACCACCGTTCGCAAAACATTCCCCGCGATTAAATCGTCATAATACACATTCTGTTGGCGC
>NZ_JBEILJ010000086.1:0-5930 GCF_040379285.1 Flavobacterium sp. | reverse complement strand
GTTAGAACCTGCCCATTGGCAGTTTTTTAAATGGTGGTTGTTTAACGCACTGACCCGCGTGAGGGAAAGCAGTGGAAAGCCCACAGCGCAGGGAAACGGAGCGCGGACTTGTAACGGATTGCCCGACCCGGAGGGGCACGCTATGATAATTTTGAATTTTAAATTATGAATTATGAGTTTCGATAAAGCAGAAAAGTAAATTTACAATGCTTTTTTTTATAACAATTCTAAGGCACGTTCAAGGGCCATGCTGCGACTTCCTTTAATAAGGACTAAAGCAGGTGGGTGCGGCATGAAATGGGCTTTGAAAGCTTCAAAATCAGGATAAAAGTGAAGGTTGTTTTGTGAGGTTTTAATGGTATCAAACCATTTACCGATAAAATGACATGTTAGTTCAGGAGAGTCTGGAATTAATTGTACTATTTGGCGGTGTTCCTCTTCACTTTCAGGACCGAGTTCGAACATATCTCCTAATATTGCAATTTTGGGGGTTTTGGTTAAATGCATAAAATTTTCCAACGCAAGTTTTAAACTGCTAGGATTGGCGTTATAAGCATCCAATATGATTTCGTAGTTATTCTTTTGAATGATTTGTGATCGGTTGTTTTCAGGAATATATCCTTCAATAGCTTCTTTAATCGCATCAGTATCCACTTTAAAATAGTTTCCTATGGTGATTGCAGCGCAAATATTGGTGGCATTATACAAGCCAATTAAATGGGAATAAATCACAGTATTTTGATACGCAATAGTCACAAAAGGATTGGCTTCAATAGGGCCAAAAGTAACATCGGCATTGATTTCTTTTGTAGTAAAGGCAAAGCGAGGATGTGTATTTGTTTTTTCCAATTGAATCGCATCATCGGCATTGATGAAGGCCATTTTCTGATTAGAAAATAAATGGGCATACATTTCACTTTTTCCTTTGATAACTCCTTCAACGCCTCCAAATCCATCTAAGTGTGCTTTACCAAAATTGGTAATGTAGCCGTAATCAGGTTCAGCAATTTCACAGAGTAGTTCGATTTCTTTTTGATGGTTAGCCCCCATTTCAACGATACCTATTTCCGTTTCTTTTGTAAAACTGAGAAGCGTTAAGGGAACACCGATATGATTGTTTAAATTTCCTTTGGTGGCTTTGGTGTTGTATTTTTTCGAGAGCACAGCCAAAATCAATTCTTTCGTTGTAGTTTTTCCATTACTACCGGTAAGTGCGACAATGGGTATGCCTAATTGCCTACGATGGAATTGCGCCAATTTTTGCAATGCTACTAAACTATCCTCAACAAGAATGGTACGCTCGTTAACAAAGTAGTCAGCATTGTCAATGATAACATACGATGCTCCTAGATCAAGTGCATTTTGGGCAAAAGAATTCGCATCAAAACGTTCTCCTTTTAAAGCCACAAACAGGCTATTTGGACCAATGGTACGCGTGTCTATACTGAGTGAAGCGCAGCTCAAAAGAGCTTCGTACAAGTTCGCTATATTCATGTTTTAAAAATATAAAAAAAGCCCTAAAAATAGGGCTTCTTTTTTCTAATAGATATTATTAACGCTTTTTGTTGCGTGCAGTTTTCTTTTGATCTGATTTGGGTCCAACACGTGACATCGCACAACGGAAACCAATGTAATCCGTAGCCATATCTTGAGGGAAGTAACGGCGCTGCGCTGGATCAAGCCAATACGCTCTGTCTCTCCAAGAACCTCCTTTGTATACACGAACATCGTCGTTGATAAGCGTCGAACGCTTATTGGATCGGTCGTATTTACGAATCATATTTCCAATAGAGTCTACACTTACATTGTGTTTTGGTGAATCGTACATGCGTTGATCATCTTTTAACTTCGCTTCAGTGCCACCTTCAGAACCAAAATCGAAATAACGTGTCGATTGTTTGTCCCCATCACGGTAGTTTCTGTGATCGCTTTTGACAAAGTTTTGACGCAAATATGTCTCTTTTTCATCAACCGCTACTTGAGCAATTTGTCCGATAAAGTTTCTAGAGATTACTTTTCCGTTAGGCAACGTGTCAAAACGCTGCGTTTCGGCAGTAACTAATTCTACTTTTCCATCTTCACCAATTTTGTTTTTGGTATATACATTTCCACGATAGTAGTTGAAGTCGTTGGCCTCATCGTCTACGATAGGGCGGTATACATCGGCAACCCATTCGGCTACGTTACCAGCCATGTCATACAATCCAAAATCATTAGGAGGATACGATTTTACTTTGTTGGTAATGTCAGCACCGTCATCAGACCATCCTGCCAATCCACCGTAATCCCCTTTACCTTGCTTGAAGTTAGCCAATTGGTCTCCGCGAATTTGTCGTTTGCTTGAGCGGGTATAACCACCAGACCAAGGATATTTTTTCTGTCCTTTGTAGATGTTATATTCACGCTGTCCGATATCAGCCGCAGCAGCATATTCCCATTCTGCTTCGGTAGGTAAACGATATTCAGGCAATATCAACCCTGAGGTTCGTTGTGCATAAACGTTTTTAGCCTCTTGTGTTTCTCCTTTGGCATTCGTAGTTGCTTTTCCTTTCGAACCTCTACGTCCTTTCAAAACTACTTCTTCATTACCACCAAAAGTTTTGGTAGGAGCAGCTAAATACGTTTCGGTGTCAAAAGTAGCATCTGCTTTCGCTTCAGTAACCTTAGCATCTTTTTTTAGATAGCCTTCACGCTCAAGGACAGCCTCGTTTACACGATTGGTTCTCCATTTTGCAAATTCAGTCGCTTGAATCCAATTAACACCCACTACAGGATACTCCGCATAGGCAGGGTGACGCAAGTAATTGTTGGTCATCGTTTCGTTGTAACCTAAACGATCTCTCCAAACAAGGGTGTCAGGAATAGCACCTTCATAAATGTTTTTGTAATTTTCTTCTTCTGGAGGAAAAACACGTTTTAACCAATCCAAGTACTCCATGTACATGAGATTAGTTACTTCGGTTTCGTCCATGTAAAACGATTGCACGTGCTGTTGATTTGGGGAGTTGTTCCAGTCGTGCATCGGATCATCGGCCACTTTACCCATGGTGAAAGTACCGCCTTCCACTAAAACCAATCCAGGACCGGTTTCTTGTTTTTTGAATTTAGAGGCATATTGAAACCCTCCTTTTTTGTCGTTAATTTTCCAGCCGGTGGCTTTCGATCCGCTGTTGGAGCTTGATTTCTTGCTACAACTGGAGAATACGGCCAGCAAAATTACCGCAAAAAACCATCGCATTGCCATAAATTTGTTTACTTTCATACTCGTTAGTAGGTAATTAATTTCAGTGGCGCAATATAAGAATTAACCTTGATATTGCAACTACTTTTTTAAGAAACTGTATTTTTTTTCGTCTTTTTCAAAACGTAACATTTCTTTTGATATTGTATACCTTTGAAAAAAATAATTTTACCTTTTCAAAATAAACCTTTGACAACAACGTTTGTATGGTGATGAAAAAAGTTGCTATTCTTTTTGGGATTTTCTCCATGATTTTTTCGTATGCCCAAAATTCAGGGCAGCATACGCTTATTTGGACAACCAAGCAAAACTATAAACAAGGCTTGAATTCTATTGCGATACCTCATTTTTCCAATGATGGTTTTGAATTTGACGCTGAAAAAAAAGCGGTTTATTTTACCTTTAAACTAACTCCGTCTTCCGGGTTGCCCAATCCTGATATCCTCATTCAAAACCCGGTGTATACTCCCATGTCCGAATCTGAATTGGGGATTTTGGATAAATCCGCCATAAAGGAAACTTTACAAAAAGAAGTTTTTACCTATTTCAACAGAACTGTTCCGATGGTTCAGGTTCGTTTGTTTCCTTTTGTGAAAGTCAACGGGCAATATCAGAAATTACTTTCTTTTAGTTATGTGATTCAAAATTCTAATAAAGTAACGCAACCACAAACCAACAGTATTCCCCCTTTGACTAATTCAATGTTGTCTTCGGGAACCATCAGACGATTTTATGTAGATAAGTCAGGCGTATACAAACTTACCCGCAGTTTCTTGAGTAGTTTGGGCGTGCCTGTGAATACGGATCCGCGAAAAATTCAAATTTTTGGACATGGGGGTCGTATGGTGCCTTTATCTAATCAAGTTGATTTTCCCTTTGATCCCGAAGAAAATGCCATTCAATTTGTTGGAGAGGCTGATGGAAGTTTTGATAATGAAGATTACATTCTCATGTATTGTGAAGGAATGGATAATTGGAGCACTGAAAACGAAACCCATTTGAATCTTTATGCGGATCGGTCCTATTATTATGTACTGGCTGGTGCTGATAACGGAAAACGTATGGCTCCAATGACTCAACCTGCTGGAGCGCCCACACAAGTATTTACCACTTTTGATGATTATCGTTACCATGAAGTCGATTTAAATAACATAGGGCGATTGGGACGGGTTTGGTTTGGTGAAAATTTCAGTACCGATAATGAACAAGAGTTTGAATTTTCATTTCCGAATGTTTCCAACTCAGCTTCGACACGGTTGACCATTCATGCGGGGGGCAATTCGTTTGCGACGTCCAATTTTAAGGTCGCCGTCAACGGTCAAAACGCAGGTACACTAAACCTCTCGGCCGTGATCCCCGATTCTGGAACCGAAGCGTCTCACAATAATCTAAACACCACGGTTGCCACTACTCAAAATTATACCGTGAAACTCACTTTTGATAATGAAGGTGTACCTACGGCTCGTGGATTTTTGGATTATATTATTCTAAAGACACGTTCCAATTTAACGGGAACAGGGAAACAGTTCCGATTTACCGACGAGAATGCAGCGTTCACTACGGGAATTGGCGAGTTTCAAATAAGCAATGCTTCCACGGTACAACAGGTGTGGGACATCAGCGATATCTATAATGTAACGCAAGTTTCCAATACTACGGGAGCTTCGTTTTCGTTCAAAACAGCCTTGGGTTCACCCAAACGATTTATTGCGGTTTCAGAAGCAGATTATTTCACACCCTTGCGGGAATCCAATCCAGGTGTTGCCAATCAAAATTTGAAAGGGACTTTGTTCTTGGACGATAACGGTACTTTCCGTGATATTGATTACGTCATTGTAACGCCCGAAAATTTAAAGAGTCAGGCGGATGTTTTGGCCAATTTTCATCGTTCGTATAATGGCTACAATGTCAAAGTGGTCACCTTACCCATGATTTATCAAGAGTTTAACAGCGGAAAACAAGATATTGGTGCCATTCGCAACCTCATGCGCTATATTTACTACAATGCTTCGCAACCGGCTAATCGGGTGAAGTATTTGAATTTGTTTGGCGATGCTTCGTATGATTTTAAAAACAGAATATCCAACAACACCAATATTGTTCCAATTTTTCATGCCTTAAGTAGCTATTTTTCGGGGGAAAGTTCGTTTGCCTCTGATGATTTTTTTGCTCTGATGGATGCTACAGAGGGCGATCCCTTGTCGGGTTTTGCAGCCGATTTTGCGGTGGGACGTATGTTGGTTTCCACGCCTCAGCAAGCCGCTGAAATGGTAAATAAAGTAATTGAATACCACGATTTGCAATCGTATGGAAGTTGGCGCAATAATTACGTATCAATATCCGATGATGCCGATAAGGACCCCGATGCGACTCTCCAAGTGCGTCAAAATATACTTACTGACGCCATTTATACCCAAAAGCCTTTTATCAATTTTAGAAAGATATTTTTGGATTCCTATGTGCAACAAACCTCTTCCGGGGGCGATCGGTATCCGCAAGCCAAATTGGATTTGAGTAATGCTTTTGAAAAAGGAGCTTTGGTATTTAACTATTTAGGGCATGGAGGAGAAGACGGCCTAACCGCTGAGCGTTTGTGGGATAAATTTGATGGGTTTAACTATCAAAACCGTTATCGCTATCCCTTATTTATTACCATTACTTGTGAGTTTTCCCGTTTTGACAATCCTTT
>NZ_JBEILJ010000085.1:0-6029 GCF_040379285.1 Flavobacterium sp. | reverse complement strand
CGTAGGGCAAGGCGCCCGCCAAGTGGGTTCGACCTTCAAGCCCTTTGTCTATGCTACAGCCATCGAACAGTTGGGCATGTCGCCTTGTGATACCATCATCGACGGGCCGTTTATGATTCGCAAAGGAAAACACAATGTGACAGAGGATTGGGAACCGCGCAACTCCGACCACCAATACCGGGGCATGGTAACCTTGAAGAAAGCGCTAGCCTATTCCATCAATACTGTATCGGCGAAGTTGATTGACAAAACCGGTCCCGAACCTGTAGTTGAACTCACCAAAAAACTAGGCGTAACCACCGAAATCCCCATGCAACCCTCGATTGCGCTGGGGGCAGTAGATATTACCGTACAAGATATGGTGGCGGCCTATTCAACCTTTGCCAATCAAGGGGTTTATATCAAACCGCAATTTATCCAACGCATCGAAGATAAAAACGGCGCTGTAATTTACGAACCCGTCCCTGAATCACACGATGTGTTAAATAAAGACATTGCATTTGCGGTAATCAAATTATTAGAAGGCGTAACCGATGAAGGTTCGGGTGTGCGTTTACGAACCCAATCTGGCGGTAGTGGCGATACGCGTTGGACCGGATATCCGTATATGTTTACCAACCCCATTGCCGGGAAAACAGGAACCTCACAAAATCAATCCGACGGTTGGTTTATTGGGATGGTACCCAACTTAGCCACAGGCGTTTGGGTGGGTTGTGAAGACCGATCGGCCCGTTTCAAAAGTATCACCTACGGTCAAGGAGCTACCGCCGCCTTACCGATTTGGGGGTATTTTATGGAAAAATGCTACGAAGATCCCGACTTACAAGTCTCCAAAGACGAATTCATAAAACCCGAAGGATTCAATATCAAAGTGGACTGTTGGAGTCCGCGCAGTGCATCAACACCTACCGATTCCACCGCTGTGGATCCTGTTGACGATCAAAACTTGGATGAGTTTAAAGGGATTTAAAAAATGAAATCAATCAAGAATCCTGCTCCATATTGGGCAGGATTTTTTTATGGCGCTTTCCCCTATTCTTGGGCTTTATTTCCTAAATTTACGCCACAAACCAACGATTTTCTTCATGATTAATAAAAAAGTAAACTCGGTTGCAGAAGCCCTTCAAGGCATCGAAGACGGCATGACGATCATGTTGGGCGGCTTCGGACTTTGTGGTATTCCCGAGAATAGTATTGCCGAATTAGTACAAAAAGGAACAACCAACCTGACTTGTATTTCCAACAATGCGGGCGTGGACGATTTTGGCCTTGGACTGTTGCTTCAAAAACGCCAAATCAAAAAAATGATTTCGTCCTATGTAGGTGAAAATGCCGAATTTGAACGTCAAATGTTGTCGGGTGAACTCGAAGTCGAACTCACTCCTCAAGGTACTCTTGCCGAAAAATGCCGTGCCGCTCAAGCCGGAATTCCAGCCTTCTTCACGCCAGCAGGCTACGGAACCGAAGTGGCAGAGGGAAAAGAAACCCGTGAATTCAACGGGAAAATGCACGTTATGGAATTGGCCTACAAAGCCGATTTTTCCATCGTAAAGGCTTGGAAAGGCGACGAAGCGGGGAACCTTATTTTCAAAGGAACCGCCCGAAACTTTAATGCCGTCATGGCTGGAGGGGCCAAAATCACCATCGCAGAAGTAGAAGGATTGGTCCCCGCGGGAACCCTTAACCCCAACGAAATTCATATTCCAGGCATCATGGTACAACGCATTTTCCAAGGTGAAAAATTTGAAAAACGAATTGAACAACGAACGGTAAGGCAGAAATGATTTGAAAATGTGTTAATTTGAAAATTTAAAAATGAGGAATGATAAAGAAAATATCATCGTTACACTAAGTTTCGAGTTTGCTCTTGAAATTATCAATTACTCAGAAGCAATTAAAAAAACGAATCGTTTTGAAATGGCTACCCAAATTTTCAGAAGCGGCACATCTATAGGGGCTAATATTCGTGAAGCACAAAATGCAGAAAGCAAAGCAGATTTTATTCATAAATTCAAAATTGCAGCTAAAGAAGTAGACGAATTAAACTATTGGTTAGCACTTTGCAAACATTCTGAATTCTATCCTTCTCCAAGTGAAGAATTATTTCAAAAATTACAATCTATTCATTTGATCATTTCTAAAATAATTTCTTCATCCAAGAGAATCAAATTTTCAAATCATCAAATTTTCAAATCGCAAAACTATGGCTTTAGATAAAAACCAAATTGCAAAACGCATAGCAAAAGAAGTACAAGACGGCTATTACGTGAATCTCGGAATTGGGATTCCGACCTTAGTCGCAAACTATGTTCGCACCGATATTTCGGTCGAATTTCAATCGGAGAATGGCATACTCGGTATGGGTCCGTTTCCCTTTGAAGGCGAAGAAGATGCCGACATCATCAACGCGGGTAAACAAACCATCACGACCTTACCGGGGGCGAGTTTCTTTGACTCGGCTTTCAGTTTCGGAATGATTCGGGCGCAAAAAGTGGACTTAACCATTTTGGGTGCTATGGAAGTAGCCGAAAACGGAGATATTGCCAACTGGAAAATCCCAGGCAAAATGGTGAAAGGAATGGGGGGCGCGATGGACTTGGTGGCCTCTGCCGAGAACATCATTGTGGCCATGATGCACGTGAACAAAGCGGGCGAAAGTAAAATCTTAAAAAAATGCACCTTACCCCTAACCGGTGTCGGCTGTGTGAAAAAAGTCGTAACCGAATTGGCTGTACTGGAAGTCACTCCCAACGGATTCAAATTGCTGGAACGCGCCCCTGGCGTTAGCGTAGACGAAATCATTCAAGCGACCGAAGCGGAGTTAATCATTGATGGCGAAGTGCCGGAGATGAGTATATAATTAATCCATTTTGAAGATTTGAGAATTTGAAAATGGTCTTGTCTTTTAGATTCATTTTCAAATTTTCAAATTTTTTCATTTTCAAATCAAACTATGCTTCCAAAAGTAATCCTAAAAAAAGGAAAAGAAAAATCCATTCAACGCCGCCACCCCTGGGTGTTTAGCGGGGCGATCTATGGGGTCACCCAAGAATTGAACGACGGCGAACTCGTGGATGTGGTCGATGCACACAACGAACATTTAGGCACGGGTTATTTCAGTAATAAAGGCAGTATCTCGGTCCGTTTACTCACGTTTGGTGCCGAACCGTTTACCCCCGATTTTTGGAAAGAAAAACTCCAAGCCGCTTGGGCAATGCGATTACAGATTTTGGATTTCACCCAAACCAATGCCTTTCGTGTGATTCACGGCGAAGGCGATGGGATTCCCGGACTCATCATCGATTTTTACCATAACCATTGGGTCATACAAGCGCATTCCACCGGAATTTTTCAAGCGATGGAAGCCATTGCACAGGCCATCCAACAGGCATTTCCCGAACATTGCGAAACCATCTATTGCAAAAGTAGCGGTACCTTACCCCAAACAGGAACGGATTATTTCCTATTTGGGAATACCCCCGAAACCATCGCTCAAGAAAACGGCATTTCCTTTCACGTGAACTGGGTTGAAGGGCAGAAAACCGGTTTTTTCTTGGACCAACGCGACAACCGTAAATTATTGGGCTCTTTTTCCAAAGACAAAAAAGTACTCAATACCTTTTGCTATACCGGCGGTTTCTCTATCTATGCAATGGAATCCGGTGCCGAATTGGTCACTTCTGTAGACATCTCGCAAAAAGCGGTCGATCTTGCTTCCCGCAATATGGAATTGAATTTTCCGGGAGCCAACCATACCGCAGTCGCTTCAGATGTTTTTGAGTTTATGCGCAATCACCACCAACACTACGATGTGATTGTCTTGGATCCGCCTGCCTTTGCCAAAAGCATCAAAAGTAAACACACCGCGACACAAGCCTATAAACGCTTGAATGTAGCCGGACTCAAAACACTAGCACCCAAAGGCATTTTATTTACCTTTTCTTGCTCGCAAGTGATTGACGATGTCTTGTTTTACAATACCGTTGCCGCCGCCGCTATCGAGTCGGGACGCACCATTCGGGTGCTGCACAAACTTACCCAATCACCCGATCACCCCACCAATATTTACCATCCCGAAGGGCATTATTTAAAGGGATTGGTATTGTATGTGGAGTAGGAACTAGAAACTAGTGATTAGTGATTAGCAACTTGTGATTAGTAAAATATGTTTTTGTTAACTAGTGGCTTATTATACATTATTCTAGCCTTATTTTTCCATTAACAATTTCAGTACTGCAATTTGCTCTTTTAGAGCTTGTATGGTTTCTTCGTATTGTTGGATGAGTTTTTCGGGCATGTTAATATGATTAATTCCAATATAACCATCTTGTTTACAATTATTAAAAACTTGCTTTTCATCAAACCCTAAAACTTCCATGGGGGGAACACCAAAAATTTCACTTATTTCATTCAACCTGTTTATGGTCAACTGCGTTTCTCCCGTTTCTATTTTACTATACGCACGGGTAGATAACCCTAACTTTTGAGCCATGTACTCTTGTGTAAAATTCTTCAATTCGCGTATTTGTTTGATCTTGGTTTCGGGTTGTTGTATCATAAAAACATGAATTAATAGTTCAAAATTAGAACTTTTTAATCAAATAAAGAAATTTTTTAGTGTAAAATTCATGCTGCTGTACGGTATTTTTGTTTTTTGTAGTTATTAAAAATGACTTATGAATGAAATAACCTTGCCCTATGCTAACAATGCAATAATTCCAATTCAGGATTTAATTGTCTATTTCCTAGATAATAAATTCAACTACTTAATTGTTGGGTCTACACAAGTTTCACTCCAAAATCATCCCAAACTCGATTCACTAGATGTTTGGTTGCGTAATCACCCGAATGTGATGAACTACAGAGACACCTGCCAATCGGTTAATAATGTCATCAGCCAAATTATTAAGCACGAATCATTTTCTTTAGGATTAAGAAAATGCCCAAAAACTAATAGAATGTGTAAAGCTTTGGTGTATTGTAATCATAAAAAATAAAATGGAAAACAAACTAAAAAATAGAATATGAAAAACATTTTTACCCTTTTAACACTTTTCTCTTTTACTTCGATTTTTGCTATTGATCGATTTGTTGACCCCAATTTATCCTCGGGAAATGGAACTACTTTATTTACAACTATCACCTCTGCTGTTAATGCAGCGGTTAATGGAGACCGAATTATTGTTGCATCAAATACCTATAACGAGGCGTCATTGACTATTGGAAAATCTTTGCAGATTATGCCTCAAACACCGGGTGCAATTATCAATTTTAATGCAAACATTACTATTGCTGGATTTCCTGGAATGAAATTAACTATAATGGGCTTTAATTTAGGGATATATTCTTATAGTTCAAGTGGTATTTCTAATGGTAGCTATACTAATAGAGCAAAGGTTTCAATAATTGATAGTTCATCTTCTTATATTGATGTCAATAATGAGTATTATGAAGCTAATTTTATTAATAATAATGTCACAAAAGGTATAGCTTTTAGATTTGGTAATGTTATTAAAAACACCACTGCTAGTATAGTTCTTTTAGATGAAAATCAAGATAACTTAAATACTAACTCTAAAAATTTTATATCTAATAACAATGTTAGTTTTTTGATTGGTGTTTACAATAATGATTATCCGTTTATTATTTCAAATAACACATTAAGAGATATATCAATAAGAAGATGGAATGCGCTTTTAACTTTAAAAAACAGAATAATTAATAATCAATTTAATAATGACTCAACTGTACATTTTTCTAATACAGGTGTCCCAGGTTATAATATAGTTTTCTCAAATAATAAGTTTGTAAATGGTTTTTTAACGGCTTCATATGGTGGCTGTGGAGCGGATTATCAATTTAGCTACTCAACAATTCCAAATAATATATTTAACCCGTTGGGTGTAATTAAATTATTTGATTTTTAATATTATTTATTGGTCTATCAAAGATGAATTTATTGATATATTGAACTAAAGTTAATGCTGTAATTTTTGCTAATATTCTTGTTTTAAAACCTTCAAAAGTTT
>NZ_JBEILJ010000084.1:0-6596 GCF_040379285.1 Flavobacterium sp. | reverse complement strand
ATGGTATAGGCCCATTGTGCGCCAAATTTTTCCACATCAAAAAAGTCGGCCCCACGGCCAATTTCCTCATCCGGCGTAAAGCCCACGCGAATTTTCCCGTGTTTGATTTCGGGGTGTTGTACCAAATATTCCATCGCCGAGACGATTTCGGTTAACCCCGCTTTGTCGTCGGCGCCCAATAAGGTGAGTCCGTTGGTGGTAATCAAGGTTTGCCCTTTGTACAACAACAAATCCTCAAAATAAGAAGGTGAGAGCACTATATTCTTCTCGGCATTCAACACGATGTCGCCGCCGTCGTAATTACGTACAATTTGTGGAGAAACGCCTTTTCCCGTAAAATCGGGCGAGGTATCGTAATGCGACACAAACCCGATGGTAGGTACCTCATGATCCACATTAGAAGGCAGTGTTCCCATCACATACCCTTTTTCGTCGATGGTGACTTCGGTGAGTCCGATGGTTTGTAATTCTTGTACCAGTAAGTTGGCCAAGTCCAATTGTTTGGCGGTACTGGGTGTGGTCGGCGAGTGGGCATCCGACTCGGTATCGATGGTGACGTAGCTGATAAAGCGGTCAATAAGATGTTGCATAGGTGCGGTTTTAGTGCCACAAATATAGCAAATCGGCGAGGAGCTGTGGTGCGTTTTCCTCAAAAAAAAATCCCCGAATCATACGACTCAGGGAGGTTTTTTTACTAGCGTTTGGGTTTTATTCTTGAACCAAAACCCATTCGCCCGTGGCCAACATCGACTCGGCTTTTTTGTACTTCATCGATTCGGTTTTGCCACTCAAAATATGTTTAATCGTCACGGTATCGTTGCGATTGATTTTGGGCGTTTCCCGCACAATAGTTTCGGTGCGTTGTGGCATTTCTTGTGCCGCTTGATTGGACTCAGCCACTTCGTTTTCATTGCGCGATTCTGTGTACTGCTCCCGTGGGCGACTTTCTTGACGCGCTTCGTGAATGTTTTGTGCCGCCTGTTGTTGGGGCAAATCGCCTTTAAACAAGAACGAAATCACTTCTTTATTCACGGCATTCAACATGTTTTTGAACAAGTTGTAGGCTTCGAGTTTGTAAATCAACAACGGATCTTTTTGCTCGTGAACGGCCAACTGTACCGAAGTTTTCAACTCGTCCATTTTGCGTAAGTGCTTTTTCCAAGCCTCGTCCACAATGGCCAGCGTGATATTTTTTTCAAAATCAGCAATCAACTGCGCGCCTTGGGTTTCATAGGCTTTCTTCAAGTCGGTCACCACATTCAACGATTTGATGCCATCGGTAAACGGCACGATGATGCGTTCAAATTGGTTGCCCGGATTCTCATACACGTTGGCGATAATCGGAAACGCTTCCCGCGCCGAGCGTTCGCATTTCTCGTTGTAGTATTGGTAGGCCGCTTTGTAGAGACGACCCGTAATTTCCATCGGATTGCCTTTCTCAAACTCACTCGCCGTAATCGGGGAGGTGATCGAGAAATAACGGATGACTTCAAACTCAAAGTTTTTGAAATCATTGACGGCTTTATTCTCGCCAACGATGTTCTCGCAAGTGTCATACAACATGTTGACGATATCGAGTTTCAAACGCTCTCCGTGCAAGGCATGACGACGGCGTTTGTACACCACTTCCCGTTGGGCATTCATCACGTCATCGTATTCCAACAAACGTTTACGTACGCCAAAGTTGTTTTCTTCTACTTTTTTCTGCGCGCGTTCAATCGACTTGGTCATCATCGAGTGCTGAATCACTTCGCCCTCTTTCAAGCCCATGCGGTCCATGATTTTGGCCACACGCTCGGAACCGAACAAACGCATTAAGTTATCTTCTAGGGAAACATAAAACTGCGAACTTCCCGGATCCCCTTGACGTCCTGAACGACCGCGCAACTGACGGTCCACGCGACGGGAATCGTGACGTTCAGTACCAATGATCGCCAATCCACCTGCGGCTTTCACTTCGGGCGTTAGCTTGATGTCGGTACCACGACCTGCCATGTTGGTGGCAATAGTTACCACGCCAGCCTTTCCGGCTTCAGCGACGATATCGGCTTCTTTTTTATGCAATTTCGCGTTCAATACGTTGTGCGGAATGTTGCGAATTTTCAACATACGACTCAACAATTCCGAGATTTCCACCGAAGTCGTACCAATCAATACGGGGCGACCCGCTTGGGAGATTTGCACGACATCTTCGATAATCGCATTGTATTTTTCACGTACCGAACGGTAAATCAAATCGTCTTTGTCGGCACGAGAAATACCACGGTTGGTGGGAATTTCAACTACGTCCAATTTATAAATTTCCCAGAATTCCCCTGCTTCGGTTACCGCTGTACCCGTCATCCCCGCCAACTTATTGTACATACGGAAATAGTTTTGCAGCGTGATGGTCGCAAAGGTTTGGGTAGCCGCTTCAATGGTTACATTTTCTTTGGCTTCGATGGCTTGGTGTAACCCATCGGAGTAACGACGGCCGTCCATAATACGACCCGTTTGCTCGTCGACAATCAAAATCTTGTTGTCCATGATCACGTATTCTACGTCTTTTTCAAACAAGGTATACGCTTTGAGCAATTGCGTTAGGGTATGAATCCGTTCGCTTTTTACCCCAAAATCTTGGAATAAACGTTCGCGGGCTTCGGCCTCTTGGTCTTTGTCCAAGTTCATCTTCTCGATAGCGGCAATTTCAGTACCGATATCGGGCAAAACAAAAAAGTCGTCAGCCGTATCTTGCGAAAGGTATTTGATCCCGTTGTCGGTCAATTCTACCTGGTTGTTTTTTTCATCAATTACAAAATACAAGGCTTCATCGACTTTGTGCATGTCGCGGTTGTTGTCTTGCATGTATTGATTTTCGGTTTTTTGCAACAGTTGTTTTACCCCTTCTTCGCTCAAAAACTTGATTAAGGCTTTGTTTTTGGGCAACGAACGGTAAGCGCGCAACAATTGGAAACCTCCGTCTTTGGTGTTGCCTTCTTTGATTAAGC
Organism: Flavobacterium sp.; assembly: GCF_040379285.1. GTDB lineage: Bacteria > Bacteroidota > Bacteroidia > Flavobacteriales > Flavobacteriaceae > Flavobacterium. Next base: position 3,609 of record NZ_JBEILJ010000084.1, on the reverse strand, counting down.
GTTTGGCTTCGGCTAAGAAACCGTTGGCCAACTGCCGTTGCAAATTGTATAAGTTTTCAATTTTGGGTTTTAATTCCGTAAACTCATGACGATCGCCATCGGGCACGGGTCCAGAGATGATCAAAGGCGTACGGGCGTCGTCAATCAATACCGAGTCGACCTCATCGACAATCGCATAATTGTGTTTGCGTTGTACCAAGTCGTCGGGCGAGTGGGCCATGTTGTCGCGGAGGTAGTCAAAACCAAATTCGTTGTTGGTACCATAGGTAATATCGGCTTCATACGCTTTACGACGTGCGGCCGTATTGGGCGAATGGTTGTCGATACAATCCACTGTCAAGCCGTGGAATTCAAACAATGGGGCTTTCCAGGTGCTGTCGCGTTTCGCCAAATAATCGTTGACGGTAACGAGGTGAACTCCGTTTCCAGTTAGCGCATTTAGATAAAGCGGAAGGGTGGCCACTAAGGTTTTTCCTTCTCCCGTTTGCATTTCCGAGATTTTCCCTTGGTGCAAAACGATACCCCCAATAAGCTGCACATCGTAGTGGATCATGTCCCAAGTAATTTCTTTCCCAGCGGCATTCCACGAGTTGGCCCAAACGGCTTCATCGCCTTCGAGAGTAATGTATCCTTTGGTGGCGGCCAATTCACGGTCTAATGCTGTTGCTGAAACCCGTAAAGAGGTATTTTCTTTAAAGCGTTTAGCCGTTTCTTTCACCACGGCAAAGGCTTCCGGTAGAATTTCGTAGAGTGTTTTTTCGGAAGCTTCGTAGGCTTCTTTCTCGAGGGCGTCGATTTGGTTGTACAATTCTTCGCGGGCATCGATATCTTGCGTAGCTTCTGATTCGGCTTTTAAGCGCACAATATCGGCATCATATTTAGCGCGAGAAGCTTTGATATTTGCTTTGAATTCGGTGGTTTTCGCCCGCAATTCATCGTGACTCAAACCGGTCAGCGACCCTTCTAAGGCTTTGATTTTGTTGACCAGCGGTTGGATGGCTTTGATATCCTTTTCGGATTTATCGCCGACAAAAATTTTAAGTATACTATTGATGATACTCATGGGAAATTCAGTTTAATATTAGCCCTTACAGGGTGTGCAAATTTACATAAAAAAAAAGCCCCAAAAGAGACTTTTTTTTCAGTTGTGATAGGTTTATTTTTTAGTATTCGTCCTCATTCCACAGATAATCTTCGTCTGTGGGGTAATCCGGCCAAATTTCTTCCATCGACTCATAGATTTCTCCTTCATCTTCAATGGATTGAAGGTTTTCAACCACTTCCAAAGGAGCTCCGGTTCTGATGGCAAAATCGATTAATTCATCTTTAGTAGCAGGCCACGGTGCATCACTTAAATACGATGCTAATTCTAATGTCCAATACATCTTCTTCCGATTTTTAAATTACTGCAAAAATAAATTTTTAACTGAGAAAGTCAAGTAAAAATTGATTTATTTTAAGTTTAAAGTTAAGAACGTTTTTTCTTTCGAGAAATCGCTCATTTTTTCTGCGAAAATGGCAACTCAAAAGGTTACTTCCTCGGAATCCATGGGGTTTCCGTTGCGTTTAAGTCTTGGGTCAACTTCCGTGCCAAGACGAAAAGGAAGTCAGAAAGTCGGTTTAAATAGGTAATCACCAACGGTTCTGTGGGTTCGATGTCATTCAAATGCACCGCCAAACGCTCAGCTCTTCGGCATACGCAGCGGGCAATATGACAATATGACACGGTGGGATGACCGCCTGGCAACACGAAATGGGTCATGGGTGGCAGTTCGGCATCCATTTTATCCATTTCGGTTTCCAAATAGGTAACATCCGCCTCAGTGATACCAAGGTTTTGCAATCGTTTTTCGCCATTTTTCAATACGGTTTTCTCGGGGGGTGTGGCCAAAATAGCACCCACCGTAAACAACCGGTCTTGCACTTCGACCAATATCGCTTGGTACAACGGGTTGATGGCTTGGTCGCGCAACAAACCGATGTAGCTATTGAGTTCGTCTACCGTGCCGTAGCTTTCGATGCGAATGTGGTGTTTGGGCACGCGATCGCCACCAAAGAGGGATGTGGTTCCGGCGTCACCGGTTTTAGTATATACTTTCATAGGGTATGCTCTAGGATGTCAAAAATAGAAAAACCGTTTGGATAATAACGCAGAAAGCAGCCTTTTTAGACTGCTTTCTTTGAATTATAGGAGAACGATTAGTATCCAAAAAGTTCTTCCAAGCTCAGTTTTTTGAATTGTCCGAGTTTGGAAAGGGTTTCGGGACTCAAGCGTTTTTCTGAACCTAAAATCACATAGGTGTAGGGTTTATGGGCCAAATGCGAATCGTGGTAGGCTTTGATGTCCTTCATGGTGATTTGATCCACTTGGTTGTACACTTGTTGGCGCAGGTCTTGCGAAACGCCCAATTCTTTGGCATTCAGATAAGTGTACAAAATGCCGTCTTGGGTGATACGTTCGGTTTGAATGTCTTTTTTGATTTGCATTTTGGCCAATTCCAAATTATCACTCAATTCGGGCATCGTCGTAAGCAAGGCATTCATGGCCACTACGGCTTCTTCAAACTTATCCGCCTGACTGCCCACGTAGGCCAACAGTTGGTACTGATCCTCTGCTTTTTGAGGTTCGACAGTATATCCATAGGTGCTGTAAGCCAGTGCTTTGCTCTCGCGAATGGTTTGGAAAACAAGCGAACTCATACCGCCTCCAAAATAGTTGTTGAACGCCGCAATGATGGTTTTTTGATTCGGATCAAAACGCTCCAAATTGCGCACCCAACGGGTTTCGGCTTGTACCATGTCGTAATCGGTAAACAAGACTTGGTTGCTGTTTTGTTCGGTTCGAACGAAGGTTTTTGCCGGTGCAGGCGTGAGGGTAGTCGCCGGAACAGGATGTAGTTTTTTGAGTGATGCCGTCAATGCGTTCAACGGTTGAGGTCCGTAGTACAAAATGGTTTGCCCGCATTGGGTAACATTTTTGATTTTGTCTATAAGCTGTTGAGCCGTGAGCGCCTCCAACGTTGCATTGCTGTAGGTATTGTTGAATTTGTTGTTGGCTCCATAGGTTGCATAGCTTGTTAACGCTTGTAGAATGGCCCCTTTGTTGGCTTTGGCATCTTTACGCGATTTGGCAATTCGGGCTTTCATCGCTTGCAAAGCGGTTTCGTTGGGCTGCATATTGGCCATTACATCTTCATACAATTTGACTGCAGCTTCAAAGTTTTCTTGCAATCCTTCAATGGTCACTGTTGTATAATTTTCGCCAGTGGAAACATTAAAACTACAGGCGATTTTATAAAACGCTTTGGTGATTTGTTCTGCGGTTTGCGTGTTAGTCCCAAGGAATTGAACGTATTGTGCTGCCAGTCCCAAGGTATTGTCGTTAAGGGTCCCGATGTTGTAACGGTAACGTAAACGGAACAACGAATTGTCTTTGTTGGGAACATACAACACTTCGGCATTGCCTACTTTGGCTTTTTGAATGTCTTTGTCAAAATTTAAAAATACAGGCGTAGCGGGCGTTGCAGGCATGTCGTTCACCATTTTCACAAAAGCCGATTGCTTGTCGGGGTTGGTCGCAACGGGTGTGATTTGCGGTTTTTCAATTTT
>NZ_JBEILJ010000083.1:0-7013 GCF_040379285.1 Flavobacterium sp. | reverse complement strand
CGGGGTCTTGTGCATAACTCAACCGTATATTTCCCAAATGGTCGGTGTAGTTGTACACATAGCTAAACTGATCCTCAGGCAACTCTTCAATTGGGATTTTTACAAGACGACCCGTTTCCTCAATCTTTGTGGTTAATCGAGTAGCATACCCTTCTGCAGTAGGGAAAAATTGCAAAATGTTATTTTCATACTGAAACCCATTGGCATAATCCGTAACAGTATTTTGTGAAAGAACGTTATTTTGAACCACCTTACGCACTTTGCGCCCTATGGCATCGTAAAAATACGTAATTGTTCCTCGTTCTCCAAAATTAATAAGCACAGGTAAGTTTAAATGATTATACGTAATCGAACGGATATTCTTATTCTCATCCTGTACCATATTCCCCATGGCATCATAAACATAATCATCGGTAGAGTCAGAAGCTAGAGTACCATCGGTAGCATCGTCTTGAAATCCCGCTGGACTTGACGTAGCATCGGTGACTTTCAACAGCAAATTACTATCAGGAGCATAGGTATACGTTAAATCATCAATCTCCAAGGCCAAATTGGTCGCATCCAATTCCCCATTGCGCCACAAATGGGTAATGTTCCCATTGGAATCATAGGTGAGCTTTTCGCGGTAATTGTTTACATTGGGTTGGGTGTAGCCCGGTTTTTGGTAAAAAGCCTCCTCCAAACGATTCAGCGCGTCATAAGTGTAGCCGTAATTGCGCAAAACGTTATCATTGTACGAACGCCAATACGTTTCACTGATGTTTCCATTGTACAACGATACTACCCCATTGGAGGCGTTATCCTCGACTTGGTTGTAATTAATCTTGAAAGCAAACAAATCATGCGGTCTACCCGGTTGCGCCAAACTCTCAACAGTATTGATATCGGTTAACCACCCACGAATGTTGTAGCGGTAGTCCACGCTTTGTAATCCTTGTAATGTGCTAAAATCCTGTCCCCCTACTTCTTTGCGAATCAATTGCCCCAAAGCATCATAATGGTGGTCGGCGATAAGTTCACGCGCCTGATTGTTGATTTGATGGGTGCGTGTTTTCAATTGTCCTTGCGGAGTATAATTAAATGATTCTATAACGGTAATGGGATTAGTACCATTAAAAAGTTGGTGGTCCGTTTGGGTGTTGAGCACTTGTCCTGCAAAGTTGTACACTTGGGTAATCGTAGTATGGCCACCCAAGTAGTTTTGCGTATGGGTTTGCAAGGCACGTCCTTGATAATCGTACAAGGTGTACGTGGTTTCGCCAACGGTCTCATTCGATTCGGCCATAACGCGAACCCACGACCCCGTGTTGAGTCCTTTGGCATTAGCCCACACACGTTGGCCAGTAACTTCCGAAGGCACTTGTGAGGGTGCCCCTGGAAACTGATAATTATCGTAAAACGTTACGGTAAGGAGTTTGTAGTCATTCTGCGGAAAAACCTTACTACTGTAGGGGTTGGCATAGCCGTCTACATTCGATCCCGAGCGCGTTTCATACACTTCTGCTGACACATCAAAAGTTTGTTGTACAGCGGCGCGAGTGGACAAATCAAATGTTCTTCTCTCAATTTTCCAAAGGGTATACGCCACACGTCCGAAGGCATCGTATTTGGTGTGCATCCAACCTACTTGTTCGCCTCCAAACGGATCAAAAGCGGGGCCTGTGGCGACAACGCGATCCAAACGATCGTAAACGAGGTACTCCCAACGTTTGCCAGGAAGTTTTTTGGCCACCAAACGATTGCGATTGTCGTACTGATATTGATAGCCCAAAGCATCCAATTGGGTGAGGGCAACTCCATTTTGTGTGTTGATTTTTGGAGGCAATACAAAACTCAAATTCCCAAAATCATCATAGATGTAATAGGTGTTATGGGCTTCCCCTTGGTTGTAGGTGCGTTTGAGCACTACATGACCCGAAGCATTCTTAAACTCCTCTGTGGTATGATTTAAACCACTTTGCAACGTCCAATTTTCATCTTTGGTCACCGTTTTATACAGTACCGATGTTGCATAAAATCCTTCATCACTCAACGTCGCTTCATAGACCTTATCGGTAGCATTGTAGGAGAGTGAAACGCGATACTTGCGCACTTCTTCGTCCCCGTTGGTTTGGTAATCAAACTTGATCGTACGGTCGTTATCATTGTTTTCATTCCCTACCCATGCATTCCCCGGGGCCGATTGCTTAAGTATTCGATTCAAGGGTGAGGGTTCGTAAAACTTACGACTGTAAGCGGCCTCCCCTTGATAGAGCGAAAACCCTTCGGTTTCCGATTTGGCATTGGGTTGATAACTCAAGTCCGAGGACTGCGCCGACACATACGGCAGGTAGTCATACTGTGGGCGTCCGTAGGCATCATATTCGATATGTGTGATTCGGTCTTTGCCGTTTCCTCCCATACGACCGTCAATTTTTTGAATAGGACGACCCAATCCATCAAAATAGGTCACTTGACGCTGGGCAACACTATCACTAGGCTGAGGAACAGAGGTTTGTGTAGCCACTTTGTACGTAGTGGTTCGCACATAGTTTTGATTGGTGGTTTGACCCCAAGCGGTTGTGCCGCATAGCCCCATTCCCAATACCCCAAGGGCGATAACAATAAAACGAAGGTGTAGTATATAATTTTTCATGGCGTTCGGAATTAAGGTCTGTAGTTATAACTGTTCTCGGTGACAATATTACCATAGTGGTCGGTCACTTTCTCCAAGCGATTCATGGCATCGTAATGGTATTTTATGCGAACCCCTTTCGGGTCGGTCAATGTACTCATCCCAACCAGTGGAATATGCGTCACGGTGGTAACCATCGCTTGACTCAAAGCAGGGGCATTGCGCAAAGCATCCAAGGCATTGAGCACATCACTTTCGCTGCCGTTGGCAGTGGCTTGTTCAATGGCGGTCAGCAGTTGCGCAGGGATTGCCTGATAACTGCAATTTTCTATTTTGGCCACTACTTGCGTGTGGTTGTACCCCCAAACATAAGCGATTTGCATCCCATCTTCTTGTTGCACCTCCAAGGGATTTCCGAAGGCATCATAGCGATTGTAGCGAATTTTTGACTCCAAGGGTTGATTGCCTTTGGCCGTTAAAATTCGCCGCGGTAGATGAGAAGGATTCCCAGGAAAAGTATTGCTATACTCAATTTGACTGGTTTGTAGCAGCTCTCCATTTTTATGTACTTCAATACGCTCAATCTCAGCGATGCGGTTTTGAGCAAGAACAGCGGGATCGGTGAAGTAGGTATAACTGCTTCTCGTCTCTTCCCCTTCTGGATTGATGACGTGATGTTCAGCAATCATTTTGTTGAGGGGATTGTATTCAAAAAATTCTCGCGAAACCACTTCACTTTGATTATTGGAAGCATCGTAGAAATAGTTTTTGGTTTCAGTAGATTCAAGTTTGGCCCAGCCGTATGCTTCTTTAATAAAAAAAGGAGTGATTTTTGGCTTTTGGGGATCGGGATCCAATGGAAGTGGACATAGCCAATATTTTAAAAGAAATACATTTTGATTTTCACACCTAATACAATCATTAGCTGAAGGACTTGAATAGGCTAAAAAAGAAGTATAACTATTATTAACAGATCCAGTATTTCCTGTAAAACATTGTCCAAAAGGTTTACGAAATCTTACACCTGTATAATTTAGGAACTCAGTAAAAGTATATTTTTTTGTTGACTCACTTAACTTTCTACTATTTTCATCATAGATTACCTCTTTAATCGGTAATCCGCGTTTGTAGTCAACATTCATAGTAGGTATAAATGGAGGACCAGTAGGTATATCAACCTCAGGAAAATCAATAGGTGACGTGAATGTAAACTCTGTTCTGCCATTATTTGTTTCAAAAACAGAAACTTCTTTATATCCAACATCTGCCCCATGTGTCTTAGTTAGATTCAAGTTATTGTAAGAAGTATGTGTTTGAAAACTATGGTCTAAATGACTTGGAAGACTTTGGCATCCAGCAGCTTGATAAAAAGCAATAGAATGAACCGTTGTAAAAGAAGTTGTATATTCAAATAGTGGTTTAGCAAATGCTAACGACCCGCTACTCTTCAAAGGATTATTAAAAAAGGAATAATTAAAGATTTTCTCTTTAACTGGAGGATTTAATGAAGAATTACCGACCACGTCATAATAATCTTTGGAGACTTCTATATCAAAATAACCTACTTTTTTTATCCTATTTCCTCCACCAAATAAATAACTTTTTGGTGTATAGTTAATGTATTCAACAATAATTGTTTCAGAAGAGTTAGTATAATTCAAGTTATTGAATTGAACTCTGTATTCAGTATTAGACTCAAAAATAAACTCCAAACAGCAGTTTTGATTTGATGAAGGACAAAAAAGGCTCTCAACAAATACCCAATTGCCATTTACTTTTTTTTGTAAGCTGAATACAACTGAATTATTATTTGGATCTGTACTTAAAATTATGCTTGGTCGAAATATAATTTTTCGTCTAAAATTTACTGGCGTAATAATTTCAACAGTGTTGGTTGAGTTGAAATACAGAACATCTTCAAAATATTTTGTAAAAGACTTAGGATTTTCATCAAAATTTTCAATTTCTACATTTCCAATATACGAAAATTGATTTGCTTCATAATCAAATATTACACATCCTCCTGTTGGGTAAGTAATTTTCTGAAGAATATCAGTTGTTGAGAATTCTGGTGATGGGTCCTTGTGTCTTTGAGTAGTTAACTCACACAAATCAGAAAGATTAAAATAACCCCAGAAATCTTTACCAATTACTTTTCCAATTGAGTTGTTTTCTTTATATTCAAACTTATAATGATTACTTAGGGTATTGTTTTTATCAATAACATTCATTCTTTTTAAAAACAATCGTTGTAAAAAGACAGAAATGCTTGAGGGTTGATTGTTATAATGAGTAATATATTCATACTCAAAAGTATACTTTTGAATTTGATTATTATTTAAATCTTTAAATGTTAAACTATTCAAGTAACTAGTTGTACTGCCATTATTTATATTGGAATCTAATCTACCTTGATTAAATTCAAAAACTATTTTACCTTTTCCAATAACATCAATTGATTCAATTTTCCTTACATTTACGATAGTATTTGAAACATTAGTTACTTCTAAACCAGGAAAATCTAAACAGGCGTTGAATATGTGTATGTAAACTAAATAATTTGTTAGATTTTGATATTCATTCTTTGTAAACGAAACATTAGAAAACCCCTCTACTCTCGGATCGGAATAATTAATTTGAAAAAGAAGTTTATTATTTTGATCAAATACTTTAGAAAGATGAAAAGCACTACTAAAAATTTTCTCAGTGTATAAACTACCACTAAATGTGTATCCAACATTTATATTATAATCCATTTGATTAGTTCCACCAAAATTTCTAGATGTTTCAATAATATCAAACAAATAACGATTACCAATTTCATCAATTATAGTAAATGAATTTGGCACATAGCTATTGCCATTTACTGTTGAATAATGGTTAATTATTTTCATTCGATAATCATCCAAAGGAACTATTACTAGTTGATTAGCTTGATTTTTCTTAATGTAAAAGCGACCACTTTTACCCATAAAATTAAATTGCCACAAATCATGTTCAGTATCATATTTCCCTTTATTTGTTGCAGTCCACAAAAACTCGTTTCCTACATCTTGCACTTGCTGTGACAGAAATGGCTTATAATAGTGCTGAAGTGTGTCTACAACATTATTCATAAAATAGTAATAGTTATTACTATCGTGTGGTAAATTAGTATGGTAAAGTCCTATTTTGCCTGTTTGGTCACCAGCGGGACTTTGTCCTCCTGATGGGTAAATTAATATTTCATCAGGCATACCCCTAACAGTTCGCGAAATCGTACCTCCAGCAAAAAGACTCCATCCTAAACCTACGTCACTAGATCGTTCATCTACAGCAACAGAAGAGGGGTGATACTTCAAAGAAAGGTTTAAACTTACATTTTTACTCAATGTGGAAGAATTAAATAAAGGGATAGATACATCAGGAATACCCGTGTAATTACTAACAGGCACTTCCTCAAACTTCATCAATGCTGCAACAGTAGGCGCTGGAGGAATAACCGTGGGTAAATCTGCTTTAATCTCAGGATTTTGGCTAAAACCAAGGGTGACTACACTAAGGTAAATGAGTACAAAATACTTTTTCATGGCGGTTTAGTTTTTGGTTGTTTTTTTCATAATTTTTACGCCGTCGCTCTGGACATTGGTGCTGATATTGACAATATAAATTCCCTCGGGCAGGGCGCTTAAATCCACCGGCACCGTGCGCGATTGAATAGGAAACTGCTGCATTACTCTTCCGTTTAAATCCACCACCGTTGCGGTACCTTTTTCAAAATCATACCCGATAACAATAGAGGTAAACCCATACGTTGGGTTGGGAGAAGCTTCAATCATCAACTTAACTTTTGGAGGTTTTTGTTCGTCTTTGAGTTTGACAATCCAAAAATCATAGCGGCCTTGGCTCCCTGATTTATCCCCTGAAGCCTTAGCATTTGACGTACCTGCCATCAAATACCCCCCGTCACGGGTTTCAATTACTTTGCGCAGTAAATCACAGCCATGGCTTCCCACGGTACGCGACCACAATTCTTCGCCTTTTTCGTCAATCTTTAAGGCAATATAATCATCCGTGCCATTCTTTGCTTTGGCCATACCGCCCACAGGCAAACGCTTTGTAGTTTTCGAACGTAAAGTCGAATATTCGCCTTGGGCATAACCGCCAATTAATACACTGTGATCGTCATTCTCCACCAAAGAAGTTAGCACATCGGTCTGACCAAAATTGTAGGTCTTTTGCCATAATAACGTTCCGCTATCATCCATTTTTAACACCCACAAATCCGTCCCCTCTTGATTACCCGTAGTTTTTTCATGACTCCCCGGTGAATTCGAATTTCCACCCAACAAAAAGGCATCATCATAGGTGCGGATAAGCGCTTGCAATTGATCGTCGCGCTCCCCTCCAACAGTACGGT
>NZ_JBEILJ010000082.1:0-7018 GCF_040379285.1 Flavobacterium sp. | reverse complement strand
GGCTTGTCGATTACTACTTATGTAGACGAACGTAGCGATTCAATGAAGGCCAGTAAAGCTGCCTCGCAATACATGAAAAACATGTATCAAATTTTTGGCGATTGGGATTTGGTACTGGCGTCTTACAATTCAGGCCCTGGAAATGTTGCTAAAGCCATCCGCCGCTCGGGAGGACAGCAAAATTATTGGAACATTCGCAAACATTTACCCAAAGAAACGCAAGGATATGTTCCAGCATTTTTGGCGACCATGTATATTTTTGAATACCACAAAGAACATGGCATCACGCCCAATAAAGCCATTGCCAATCACTTTGCTACCGACACTATCCAGATTAAGCGCCACATGACATTTAAGCAAATCTCTGATTTGTTGGATATTCCTGTCAATGAAATTCAGTTTTACAATCCTTCATACAAACGCAAAGAAGTTCCAGCCATTACGGGAGAAACGCATTACTTACGTTTACCAAAAGATAAAATTGCGCTTTTTACCTCCAATGAAGAAAAAGTGTATGCCTATGTGAAATATGAAGAGAGCAGACGCGAGAAACCGTTTGATCGTTTACAACCACAGCGTGCCAAAGACACCAGTGCTATTGCCGCTTTGAACCGCGAATTTATTGCCCGAACACGCTACCACAAAGTACGTCGTGGGGATAATCTTACCGAAATTGCAGCCAAGTACGACGTGACTGTCACCGACATCAAACGATGGAACCATTTAAAAAGTGATCGTGCACCTTTGGGCCGTCGATTGAAAATCAAAATGCCAGAGGAAATTATCGTGAAGAATGTGAAAAACGAGGCGGTGAAAGATTCAACTCAAAAAGCCGTTGCCGTTCAAAATAATAGCACTGAGCCTAAGTATACCCTGACCTACAAAACCGAAAAAGTGGTCGTCAACAAAGACGTTGTCAAGTATCACAAAGTAAAAAGTGGTGATGTTTTGGGAGAAATTGCTTCCAAATACGATGTTTCAGTTGCTGATCTTAAAAAATGGAATAAACTACGCGGGACCAATATTGGCGTCGGCGATCAGTTGAAAATTGTTAAAAACGAGCGTGTAGTTACTACCGTTCGTAAAGAAGTTAAAGTGCCTGTAACAGAGCGCACAGAAGATATCGCAGCACAAGAAAAAGCGGCCAAAATCGAGAAAATGCGCACCACAGGAATCAAAGATTCTACCCAATTGGTGAACTATTATGTTGTAGCAAAAGGAGATAATCTTTTTAGCATTGCCAAGAAAAATAATGTATCTATCGACAACTTAAAGGTGTGGAATAATTTGAAAGACAACGCGGTAAAAGTGGGAAGTCAATTGATTGTTTCAGGAGAAGTAGCCGAAGTGCCTGCAGAAGAAACACCCAAAAAAGAGTACCGTACAGAAGAGTACGTTGTTGCGCGTGGTGATAATTTGGGCGCTATTGCCAAAAAATACCATACGACTGTGGATCAGCTGAAAGCTTGGAACGGGATTACCGACAACGGAATTCAAGCGGGAATGAAATTGGTGGTGCAGAAAACAGAAATCAATGATGAAGACACTTCAACCCGTGTGGCGACTTCAAAATCAAAATCGAAAGAGAAATTGTATCATGTGCGCAAAGGGGATTCACTATTCAGTATTTCCCAAAAATTCCCTGGCGTAACCATTGCCGATATCAAACGTTGGAACAACATCAAAGGCGAAAATTTACGTCCCGGAATGAAGTTAAAAATCAACGGATAATTTAAAAACTTATTACCTTTGGGGCTTTATTTCACACTATGAATAAAGCCCTTTTTTTTGGTTTTTTGATTTCCTTGTTGGGCGTGTCCTGTACCGGAAAACAATCCAAAAATGTCGCTGCAACAGTCACCAAGCCCAATCAAGTTTCGGTGTTAATTGACGACCAACTTTGGAATGGCGAAGTGGGCGATACCTTGCGCAACAAACTCGCGACCCCGTTTTTGGGATTGCCCCAAGAGGAGCCAGTACTCACTTTGAATCAGTATCCTGTCAAATTATTGGAAGGCTTTACCTCCAACAGCCGCAATATCATCATTATCAAACGCGAGCCAAAGAGTCAGTTTCGAATCGAAGAAAATGAATACGTCAACCCGCAAATGGTAGTCCATATCTCTGGACGAACGGTGCAAGAGCTCCTGGATTCCATTCAAAAAAATGATTCCCTAATCATCCAACGCATTAAAGCCTCTGAAGTTCGTGTCTACCAACAAGCCTTAAAAAACGATACGCTTCAAAATTTAACGCCGTTGCAAGAACGCTTCGGGCTTACCATGGATGTGCCCGCGCGCTACAAAATGGTGATGAGTGGCAAACGTTTTTTTTGGTTAAAAAAAGAGATTACTAGCGGCAATTTAAGTTTGATCGTTTACCAATTGCCTTTATCCAAATTCAAATCGTCCAAAATCAGTACCCGTCGTATCATCAAAATTCGCGATTCCATCGGACGCATCTATATTCATGGTGCGGTGCCGCGAACGTATATGATGACCGAAAAAGCGTTTACCCCCTATCAATTTGAAACCGAAGTAGCTGGTGTAAAAGCAATAGAAACCCGAGGAAGTTGGGAGTTGTCGCGCGAATTTATGGGCGGTCCGTTTTTGAATTATGCGCTTATCGATACGGCCAACAACCGCGTTGTGTTTATCGAAGGGTTTTGTTATGCACCTTCCAAGAAAAAACGCGATTTAATGTTTGAACTTGAAGCCATCATTCGTTCCACCCGATTTGTAAAAAAGTAGTATGGCATTAGCATTTAAAATAAAGCGATTTAACGAACTTTCTTTAGACGAACTATACGAATCCCTAAAACTCCGCTCCATTGTCTTTGTCGTCGAGCAAAATTGCGTCTATTTGGATATTGACAGTAAAGATCAAAAAGCGCGGCACGTTTTAGGCTACGAAGGGGACACGTTGATCGCCTATGCACGGTTGTTTGCGCCAGGCGATTATTTTCCCGAAACCTCAATCGGTCGTGTTGTGGTGCATCCTGATTTTCGGGGTATTCAAGTGGGACATGCTTTGATGAAAGCAGCTATGGCGGGGCTGTACGATTTGATGGGGCCACAACCCATTACGATTTCGGCCCAGTGTTATCTCGAAAAATTTTATGAATCGCACGGATTTGAAAGTATCAGCGAGCCGTACCTCGAAGACGATATTCCCCATGTGCGTATGCGCAAAAACTAAATTTTGGTAATCACGAGCTCCACCCGACGATCATACTGAGGGTCTTTCCCCAACGGTTTGGTATTTCCATAACCTTTAAAGGTCATTCGATTTTTGGGCACGCGCCGAAAAACCAAATATTTGTATACTGCCATGGCTCGATTTTCCGAGAGTTTTCGTTTGCGGGTATCTTTGTCAATAGCTTCTTTTTGATTGGGCGGTGTACAGCATACATGGCCCTGAATTTCAAATTGTAAATTGCTATACCGCAACGTCAACAAAGCTACTTTATCCAATTCTTGTTTGGCTTTCGAAGTCAATCGGCTGCTTCCCTTTTCAAACAAAATATTATCCAAAATGATGTGATCACCTACTACATGGTTTTTTTGCAACATATTGTAATACCCTGGCAACACGAGTTTGGGCAACTCTCGTAGGTTGATGACGATGTCGACCCGTCGGTTTTTGGAACGTTTTTCGGGTAAATTATCTACAATATCATCATCGATCAAAACTTTTCCTTTTCCTTCAATGGTCACAATAATTTTGTTGGTAATTCCGTTTCGACCAATTTGGTTTGAATCGTCCCTGCGCGTTTGGTAGAGAGTTTAAAATTGTAATCTTCTTTTCCCACATCGTCGGTATATCCGTAGATTTGGATAGATTCAATGCGTGTCGAATCGGTTCCTTTAACAAAAGCGACCATATCTTTTACTTGTTTTTCATTGACCTCGGCTTTGTCAAAATCAAAATAAACCGAATGCACAATTTCTTCTTGAGACATACCTTTTCCCCAAGAAAACAAGAGAAATAAGACTAAAAAACGAGTCATCATTGTAGAATTTTTTGGTATTCCGAAGGGTTTGCGAGCAATTGGGTAGCGCGCGCAATTTCACTGTTGTTTTTCACATAGTATTGGTACAACCCTTCTTTGTATTGGTAACGGCGAATCAATTCGTCTAAAATCAACCGTTTGATTTCTTTTTGGTGTTTATCGAGCAAGGCTTCTTCACTTTTTTGCAAAGCGGCAAATAAGGCGTCGTATTGGGCTTTGATTGATTCGTCGATTTTTTCTTTTTTAGCTTTCTCCAAGGTAGCTTTTAAAGCTAATTCGGTTTCGGTATCAAAACTAATTTTCTCTTTTTTCAAAAACGCTTTAAAGTCGGAATAATCGGCATCCTTTAGCGCAGGAATAGCATTTCCCACGTTGGGATTACGGTAATAATACGCCGTGGCATAGTTGAAAATGGCATCGTTTTTTTGCAAAACCTCGGCAATGGTGCTCATTTTGGTTTCCTCTATTTCAATATCGGGTTGAATACCCCCGCCATCATATACGGTGCGTCCCTTTTTGGTTTTAAACGCATTGAATTTTTCGGCTTTTTGTGCTTTCCCATCTTTGTCTTTACGACCGTAATCCAACGCTTGAATACAGCGTCCCGAAGGCGTGTAATAGCGCGAAATGGTCACTTTCACTTGGGTTCCATAGGTCATATCCAACGGACGTTGAACCAATCCTTTTCCAAAACTACGACTGCCAATAACCACCGCCCGGTCTAAATCTTGTAGCGCACCCGAAACAATTTCTGAAGCCGAGGCACTTTTTCCATCGATAATAATGGCCAACGGAATGGTGAGATCTACGGGTTCTCGTGTGGTTTTGTAAGTCGCGTTGTATTTCTCGTTTTTCGATTTTGTGGTCACAATGGTTTCGCCTTTGGGGACAAACAAACTGCAAATATTGACCGCTTCATTCAACAATCCCCCGGGGTTCCCACGCAAGTCTAGAATGATTCGCTCGGCGCCTTGGGATTTCAATTTCTCTAGGGCCTCTTTGGTTTCTGTTGTGGTTTTGCGGTTAAAAGCCGACAACACAATGTAGCCCGTTTTGGCATCGACCATACCAAAGTAGGGCACGGCGTTGATTTCGACTTCATCCAACACAATCGTGGTTTCCATGGTTTTTCCCTGGCGCAAATATTTGACAGCTACTTTGGTGTTTTTGGCGCCTTTCAACAACTGAGAAGCATCGTCTTTAAAGTCGGCCAAAAGCACATCGCCAATTTGTATAATGGCATCCCCTGCTTTGAGCCCCGCTTTATCGGCAGGATATCCTTTGTAGGGCTCCTTGATGATTAACATATCTTCTTTGCGCGAAATCATTGCTCCAATACCCGTATATTCTCCGGTATTGTTGATTTTGAATTTCACCACATCTTGTTCGTTGAAGTAATTGGTATACGGGTCCAAATCAGCCAACATGCTTTTGATCGCTTTGTCCATTAACTCGGCAGGATTGACTTCATCCACATAGTTTTGGTTGACCGTTTTAAACAACGTGGTAAAGATTTCAATCTGTTTGGCAATTTCAAAAAAATCGTCTTTAAAACTACTGCCCACAAACAACATACCGGCAGCAAGGACGGGTAGGATATAGCGTTTTTTGTATTTTCTAAACATCTTTTTCAGTTTTTTGGGTGCTTTGGACTTTTGCCCATTTAGCAAATAAAAGTTGTGTTTTAGCTTCAATTTCGGCAAACGACAAGCGGTCGCGGGTTTGGTAAAAAAACAACATCACTTGGGGCTCCACGAGCTGTTCTTTGATTTGGTGTTGGTGTTTACGATAACATTCGCGCAACACCCGTTTGAAATAGTTGCGATCGACGGCCTTTTTGAAATATTTTTTGGAAACCGAAACGGCTATTTGCAGCGGCACTTTGTTTTCGGGCACGGAGAGAAACACCAGGCGCAACGGATATTGTCCCACGCTTTGTCCCTCTGTAAAAAGCCGTTCAATTAGTTTTTGCCGCTTTAATTTTTCAGTTTTGGGATAGCCAGCCTTTTTTGGGGTTTCCAAACCTACTTCGAATTATAGACGTTATACACCATTTTCAAATCGCGGTAATTGATGTAAAATTGCATGCGACCGCCTTCGTCTTTGCGTGTCACCAACAAAATCACACACATTTCCCCGTTATTGTCCAAACATTCAAATCCTAACGTTTCTTCATTGTCGTTGGCAATTTTGTCATAATAGGCGGTGATGCGGTACAGTTGCAAGTCTTTCGAATGCACCACGATCCGGTCTTTATCGCCATCTAAGGTAATTACCACATCGGCGGGTTTAAACGCTGACCATTCTGACCATTGCCCTTTATTATCCCGATCCATAATACTTAAACTACTGGCTTTAAAGCGGTATTTCTGCGCTGAAACGGGTTGCGCACCTACCACCAAAAGCCCTAAAAGTAAGATAAGTCGTAAATATTTCATCATGAAAAGATTATACGGTGTAAAATTACAAATTCTAATTCATAAAAACACCTTCCCTGCAAACGTGGAATTTTTGGAAATATTTGAGGGAGTTTGAAGTTTCAAGTTTGAAGTTTCAGGTTTATTTCGCTTCGCTACATCAGTCGGCTGAAGCCTCGTGTCAGGTTTCAAGTTTATTTCGCTTCGTTACATCAGTCGGCTGAAGCCTCGTGTCAGGTTTCAGGTTTCAACTTGAAGTGTGTACTTTTATGTGTAAAAGTTTAAAAAGTGTAAATGTGTAAGGAGTCATAATCACAGTCATAGTTTCGTGACGATTAATAGAGAGTTACTCTGTTGCAAAGTAGCTCAGCATTTCAGCGGCTCAGGAGCTTTTTTCATCCCAAGACCAGTCATATGTGGACTGAAGCATATTTGTGATGTTTGTTAGGTGTTTGCTCAGGAGCTTTTTTTACCGCAAAGACTCAAAGGTTACGCAAAGTCCGAGAAGTTTTACATCAAGTATTACGATTATTTTAAGTCCATCAAGTTCACGGCCTTTGGCCGTCTTAATTTTTCTTAACCTATATTC
>NZ_JBEILJ010000081.1:0-7151 GCF_040379285.1 Flavobacterium sp. | reverse complement strand
GTGCCTTGGTATGTAGCGTTGTTTGGCATCAGTGGTATAGGATACGTTGTCTCAAAAATGCGTTTTTTTGACGCTCCATGGCCATTGGTGTTTAAAAAGCATGGTTTGGTCATCCTGTGTTTTTGGATAATGCCCGTAATTGGAAATTTCAGGTATTATAATCAGTATTTTTCATTCAATGTATACAGTGTAAAAGGCAAGTCGCTCTATATTTTTTTGACAACTAAAACGACTGTCCAAAACCGTTACTCCCTTTTTTACATACACGAAAAATTGAAAACAAAAAGTATTGGGTCGTGAGTCCGACGCGTTGGTGCAAGCGCGAACTCTATCTTGTACTTCCCAATGATTATTATATATTACATTCATTTGTAGTAGCTTACGAAAAGCAATTTCCCAATTCAAAAGGATATTGGAATATCACTTCCTATCCATTTACAGCCGATACTCCCTATAGGATAAAAATGGGTAATCCGTTACAAGTCGGGTGTATAGAAAATTTGCAAAAAAAACGATAAAATTCTATGAATAGTGCATCCTATTCTGAATCTGTTTTCCTATTTTTGTGACACCTTTTAACAAACATATAAATAACTGTCATGAGTGTTTTAGTCAATAAAAATTCCAAAATAATCGTTCAAGGTTTTACCGGTAGTGAAGGTACTTTTCACGCATCTCAAATGATTGAATACGGCACCAATGTAGTCGGTGGCGTTACTCCCGGAAAAGGAGGGACAACCCACTTGGATCGTCCTGTTTTCAATACCGTTAAAGATGCTGTAGAGCAAGCTGGAGCTGATACGTCGATTATTTTTGTTCCACCTGCTTTTGCTGCTGATGCAATTATGGAAGCGGCTGATGCGGGTATCAAAGTGATCATTGCCATTACAGAAGGTATTCCTGTGGCTGATATGATGAAAGCTTATGACTATATCAAAAATAGATCGTGCCGCTTAATCGGACCCAACTGCCCAGGGGTGATTACTCCTGAAGAGGCAAAAGTTGGCATTATGCCTGGTTTCGTTTTCAAAAAAGGAAATGTGGGTATCGTTTCTAAGTCGGGAACGTTAACCTATGAAGCCGCAGATCAAGTAGTGCGTCAAGGTTACGGTATCACTACTGCGATTGGTATTGGTGGTGACCCAATTATTGGAACTACCACTAAAGAAGCGGTCGAGTTGTTGATGAATGATCCTGAAACAGAATGTATCATTATGATTGGTGAAATTGGTGGTCAATTGGAAGGGGATGCTGCCCGATGGATTAAAGCCGATGGAAATCGCAAGCCCGTTGTAGGATTTATCGCTGGTGAAACGGCTCCCAAAGGACGTACCATGGGGCATGCTGGTGCTATTGTGGGTGGTTCTGATGATACCGCTGCCGCTAAAAAAGCCATCATGAGAGAATGTGGAATTCACGTGGTGGATTCACCTGCTGAAATTGGTAAAAAAGTAAAAGAGGTATTGGGTTAATCAGCTCATTTCTTACATAAACAAAATCCCGCTCGTTTGCAGCGGGATTTTTTGTTTTATACCTGTTTGTTTTCAAATTTAATTCGGAAAAGGATTGGACCATTTTACATCGGTATATACTTGGGTACCACTCAACGTTCGCATAAAAGCGATTACAGCATTAACTTCTTGTTGATTCAGGTTGAGTTGTTGTCCAAATCCGTTGGGGCGCAGTTTGGGGTCAAGGTTGGGATTGCCCGGTGCCAAATTTATGGTGCCATAATGTCCAATCGCAGCCTGAAGCGAATTAATCACGCCAGTATGCATCATGGGGCCGTTGACGGTTCCATCGGTTTTTACTAAATCACGTAAACTTGGGGCGCGGGTAACATGGATATCAATGCCGCTTCCTGCAAGTGTTCCTATAATGCCATTATTTCCACTGTTGGGCGCGATATCAAATTCTGGTGCCGCATGACAGCCCGCACAACCTAATCCTCCGCCGGTGCGAACCCCTTGGGCATTAAACTGCGGAGGCGTTAAAAATAAATTTTTACCCATATTTTCTTGATTGGTAAAATTCGGAAAAGGAACTCCATCATTGGCCACTTGGTTGCGCCCTTGATCATATTTGGAATCAAATGATTGAATACTGCGGATAAATTGCGCTAGAGCATTTTGAATTTTTACTTCGGTAATTTCAGGTGAACCGTACACAAATTGAAATAGCTCTTGGTAGTAGCTCAATCCATTAAGTTTCGTAATTTACGCCGAAAAATCTTCATCGCCATTAGTACCGCTGTAACCCATTTCACCATGATTGCGAATAGGTTGTGTGCTTTGCGCCTCTAGGGAAGTAGCGCGTTCATCCCAGAAAAATTTAGATTCTATCGAAAATCGCGTGTTGATTAATCGCATCGAATGGCGATCTGTTAACCCATTGACACCTGCACTTGCTACTTGGGCATCACTAAAAGCATGAGCTTGTTGGTGACAGGAAGCACAGGAAATGCTGTTGTTGGATGATAGTTTTTTGTCGTAAAACAAAACCCGTCCCAAGGTTGCACCTTTGTTGGTAATGGGATTATTTTGACCGTTAAACTTGGTGATGTAACTCGGAATCGGTTGGTTGGCATAGTTGGCCAAATTATCCAAATCAAGGTTGGATCCAAAGGTTGCCGTAACGGCAGGATAACCAGGAACGGCTACATAGTCTTCGCTTTTTTGACAAGAAAGCGCAAGAAAGCCAATCAATAGGGTTAGCGTAATTCGTTTCATAGTGGTTAGGTTGGTGAATGCACAGCAAAAAGCGGTGAATAGCGGGTATGACATGAATTTCACAAAAAGGTTTACTGGGCGTTAAAGATTTTTTTCAACGCGCAATTATTCGTTATATTTGGCACTTTGTTAATCGATATTAAATCATTCACACATGAAATTACTCGAAGGTAAAGTAGCTATCATCACTGGGGCCAGTCGTGGGATTGGAAGTGGTATTGCAAAAGTTTTTGCACAACAAGGAGCCCATGTGGCATTTACATACAGTTCCTCGGCCGAATCGGCTTTGGTATTACAAAATGAATTGCTCGCGCTTGGAGTTAAAGCAAAAGGCTATCAATCGAATGCAGGAAGTTTTGAAGAGGCGCAACAATTGGTCGATGCCGTGATTGCCGATTTTGGAACCGTTGATGTTTTGATCAATAATGCGGGAATTACCAAAGACAATTTACTAATGCGAATGAGCGAAGAAGATTTTGATAAAGTCATTGAAATCAACCTTAAGTCCGTTTTCAATATGACCAAAGCCGTTCAAAAAATCATGTTGAAAAATCGTTACGGTTCTATTGTTAACATGAGTAGTGTTGTTGGGGTAAAAGGAAATGCGGGTCAAGCGAACTATGCGGCTTCTAAAGCGGGAATGATTGGATTTACAAAATCAATTGCACTAGAACTAGGTTCTCGAAACATTCGTTGCAATGCGATTGCGCCTGGGTTTATTGAAACCGAAATGACTGCCAAATTAAATCCCGATGTGGTTCAAGGATGGCGCGATTCTATTCCGTTAAAACGCGGGGGTACGCCTGAAGATGTAGCCAATGCCTGTCTGTTTCTAGCTTCCGATATGAGTGCCTACGTAACGGGGCAAGTTCTTAATGTAGATGGGGGAATGCTTACTTAAATTTGAACACTTTTATGACGACAAACACCGTGTTATGGCTTGTGCTAGCGCTCCTTACAGCGGGTGGCTTGTCGTATTATCATTATATTTATAAAGCCAAAACGCTAAGCCTAACGGTGAAGGTTTTGGCTTTTTTGCGTTTTTTGGCAATTTTCGGATTCCTATTGTTGCTTATCAATCCGATTATTCGTCGGTCAACATTGCAAATTCAAAAACCGCCTTTGGCCGTTGTCGTAGATAATTCGTCTTCGATTAAAGAATTAGGCGCCAAGGAAACCTCAAAAGAAGTTTGGAAAAAAATCACGTCCAATTCGCGATTGCAAGACAAATTTGATATTCAATCGTTTTATGTCGATACCGAATGCCGTTCTTTTTTTGACGATAGCAGTCTTACCTATCAAGGCAAAGCTTCACGCTTGGATCTCGTCGGACCTACCGTACATAATTTGTATAAAAATCTACCGTACACTTCAATTGTGCTCTCGGATGGGAATCAAACTTCAGGCAGTGATTATGTTTTTGGTTTTCAGGCCGATCATAAGGTTTTTCCTGTAGTCATGGGCGATACGACCCAGTATTTGGACTTACGAATTGCCAAAGTAAATGCCAATAAGTATGCTTTTTATAAAAACCAATTTCCTGTAGAAGTTTTTGTCAATTACAACGGGACAAAGACGCTTCAAGCTACTTTTTCCATACGAAATGGCGCTTCTGTAGTGTATCGTCAAGCGCTTACTTTTTCACCCGATAAACGCGCCCAAGTTGTTAATGCTTTACTGCCAGCGAATGCGCTTGGAGTACAAACGTATTCGGCGAACATTTCCTCGAATGAAAAGGAGAAAAACACCTATAATAATACCCAACGTTTTGCTGTGGAAGTTATCGATCAACGAACGGAAGTCGCTTTGATTTCAGAAATTGAGCATCCCGATCTTGGCGTATTGAAACGCAGTATTCAATCTAATGCACAGCGAAAGGTAACCTTACTTAAGCCTCAGAATGCAAGTGATTTACATAAGTATAATATTTTATTATTGTACCAACCCACTGCACGATTTAAATCGGTTTTGGAAGCCAATAAAAATCGGCGTCTAAATACGTTTATCATCACTGGAAATCATACCGATTTTGGTTTTTTAAATCAGATCCAAAAAGCGGCCACCTTTAAAATGTCCAATCAAAAAGAGGATTATCAAGCGTTGTATCGTTCGGATTTTTCAATCTTTGCGACAGAGGATATCGGATTTGATCAATTTCCTCCGTTAGAAAATCCGTTTGGTAATTTCACGGTAAGTTCGGGTGTGCAACCGGTTTTAGAGTCGCGCATTCGCACCCTAGGAACTGGTGACCCGTTATGGTTTTTCACAGAAAATGAAGGACAACGAAGTGCCATGCTCCTCGGTGAAAACCTATGGAAATGGCGTGCTCACGTCTTTGTCGCCAAACAGTCGTTTGAACCATTTGACCAGTTTTTGGACAAAACGATTCAATATCTGGCCTCAAATGATGCTCGAAAATCGTTGGTTGTCAATCATGAACGCTTTTACAATTCGGGCGATCCGCTTGAAATTACCGCGCAATTTTTCAATAAAAACTATGAATTTGATGCCAAAGCACGGTTGAGTATTGCATTGGTCAACAAACAAAATCAGCAAAAAAAGCAATATGATTTGTTGTTGTCCAACCAATATTATAAAGTGGACTTAGAAGGTTTAACGCCCGGAAAATATTCGTTCACCGTACGGGAATTGAACACTAATACCAGTTATAGTGGGGCGTTTGAAGTGTTGGATTTTAACATTGAAAAACAATTTGTAAATCCCAACATGGACCAACTGAAGCAATTGGCACAGCATACGCAAGGAGCAGTCTACGTTCCAAATCAAGTCGATCAATTGATTGAAAAATTGATTGCCGACCCGAAATATCAGCCTATCCAAAAAGAACAAGTGGTCAAATCGCCTTTGATCGAATGGACTTGGTTGTTGCTCACGATTACTGCATTATTGGCCGCAGAATGGTTTATACGCAAGTATAACGGGATGCTTTAGCGTGTGATTGGAAATGCCAATCGTAAATTTGGTAGCATTTTTTCTACCGATTCCCTTAATATTTGCTTAATTTAGAACAACCGTTTCACTGCAAACTTTTGTCCTATGTTACCTTTACAAAAAAAAGCCATGAAGATTTTGTTGGTTGAAGACGAAAAAGGAATCGCAGACTTTATACAGCAAGGGCTCGAAGAGGAAGGATTTCAAGTGACACACGCCCTCGATGGAGTGCAAGGTCTCAAACGACTACATGAAACCACGTTTGATTTGTATCTTCTGGATTGGATGTTGCCCAAGATGAATGGACTGGAGTTGTGTAAAACCATTCGTACCAAAGATGTCGAGACCCCAATTTTGTTTTTGACAGCCAAAGATACCGTGCAAGAAACGATAGAGGGACTCCAAGCGGGCGCCAATGATTATATCAAAAAGCCGTTTAGCTTTGAAGAATTACTCGAGCGAATCAAGGTTCATTTCAGAAATACTCAAGCTACGGAGATTTTTACACTTGGGCCATTTCGATTGGAACCCCACCGTTACAAGGTTTTTAATCTTGATGAAGAAATTGTACTAACCCAGCGCGAGTTTGAACTGCTGCTTTTTTTGGTAAAAAATAAGGGAAAAGTTTGCACCCGAAATCAAATTATCGAACAGGTTTGGCACATCCATTTTGAATACGATTCAGGAGTAATTGATGTGTTTATGAATGCCATTCGAAAAAAGTTACAACTCACCAAAGACAACGACTATTTAAAAACTGTTCGTGGCGTAGGATACATGGCCGAAGAAGTATGAATAAAGCAACCGACATAGCCGTAAAGACTACTTATTTCAGCATTTTTGGAAATGTGCTGTTGGCGCTAATTAAAGGCATTAGTGGCATTTTGGGGAATTCGTATGCGCTAATTGCCGATGCGATTGAGTCCACAACCGATATTTTTGCCTCACTATTGGTCTTGTTGGGAATCAAATATGCCAATCGTCCTGCCGATGCCAACCATCCTTACGGACATGGGAGAATCGAACCGTTGGTCACCTTTTTGGTGGTCGTTTTTTTGGTAGTTTCCGCGTCATTCATCGCGCATGAAAGCATTCAAAACATTCAACATCCTCATGAATTGCCCCATCCTTTTACCTTGGTGGTTTTGGGTGGAATCATCCTTTGGAAAGAAGTCTCTTACCGCATAGTAATTCAAAAAAGTAAACAAATTCACAGTTCATCCTTAAAAGCCGATGCATGGCACCATCGCAGTGATGCATTGACGTCGTTGGCTGCTTTTGCAGGTATTGCTATTGCGCTCTCGATGGGACCCGGTTATGAAGCGGCCAATGATTGGGCAGCACTGTTCGCCTCGATTTTTATTGTCTACAACAGTTACCGCATTTTTCGTCCCGCTTTAGGAGAAATTATGGACGAACATTTATATGATGATTTGGTAAATGAAATTCGTCAAAATGCACTTCATGTTC
>NZ_JBEILJ010000080.1:0-7244 GCF_040379285.1 Flavobacterium sp. | reverse complement strand
GTACTAAGCTGATGTTCTTTTTTAAAGGCATTACTTGAGAAATAATCCTTTAATATACTGAATATCAGCTTTTTGTCAAAATTTTTAAGAACTTATTTTATTGATTTTTAATCAATTATGTTTTTTGTCGTGTACTAAAAAGACATTTATAATTTAAAATTCAACATTTAGATTATTAATTACGTAGTGGTTTTCCTTTGGTTAACATAAACTGAATGCGCTCCAACGTCTTGCGTTCGGTACACAAACTCAAGAAGGCTTCCCGTTCGATATCCAACAAGTACTGTTCAGAGACTAAGGTTGGTTCCGATAAATCCCCACCAGCCATTACATAGGCCAGTTTATTCGCAATTTTGCGGTCGTGTTCCGAAATGTACTGACCGGCCACCATTTGATCGGTGCCCACCAAGAACATTCCAAGCGCTTGTTTTCCGAGCACTTTAATGTCTTTGCGTTGCACAGGTTGGGTGTAGCCTTGTTCGGCCATTTGCAACGCAATTTGTTTCGCCGTGGCAATTTGACGGTCACGGTTCACCACTACAATATCTTTTCCTTTTTGTAAAATACCAAGGTCAAAGGCTTCGTAGGCAGAAGTTGCCACTTTGGCCATACCAATAGTCAAGAAATACTCTTGCAACACATTCAATTCCACATCATTTTTACGGAATAGGTCGGCGGCACGTAAGGTCATTTCTTTGGAGCCTCCGCCGCCAGGGATTACCCCAACACCAAATTCCACCAAACCGATATAGGTTTCTGCAGCAGCGACCACGCGGTCGGCATGCATGGTCATTTCACATCCGCCACCCAAGGTCATGCCATGCGGCGCAACAACAACGGGTATAGAAGAGTAACGGCAACGCATCATCGTGTTTTGGAATAGTTTGATGGCCATGTTCAATTCATCGTATTCTTGTTCTACCGCCATCATGAAAATCATTCCGATGTTGGCGCCTACCGTGAAATTTGATCCTTGGTTACCAATGACCAAACCGTGGTATTCTTTTTCGGCTAAATCAATCGCTTTATTAATGCCCGTCAAAACGCCACCCCCAATGGTGTTCATTTTGGAGTGGAATTCTAAGTTCAAAATACCATCACCTAAGTGGAAGAGCGTGCAATCACTGTTGCCCCATACTTTCTGGTTGTCACGGATATTATCTAAAATGATAAAACTATCTTGGCCTGGTTTTTTGGCGTACGATTTTGAAGCAATGTCATAGAAATAGGTTGCGCCATTTTTTACCGTGTAAAATGACGTCGAACCCGAAGCAATCATTTCGTTGACCCAAGTGGCGGGTTGATAGCCTTCGTTTTGCATGATTTCAATCGCTTTCGCTACTCCGATGGCATCCCAAATTTCGAAGGGTCCATTTTCCCAACCGAAACCGGCTTTCATGGCATCGTCAATTTTATATAACTCGTCAGAGATTTCGGGAATACGGTTGGATACGTAGGCAAACATGGCCGAAAAATTCTTGCGGTAGAAATCGCCGGCTTTGTCTTTTCCTTTCACTAAAACCTTGAAACGATCGATCGTTTTGTCAATGGTTTTGGTAAGTTCCAAGGTTGCAAACGATGCTTTTTTGTTGGGACGGTATTCCAACGTATCCAAATCCAACGAAAGAATATCTTTGCCTTCTTTTTTGTAAAACCCTTGCTTGGTTTTGCTTCCCAACCACTGGTTTTCCATCATTTTCTTAATGAACTCGGGCAATTGGAACAAATCATGAGCTTCATCGTTCGGACAGTTGTCATACAATCCATTCGCCACATGCACCAACGTATCGAGTCCCACGACATCTACCGTGCGGAATGTAGCCGATTTCGGGCGACCAATAACCGGACCAGTTAATTTATCGACTTCTTCGATGGTCAAGCCCAATTCTTTCACTTGATGGAACAAACTCATGATGCCGAAAATTCCGATACGGTTACCGATGAAGGCAGGCGTATCTTTGGCGATGACCGAGGTTTTTCCTAAAAATTTGGAACCGTACTCAAATAAGAAGTCAATGACCTCGGGACTCGTTTGCGGTCCAGGAATGACTTCAAACAACTTCAAGTAACGTGCAGGATTGAAAAAATGCGTACCACAGAAATGCGACTGGAAGTCGGTACTGCGTCCTTCACTCATAAATTGAATCGGAATCCCCGACGTGTTGGAAGTCACCAAAGTACCCGGTTTACGGTACTTGTCGATTTGTTCGAACACCAATTTTTTGATGTCCAATCGTTCAACTACCACTTCAATTACCCAATCACAAGTAGTGATTTTGGCCATGTCGTCGGTGGTATTTCCAGTGGTGATGCGGGAAGCGAACTTCTGACTGTAAATCGGGGAGGGGTTTGATTTTAAGGCGTTGGCCAAGTGGTCGTTGACCAATCGGTTGCGGAAGGCTTTGCTTTCTAAGGTAAGCCCTTTCTTTTCTTCGGCAGGAGTCAACGCATTGGGCACAATGTCCAACAGTAAAACCTCCAGTCCAGTATTGGCAAAATGGCACGCAATGCCCGATCCCATTATTCCGGATCCTACAACGGCCACTTTTTTAATTATTCGTTTCATAGATAGGTGTGCTATGGAGTTGGTTTTTAAAATATTTTTTTCTCAGCAATCAAGTCATTTATGAGTTCGGTAACTTGCATAAAATGGGTGAGTTGAACGTCGGTTACATGCTGTCGCACCACTTCGTTAAACCGTAATACGGTGTTTTTCGACAGTTCGCGTTTGGACTTTCCTTCATCCGTCAAAAAAATCAGCACCCCACGTCCGTCCTCGGGATTTTTCTCGCGGTAAATCAATCCCCTGTCCTCAAGGGTTTTCAGCGTTCGGGTTAAACTCGTCGGCTCCATTCCCATGCGGTTGCTAATGTAGGAGGAAGGCGTACCCTCTTCTTTGTCAATGCTCAATAAGGCAAACCCCACCGCCATAGAGGCATCGTATTTCGACGCTTCTTCATTGTACATCCGTGCTACCGCTTGCCATGTCGCTCGAAGTGCGTAATCAATTGTTTTTTCTTTCATAAAGGTTAGGTTACGAAATCTATTTCAAAATTACAAAAAAATTACTATGCACGCATAATAAATAATGAAAAAATTATGCGTGCATACTAATTATTACGGGATATGTAAAAAAGGAGTCAAACATGTGGGAAAGAGGTGTTGTATTTTACAAATTCTGGTTTATCGTTGAAAATTTTATTTATTTTTAACAAATTTTAGGTTTGGGCGTGCCCCTACGGGTCGCGTCTTCCGCTGTATCTTGGGTTTCGTGGCCTCCACCCAAGGATGCCGCTTCACCCGCTCACGCAGGTCTTTCAAAGCGCGTTTTTCTAAAATTATTGTACCTTACCGTTTTAAACCGATGACCTTTCTAGACGCTTATTTCTTTGCTCAAGCCTTCCATGCCGAACCTCCTTCGCAGTGGCCAGCGGACCGTATAATCAAATTTGAAAAACGCCTGCGTATTGAAAGTCAACTTTCCGCCACTTCCGAGAGTGTCAACGCTCAAGCACAATTTTTAGAAGTCCTCAAAACGCAACCTCCTATTCTCGCTTTTCTCGATGCACATCCTGAATTTGCGCATCATTTTCGTCAAAATACCAATTTGTTGCAAACCTATCCCGATCCCGATTATGAACCTTTCGGATGGAGTAGCTTGGCGGCCGATGTCGAAGCTTTTCTCACCCCCGATTGGGAAGCCTTAATTGCCGAGGAATTTGAAGCCGAACGCTTTTATTACCTAAAATTCACCTGGCGTTATGTCGATATCATGCCCGCGGGAGTGCGTCGTTTGCTAGTAAATAAATTGGAATCAAAATTAGAATCCTACCGATTGGCTACGACCGCTTCAAAGGTTGATGTGGAAGAGCGTTTGTTTGTTTACTATGCCGAATTGGCTGAAAAAATAGGGGAGAAAAAGTTAATCCAATTGGTACAACACATCCGCAGGCAACAACACGAGCAACTGCGGGATATCTTAGAAAGTGTCAACAAACCCGGTATCGTAAACTTTTTTGAAATCCTATTTGGAGGCTTTTACTACCTATTTTACCATCCCACCGACCCTCAAGAGCAGCGCAAACGTAAGCGGGTCATGGGCGATTTTAAGTTTACACTCATCATTTTAGGGATAATAGGAGTCCTCATCGTAGGAGCAGCCTACTATGGCGAGCAGCAAAGAGCAGCCATTCGAAATAAACAGGAGCTTGAAAAATTAGGATTTTATCCGTCGCTGTATTATTACGATAAAAATGGCGTTCAATTGGGTCCTCCTTATCCCGATACGCTGCAAACCGGATACGATTTTTTCCAAAATCGGATTATCTCTCAGGGTGAATCGGGTCTAACGTTTATCAATACGTCACCCTTTGAGGTGCTTCTTTTTTCGGATGCAAACGTTATTAATAGCTTTTTCAAAACCGAAGAAAAACGCCAAGCCGCTCGCCATTGTCTGTGGATAGGTCCGCGCGATACCCTGCGTTGGGACACCCATGGTATTCCTTTTCACCTCTATGTAGGCAAAAAAATCAGTCCCACCACCCATGGAAAGGAAACTTGGATGCCTCGTTTTCAATATCCCAGCGATCAGGTGCAACACTATACGCCCTATCCGATTGAAATTCATGGCGGATTTATGGAGTTTTTAGGGAATAATTACAATATGATTCTCCGAGCCGATCGTACCTTTTATGTCAACGGGCAACAAAAATTCCGCGATACGGTATTTAAATTATTTTAAGTTTTTCCTGATACTTCGGGTTAAGGTTGCGGATTTCTTTCGGATTGCCGTACTTTGTCAAAAAAGCCATGCATCTTTTTGTGTACAAATGTTGGCTCCTGCTTCGGAGTATTTTTCGGCCCCGCATCACTGATTTTTCGGCCATTGTAACCCATATCTATTGGGTAACCCCTTTCGATTTGGACGAATATATCCACATGAACAATGCGCGCTATCTTAATTACATGGAATTAGGACGGTTTGATTTGGTCATTCGCAGTGGCTTTTTTCGCTATGCGTTCAAACATAAAATCATGGCACCTGTAGTGAATACTACAATAGTGTATCGCCGTTCGTTGCAACTTTTTCAGAAGTTCACGGTTTCCAATCAACTGGTCTATTGGGATGAACATAAATTATTTGTCGAATCGGTCATCACCCAAAAAGGGAAACTTTACTGCGTAGCTTTAAAAGAATTGCGTATGGTGCAAAAAGGAAAGGCAACCCCGTTGGATACCGTCATGCAAGGCATGGGCATTTCTCTACCGGAGTTGCCTTTTTCAAGAGAATTAATTCAGGACAAACAAGCCCTAATCAAACAGCTTTTACGTCACGCAGAACAAAAATTTGAAGGGAAAAACGATTAGTCCCAACGGCTGTTTTTAGACACTGCTAGCGCTCCACCGCCCGTAAAAAATAACGCCAAGGCACCTACCAAATACAGCGCGAGCAATTCCAAAGCATAACCACCATATTCATTCAATTTTAAAATATCGGTCGAATGCGCAATCGCTACCGCAGCGATACAATTGATGCCAAATACCAAAGCCGCCAATCGGGTGCGATACCCCAACACGATTGCCAAAGGAGCCAATAATTCACCCAAATAAACGCCATAAGCCAAAGGGCCTACCGCTTCTTCAATAAAGTCAATTCCGTGTTCCAATTTGGCCACGCCGTGAAACAGCATAAGTCCGCCTACCGCCAAACGAAGGATAAGCAAACCTAAGTGATGATTTCGTTCTAACATAGTTTTTTGTATTGGTTATGATCTAAAGATACAAAAAAGTTGCAACGGGTTGTACTATTTTTTAATCAGGAAACGCCAAAAGCGGCACATCATAAGGAAACGCCAACGCTTTAGGTTCGATAGCATGCTGCAACCAACGCTGTTCATCTTCGCGATTTACAATGACAGGCATTCGTTTTTTGGTCGTATGAATATGTGCCATGGTGGCATTGGCTTCTGTAGTGAGTAGGGTAAATGTATTGATGGTTTCACCCGTTTCGGGATGCTGCCAACAATGGTAAAGTCCGGCAAAAGCAAATAATTCCTCCGTTGCATGAATACGATACCGTTGTTTTGCTTTTCCTTGTGGGTCCAACCATTGCCAATCAAAATAAGCATTGGCCGGAATAAGGCAACGTTGGCGAAGAATATCTTTAAAACTCGGTTTTTCGGTCAGGGTTTCCAGTCGTGCATTCAAGGTGTTTTTTCGAAATTCGATGTCTTTAGTCCAAGCGGGTAGTAATCCCCAGCTAAAATTTGTTTGCAGTTGATCGGGGGCAGCATCGGTAATTAGGGCAATCTTTGGGAAACTAAAACCGTTGAAATAATCCGATTGTGGCCACAACGCTTCAGGAGCCGCTTTCGCCTGAAAACGCGCCTCCACTTTGGGCTTGGGGTCTTTCATTTGCATGTAAAAACACATAAAACACGTATTCGATTCGTCACGAATGTACATAAAAAAACACGAACCCAACGATTCGTGTTTTCCACTAACCCAATTCAATATACTTAGCTGAGTTTACCGTTGACCACAGCCACGATAGCACCCATTAAAGCCGAAATAATAAGCATGGTAAGCGTGTCGATTACCATCATTTGAATGTCAAGGGAAGGCTTATTCATCCCCTGAAAAAAATTGACATAGAGAGCTGAGAACAAACCAATTCCAAAACCAGCTTTAATGCCAGAGCCGCATTTACCAATCCCCTCATTAAGTTGAAAAATCCAACCAAATAAAAAACCATAGCACATTGATCCTAAGAAGATAAACGTTAGGTTTTCAGTGCCCTCTTGTTGCGGAAAATAGTCCTTCAAAAGTATGCCATACGTAATCCAACCCAACAGAAAAAAAGAAATCCCTCCGACGATTCCGCCTCCCAAAAGTTTTTTCAAATTCATAGTCAAATAGTTTATTGGTTAACTCCATTAAAATTAAAGGGTTAAAACAATATTTTAACAATTGTAAAATGAAGTTATTAACGGTTTTAAAAGTTAAATTGTTGATAATCAAATTTCCGTCTGTTCAACGGTACTCCCTGCCTTTCCACTACAATCGTTTAGACCTTTAAACACATCGCCCCATAGACTCATTGACCCATTGCCACATCGCCTCATTGGCACATTCCCCCATTGCCACATTAATCAGGGCGCGCCCCCTCGAAATCCCTTCCATCTTCCTAATGAAATTAACTGCCTCGGGGTCGGGTCGTTCGTTGCAATCTTGCCTGCGCTCCG
>NZ_JBEILJ010000079.1:0-7706 GCF_040379285.1 Flavobacterium sp. | reverse complement strand
GAAAATTCTTGATAATCGCCACAGCATTGGTGCCTTCTCCCGAGGCAAATAGAACAATTTTGGACATAAAACGGGTTGTGTTTTTCGACAAAAATACCGCCTACAAAAAAACGAATAAATGACGAGATAATTCAACTACCGTAAAAGGTTTGTTAAAATAATTTATTACCTTCGTGGTAACATTTGTAAATCAAAATGCTGAAATAAAATAAAGTTTTTTATTTTTGCCAACAATTAAAAATTAAAAATTAGAAACTATGTCAGACATTGCATCAAGAGTTAAAGCGATTATCGTGGACAAACTAGGAGTTGACGAGAATGAAGTTGTATCTGAAGCAAGCTTCACCAATGACTTGGGAGCCGATTCATTAGATACTGTTGAGCTTATCATGGAGTTCGAGAAAGAATTTGACATCCAAATTCCAGACGATCAAGCTGAGAACATCTCAACAGTTGGTCAAGCTATCTCTTACATCGAAGAAGCTAAAAAATAATAAAATATACCAAGCCCGCGTACCTTTTTGGCATGCGGGTTTTTATTATTTTCAAAATCACTACATTGCGATTGTAAATCAATCCTAAAGATAAATACCCCTGTCTCTTTGCGATTTGCCAAAAAGGAACAAGGGTATTCTTTATATACAGAACAAACTAAATCCATTTTTATGCAATTAAAGCGTGTTGTTGTTACCGGTCTTGGCGCCTTAACTCCCATCGGAAATTCGATCGAAGCCTATTGGGAAGGTTTGGTCAATGGTAAAAGTGGGGCTGCCCCCATTACATACTATGATACCGAAAAACACAAAACCAAGTTTGCTTGTGAAGTCAAAAATTTTGACATCGAACAATTCATGGACCGTAAGGAATCCCGTCGTTTGGACAAATTCTCACAATATGCTATTGCTGCCAGTGATGAAGCCATCAAAGACGCGGGAATCACCGACACCAATGTCAACAAAGCGCGCGTAGGCGTTATTTGGGGCGCTGGAATCGGTGGTTTAGAAACGTTCCAAGAAGAGGTTTTAAACTACGCAAAAGGCGATGGAACTCCCAAATTCAATCCGTTTTTTATTCCAAAAATGATTGCCGATATAGCTCCTGCACACATCTCCATGCGCAATGGCTTTATGGGTCCTAACTATACCACGGTTTCTGCTTGTGCTTCCTCAGCCAATGCCTTGATCGATGCGTTCAACTACATTCGATTGGGAATGTGTGATGTTATCATCTCTGGTGGATCTGAGGCAGCGGTTACCATTGCGGGTATGGGCGGATTCAATTCTATGCATGCTTTATCAACCCGCAACGACAGCCCTGAAACGGCTTCGCGCCCGTTTGATGCCACCCGCGACGGTTTTGTACTTGGTGAAGGAGCAGGTGCTTTAGTGTTGGAAGAATACGAACACGCCAAAGCTCGTGGCGCTAAAATTTATTGTGAAATCGGAGGTGGTGGTCTTTCTTCAGACGCTTACCATCTCACAGCACCACATCCTGAGGGCGTAGGTGTTATCGCAGTTATGCAAAATACCCTTCGCGATGCGGGAATGCAACCTGCCGATGTCGATCATATCAACACCCATGGAACCTCCACACCTCTAGGCGATGTGGCTGAATTAAAGGCGATTAGCGCGGTATTTGGAGATCATGCCAAAACCCTTAACATCAATTCTACCAAATCAATGACCGGCCACTTGTTGGGTGCCGCAGGTGCAATTGAGGCTATTGCAGTGATTTTGGCAATGCAACACGGTATTGTTCCCCCAACCATCAACCATAAATTTGCCGATGAAAATATTGACCCTTCGTTGAATCTTACCTTGAATAAAGCGCAAAAACGCGATATCAAAGTGGCGATGAGCAACACCTTTGGTTTTGGTGGCCACAACGCTTGTGTACTTTTTAAAAAAATTGACGCGTAATCTCTTCTATGAGAATTATTAAAAAAATATTTGCTAAAAACTCCCGTCCTCAGACAGAAGGCGGGATTTTTTTTGAGACCCTACAAAGCATCTTGGGATTTGCTCCTGGGCAATTAAAATATTACAAAAAAGCCTTCACCCATCGTTCCTCCAACTTGATGGACGAAAACGGACGCCCGATGAATTACGAACGCTTGGAATTTTTGGGCGATGCCATGTTGGGCTCCGTTATTGCCGCACATTTATACCGTCAAGTGCCTACCGGCGACGAAGGATACCTCACCAAAATGCGATCCAAAATTGTCAGTCGGGAACACTTAAACGAACTCGGGCGCGACCTTAATCTCATTCAATTTGTGGATAGTAAAGTCCCAGCACAGCACTTTGGCGAAAACATCCACGGGAACATCTTTGAAGCTTTGATTGGAGCTATATTTTTGGACAAAGGCTATGATTTTTGCGAAAAATTTATCCACGAAAAAGTCATCATTCCCTACGTTGATATCGAAAAATTAGAAGGAAAAGTCATCAGCTACAAAAGCCTCGTCATCGAATGGTGCCAAAAAGAAAAACACAACTTTCATTTCGATGTTTTTGATGACAACGGCAACGACGGTCAAAAATATTTTGGCGTGCGCTTAAGCATTGACCAAAAAGTAGTAGCCAAATCACGAGCAACCTCCAAGAAAAAAGCGGAAGAAATCGCAGCCAAACGTGCCTATTTTGCATTTCAAGAAAAAATTAACAAAATATAAGGCAATATCTTAAAATCCTACAACGATTTCGTTCATAAAATAACGTTAATCTAACTTCATCTCGGTAAAACGCATTCTGATATGAAGTATATTTACAACTTATTTGGGCGGAAATGGCGACGCAAAAAATCTACATCCATGAATTTGAAGTGCAAGATTACGAGGTAATCGCCTTGCATACTTCGTTGGAAGATTCCCGTTTGGCCTTTCACCTAAACCGACAACTCGACGTTTTGTTGGCACGAACCCAAGAAGACCTTCACATACAAATCAAAGAGGGAAGCACTGGACTTTCACGCTTTGAATTTTATGACGAATCACGCTTCATTACCTGGCATTTGGTGCAAAATAAAAGTGAAGTCATCACCGAATCGCAGGGATCAGGTGTGCTGTTTGCTACGCTAAAAAGTGACATCGCCACTTCGGTGCATTTATTGCCTGAACACAAAAAAGTGGATTTCATTCTCAAAATTGACAATCTAGAAAACGATGTCGATTTGGATGAAGTGATTCGAAAAATCAGCGAAATTGAATGGGTAAGTATGGCTTACCGTATTGATAAAAAACAACTAAAGTCCAAACACAATCTAATTTTTTAAAAGAATGCCGAATAGAAAAAAAACCAAAATCGTGGCTACCCTGGGGCCGGCATGTAGTACCCGCGAGGTAATCAAGGACATGATCGACGCCGGAGTCAATGTGTTCCGTATTAACTTTTCGCATGCCGATTATGCCGATGTAAAGGAGCGAATTGACATTATCCGTGGATTAAACCAAGAATTTGGATACACCACCGCTATTTTAGGCGACTTACAAGGACCCAAATTACGGGTGGGCGTCATGAAAGAAGACGTTGTGGTCAATCCGGGCGATGTGATCACTTTTCAAACCGCCGAAGACGTTCCTGGCAATGCCGAACGCGTATACATGAACTACAAAGCATTTCCTAGTGATGTAAATCCGGGCGAACGCATCCTACTCGACGACGGAAAACTCATTTTTGAAGTCATCGAAACCGACGGAAAAAACGAGGTAAAAACCAAAGTCATTCAAGGAGGCCCCCTAAAATCCAAAAAAGGAGTTAACCTGCCCAACACCAAGGTTTCCCTTCCTGCTTTGACCCCAAAAGACATCAAGGACGCGATTTTTGCCATTGAAAACGACGTGGATTGGATTGCGCTCTCCTTTGTGCGAACTCCTAAAGACTTGATGGAATTGCAAGAATTGATTTCTGAACATACCAATCATAAAATTCCGATTGTCGCCAAAATTGAAAAACCCGAAGCCGTAGAAAACATCGATAAAATTGTGGCCTACTGCGACGGATTGATGGTAGCGCGGGGTGACCTCGGGGTGGAAATTCCAGCACACGAAGTGCCTTTAATTCAGAAAAAATTAATCCACCGCGCCAAAACAGCCCGTATCCCTGTGATCGTGGCGACCCAAATGATGGAAACCATGATTACCAGCTTGACTCCCACCCGTGCTGAAGTCAACGACGTAGCCAACTCGGTAATGGACGGCGCCGATGCGGTAATGCTTTCGGGTGAAACCTCAGTAGGAAACTATCCTGTGCAAGTAATTGAAAAAATGACCCAAATCATTGAGGCTGTCGAGGATTCTCCTTTGATTCAAGTCCCCCAAAATCCGCCGCACGTGCGTACCAAACGATTCATCACCAAATCCATTTGCTACCACGCGGCTACGATGGCCAACGATATCAAAGCCAAAGCGATTTCAACCCTCACCAACAGTGGGTACACGGCGTTTCAAATTTCGGCATGGCGCCCCTCAGCACACATCCTCGTATACACTTCCAATAAGTATATTCTAACGCAATTGAACTTGTTATGGGGTGTCAATGCGTTTTATTACGACAAGTTTGTCACCACCGACGATACCGTTGACGACATTAACCAAATGGCCAAAGACCGTGGGTTTGTTAAAAAAGGCGACATCTTGATCAACCTTGCTGCGATGCCCGTAGTAGAACGCGGAATGGTCAACACTTTGCGTATCTCTGAAATCGAATAAACGCAACGAAGTATACATCGTAAAAAGGATTATCAACCTGTTAGAATTTTGATAATCCTTTTTTCATTCCAAAAAATCAAATTATCTTTGAGACATAAACTACAGTACTATGGAATCTAGAAATCCTTTTTTCAACACCAAATCCTACAAGGAAAGTGAAACCGTACACGATGCGGTACTTATTGATTACAACCAAACAATGACCTTAAACGGAACCATCAACAAATCGTTCCTTTTGTTGGTATTGCTCGTGGGCGGTGCCGTCATCACATGGATGATGATTAATGCGGGGTACAACCCGTTAATTCTTGTTTTTGGCGGGGCAATTGTGGGCTTGATTGCTGTATTGGTCGCGTCGTTCAAACCTGCTTGGTCGCCCTTCTTAGCGCCAGGATATGCGGTTTTTGAAGGATTGTTCATCGGGGGCGTATCGGCTTATTTTGAAGCTGCCTACCCAGGGATTGTTATTCAAGCCGTGGGCGCCACCTTTATAACGTTTTTCATTTGTTTGGCCTTATACAAATACCAAGTGGTGAAAGTCACCGAGAAGTTTCGTTCGGTGGTTGTGGCCGCTACGTTGGCTATTGCTGCCTATTATTTGATCTCTTGGTTGATTTCGCTATTTACCAACTTCCAACCCGTTCATCATGGCCACAGCTTAATGAGTATTGGCATTAGCGTTTTTGTGATTGTCATTGCGGCGTTAAACTTGTTTTTGGACTTTGATCAAATTGAAAAAGGCGTCTCCAACCGCATGCCCAAGTATATGGAATGGTTTGGCGCGATGGGCTTGATGGTAACCCTAGTTTGGTTGTATATCGAGTTCTTGCGATTGCTATCCAAAATAAGCAGCCGAGACTAAGCCAGCATTATACCATAATAAGAAAACCATCCTTCGGGGTGGTTTTTTGGTTTATAAAAGTGCCGTGAACCTCAAACCTGAATATATTGTTTTGTAGCTATTTCCTGTTGTTCGTTGCATGTCCTCAGTGGCCTGCGTGTTTTTACTAAGCCGCGCTCAAGCTTCTTGGGTCGCTATCCCTCGGCGGTAAAAAACAACGCATCCCCCTTCCGGGCTTTCCACTGCCACCAGGGCTAGGGTTTCAGCTATTTATCAATTATAATGTAATTAGAAACATAGAGTTTTTAACACAAAACCACACGTGAAGGGGGTTTTGTATTACAGTTGTTACATAATTATCTACTACCACGCGAAAGGATTGACTTCGTCGAATTTCATTTCGCGCGGGAGCGGAGGCAATGGATTTATTACAACTTAATTTGAATGTTATTACATTTATTTTCTTCGTACCATTTTAACCAAACTGATTTATCTTCTTCATAGACTCCGTAAGGATACCTAGAATGGCTGATATACTCGTAAGAAACGTGTGTATATTTTGAAATAAAATTAAGAGAAATGTTAAAATTTTTTATTTTTTCCTGCGTCACTAACTTCTGTAATTCATCAATATTTAAAACTTTAGGATTTACTAAGTGCATATATTCATCCACCACTTGTAAATGATAGAAAAATTGCTTTTTAAATTCAATATTTTCATTACATGGATTAAGATTTCTATCTTGCCTATTGAAAGTTGAACAACTAGATTGAAGTAATAGTAAAAAGATTAACAGCGATTTCATATCTTACATTTTTATTACATTGACAGTACCTGAACCAGGAGGTTGTGCATAAGCTTGACGAGAATGATTACCATTTTTTTCTATAAATTCGTCTATGTTTGGATTTGAGGAAGTTACTCTAGTATTACCATTTACTCTATCCTCTGCTTTCAAAGCTACGGCATGTGCTGCAGCCATATCAGGAGTGTGAATAATTCCTGCAGAATCTACTGTTATAACTCCTACACTACCTTTTGATATTCCCATTTTTGCTTTTTCATATTGTTCAACAGTTTCATGGATGATAATTCCCGCTGATGAAGCTCCTAAAGGGCCTGCTTTATCAAACTGCGATACATCAGCAATATCCATTGAATTAGTCTTAAAGCTACCGACTTCTGTTTTTACATCATCAAACACAATTTCTTGGTCTACAATAACATTTGGATCAGATACAATAGCTTTGTACTCATCTATAAATGCTTGTTGCTCAGGAGTAACAGACGTTGTCGAATCTGTGTAAAAACGACATTACCTCCACTATCGAATGAAACTTTATACGTGTTTCCAGTAGCTTTTTCAACTTCATTCACATATGCCGCTTTTGTGGTACCACTTGCTGAACCCTTTGCATCAGTAAATTTTGGATTTATTATATCTGCCTCCATCCCATCAGGGTCTACAAATCGCATTGGATTATTATAACAATAGGTATACGGATTCCATCGTCTTGAAGTTTCGGCTTTCGGGTCAATATTCATCCACCTACCAATGGCAGGGTCATAATTCCTTGCTCCATAATCATACATATTAAGCCCCAACTCATCTTGCCACTCCTTGCCGTTGTACTTATACTTATACGACAACAACTCCTCTGGAGTAGGTGCCATGCGTTTGAACTCCTGTTCCTTGACCACTTGCATCTTGCCGCCGCTGTAGTTGGTGTGGCGCAACC
Organism: Flavobacterium sp.; assembly: GCF_040379285.1. Classification (GTDB taxonomy): domain Bacteria; phylum Bacteroidota; class Bacteroidia; order Flavobacteriales; family Flavobacteriaceae; genus Flavobacterium. The sequence goes on along the minus strand of NZ_JBEILJ010000079.1, from coordinate 417 downwards.
CAAAAGGATAGTAATGGTTTTGCTCCACAATTTTCAACTGCTGCGTGTCGGGGTCTTGCGCATAACTCAAACGTATATTCCCCAAATGGTCGGTGTAGTTGTACACATAGCTAAACTGATCCTCAGGCAACTCTTCAATCGGGATTTTTACAAGACGACCCGTTTCCTCAATCTTTGTGGTTAATCGAGTAGCATACCCCTCTGCTGTCGGAAAGAACTGTACTATGTTATTTTCATACTGAAACCCATTTGCATAATCCGTAACAGTATTTTGTGAAAGAACGTGTATTCGAACCACCTTACGCACTTTACGCCCTGTGGCATCGTAAATATATAAAAAAGCGGTTAGCAATTAGCTTTCAGCGATTAGCTTGACCCATAAACAGTTGAAAAAACCACCCGTGAAGGTGGTTTTGT
>NZ_JBEILJ010000078.1:0-7785 GCF_040379285.1 Flavobacterium sp. | reverse complement strand
GTTTTAAAAAAAATGTGATATGAAAAATATGTTTAAAAAATCGATTTATCTGTTAGGTTTATCGCTGGCGCTAACATCCTGTACCAAAGATTTGGATGTGTTGCCTGAAGATGATGATATCTTCACAGCGGAGGCTTTTTACAGTCAGCCAGGGGCTTACGAGCGTTCTCTAGCTGGGGTGTATGGAAATTTATCCTTGACAGGAACTCAAGATGCAGGATCATCGTTTCTTCAAGGAATTGATGCGGGTACAAGTCAGTACGGCCGTTGTTTGTGGTATTTACAAAACTTAACCACCGACGAGGTAATTTGGAGTTATGAAAATGACCCTGGAACGCGAGAATTACAACGTGCGATTTGGACAGCAAACAATCCAATTTTCCTAGGAATGTTTAGCCGTACAATGGCTGAAGTTGCTTTGGCGAATGAGTTTTTACGTCAGTCAACGCCTGCTAAGTTAAGCTCTCGTGGTGTTACCGATGCTACGCAGTTAAGTAATATTGCCACGTACCGTCAAGAAGTTCGTGTTCTACGTGCATTAGCCTATTACAACATGATGGACTTGTTCGGAAAAGCGCCTTTTGTTACGGAGAATGATCCTGTTAACTTTAGAGGGCCTGAGTACAACCGTCAACAATTGTTTACGTATGTCGAAAATGAGTTGAACGCTGTTATTCCAGACTTAAAAGCCCCTCGTACTAATGTATATGGTCGTTTGGATCAAGCTATGGCTCGTATGATTTTGGCTAAAATGTACCTTAATGCAGAAGTATTTATTGGTACGCCAAAGTATACCGAGTGTGTGGCTCAATTGAACCAAGTTATCGGTGGAGGATATACGTTAAACTCTAACTATTTCAACAACTTTACTGCCGACAACCACATTTCTTCTGAAATGATTTTCTCTTTACAGTCGGATGGCGTAGTAACTCAAAACTTTGGGCCAACCACAGTAATGATTAACGGTCAAGTAGGTTCGATGGAATCCAACGGTGTTTCGCTAGGTGTTGGTGCCGGCGGATGGGGTGGAGCTCTACGTTTACGCAAGCAATTTGTACAAAAGTTTGAAGGTTCAGCCTTTGCATCTGATGCCCGTAAAAGTGCTATTTTACCCGGTTCACGTAACATTGAAATTACCGATATCGCAAACCGCGATCAAGGGTATATCTTAGCCAAATACAAAAACGTATCTTCTACTGGAGTAGCAGGACCTAATTCTACTTTTGTAGATACTGATTTCCCTTTATTCCGTTTGGCCGATGCGTATTTAATGTATGCGGAGTGTGCTGTTCGTGGAGCTTCAGGAGCTACATTGGCTCAAGCCGTAACGTATGTAAATGCTTTACGCGAAAGAGCAAACAATGGAAATTCAAGTGCGAATATTAGTGCTGCTGATTTGACGTTAGACTTTATCTTGGATGAGCGTTCTCGTGAGCTACATTGGGAAGGTCACCGTCGTCAAGACTTAATTCGTTTTAACAAATTTACAGGAGGAAGCTACAATTGGGCATGGAAAGGAAATGGAGTGAATGGAATCGCTATTTCGAACAACTTAAAAGTATTCCCTATCCCAACCAATTCTATTGCAGCTAACCCCAACTTAACACAGAATCCAGGTTATTAATCCAACACAATTAAACAATTTTGAAAATGAAAAAAATAGTTAAACCCATACTAGCTTTTGCTCTTTTATTCGGAGCAGCTTCGTGTACCGATGAGCAGGATTTAATTTTTACTACACCTCCTGCTGAATTTAAAATTCTTTCACCACAATCAGGTGAATCCGTAGTATTGTCCCCTGAAACGCCTCTTAACCCAGGTTTAGCCTTAACATGGGAAAATGCCGATTATGGAGCTGTAACGCAAGTAAATTACACAATCCAAGTGGATAAAAGTGGTGATAACTTTGATACACCTTTGGATGTAACTTCAACTACTAAAACATTTGCAACGATTAATTCTGATGTATTGAACGGTGCCTCTGTAGCTTCTGGATTAACTCCTTTCACCCAAGGTGGATTAGAAATTCGTATCAAATCTACTATTGGAACTACACCTAGTCAAGCCAAATATTCGGATGTAATCTCGTATTTGGTTACGCCTTACTCTACTGATTTACCAAAATTAGCCGTTCCTGGAAACCACCAAGGATGGAATCCACCTACGGCACCAAGAATTGCTGCTTCTGCATTCGGTCAAACGGACTATGAAGGGTATGTTTGGTTAGATGGAGAATACAAATTTGTTGCTCCTGATGCATCTGGTAACTTCAACTGGGGAAACACCGATTGGGGAGATGATGGATCTTTCTCAGGGGTTTTAGTTGATGAAACAGGCGAGGCTAATTGTTCAGCAGCTGCAGGGTACTACAGAGTACAAGCAAATACAACCACTTTGACCTACACGGTTACTCCTACAACATGGGGAATCATTGGTTCTGCTACACCAGGTGGGTGGGGAAGCAGTACGCCATTGACTTACAATACTACTACCAAAAAATGGACAGGTACTGTAGTGTTAACCGCTGCTGAATTTAAGTTTAGAGCTAACGATGCATGGACAATCAATTTAGGTGGTGATGGAAACGATGATGATTCTATGGATTATGATGGACCAAATATTGCTTCTCCAGGAGCTGGTACTTATTTAGTAGAGTTGGATTTGTCTAACCCAAGAAAATACTCGTATACGTTAACTGCACAATAATAAATCTTTAAGCAAGGACTGCTTAACCTCGGTCCTTGCTTTTTTTATAATTCAAAATGCTATGAGAAAATTATTATTATTTATTGGATTTGCCTTAACATCTACACTTCAAGCACAAGTAATCAGTTGGCAGGGGGGTGCTAACCCCGATCAAGACCAAGCGGCAGTGATTCTTTTTGACAAAAGTACTACCCCTTTAGCCACCTACAACGGTGTGATTTATGCACACACAGGTGTTACACTTAACGGAACTCCATGGCAAAACGTCAAAGGTCCATGGGGAGATAATACGACTCAACCTGCTTTAACTCAGGTTTCAGGTAACATTTATCGATTAGATTTGACACCCACGTTGCAATCGTTTTACAATGTGACTACAGGTTCCATTACCAATGTCAATATTGTATTTCGAAATGCACAAGGGAATGCACAGAGCGCCGATTTAGTTCTAAATGTCGGTGCTTTCCAATCGTCACTTACGGCTCCTGTTAATGGCAGTAATACACTTTTATCAGCGGGACAAGATTTTTCAGTGACAGCAACCAATACCAATGGTAATGCCAACTATACCTTGAAAGCCAATGGTGCTACGATTAATACCTTTACCGGTTCAAATTATTCATTTACAGATGTTAATGTTACACAAAATAAAACCTATCAATTACTGATAAATCAAGGCGCTGTTACCTTCACATATACTTTTAGTGTTGTTGTAAATGCGGGAACAACTACTGCTTCAATGCCCTTTGGATTGGAAGACGGTATTAATTACAACAGTTTTGACAACACCATAGCTACGCTTGTATTAACAGCTCCAGGTAAAGATTTTGTTTATGTGGCGGGTAGTTTTAATAACTATCAACCCGATTCATCGTTTTTGATGAAGAGAGACCCTTCAACGAACAAGTTTTGGTTAGAATTAACCAACTTAACACCGGGCGTAAATTACAACTATCAATATTGGGTTTGTGATCAAACGCCTACACCTAACTCTCCAGCGGTGGTAAAAACGGCCGATCCCTATTCTACATTGGTGTTGTCTAATTTTGATGATCCTTTTATCCCAGCTTCAAGTTACCCCAATATCCCTGCTTACCCCGCAGGTCAGCAACGTGAGGTAACCGTTTTAAGAACGGGACAAACTCCTTACAACTGGAGTAATGCTACTTTGAATTTCGTAAAACCCAATAAAGATAATTTAGTGGTTTACGAAGTATTGGTGCGCGACTTTGATGCCAATCGAAACTATCAAGATATTATCAACCGCATCGATTATTTTAAAAACTTAAAAATCAACGCGATTCACTTCATGCCTGTCATGGAGTTTGAAGGAAATGAAAGTTGGGGGTACAACACCTCTTTCCACATGGCCTTAGACAAGTTTTATGGAACGGCTGATAAATTCAAAGAGCTTATCGATCTTTTACACCAAAACGGAATTGCAGTAATTCTTGATCTTGCCTTAAACCACGCCTTTGGTAGAAACCCAATGGTACGTATGTGGATGAAAGATCCTGATGGTGACGGATGGGGTGAACCCGCTGCGGATAATCCTTATTTCAATGAGTTTTCAAGACACAGCTACAATGTAGGAAGTGACTTTAATCATAGCTCACAACATACCCGTTATTATACTAAACGTGTTGTAAAACATTGGATAGAGGAGTTTAAAATCGATGGATTCCGTTGGGATTTGACCAAAGGATTTACCCAAAACTGTTCAGGGAGTGATGAAGCTTGTACTAATGGGTATCAGCAAGACCGCGTTGATGTTTTACGCGAATATGTTGACTATACTTGGTCCTTAGATCCTTTCCACTTGGCAATTTTTGAACACTTAGGAATGGATAGTGAAGAGCAACAATGGGCTAATTACCGTATAAACGAAAATCCAAGCAAAGGGGTAATGATGTGGGGAGAATTAACCGCCCCATATACGAAATTAATTGAAGGTTTCTCAACAGGTGCTGACATCACACGTATGGGTCACGTAAGTCGTGGATTCAATGCAAAACGTTTGTTGGGTTATCCTGAAAGTCACGATAAGGATCGTATTATGTATTCTGCGCTTACTTTTGGTAATGGAAATGGTACATCCCCCGTTATCAATAATTTAAACAATGCACTTTACAGAATGTCGGCTATCGGGGCGATTAGTCTGTTGATCCCTGGACCAAAAATGATTTGGCATTTTGCGCCGCTAGGAATGAACTTATCCATCTTTACCTGTACCAATGGTACTGTAAATACCGATTACGACACAACGACTGGTGATTGTAAATTAGACACCAAACCACAGCCACAATGGGTCAATAACTGGTTAGGTATTCCACAGCGAGCAAAAATCTACAACGATTGGGCCAAAATGATTGACCTGAAATTAAGTAACCCTGTATTCAACGGCGACTATTCCATCAGCCCAGATGGAAATAACATTCGTCAGCGAATCTATGTGTTCAACAATTCATTGCCAACCTCTCAATTGCGCAATGTGGTGATTTTGGCAAATATGTCTGTAGCTTCACAAGGGATCCGTCCTGACTTCCCCTTCACTGGGACTTGGTATAATTTAATGGATAATACCTCTGTAAATGTAACAAGTACTTCGGCAACCATTACGGTTGAAGCCGGTGGATTCAGAATTTATGGAAATCAACCTTCTTTGAGCAATGATCAATTCTCAAAACTTGATTTCGTTACCGTAGCACCTAATCCAACAACGGGAACAATTATGGTGAATACCAATTTAACCGCTATGGAAGTGTATTCTATCACAGGTCAATTGGTGAAATCCTTTGACAATGTGATAATGGATCGCGAGTATTCTATCGAAGACCTAAAAGGAGGATTATATGTTGTAAGATTAGTTGATGAAAATGGACAATCCAAATCCGTCAAATTGATAAAAGAATAAATTTATTTAATAGTTAGTGTAAAAAAGGTTTCTGCTTTATCAGGAACCTTTTTTTATTCTTTCGAGTTGCCTTAGCTTTGTAGCGAAATTAGTTTAGATCCATAAAACGATTGGTTGTCAAGTCCCTGAAGATATTTTTTGGAACTATAGGTGCCTTACTTTTAGCGATGTATTTATTTCCCATTCTTTTTCTAGGGAAAATCGAACAAGAAGTCAAAGATTTTGCCAATTGTCGTTTGAGAGGGGAACTCAATAATAAAGAAGTGCAACTTTCTTTTTTCGTCATTATTCCTACTTTATCTTTTCATGCGCCGAATTCGATTTAAAATGTTCTACTCCTTATCGCAAAGAAACCATGGTTTCAGCGGATGAAATTGCCTTTGGTGTCAATTTAAAGACACTACTTTTTGACGGAGCTGTCAGTATTGATGAAATTTATTTAGATCAGGCTTTGATTTATATTAAGGGGGATAAAAACGGTAACGCCAACTATAATGTTTAAGTTTCTGATGATAAAGCACCTAAAGATTCAATAGAAAATTCAGGGGATACTTCCTTAAACTTGAACGAACATCAATCCAAAAAATACCTGTTTGTCCTTCCATGATTAATCTAAAAGGGGTAAATATCAAAGCAAAAAGATTTAATTATTTAGGAATAACAAAAGGTGACCTAGACAAAACCATTTTTGATTTGGATACCGAGGCAGAAATTGAAGATTTTAGTTTTTACATTAAAGGGTGAAAATTATTTAAAAAAATAAAAAAGTCAATGCCTAGTTGATTAATAAGATAAACACGAATTCAATGTCGTTTATTTTTTAAAGAAAATAATTCCTGCCAAGATACCTTCCATTTAATTTCACTATTTTGTCTAAATAAATCACGCTTTAATGCTAATTCTGCCTTTTTTTGTCAAAAATAGGATTAAACTAGTTTTTATTATTTTTGTCAAAGCCAAAGGCATATTAAAGACTGACATCATGCGAGTTTTACAATTATTCTTAGTGGCCTTTCTGTTGATGTCCTGTCAAAAGGATGAGGTGCAGAATCTGAATACATCTTCCACAGAGATAAGGACAATCACATACAACAATGTAAACGTCACCGTTGTTATTGACAAACCTGCCATAAGCAATCCTGATGTATTGCTTGTCTTTCATGGAACAATTGAAAGTGATTATCAGTTATTGACCGCTGCAAATAAAGCTCTTGATGAATTTAAGAAAGTAGTGGAAAGAGAGGATATGATGATTATAAGTGTTGCTCATCCCCAAGAATTTATATTGTTTGGGGATAATATTTTACAAGCTGAAGCAGCTTTGTTATGGGTAAAAAACAATGCCAATGAAGAATTAGGCATTACAGTAGGTAAAATATTTTTAGCTGGACATTCTCAAGGGGGGTATTTGGTTACTCGACTAAATACAATGCATCAAACAAATGGGGTTATTGCTAGTGCACCTGGTCCATTAAATCTAGTTTATCGATGTGAGTTAGAAGAGAATGGGCAAGTCGTTTCAAGTTCAACTTGTACGAAATTAAAGAATGTTTATGGACTAACTTCTGAAAATCCTAATGCCTATTTCGAAAGATCTTTATTGAATTTCACCAATGGCTTCAAGTCGGATATACTATTTGTTCAAGGATTGAATGATTCTCCCATACAAATGTACTCATGGCCTATTTTCAAACAAGAAATAGAAAATTGTGTTAATTGCCAAAATAGTCAATTTGTTGAGATAGCAGGGGGACATAATGCTCTTTTTACAAACGCTTTAAATACAATAGCCAAGCAAGAAGTTAATAATTTTATCAATACTCATTAACACTATAAATGCTAAAAACGCATGATGATACCCTTATTTTGAAATGAACTACATAGGGTCTCATTAATAAAAAGTACACCTCTATAAAAGCAAGAGATTAAAGTTTCTTTTGTGGTTAAATTACGCCGTAAATTACACAGTGGAAAGAAAAAACCCTTGACGATCATTTGAAAATCAAGGGTTTGTAAAAATGGTGGTGGTACCTCCAGCCCCGAAACTTCGGGGGAACCAGGGACATTATAGTTTTTTGTCAAGAATTAGTTTATCGATTAGTTCTGGATTTTGGATTAGTTTTTGAATAAAGACTTTGCTTTTCATTTTTTTAATAAATCGTTCG
>NZ_JBEILJ010000077.1:0-7943 GCF_040379285.1 Flavobacterium sp. | reverse complement strand
GTTTTAATTGTTATCGATGGCGTACCCGTTACCGATCCTTCGGGCATCAGTTTTGAGTTTGACTTACGGTTGCTAGCCGTCGATCAAATCGAAAGTATCGAAATCATGAAAGGCGCTGCCAGTACGCTTTATGGTACGGGAGCCGCTACGGCTGTCATCAACATTACCACCAAAGGAGCGGGTAAAAAAGCGCTCCAAGGGCAGGCGTATTTGAATATCGGCTCCAATAATTCTGCGGCACAAAGTACGATCAACGGGCAGGAGTTCAACCAAGGATTTTCGGTCAATGGAACGTCGGGCAAGGTCACGTATCAAGCCGGTGTAAATAGTACGGAGTCGGGCAACCTCTCGCAATTGGCGCCCCCTGCGGGACAAACTTATGAGGAAGACCGTTTTTCACGTTTGAATTACCATGGAAAATTTGGCTATAAAGTTTCCTCGCGTTTCCGTTGGGAAGCCTTTGCACAGGTTGATCGCATTGCCAATGATTACGACCAAGCATTTGACAATACGGGCACCGGCGACACTCCCATCAATACAACGACTTCTGAGCAAACCCGTTGGGGATTTACACCAACACTGTCGTTTCGCAAAGGGGAGTTAAAATTGATCGCGGCCTACTCCAAAATCGTACGTCGTTACGATGAATTCAATGCCTGGTCGGGAACCACTGATGCTTCTGAGTACGCTGGACGTTCGGTGAATGTCGATTTGTTTTCCAAATACAATCTTACCGATAAACTGTATCTCGTTGCAGGAACACAGTACCAATTTCACGACATGCAAACCCAAACGCCCTTTGGTGCACAACGGAGAGAGGCTACAAAGTTTGCCCTTATCGATCCGTACATCACCTTGGTTTGGACAACAGTTTGGGGTGGGAATTTAAACGCGGGTGCCCGTTGGAACCACCACAGCGAATACGGAAACAATGTGGTGTACAATATTAATCCCTCGTACCAATTGAAGGCATTCCCCATAAAACTAATTTCTTCTTTGAGTACCGCTTTTGTCACGCCTAGTTTGTTTCAATTGTATTCTCCTTTTGGAAATACGCAATTAAAACCCGAAACAAATCTTACCGCGGAGTTGGGCGCTGAAGCTCAGTTTTTACAGAAAAAATTACGGGTCAGTGCGGTAGGTTTTTACCGAGAGCAAGTCGATAGTTTTGGCTTTTTTACCGACCCTGTAACGTTTAATTCGAATTATATTAATATCACGGGATTGAACAAGGCGCGTGGGGTTGAAGCGGATGTGGTTTGGCAAGTGCATAAAAAAGTGCACCTAACCGCCAATTATACCTTTACCCAAGTCGATGAAGCGTTGAATCGTTTGATTCCGAAGCACAAAGCCAACATCGGATTGGATATTACCCCTTCATCGCGTTGGTTTATCAATGTCAACTATCAATATGTCGATACCCGCAGGGATTTGTTTTTTGATGGCGCAACTTTTGCCACCACAGCCGTTGATTTGAGTGCCTACCGCTTGTTTAATGGTTTGGTAAAATATGAGGTATTCAAAAACCAACTCACCCTTTTTGCCGCCGTGACCAATATACAGAATGCCAATTTTACCGAAACCATCGGGTATACTACACGAGGGCGTAATTTTAGCCTAGGATTGAATTTGAATCTGTAATTTTTTTACCTCATAACCTACGGCTCCTCCTTGATTTTCAGGGGGGAGCTTTTTTTTTTGAAAAAAATGTAACGTTACTTTGTAACAACACGGAAGGTAGTTCGTCTTCCTTTTATAAACCCGGTATTCCGATGCAACAGCACGAATTTGTAGCCATAATTACACCGTTTAAAGACAAAGTATTTCGTCTGGCCAAGCGGTTGTTGGTGAGTACCGAGGAGGCTGAAGATGCGACGCAAGAAGTCATGGTGAAGTTGTGGACCAAGCAAAATACCCTTGAGGAATTGAAGAGTGTCGAGGCGATGGCGATGACCATGACCAAAAACTATTGTTTGGATCAGTTGAAGTCGAAGCGTGCTGGGAATTTGCAGTTGGTGCATTCCAATTACCACGATCGGCAAGCGGGATTACAGCAGCAACTGGAAGATAGCGATAGCTTACAATGGGTAGCGAAAGTCATGCAAGAATTGCCCGAACAACAACGCATGATTCTTCAAATGCGGGAAGTAGAGGATTATGATTATGCCGAAATCGCCGCTATTTTGGAGATGAATGAAACTGCCGTGCGGGTGGCTTTATCCCGCGCTAGAAAAACATTACGTGAACGAATGACACAAGTACATCATTATGGAATGGAATAAGATAGAAGCGCTTTTGGAGCGTTATTTTGAAGGGTTGACCACTTTGGAGGAGGAACAAATATTGAAAACATTCTTTCAAGGGACAAACGTGCCGCCTCATTTAGAGTCCTATCGATCCTTGTTTGGGTATTTTGCCCAAGCCAAACAAGAACGAATGACGCCACCCATTCAACTCAAATCAGGACGCAATGTCTTTATCGGATGGTTGGTTGCCGCGAGTGTAGTGGTCATGCTTGGAATTGGTTTTATGACGTGGAATTCACCGTCGGATGCCCCTCAAGCCCTTGCCCAAACCGAGTTGGGAACCTATGACACTCCTGAAGAAGCCTATGCAGCTACCCAAGAGGCCTTGGCAATGGTGTCGGGTCATTTGAATACCGGCATTGAAAGCATGGGGTATTTAAAAGAATACGAAAATTCAAAGAATCAAATTTTTAAACAATAATCTTCATCAAAAAACGAATCGTATGAAAACAAGTGTAATTAAATCCGTTCAACGCATGAAGCAATTCGTAATGCTTCTTATGGTTGTATTTGCAGTTCAATCGGGAACCGCGCAGTCGGTTTTTGAAAAGTTTGATAATCAAGAGGACATTCGCGCCGTCATTGTCAACAAAAAAATGTTTACCTTGATAGCCAAAATGGAAGTGAAAGACAAAGAAGGGCAGCAATTTTTAGCTTTAATCAAAAAATTAGACAACCTAAAAGTCTTTATGACAACCAACACCAAACGCGCTACTGAGATGAAAGCGGAAGCTCTAAAACACATCAAAAGTGCGGGCTTGGAAGAACTCATGCGGGTTACCGAAAAAGGAAAGTCAGTGCGTATTTATGTGCGCTCAGGAGCCAACGAATCCCAAGTCAAAGAACTCTTGATGTTCATTGAAGGATCAGGGAAAGAAGAGTCGGTATTAATGTCCTTAACCGGTACATTTGATTTGGACGAACTGTCGACCTTGACCGAGAAAATGAATTTGCCTGGAGGGGAAGCCCTTGAAAAAGCCGGAAAGAAGTAACCGTAGAAGTTTGAAGTGTATGAAAACTGTAGTCACCGTCGCTTTTGTTTTGAGTGTGATTCTCTTTGGTTGCCAATCAGAACCTACCATGCAAAACTATTTTGTTGGGAAACAACAACAACCGGGTTTTAGTGTTTTTGACGTTCCTTCGAGTATTATCAATACCGATATAGCTTCTTTGACACCCGAACAAAAACGGGTCTTGAAGACTTTCAAAAAGTTGAATGTCTTATTTTACAAAGCCAATCCGAAGCAACCAAAGCAGTTGGAGCGAGAATTTCAAACCGTTCGGACGATACTAAAAGATACCACAGCCTATGCCGAGTTAATGCATTTTGGGTCTGGTAAAGAGGGAGGTTCCATCAGTATTGTGGGCAAAGAGGATAAGGTGGATGAGATTGTACTTTTTGGTAGTAAAACGGGAGGTGGTTTGACCGTTATCCGAATATTGGGCGATGGTATGAATCCCGCCGATGCGATAACGTTTTTGTCGGTGTTGCAAAATTCAGAATTAAACATGCAGCAGTTGCAACCGTTGCAGCAAATATTTAAACCGTAAAGGTTTGGAGTTAGTGATAAAAAATCCCGATTCGCAAGGAACCGGGATTTTTTTATTTTTTGAAATATTTTAAAGGAACAATGAGCATTCCGAAACATTCACCGTCTTCTTTTCCGATGTGTTTGTGGTGCATTTTGTGTGCCCGACGCACCGCTTTTGCATAGCGATTGTTGGCATTTCGGAACAATTTAAAACGTTGGTGAATAAAAATGTCATGGACCAAAAAGTACGCCAGTCCGTAAGCAAAAATACCCAATCCTATAGCTAATCCAATCGATAAGATGTTGTTTTGCCAAAGCAAGAAAAAGCCCATACTTACCACGGCATAAAAAATGAAGAAAGCGTCGTTGCGTTCAAACCATGAATCGTGGTCTTTTTTGTGATGATCGGCATGTAAAGACCATAAAAAGCCGTGCATGACATATTTATGGGTAAACCATGCCATAAATTCCATCATGAAAAACGTTAAAAAGAAAACGAGAATATGCAATCCCATACTTATAAAATATTTAATCGATAATTGACATAACATTTGGCCAGTAAGCCAATTTTTTGGTAATCGGGTACGCGAATACGGGTGGAACGAATTTCCATCGAGGGCGTTCGTTTTAACTTGGTCAACAGCTTTTTGTAATAAATGTAGGCTGTATATACCCCAAATTTTGCTTCCATGGGTAATTTGATGATGCCTGCATAAGCAGCTTCAAAATCGGCTTCAATGTCGCGAATAATTTCGGCTTTCGAAGCTTCATCCAATTGGGTTAAATCGGTATTCGGGAAATAGGTGCGACTTAAATCTTCAAAATCGGCTTTTAAGTCGCGTAAGAAATTTACTTTTTGAAACGCCGAACCTAGACGCATCGCGGCATCTTTGAGTTCGTTGTATTTTTGCTCATCGCCATTGACAAAAACCATTAAGCACATGAGCCCGACCACATCGGCCGACCCATAAATGTACTCTTGGTACTCTGAGTAGGTGTGGTACTTGCTTTTGTGCAAATCCATTTTCATACTCTTCATAAAGGCGGCAATCAAATGACGTGGAATATTGTATTGATGTACCGTGCGCTGAAACGAATTCAGAATAGGATTTAAACTGATACGATCCTCGAGGGCATGTTCAAGGTCGGTTTCAAAGCGCGCAAACAAAGTGGCCTTGTCGTAATCGTGAAAAGTGTCCACAATTTCATCGGCAAAACGGACGAAACCGTAAATGTTGTAAATGTCTTGGCGGATGGTGGGAGCCAACATTTTTACTGCAGTCGAAAAGGACGTACTGTACGCCTTGGTGGTCGTACGACTGCATTCGTGGGATACCTGATCAAACAGCGATTTCATAATTTGTTGGTCTATTTAGTTGTATTTTGCAATCAATTCTGCCACCAGTTTCCCTGAGATTAACGAGGGCGGTACTCCGGGGCCCGGGACGGTAAGTTGGCCAGTGAAATAAAGCTGTTTCACTTTGCGGCTGCGTAATTTGGGTCGTAAAAATGCCGTCTGCAAAAGCGTATTTGCCATGCCGTACGCATTGCCTTTGTATGAATTGTATTCTTTGATAAAGTCATTCACACAGAAGGATTCTTTAAACAGGATATGTTCTCTCACCGGTTGTTCGGTTAATTGTTCCAAACGGGTGATAATTTTTTCAAAATAGGTATTGCGCAACGCTTCTGTATCCTCCAAACCGGGGGCTAAAGGAATCAGGAAGATGGCGGCTTCATGTCCCTCAGGTGCCACATTAGAGTCTGTTTTTGAAGGGAAACTTGCATAAAACAGGGGTTCTTTGGGCCATTCAGGATGATCGTAAATCGATGCCGCATGCGCATTAAAATCAACGTCAAAAAACAAACTATGGTGCTCAACGTTGCGTAATTTTTTATTCAACCCCACATAAAACAATAACGATGAGGGGGCAAAGGTTCGGTTTTCCCAATACGATTCTGAATAAGCGCGGTAGGCGGGTTCCAACAATTGTTCTGTATGATGGTAATCAGCCCCCGAAACGACAATATCGGCTTTGGTAAAGGTACCATTTATTCGGATACCTGTCGCTTTTTTTTCTACAATCTCAATCTTTTCAACGGGTGCATTGGTAATGATCGTAACGCCCAACTCGCGCGCTAACTTTTCCATACCTTGAATCACCGAATACATTCCATTTTTCGGATGCCATGTCCCCAAACCGAAATCGGCAAAATTCATAAAGCTATAAAAGGAGGGAGTGTCAGAGGGTTTTGCGCCTAAAAACAATACTGGAAACTCTAAAATAGAGATGAGTTTGGGGTTTTTGAAGCGTTTTCGAATGTCGCGTGAAATGTTGCTGAAAAACTGTCCCACACGGGTTGCCGTCTCTAGGGTGACAAGCTCAAGCGGGGATTCTCCGGGACGGTAAACCAAATCTTTGATCGCAATGTCATAGTTACTTTGCGCTTCTTTCATGAACTTTTTCAAGATTTCGCCGCTTCCTTTTTCTTCCGCTTCAAAGGTGGCTGCAATATCTTCTAGATTATCACTGATTGTGATGAAATCTCTAATACCAAAGTATACTTGATACGCAGGATTTAATTTTATAAGGGTATAGTAATCCGAAGGTTTTTTTCCAAAATCGGCAAAGAAGCGTTCAAAAACATCAGGCATCCAATACCATGTGGGACCAATGTCAAAGGTAAAGCCATCGCGTTTGAGCTGTCTCGCTCGACCGCCAACGGTACTATTTTTTTCGTAAATGGTTACAGCGTGCCCTTGTTGTGCTAAGTAGCACGCGGCAGCGAGGGATGAAAACCCGGATCCGAGGATAGCAATTTCTTTTCTCATATTGTTTAACAAATATATAAAAAAGTTAAACAACATTAACTTCTTAAGAAAATTTTACAATTCGCCGAGTAATTCGGTTATCGATTTGAAAATTTTGGTTTTGGGGTTGACCACGCGAGGGCTAATATTTTCGGTCATTCGTCCGATGAGCCATACCTCGTTGGCGTCTTCCAAAACGGTATTTTGTAAGGTTTGAACGTAATCATTCACATGTTCTTTGTCGGGTTCCACTGTGATGTAGCCAATACATACGATATTGTTAAAGTATTTTTTGATATCGGCTAAATTTTCAACGGGAACACTTTCGCCCAAATACACGGTAGAATAACCGCGGTAGTTGAGTTCGTAGTTCAGGTACATCAGACCCAATTCGTGAATTTCGTTTAAAGGTAAGAATAAAACAAAGGTTTTGTCGTCAAAAAGCGCAGGTTTTTTTATGACTTCCTCTGTATTGATAAGTAATTTGAGTTTGATTAAGTAACTAATAAAGTGTTCATGGGCGGGGGTAATGGTATCGGACTGCCATAATTCTCCCAATTCTTCCATGAGGGGAATGAAAACTTCGAAGAAGACTTCATTGAAGTTTTTTTCCGACAAAAGTTCGTCATAGGTTTCAAAAAAGAGCTTTTGGTCAAAGTTCATCATTGCCATTTTAAACGAACTAATCGCATGATGTTTCGCACTTTTTTCAGAAACAATGCCCCGAACTTTGGCTTTGATTTCTTCGTCACTCAGTTTGGATATTTTCGAAATTTTATAGCCGTAGTCGTGAAGAAGCGTGATGTTTAATAATTTTTGGAGGGCTTTGATGTCGTAAAGACGAATGTTGGTGTCGGTTCGTGTAGGCTCAAAAACATTGTATCGCTTTTCCCAAATGCGAATGGTATGGGCCTTGATCCCGGAAAGATTTTCCAAGTCTTTGATACTGAATGTATTTTTGACACTGTTCATGATTGCGTTATTTTGTTTAACAAAAGTACTAAAAATATTAAACAAAAAAATATTTTATGACAATTTTATTCGAATTGTCTATATAAAGGTGTTATTTATTCTTTTTTGGCTAAAATTTTTGTTGAGTAGGGAAGCATTTGCCAAAAATCGATGGTTGTTGCATGGATAGAAAATGGGTGTGTTTTTTTATGCAGCATGTAACTTCGCTTTCCACAGAGTTTCAAAGGAACTCCGCTTTGTAACTCACGAATGGGATGCTGCTTCGGGCTTTCCAAAAAGCTCCGCTTTGTAACTCACGAATGGGATTCAACTTCGTTGATC
>NZ_JBEILJ010000076.1:0-8013 GCF_040379285.1 Flavobacterium sp. | reverse complement strand
GAGGTGTTTTTTGCCATAGCGTTTCTTTTTACCAAATATACCAAAAATTGGTATGTTATCTATGAACAAATTACCTTTTGATAAGCATTAAATGTTTTACCCATAAAAAAACCTGCTCTATTGAACAGGTTTTCCTTTTTATTCCAAGGCCAAAGTAATTTGACCGTCATCATCCAATTCGGTGGGAATATCCGGGTTCTCGCCTTCTTCTCCTTCCGTTGCTGCCATTACTTCCGGTTCTTCTTCGGGTTCCTCATACGGCAACGGATCTAATAAATTGATTTGTTTCAATTTATCAGCCGTCAATTGGTTTCCGAGCGCTTTGATTCCTTTTACGGCAATGAATTGCTCCAAATCGACCACCTGATTTTCTTTTTGCACGCCTTTCACTTTAGCATAAATCACCTCAGCCACAGGACGCCAATCGGTAGAAACTATTTCCAATTGGGATTTCTCGTGTTCTGAAATAAAGATTTCCTCTTTATTTTCATTCTCCACCAAGAAACGCTTGACAAAATAGCGTTCTTTTTCACCATCGTAATAAATACAAGAAATCGGTTTCTTCGGATTCCATTTTTCCAATACGATCATGTCTTCGTCAAAGTGGGTCGTCAACTCAGGGATAATCGTTTTCAGTTTTCCACTTTGGTTGATGATTAACAACCGATCGTTGGGTTTGAATTCGCCCAAAAGTTCGCCCCGACCATCCACATTCAAGCGTTGAACCGTATCGTCAAACCATACTTTACGCGGACGCAGGGTCGAAATCCCTTTCTCCTTCAATTCAATTTTCTTGATCGGGTATTTGCTCACGGTGTTTCCGCGGGAGGCGCGACCCTTAATCATGATTTCGGCAAAGTCGACGTCCCATTTCAATTTTTTCACACTACCTACTTGGCGCAACAATATGGTTACGGTTTCGGCTTCTCCATTCGGATTCGCAGAGAAATACAAAACCATACTGCCCGCTTTTTCTTGGGTTAAGTCATAAAACTTATCGCGGGTGACGCCACTTACGTTAAATCGTTTGATAAACGAAGCGCCATTCTTCCCGTCGCGGTAAATCATATTGTAAATGGTGCGTTTGTCGTTTTTGTCAAAAACCGCCACATGGATAATGTCTTTCCCGATGAACTTTTTATCGTCCACTTTGGTAATCATCATTTTCCCATCGCGCAAAAAGACAATCACATCATCAATATCCGAGCAATCGGCCACATATTCATCGCGTTTCAAACTCGTACCAATAAAGCCTTCTTCACGGTTGACGTACAATTTGGTATTGCGCAACACCACTTTGGTTGCTTCAATGGTATCGAAATTGCGAATTTCCGTTTGACGTTCCCGCCCTTTGCCGTATTTATCCTTGATGTTTTGAAAAAACGCAATCGCATAGTCGGTCAAATGCTCCAAGTCGTGTTTCACTTGTTCCATTTCGGCCTCCAATTTGGCAATCGCGTCATCCGCTTTATCCGAGTCAAATCGCGTAATACGAATCATCGGAATCTGCGTCAACTTGTGCAAATCATCGTCGTGGATATCGCGCACTAAATCCTTTTTAAACGGCTCAAAACGTTTATATAAGTACTGGTATAAGTTTTCACGATCGGAGTACAATTTGAAATCGATGTACATTTCTTCCCGAATGAAAATCTTCTCCAAGGTGGACAAATGCCACTTGTTTTCGAGTTCGTCCAACTGGATTTCCAACTCGCGTTTGAGCAAGTTTTTGGTGCGTTCGGTCGAAATGCGCAACATTTCCGAAACGCCCATAAACACTGGATTGTTATCGACAATCACACAGCCCAATGGCGCAATGGACGTTTCACAAGCCGTGAACGCATACAAGGCATCAATGGTTTTATCGGGAGACACGCCGGGCGGTAGATGAATCAGAATCTCTACTTCAGCAGCCGTATTGTCTTCAATTTTTTTGACTTTGATTTTCCCTTTTTCATTCGCTTTCAAAATACTATCAATCAAGGTCGATGTATTGGTTGAAAACGGAATTTGGGTAATCACCAACGTTTGTTTGTCCAATTGCGAAATTTTGGCACGAACGCGTACACGACCGCCGCGCATCCCATCATTATAATTGGACATATCCGCAATTCCCGCCGTGGGGAAATCGGGGTATAAGGTAAACGACTTTCCTTTCAACACCTTGATGGAGGCATCGATGAGTTCGTTGAAATTATGCGGTAAAATCTTGGTCGACAAACCCACGGCAATTCCCTCTGCTCCCTGTGCAAGCAATAACGGGAACTTTACTGGTAAATGAATCGGTTCATTTTTACGACCGTCATAACTGAGTTGCCAGTTGGTTACCTTGGGAGAATACAAAATATCCTGCCCCAATTTGGAGATACGTGCTTCGATATAACGGGAAGCCGCAGCCCCGTCACCAGTGAGGATATTCCCCCAGTTTCCTTGCATATCGATGAGCAAGTCTTTTTGACCAATTTGTACGATGGCATCACCAATACTCGCATCTCCGTGTGGATGGTACTGCATGGTATGCCCAACGATATTCGCCACTTTGTTGTAGCGACCGTCGTCCAACTCTTTCATGGAGTGCATAATACGACGTTGCACGGGTTTGAATCCGTCCTCGATCGCAGGCACCGCGCGTTCCAGGATTACATACGACGCATAATCCAAGAACCAATCCTTGTACATACCGGTTACTTTGGTAATGGTATCCTCTGGATTTTCATCGTTTTCGTAAAAATGACTACCGGAGGCGGGACGAATTACGTCGTCAAAGCCTTCTTCGGTGTGCTCTTGCGGTGTATCGTTACCTGAATCGTCTTGCGATCTGTCTTCATTAGGAACGATATCCTCTTCTTCGTCTTTCATATATAGCTGCTAAGTCGCTAAGTCGCTAAGTCACTGAGCTTGAACCTGCGTCCAATACTTTAATCACTACTACGACTTCGTGCTTCTAATTATATTTACTTTCATTTAACAACCGCTCGCTCAGCTACTCAGAAACTTAGTAGCTCAGTAACTTAATTCTCCAACACATCTAATTCCACCTTCAAATTATTGATAATGAAATCTTGACGGTCGGGGGTGTTTTTGCCCATATAAAACTCCAACAACGTTTCAATCGACGTGGCTTTATCTAGCATCACGGGATCGAGTCGGATATCTTCGCCAATGAAATACTTGAACTCATCGGGCGAAATTTCACCTAATCCCTTGAATCGGGTGATTTCGGGTTTGGGTTTTAACTTTTCAATGGCCGCGACACGTTCCTCGTCGCTGTAGCAATAGATGGTTTCTTTTTTGTTGCGAACTCGAAATAAAGGCGTTTGCAAAATAAACAAATGCCCTTCTTTGATTAATTCGGGGAAAAACTGCAAGAAAAACGTAATCAATAACAAACGAATGTGCATCCCGTCGACGTCGGCATCGGTGGCAATTACGATGTTGTTGTAGCGCAAGCTGTCGTAATCTTCTTCAATATCCAAAGCGGCTTGGAGCAAGTTGAACTCCTCATTTTCATACACAATCTTTTTGGACATACCATAGGAATTCAACGGCTTCCCGCGCAAACTAAAAACAGCTTGGGTATTCACATCGCGACTTTTGGTGATCGACCCCGAAGCGGAGTCCCCCTCGGTAATGAACAACGTACTTTCGAGGCAGCGTTCGTTTTTGGTATCGGTAAGGTGAATGCGACAGTCGCGGAGTTTTTTATTGTGCAAACTCGCTTTTTTCGCGCGATCACGGGCCAATTTACGAATGCCCGAGAGCTCTTTCCGTTCGCGTTCCGCTTGCAATATCTTTTTCAACAAGGCTTCGGCCGCTTCTGGATTTTTATGCAAATAATTGTCCAGTTTGGTGGAGACAAAATCGTTGATAAAGGTTCGAATCGAGGGGCCGTTGGGTCCGATATCGGTTGAACCTAATTTGGTTTTGGTTTGGGATTCAAAAACGGGTTCTTCCACTTTCACCGAGACGGCGGCCACGATCGACTTACGAATGTCAGATGCTTCGAAGTTTTTATTGTAAAAATCCCGTATGGTTTTCACCACCGATTCGCGGAAAGCGTTCAAGTGCGTTCCTCCTTGGGTCGTATTCTGTCCATTTACAAAGGAGTGGTATTCCTCGGAATATTGGGTTTTACTATGTGTAAGGGCCAATTCGATGTCGTCACCTACCAAGTGAATAATCGGATAGACCGAATCCTCTTCCGTGATGGTTTCTTGCAATAAATCTTTTAAACCATAATCGGAGTAGTATTTTTCACCATTGAAATAAATGGTCAAACCGGTATTTAGGTAGCAATAGTTTTTCAACATCCGCACCACATACTCGTTGCGGTATTTGTAGTTTTTGAAAATGGTATCGTCAGCGATGAACGAGACTTTGGTTCCGCGGCGTTTGGTCGATTCTTGAATATCTTCCTCGACGGTGAGATTCCCTGCTGAGAATTCCGCCGCTTTTTGTTGGTTATCCCGTACGGATTCCACACGGAAAAAGTTAGACAACGCATTCACCGCTTTGGTTCCGACGCCATTCAAACCCACTGATTTTTTAAAGGCTTTGGAGTCGTATTTTCCACCCGTATTCATTTTGGACACGACATCGACCACTTTCCCGAGCGGAATACCACGACCGTAATCGCGAACGGTTACTAATTTGTCTTTGATGGTGACTTCGATGGTTTTTCCGGAACCCATGACAAATTCGTCGATACAGTTGTCGATGACTTCTTTGAGTAAAATATAAATACCATCGTCGGGTGAAGAACCGTCCCCTAATTTTCCGATGTACATACCCGGACGCATCCGAATATGCTCCTTCCAATCGAGTGAGCGTATGTTATCTTCATTATATTGCACCTGTTCAGCCATATTCAAAATTGTAACGAATTTCAGCTAATGTAAGGCTTCCGAAGCGGTTTTGGAAGGCAAAAAAAGGAAAGTTATCAATAATTTTTTTGACAGCGTTGCACTTCAAAAAACATACCATTGAGAAACAAATTAACAATATTTTTTACTAAATTTTTTCAACTTCAAATTCAGCTCTTTTGGATTGAAAGGCTTGATAATATATTCATTAATTCCAACTTGAAGGGCCCGTTCAAGGTACCCGAAAGAAGCCGAAGCAGTCAAAGCAATAATTGGCGTTTCTGAATCCGTCTCCCGTATAATTCGTGTAGCTTCATAGCCATCCATAACAGGCATAGACAAATCCATCAATACAACATCATAATTGCCTTTTTTATGCATTTGAACACCTATTAATCCATTTTCAGCTACATCCACTAGCACTCCCCAATGGCTCATAATTTTTTCTGCAATTTTCACATTAATCTTGTTGTCTTCGACCAATAAAATCTGCAAGCCATTCAGCATTACTTCTGTTTGTAAATCATCATGTAAATCGAAACTACTTACCTGATTATCAATAGGCAAACTAATCGTAAAATAAAAATTAGTTCCAACACCTAGTTCACTTTCAAAAGCGATATCTGAGTCAAACAAATGCAACAATCGTTTCGTGATGACAAGACCAAGTCCTGTTCCTCCAAATTGTCTAGAAGTGTGTGTTTCTGCTTGGGAAAATTTTTCAAAAATAGAAGTAAACTCTTTTTTATCAATACCAATTCCTGTATCTTTAACTTCTACCTTAAACGTTGAAATTCCGCTAGCAACCTCCAATTGATTCACTCGAATGGTAATGGTTCCTTGTTGTGTAAATTTGATGGCATTAGAGACCAAGTTGGTAATAATTTGATTCATCCGTAGCGGATCGCTCACTACATTGGATACAAAATTTTCGTCTATTTCTAGTAGAATTTTATTTAGATTTTCGTTCGCGCGGGCTTGCAATGCACGAGCAATTTGTTGAATTAAACTTTTGAAATCGAAGGGGATTTTTTCCAAATCGATTTTCCCTGCTTCAATTTTATTGAAATCCAAAATATCATTAATGAGTAAGAACAGGTTTTGAGCTGAGAGTTTGAGTACTTCAATATTTTCGCGATACCCTTGAAGTGTATCTTCTTTTTCCATGATGTATACAAGTCCGATAATCGCGTTGAGGGGTGTTCGAATTTCATGACTCATTATGGATAAAAACTCCGACTTAGCCTCATTTGCTTTTTCAGCCTCTATTTTGGCTTGATTTAATTGCTCCTGGTAAATCCTTTTCTGATCTATTTCACGATTTAGAATTTGTATCAGTTGCGATAAACTAGTTTCACCTTCCAAAGGTTTAGAATCATCATTCAATTGTTGTATTAAGGCTACCAATTGCGATTCAAACAATTGTTTTTTTTGCAATTCAATTTGGAGCTTTTTGGTCACTTCAAAGTGTTCTCTATCGTTTAAAAGGGTAGATTGTTCAAACAATTCTGCGTCCTTTTCATAATTATAATAGGTTTGATTAATCACTTCAATAAACGCCTTTAATTGAGGGGTGTGTTGAAAATCATTTGTGGCCAAATACTTTTCGATTTGTCGATTCAAATGGCGATGTAAATTATTTGTATTCATAGTAATTAGGCTTCAAAAAGGGCTGCAATTGTCATGGTTTGGTTGTGTAATTCACATCCTAAACCATTTTTATCTGGAGAAATTTCACCATACGAATAAAATCCAAACAACACCGTATCATCACCAAATGTTTGCTTGATAAATTCTAACTCTTCATCTACGCGTTCCGCTAAAACGACTCGACGTCCAACACAACTCACCAAAAAAGCAATTTGTGGACGATACGGAAGTTTAGTTCGAATATGCAATGCCGCATTGGCCGCCGCATCGATCAATTTATCTATATTGCCGCGCATGAATCGCACTCGAGAACCCAATGGAATATTTCCTGCAAACGTCATGGATTTTTCATGTTCATCAATGGCCAATATCGTTCGAACGACTGGTTCAGAATCGGGATTCTCTTTCATTGACAACGGAAAATAAAGGGCTGAACCAGGAAGTTCATCTGCGTATTTACCCAAGTAGTCCTTATACAATTCAAGAGCGTTTCGATCCCCAATACGATACAATACATTTTTGTTTGAATGGGTAACTTCACGTTCTGGTCCAAAATCGGCCCATCCCCCTTCACTAGCAAATCCGAACTTCAACCCTTCACCATAAAACCCAACCGCCACTATTTTCCCGGGTTGCGCATCAGCATTGAGTCCCACAATGGTTTTTTCAAAACTAAACTCATCTCCTGCTAATCCACCAAAAAAAGGAATCTTCCCATTTGTTTGCTTTGTTAGCTCTTGAGTTAATTCTGAACCATTGACATAAGTTCCTTCAGAAAGCAATAAAATAGCCTGTAAATCAGGCGTAACCAATTCTTCTTGTACTTTTTTACCCAATTTTCGAATAGAATCAGCTTTTAACACATCATACTCTAACGATTTTAATTGCGTTTTTTCAAAAAGAATTGCTGTAACAACTATATCATTTTCGATAATCACTTGATTTGAAATTTGCCCCGAGGAAGAACATAGGATAATCAATGCTTGGGGAAATTTATTTTTAAGAGTAGCGTAAGGTTGAGCCGCTTCCAACAAAGTACGTTGCCCAAATGCAAGTACTAATTGTGCTCGATCGGGAGAAAAATCTTGCGATTCTTGCACTATACTGGTATTTAAATCTTTATTAAGTAGGAATTGTTGAGTTTTCATTGAGACTTTGTAGTTTTTTTCTCAATAAATTTATAAAAAAAAGTAATATGACGCATAAATTACTTTGGATATTATAGTTAGATAACCCGTTGGGTGAAATTATTTTAAGTAAAATAAATTGAAAAAATATTGGTAAAGATACTGAAATTCAGCATCTTGAAGTAGCCAAATAACCAACATTTATGACAAATATAGTTAAAAATTATTTTAGAATTTTGGAAGTTTTAAGTTCTTGTCGCAAATCATATCTAACTTGCGAATTAATTGTGAATTATAATTTAAATCATGCTTAGGTAGATTAAATTGTATTATATAGCAGTAGTTGCATTGATTTCTACAGCATAATTTATGTC
>NZ_JBEILJ010000075.1:0-8412 GCF_040379285.1 Flavobacterium sp. | reverse complement strand
TCTCATTGACTTCTTTTTCATCAATGGCTACCATTCCGATGACTTCATCTTTTTCGTCGGCTAAAGTAATCCCGCGAACCCCAGAAGCTGTTCGTCCCATTGGACGCGTTTTGCTTTCTTCAAAGCGCACAAGTTTACCCGACTTCACAGCGATAAACACCTGACTGTTTCCTGTGGTTAGTTTTGCTTCTAACAACTCATCATCTTCACGAATCGTAATCGCATTAATCCCATTTTGACGGGGACGCGAATACTGCTCAAGCGGTGTCTTTTTCACCTGACCTTGCTTGGTCGCCATAATCACATAGTGATTGTTAATGTATTCTTCGTCTTTCAAGTCTTTAGTGCAAATAAAAGCCTTAACCTTATCATCGCTTTCAATGTTGATCAAGTTCTGAATCGCACGTCCCTTACTGGCTTTAGATCCTTCAGGAATTTCATAAACGCGCATCCAGTAACATTTTCCTTTTTGTGTAAAGAACAATAAATACTGGTGGTTGGTGGCTACAAACAAATGTTCTAGGAAATCTTGATCTCGTGTCGCCGCAGATTTCTGTCCCACCCCTCCTCTATTCTGAGTCTTATATTCTGATAATGAAGTTCGTTTAATATAACCCGCATGCGAAATGGTAATTACCACATTCTCGTCGGCAATTAAATCTTCAATACTTACATCACCGCCTGCATACACAATTTCAGAACGACGTGCATCACCATATTTATCGCGAACTTCAATCAACTCTTCTTTGATCAAGGCCATACGTAATTCTTTACTCGCCAACAAATCTTTCAATCGCTGAATCAACTTCATGACATCTTCATATTCAGCTCGCAGTTTATCTTGCTCAAGTCCCGTTAACTGACGCAAACGCATTTCAACAATGGCACGGGATTGAATTTCCGACAAACTAAAGCGTTCCATTAATTTGGTTCGAGCCTCATCGCCGTCTTTCGATCCACGAATAATAGCAATTACCTCGTCAATATTATCGGAAGCAATGATTAATCCTTCCAAAATGTGTGCACGTTCCTCCGCTTTACGCAACTCAAATTGCGCGCGTCGAACAACTACATCATGACGGTGCTCTACGAAATGGTGAATTAAATCTTTCAGATTCAACATCTCAGGACGACCGTTTACTAAGGCAATATTGTTTACGCTAAACGAGCTCTGCAATTGCGTGTACTTAAACAACATGTTGAGCACCACGTTAGGAACCGCATCGCGTTTTAACTCATACACAATGCGCATACCGCTTCGATCGGATTCATCGCGGATATTGGAAATACCTTCAATTTTCTTTTCATTAATCAAGTCCGCTGTCTTTTTAATCATCTCAGCTTTATTGACTTGATATGGAATTTCAGTTACTACGATGGCTTCTTTGCCATTGACCTCTTCAAAATTTACCTTACCACGAATAACAATGCGTCCACGACCCGTTTTAAAGGCTTCACGAACGCCTTCATAACCATAAATCACCCCTCCCGTTGGGAAATCAGGCGCTTTGATGTATTGAAGCAACTCGTCAATTTCTATAGTATTATTATCAATGTACGCCAAGGTTCCGTCGACCACTTCCGTGAGGTTGTGCGGCGGCATGTTGGTCGCCATCCCTACAGCAATTCCCGATGCTCCATTGATTAATAGATTAGGAATACGGGTAGGCATTACTTTGGGTTCATACAACGTATCGTCAAAGTTCAACTGAAAATCAACTGTTTCTTTGTCGATATCTGCCATTATGTCTTCTGACATTTTTTTCATGCGCGCTTCGGTGTAACGCATGGCTGCTGGACTGTCACCATCGATGGAACCAAAGTTTCCTTGTCCATCCACCAATAAATAACGTAAACTCCATTCTTGCGCCATACGCACCATGGCATCATATACCGAGCTATCCCCATGCGGGTGGTACTTACCGAGTACTTCCCCTACGATTCTCGCCGATTTTTTGTGGGCTCTATTTGAAAAAACTCCTAAGTCATACATTCCATACAACACACGGCGGTGAACGGGTTTTAAACCGTCACGAACGTCAGGTAAGGCACGAGAAACAATTACAGACATCGAATAATCGATGTACGCGCTTTTCATCTCGTCTTCAATGTTGATAGGAATTAACTTCTCTCCGTCAGACATATGCTAAATATTTTATAAAATTTTGGTTCAATTATTCAAACGTGCAATATACATCATTTTGTTTCTTTTAAAAGAAATTCCCACGGCATATTTCGACTTTTTATTAACAAAATCAAGGGTTGAAACGGTTAATAAATCCCCTGACATCCCCGACAACTATTGCGCTTTTTTTTGTCATTTTACATCCATAGGCTGTTGCGGAATGATTTTTGCATTTCCAGCTTAGATTTAGTAATTTTACCAAAACCCATAATCGGATTGCTATGGATGACAATTTTTCACCTCGAGTCAAAGATGTAATCACGTACAGTAAAGAAGAGGCCTTGCGCTTGGGGCATGACTTTATTGGTACAGAACATCTGATGCTGGGGATTTTACGCGATGGTAACGGGAAAGCGATCACTATATTAAATAATCTTTCGGTTGACTTAGAACATCTACGCCGTAAGGTTGAAGTATTAAGTCCACCTAACCCTTCGACTGACCACAGTATCGAAAAAAAGAATCTACACTTAACGCGCCAAGCCGAACGGGCTTTAAAAACTACCTTTTTGGAGGCTAAAGTTTTTCAAAGCACCTCAATCAGCACGGCACATTTATTATTGTGTATTCTTCGCAATGAAAATGATCCCACAACCAAGCTGTTGAATAAGTTGAAAATCGATTATGAAACAGCTAAAGAACAATATCTACAAATGACACCGAAAGACGAAGATTTCATGGATAACCTCCCCAAAAATGAATCCTTTAATGACGATTCAGGACAAGACGATAGCTTGAAGGGAGAAAACTTTAATAATCCCACAAATAAATCCAATAAAAAGTCGAAAACCCCTGTACTAGATAATTTTGGTCGGGATTTGACCGAATTGGCAGAAGAGGGAAAATTGGACCCTGTAGTGGGTCGTGAGAAAGAAATAGAACGTGTGTCTCAAATTCTCAGTCGCCGTAAAAAGAATAATCCCCTCCTTATTGGTGAACCCGGGGTGGGTAAATCAGCTATTGCCGAAGGATTGGCTTTACGTATCATTCAAAAGAAAGTCTCACGCATCTTGTTCAACAAACGGGTCGTAACCCTTGATTTGGCGTCACTTGTGGCAGGAACGAAATACCGTGGCCAATTTGAAGAGCGTATGAAAGCGGTTATGAATGAGTTGGAAAAAAATGACGACATCATCCTTTTCATTGACGAAATCCACACGATTGTAGGTGCTGGGGGTGCAACGGGTTCGCTCGATGCTTCCAATATGTTTAAACCGGCATTGGCCCGTGGGGAAATTCAATGTATTGGAGCAACCACGCTGGATGAATACCGTCAATATATCGAAAAAGATGGGGCTTTGGAACGTCGTTTTCAAAAAGTGATTGTAGAACCTACGACAGTGCCTGAAACCATTACTATTTTGAATAATATCAAAAATAAATACGAAGATCACCACAACGTCATTTACACGCCTGAAGCGATTGAGGCTTGCGTGAAGTTGACCGATCGATACATGTCTGAACGTTTCCTTCCCGACAAAGCGATTGATGCCCTTGACGAAGCCGGTTCTCGTGTTCACATCACCAATATTGATGTGCCCAAACAAATTTTGGATTTGGAGCGTCAGTTGGAAGAAGTCCGCGAACTTAAAAATTCGGTCGTAAAACGGCAGAAGTACGAAGAAGCCGCAAAATTGCGCGATGACGAGAAAAAGTTAGAAAAGGAACTAGCCATTGCCCAAGAACAATGGGAAGAAGATTCCAAAAACAATCGTATTCAAGTCACCGAAGACAATGTCGCCGATGTGGTATCGATGATGACGGGTATTCCTGTCAATCGTATTGCGCAAACGGAAAGCAACAAACTGGCGCATTTGCCTGAATTACTTCAAGGTAAGGTTATTGGTCAAAATGATGCCGTGTTGAAAATTGCGCGTTCGATTCAACGAAACCGTGCGGGTCTCAAGGATCCGAATCGCCCTATTGGTTCCTTTATTTTCCTAGGATCAACAGGGGTAGGTAAAACGCAATTGGCTAAAGTGTTGGCCAAAGAATTGTTTGATTCTGAAGATGCCCTTGTACGTATTGACATGAGCGAGTATATGGAAAAATTTGCCATTTCCCGCTTGATTGGAGCGCCTCCTGGTTATGTTGGATATGAAGAAGGAGGTCAATTGACCGAAAAAGTGCGTCGTAAACCGTATTGTGTGGTGCTTTTGGACGAAATTGAAAAAGCTCACCCCGACGTGTTCAACATGATGCTTCAGGTTTTGGATGACGGCTATTTGACCGATAGTTTGGGACGAAAAATTGACTTCAAAAACACGATTATTATTATGACTTCCAATGTGGGAGCGCGTCAGCTGAAGGATTTCGGCCAAGGCGTTGGTTTCGGCACTGCTGCAAAAGTGGCTCAAGCCGACGATCATTCCAAAAGTATTATCGAAAATGCGTTGAAGAAAACCTTTGCGCCTGAGTTCTTGAATCGTATTGATGACGTGATTGTATTCAATTCGCTGGAAAAAGAAGATATCGATAAAATTATTGAAATCGAATTGTCCAAATTGTACGCGCGCATTGCCGATTTAGGTTACACCCTTACGTTATCGGATACCGCCAAAGCATTTATTGCCGACAAAGGTTTTGACAAACAATTTGGAGCGCGACCGTTGAAAAGAGCGATTCAAAAATATGTTGAAGATGCGCTTGCCGAGGAAATCATCACCGCCAAAATTAATTCGGGCGACGAGATTTTCATGGATATTGAAGAAGGAGCCGAAGAATTATCGGTAACTGTTCAAAAAAAGGGCAAAACGACAAATTAATCATTTCATAACTTTAAAAACGAACCACGAGTAATCGAAATCATTTATTTCGTTTCATCGTGGTTTATTTTTTATCATGCAAAAACTCATCTTAGGTTCAGAAGAATGGTGTGGCTTTCCTCAGTTGGGACTTCCTACCATAAAAGCGCGCGTCGATTCGGGAGCAAAAACCTCTGCGCTACATGCCGTCAATATTGCGCCTTTTCAAAAAGAAGGTGAAACTTGGGTAAAATTTGACATCAATCCCATTCAAAAAAATCAAAAAACAATTATTCATTGTGAAGCCAAAGTGGTCGACAAACGCGTCGTCAAAAGTTCGAGCGGCTATAGAGAACAGCGCTATGTTATTCAAACCGATTTGCAATTGGGTGACGCGTGTTGGTCGGTAGAAGTGACCTTGACCAATCGCGATTCGATGGGATTTCGAATGCTATTGGGTCGTGAAGCTATGAGTGGTCGGATTTTGGTCGATCCCGAGCAGAAATACTTGTTGGGCGAACCCACCACAGACTACCTCAAAGAAATTTACCAAAAAGCGGTGGCGCAACGCACCGGTTTACGCATTGGTTTGTTGGCCAGTAATCCTGAACTTTACAGCAACCGGCGGATTATGGAAGCGGGAGAAGCACGGGGTCATGAAATGCATTTTTTGAACATCAAAGAATGTTATATGAAACTCGATGCGGTTAAGCCTGAAATTCATTACCGGGGCGGGAAAATATTAGACAATTTTGATGCGATTATTCCGCGTATTCGTCCCAGTATTACCTTTTATGGTTGTGCGCTCACCCGACAATTTGAAGCGATGAAAGTGTATTGCTTAAATTCTGCCAAAGCGATTACACAATCCAGAGATAAACTGTATTCGTTGCAACTACTCCTCCACCACGGGGTCGATATTCCCACTACGGGTTTTGCCAATTCGCCTTTGGATACCGATGATTTGATAAAAATGGTAGGCGGAACTCCGTTAATTGTCAAACTTTTGGAAGGAACCCAAGGCAAAGGAGTCGTTTTGGCCGAAACCAAGAAAGCTGCAGAATCGGTAATTAATGCGTTCAAAAGTTTGAATGCGAATATTTTAGTGCAAGAATTCATCAAAGAAGCCGATGGAAAGGATTTGCGCTTGTTTGTAGTCGATGGAAAAGTAGTGGCAGCCATGCAACGGGAAGCAGCACCGGGAGAATTTAGAGCCAACATTCACATGGGGGGAACCGCCTCTGTGGTCAAAGTAACGCCCGAGGAAAAACGGATTGCCATCAAAGCCGCCAAAGCGATGGATTTGAAAGTAGCGGGTGTCGACATCATTCGCTCCTCCAAAGGGCCGTTATTGCTCGAAGTGAACTCATCGCCAGGATTAGAAGGCATTGAGGGAGCAACGAACAAAGATATTGCGGGGGAAATGATTAAATCAATAGAAAAGAATTTCAAATGGAAATAGTTTCAAAAGGCATTATTGCAGCCATAGCGCTGTTGCACGGCTACATTTTATGGTTGGAAATGTTTGCATGGACCACCCAAGCGAAAAAAGTTTTTAGAAGCATTCCCGAAGATTTGTTCGAAAAAACAAAGGTGTTGGCCGCCAACCAAGGACTTTACAATGGATTTTTGGCCGCTGGATTGCTGTGGTCGCTGGCCATTACGGATCTCATCTGGGCCAAAAATGTGGCTTTATTTTTCTTAATCTGTGTGTTTATCGCAGGATTGTACGGTGCAGCCACAGCCAGTAAACGGATATTTTATGTACAAAGTGTCCCTGCTTTATTGGGGATTTTGAGTGTCTTGTTTAGGGAGTTTTAATTTGAACGACGAATTTCGATTCAGCCCCGATGGGAGCGGCATCCCCCGATGCCAATCGGGGATACAGCGGACAGCGGGTGGGTATGCCTTAGGACGACAA
Organism: Flavobacterium sp.; assembly: GCF_040379285.1. GTDB lineage: Bacteria > Bacteroidota > Bacteroidia > Flavobacteriales > Flavobacteriaceae > Flavobacterium. Next base: position 1,562 of record NZ_JBEILJ010000075.1, on the reverse strand, counting down.
AATGAGTTGCTGCCTCAAAAAAAATACAGTATTTTCCAACCTTTTGGAGTTCGATACACTCTTTACAATAAAACGAATGTATGCAACGAACTCCGACTTCCCTACCCTATTTATGCTGCCTTTTTTTAGGATTAATACCTTTAGTGTGGTGTCGCGGACAAAAAAATGAGTTATCCAAAGAGAATTCGGAACACACGCTTTATTTTAATACCAACCAATTTCGACTTACTTCATTGCACCAAAAGCAATTGGATTCACTTTTTCCCTATGACAATGGGATAGGTTTAAAACATGAGTTTCACGTTACAGGGTATACGGATGAAACTGGACCGCTGGCTTACAACCAATGGCTCTCCACGAAACGAGCTGCTTCGGTAGCGGATTATTTACGTCAAAAAGGAATTGAGGAATTCGCCTTGGTTTACAAAGGTGACGGAATATGTTCCTTTTTAGATTCGAATGCAAAGCAACGAAGCGTAGCGGTTGATCACCGCCGTATTCGTGGTTGTGGATTGATGGAGGAAACGATGGATACGATTGCCTTTGGAGCGCCCTATTTCAAAAACATTGCTGCGTATTTTGATACCAAAAGCATGATTCGCGATCGTATTTTTGCTATTGATGTAAATGAAAAATTAATCAAAACGGCAGGAATGTATTTGTTTGAACCGAATGAAGACTTCTTTAAAACCGTTAACGCCAACACCGTCGTTCGCTTTTGTTTTCCTTTGGCAAAAGGCAAAAAATTTGATCCCGACATGAAAGTTTGGCGATTGGTTTTTAATGAAAAAGGCGAAAAACGTTGGGAAGAAACTGCGGTTCCCGTGCGTTTTAATTCGAATTCCTTTTGCTATGAAGCTTTTTTGAATTGTATGTATTTAAAAGAACAACGAGGAATCAACATCGACCGGGACAATCGTGAAATGGAAATCGAAATTTCGTTGTATAAAAATGTTGATGTTTTGGAAGTCGACCTCACGGATGCTGATTTTTCAGCAGTGGATGAGAGTAGCAACCAAAAGATCTACCAATTTGTAGGGTTAACTACACAAGAATCGGGATATTGTAAAGGGAAATTTAGAAAAAATGGCATCGAACACGAATTAAGTTTTCCACTAACGAGTTGCACTAAAACAGTACATCCCGACGGAAGAAACGCCTATTTTCTCTCGGAAAAAAGTCATTTTTGGGTGGATGGTAAAGAATACAACGGACCCCGAAATCTTTGGCAACGCATTGGGGATTGGTTTCGGAAAAAAGAAGAGCCGTTGTAAACTGATTTACTCAAAATCAATCACAAAACTTCTTAAAAACATTACCGATTTTTCAATATCGTAATGTAAAATGCGGTCCACTTCTACTAGCGGCACTTCTTCCCGGTACGATTTCAAGAAACTTTCCAAGAATTCGCTGCTTCGAAGGGGTCTTCTGTATTCAATCGCCTGCGAAGCATTCATTAATTCGATGGCTAAAATTCGCTCCAAATTGTCTACTATGCGTAAAGCTTTAGTGGCGGCATTCGATCCCATACTTACATGATCTTCTTGGCCGTTGCTGGAAAC
>NZ_JBEILJ010000074.1:0-8657 GCF_040379285.1 Flavobacterium sp. | reverse complement strand
TTATGAGTTATGAATTATGAATTATGAGTTGAAAGTAACTAACTCTTCTCAAGGCTAGGAGGCTAGTCACTAGTTACTAATTACTAGTCCCTACTTCAGCTTCTCGTTATTGTGATGGCGATCGTGGTCACGTTTTGTTTTCAAGTCCATTTTTTTATCAAATGCGGCTTGCAAATCGACCCCTGTTTGATTGGCCAAACAGAGGACGACAAATACGACATCGGCAAGTTCTTCGCCGAGATCTTTATTTTTGTCACTTTCTTTCTCCGATTGTTCGCCATAGCGGCGTGCAATGATACGGGCTACTTCTCCGACTTCTTCCGTGAGTTGCGCCATATTAGTGAGTTCGTTAAAATAGCGAACTCCATGATTTTTTATCCAATGATCGACGTCGAGTTGGGCGTTTTTTAGGTTCATGATTATTTTTTTACCAAGACAATTTTCTCTGTCTCTTTTGCAACGACCAAGGTAAAAAATTCTTTAAGTTCGAGATACTGTTCAGCTGGAATTTCTGATTTATTTAAGGATAATGTAGTAGTAATGACTAGCTGATTGGGTTTTCGTTCAATGAAAAAACGAAAAGAACCTGTATCGTTGGACATTTTAAACACTTTGTCGACAGGAGCTGATTCCAATTGAAATTCAGCAGGATATGAAAAAATCACCGTAGTCATTTCCCTTTTTGGATACGTAAAATTCACCGGGTATTGACGGTTTTCAGCCGTAAACCATGGGATTGTATGCGTGTTAAACAACAAGGGGTCAACATACCATTTTTCGCCTATCTTTTCTACAAATTTATCAGTCTCAAATGAGAAAACCTCTTTAGCAACGGCCTCTTCACTTTTGTTTTGAATGTCGTGTTTGTTGATGACAATATTTTTGAATTTATTTTCTCGATTTCTAATCCATGTTTCTCTATCCATTCATTGTGAATCGGCCATGACATCACAACAATCATAATTCGTAAATTGAGCTACACAATCTCCTTTTAAGCCCTTATCTTCCTGCCAATTCACCTGAATATTGTAGAAAGAGATGGAGGGTGTTTTGGGCGTTAGACTCACTTCTTCAGAGGTGCCGTTTTTACGAATTAATCGCCCTTTTTCGTTAAGTGCATGAACAGGAAGTAAGGTAGTTTTGCCTGCTTTTTGAGTCGCATCCAAAAGGAGTTGCTCGCCATCAAGATTTACAGCGGTGATCACATAATTGAATTTGGAATAGGATGGAAACGAAACAAATCCATTTTCTCTTGTGCTTAAAAGAACAGGATGAGCATCAATTCCAGCTTGCGTTAACATTGCTGTTAGGATTAAATTGACATCGGCTACATTACCATTTCGTTTGTTATAAGCTTCTTCGAGTGATTGACTCGTATTATATCCCATTTTCCCGTTCCAAGCGATTTGCTTCTTGACCCATTCAAAAATGGCCAAGGTCGTTGTTCGAGCATCCATCTCCTTTTGAACAATTCGGTCTAAATCTGATAAAAAGTAGGATGTTTTTTGTAATTCACCACCAAAAGAAGGATTACTAAACACCGTTTTTACCACATCATCCCATGTTACAGCAATCTTTTTTTGCGGTTGATCGGGGAATTGAACGGATTCTAATTCAAGGCTAATCTTTGCATAATAATCATTGCGATTTGCCGTAAAAGGCTCATTTTTTAAGGCAGGAACATCCCATTGCTCTAGTTCGTAGACCGCCGTTTTAAAATTCAAAATATAATCGCGTTTAGCACGTGTTCCTTCAATATAAGCTGAATAATTGATAGAACCATCCCCATAGTTGGATTGCATTGGAATATCCACAAATCCAGAGCGAATAATTTTGTAGGTATACAGCAAAGGCAATTCCATTTTTAAATAGGCTTTACGCACTGGAATATCAAATTGGTATTGAAACAAGTCGATAGTCTGGATATCTTCCGAACGAATTTCGTAAGTCAGCTCAATAATAGAGCCTGGTTTGACGCCAGGAAACGTAATCAATTTTGTTTCCCAAAACTCGTTTGTCTTTTCCAACAGGACTCCAGATGAAGTCACTTTTTGTTTTTTTACTTTGCCTTCTTCTAGATTGTATGAATACGCTTTGAGGTTGACAATGCGGTCTTTGTTCAGCTTTTTATAGCCAACGTAATAGGGAATTTTCACATCAGCCCATCGAAGCCCTTCAGTCTTGTAAATCTTTATTTTCTGTTTATATTCGGCTATATACGAAAAGCCGTTTTCGGCCGAATAATCAAATCGCAGAGCACACGTTGTAAACAAATACGCCGCCGAAGCTGAAGAATCTACAGAACAAAAGCGCTCTTCTAATTCTTGTTTTGTTACCTCGTTTAACTCGAATTTTTGGCCAAAACAAAGCGCCGTAAAAGAGAGAAAAAGAAGAACAGCGCTATACTTTTTTAAGTACAATCTTCTCATTGACTTTATCTACAATTAGCTTAAAAAACTCTTTTAAACTCTCGTATTCATCAGGAGGCATAATAGCTGTTTTTATCTCCAAATTGGTTTGAATCACGAGTTTGTTTTCATTTTTAGTAATGGAAAAACTGAATGTCCCGTAATTTTTATCCAATCCGAGAGCCATGTTCTCGGGTAAGGTTTCTACAGTATACCCTTCGGGCAGATTAACTATAATCATTTGCTTTTCGCGAAATGGAAATGAAAAATCTATTGGATATTCACGGGTTTCCTGTTTGAATGGATTTTCATCCAAACCAAGGTGAAATAACGGACGAACAAACATTTTTCCGCCAATTACTTCCACACTATTGGTACTCTCAAAAGAATATTTTTCCACCAAAGCTTCACTCACACCATTATCGGACAATTCAAACTCGGTCACTTCAATGCCGGTATAATTTTTTTGCAAGCGTTCGATTTGCGACTCTTTGGATAGTTGACGGTAACGGTCGCGAAAACGCAAGGCACTATAGTCGACCATTTGATTGCGCACTTTACCCGAAACTGTTCCATCTGCGGCTAAATCGATAGCGGCATTTTCTTGATTTAAGGAGACCATTTTGGGCATTAAATCGACTAATTCAGCCGTTCCATCATCGAGCAACATCCGACCATACCAATTCAAATCCCGTAACGGTAATATATCGGGACTGGCATACTTACTGGTCGCATCTAAAAACAAAACACCTCCATTTCTTTTCACTCCTACAATGACTGCATTATAGGCATTAAAACTTGGATACATGGCAATACCGTTGGCACGAGTACTCAACAAAATAGGGTGTGCGTTAATTCCAAGATGACGTAACATTCCTACCATCATCAAATTAATCTCGGCGTAATTTCCTGTTTTCTCTTCATAAGCTTTTCGCACGCCTTTGTCGGTAAAAATACGATAGGACTCATTCCAATTCATACGATTTTGCACGTATTGAAACACCATAGCAATTTTTTCATCATCGGTTGTCAAACCTTCTACCAACTTGGTGAGATCGGCCTCAAAATAACCCGTTTTTCGCATCTGAGGTCCAAACTCTTCATCATCATAAATTTTACGGCATACATCTTCCCAAGTTTTGGCGTAATACTGATAGGTACTCTGCGGCAACATAGTAGAAGCGTGCTCATGAATGAGGGTCGAACGATAATTACTGATATTATTGACAAACGATTCTTCTTTCATGGCGGCAACATCCTTTACCTTATACGTAATACGATTGTCAAAATATTCAAAACGATTCCCTACAGAAAATGTAACCGACCGATTCACCTTTTCTTGGGCTATATCCAAAATTAAGGCCCCACGATAGTGATTGTTAAACTTATAATATTCGGGGATGTCGACTACATATTCACAATAGTTTATAGGAACATCATATTGAAAATACCAATCCCGAATGTTGGAGATAAATGGGGATAAAATAGAATATTTATATTCGATAATACAGCCTTCTTTCACTGCTGGCATCGACAGTTTCTTTACTTTGGTATTTTTATTGACCTGTTCTGTAAAAATATTTTCAGACTTCGCTTTGGTTTTTTCGATTTGTCCGTTAACCAAGTTATAGGTCACCGCTTTGGTGAAATCTACCTGTTCCCCTGGACCTGAATTGGGGGCATAGTGATATAATGAAAAATTGGCTTTCTCATAAGCTTCCTTTTTATATATTTTAATCTTAACACTTACTTCAGTGATCACATTAAATTGCCCATCCGTTAGTGTAAAATAGGTTCGGCCTTTTTTAAACAAAATAGCTGCACTCGCCGAAGTATCTTTGAGATGCACTTTTTCTTGCAATTCAGCTTGGGTTACTTCACCCAAATCATACGATTGTGCAAAACCAATAGAAAAAAAGGCCGTGCAAACAAAACAAATTAAAATTAAACGCATTTTCATGGCTATTACGATTTAATGAATACAATTTTAGCATTATCGGCTCGGGCGATTTGTTCCCGAAACTTTCGATACAATTCATAGGATTCTTTGGGATACTTGCCTTTTCGTAGTAAAAAAGTACGTTTGACCAATACCTCTTTCTCTTTTACAGTCACGGTCATGGAGTAACTTCCAAAAGTATCTTCTAATTGCACTGCATCGGGTAACACATCTACTTTTAATCCCTCGGGAATTGTAAAAGTAAATGTATCTTCATCGTAGAACCCTCGGGTTATTTCAACCGGATTTTTTCGATTTCGATACCGTGCGGGGACTAGTACACTTTGATTAAAAGGGTTCACATTGACCAAAATCATATTTCCTGAAGGCTTTGCATAACCTAAAGCAGAAATTTCGAGTTCTTGTGTAAACTGAACTGTTTTTTTATCATTGGTTAGTCGACATTTATCAACCTTCAAGTTATTAATCCAACTGAAATAGGATTTATAATGCTCATCCAGTTTGTCTTTGGGTTGCCCTTCTAAAGCACTCGCTTGGTCGTATTGAATTCCCGTACTGACTATTTGAAGTGACCCTTTAAAATCTCCTTCGGGAGTAATTTGAAAAGATCCTTTGCTAAGTTGAGTGCTTTTCTTTTCCGAATAATTTTGTGTACGAACCACCTCCCCTTTATCAGGTTTTATCAACAAGGCAAAGCGATCATCCGTAAAATCTCCTTGAAAACCAAAGGGCACCGTTTGACTCGTACATTCCATAAAGGTATACCCACCTTTTCCATCGGGCATAGCTAAAACGGCATGATTTCCTTGCATGCCCACAAAGTCGGGCGTAATATCAAACTGTTCGTCACCTCCATAAATTATGGTGTAATACGATTCTATTCCCACCGCCTGAAGCAAGGCACGGGTATAATTGGATAACGCTTTACAATCGCCATATCCCAATCGATCAACATCTTTGGCTAACATGGGTTTCCAACCTCCGATACCCAATTGTACACTCACATAACGCGTGCGCCCTTGTACATATTCATATATTTTTCGCGCTTTTTCAAGAGGATCTTTGCAATCGGCGGTCAATGTTTTAACCTTAGCGATTGTCTCCGGACTTAATTCGTCGGTACCTTTTAAAATGCCTTCATACATCCATTTCCCAAAATCTGCCCAAGTATTCACTTCTCCATCAACACCCTCCAATGAAAAGCGATTCAAGGCAACGCGAACCTTAGGGAAAATTTGATCTGTATTAGGCGCATAATCTTCTCTTTTTTCTGCGGGTAAATTTTCTACCGCGTAAGATAAAACGCCTTTCTGGTCGGTTTTGGTTATGGTGCGACCTTCAAAATTCTCTTCTTTAATCCTAAGCGTTAAATCCTCAGGATATTTGTACGTTACTGACGATTTTTGAATGGACGAATAGTAATTTTCATAGGGGCTCCACGAAGCAATAAACGCTGTATTTATGGTTTTAAGCTCGGATTCAAAAACAAATGTGAGCGGAAACTCCGTTGGGGTATAATCTAAAAAAAGGACACGATTATCTGTGAGAAGTGAAAATCCATCAGCTACACTTTGATCGGTAAAATCACTCTTTTTAAATTTTTTTATCTCCATCCCCATGGCATTATATACCGTGAGCTGAAGTTGAATAACTTTTTCCGAAGGACTATACGGAAGATAAGCATCAATATGGTCTTCTCCTTTTTTATTAAAAATGGTAATAACCCGTTTACGGCTGATGGTGTAAGACTTGGATGATGTAATATTGACTACAATATCATCCGCACGAACAATACTATTCGCAGATTCTTTTAATGCATCTGGAACTGTAAGGGCGGTGTAATTTGGATTTTGACCGAAAAAAAATTGGGTTACCAACAACAGTAGGAGTAAAGGCTTATACATCACGAACTAATTTTTTCCAAATATATTTTTTTTGGAAAAAATTTACAAACAAAATTTACAATTTATTTTGAGTATCAATAAATATCGTCACCGGACCGTCATTGAGTAAGGCAACTTTCATATCGGCACCAAAAATCCCTGTGCCCACTTTTTTTCCCAATTCCCGTTCCATCGCCAACACAAAGGCTTCGTATAAAGGAATCGCTTGTTCGGGTCGGGCTGCCTTAATGTACGAAGGGCGATTGCCTTTTTTGGTCATGGCATGTAAGGTAAACTGACTCACCACTATACAATCCCCTTGGCAATCTTTCACTGATAGATTCATCACCCCCTGCTCGTCGCCAAAAATCCGAAGGTTAGCAATTTTGGACGCCAACCATTGCACATCGTCCATTCCATCGGCTTCTTCTACACCCAACAAAATCAATAAACCCGTTTGAATTTCAGACACTATTTTTCCATCAACGGTAACCGAAGCTTGTGTGACTCTTTGAAGAACTGCACGCATAGATAAGAATTATGAATTTTAAATTATGAATTATAAATTTTGAGTTTTGAAATTAAAATTGAATTTTGAAATTGAATTTTGAACTAGCCTCCCAGCCGCCGTAGAAATTCCACCAATCACGATTCAGCCCCGAAGTTTCGGAGCTAGTCACTAGTCACTACAAACTCTTACGTTCCTCCGCATATTGGTCTCCGCGGTACTGTTCGTCATCTCCGGCTAAAATTTGTAAATAGCTACGGTAGCGCGACCATGCAATCGCATCGGCTTCTAATGCTTTTTTCACAGCGCAATGAGGCTCTTCTTTATGTAAGCAATTGTTGAACTTGCACGATTCTTTTAACGCAAAAAACTCAGGAAAGTAATCGCTTACTTCTTCGGGCTCCATATCGACCACGCCAAAACCACGAATACCAGGAGTGTCTATAATTTTTGTCCCGAACGATAAATCAAACATCTGGGCAAATGTTGTCGTGTGTTGCCCCTGTTGATGGGAATCCGAAATCGAAGCGGTACGTAAATCCAACCCTGGTTCCAACGCATTGACCAAAGTCGATTTCCCTACCCCAGAATGTCCCGAAAACATACATACTTTATCCACCATTAAAGCTTTAAGTTCCTCAAGACCTTTGGCTTCCAAGGCCGAAACACGTAAGCAACGGTAGCCAATCTGACTGTAAACATACTGCAAATACAGTTGCTCATCCAATGCTGCATCGTCATAAGTATCTATTTTATTGAACACGAGAACCGCTTCAATACCATAAGCCTCAGCAGTTACTAAAAAACGATCAATAAAACTGGTCGTTGTTGTAGGATTATTGATGGTTATCAGCAAAAAAACAACATCTACATTAGCCGCAATAATATGTACTTGTTTGGACAAGTTGACCGATTTGCGGATAATATAATTTTTTCGATCGTGAATGGTGTGAATTTGTCCTATGGTTTCATCAGTCGACTGGTCTAGGTCAAAATCAACGCGGTCGCCTACAGCAATCGGATTGGTACTTTTGATGCCTTGGATGCGAAATTTCCCTTTTATACGACAATCGTACAGCGCTCCCGTATCCGTTTTTACCGTATAGTAACTACCCGTCGATTTGTATACCCATCCTGTCATGCTACAAAAATAAAACAAAAAAGGCACCGAAGTGCCTTTAGTATTTTGAAATAATGCGGAATTAGTATTTGTAAGCCACTCCTTTTTTGATGACCTGTGAGCCTCCCAATTGGTTGGAATTAGCACCAACAGTTGCCTTGTCAGCAGTCAATAAAATAAAAGGACATCCTAACTTAGCGGCTTCTATTTTTAATTTTTTCTCTGCTTTTTTATCTCCTGTGTTTCCTGTTTGGAAGTTGATCAATCCTGTTTTTCCACGCACTTCTTCTCCTTTTTTCAAACCAGAGATGTACGCTTTGTCTTCTAAGATGACCACTTTTTCCCAATCGTCTTCACCGTTCACTACAATTTTCTCTGTAACTTCTTCTACACGACCCGATTTTCCGTAAACGATTTTTTCAATCGCATACTTACTAACTGTATTTTCTGCATCCTCGCCATCATATTTGAATACGATGGTGTACTCTTCTAATTTAACTACTTTTCCGGTAATCACTTCACCGTTGTGCTTGTAAATTTTGTCTGCCTGTGCTGATACGATGGAAGTGATCAGGGCAAATAGTAGAACTAATTTTTTCATGTTAAATAATTTAGTGGTTATCGAACGCAATATTAAGAAATTATTCTGATTTAAACACTTTTTCTTGATGCGCTATACTTTCTTGGTGAATGGCCTTAAAGAACTGAACGATAAACTCTTCGCTCAAGCCTCGCTGCGACCCCTCTTTGACCATACGTTCCAAGATTTCATTCCAAC
>NZ_JBEILJ010000073.1:0-8802 GCF_040379285.1 Flavobacterium sp. | reverse complement strand
TAAAAATATTAAATCCATGTTCACCATTTCTTGATGTCCAAATAAATTGTCCTACTAATTTTATCTTTCCATTCTCAACAGAAATATCGCATTCTTAGCTTCCATTGGAATGGAATTCCTATTTCGAAAAAGAATGGTTACCTGATAATCTTGATATAAAGCTTTTTTTAGAATTGCGTGCCCCGAAAAACCACTTGAGCCAAAAATGACTACTTTCATATGTAATGTTAAATTGCATTTGTTAAACAAAGTCATTTTGTAATATAAGTGTAAAAAAATGAATTTTTTGGAAGGCTGTCTGTTACAATATCCTCTGAAAATAAATTAATTAGTAATGTCTATTCGTTTAGAATAGTGAATGAAATGATTTAAATTTCCAAATAATGTTAAAAACAGAAAACTAACTCTATTAACACTTTCTCATAAAATAAAAAAACTTTCGGTAAAGTATCGTAATGCCGCTTGGTGATATGGCAGATTAAAAAAGCCTAGGCTTTCGGTTAATAACTGAACTTTCTGGCACAAAACCATCTTAAAATTAAGCCTAAACCCTCCATATTGCCAAACGCCAGTTACCAGAAGGTTTCATTATTATTCACAATTCATTTCATATAGATCTACTAAATAAGTCACGCCTTTTTCATTTAAATCTTCTTTGTTTAATTTTTCCAAAAAAATCGGACAGATATCTACAACATAAGCCTTTAGGGTCTTTTTTAAATTCGTAAAACAATTTATACATACGCTTAAACCATTTCCACCAAAGTCATCCAAATATAAAGCAAAATCTTCATTTTGCCTTTTTATATAATATGTTCCTCCACCACCTGTTTTCATTACAGGATTGTAAGCATAGTATGCAGCATATATAGAAATTTTAGCTTCTTGAATAATTTTCGCCCAAACTTTTTTGTTGCTTGGTTTATTTTTTTTAAGGTCAAATAAACTTTGTCTCGCTAATTTAAGAGTTATAAATTTTACAATCTCTTTTTTATCATTAGTAATTTCAAAATTACTAACATCATCTATTTTATATTTTTCTGTTTTGCCATTTTCTTCATTTTTTTAAATTAATTTTTGCATCATCTGGATATTCTGGTAATTCAATAAATCCATTTTTAGAAGTTCCGTCATTAAAAGTTATTTTTCCTTTATAAAATTTTGCAGAAAGCATTAATGGTACAAATAATAGAAGTTATAATGTTTTTTTCATTTTTTGAATTTTAGATAATTTGATTTGTTTTTTTGATATAAACTTTCTGGCAACCATTTTATATACCCCCTAATTAAATTATTTTCTATGAATACGAATTATAGTTTTAAACTTTATTCATTAAAAAAATTAAAACAAAAAACAACCTTTTAATAAACAGTAGAAAAGCAAAATCAGTATAAAAATTACTTTCAATAATTCTCTTCTATGTTCTTGAAAAATTAATCTATTAGGATTATAAAGTTATTATGTTCTAGAATCTTTTGATGACACAAAAGTGTCAAATTTATTTTGAGCTATCGTTTTTCTTTTACGTGTTAAAGATTTACGTTCTATATCAAGCTATTTAGATTTGAATATTTTAATTTTAATCAAAAGATCTATTTTATGATTATTTCTTTAAAATCTAATCTTAGTTTCATTTTCATGTTGAATACTATCATCATAATTATGTAAGCTTCGAGCTCACTATAAGTTAAAATGGTAAAAATCCCGTCCATGGAAATCTGCAAAACGACAAATGATTGTCTAACCCCCAAAAAAAAATGAGCCTACCAAACAAAAATTGAACTAAAAAACTTACTTATCCTTGTGCGACTTAAATTTCTTTTCAAATGGTATTGTGTTAGACAATCTCATTATTTCAAGGCTTTAAAATTTTAGAAAAGTGAAAGTCATAAGCCAAAGTTAATCGCTACTTTTGCTTCATGTTACGAGCTGCCCTACGCCGATATATTTCCAATTTCAAAGGATTTTCACGCGAAATTTGGATACTTACCTTGATTACATTCATCAATCGGGCGGGCACTATGGTACTCCCCTTTTTATCCAAATACCTCAAAGAAGATTTGCATTTTGATTACAATGAAGTCGGTTGGATTTTGTTTTTTTTTGGTTTGGGTTCCATGTTGGGATCCTGGCTTGGAGGTAAACTATCCGATAAGATAGGATTTTATAAAATAATGGTATTCAGCTTATTTACCAGTGGATTTGCTTTTTTTTGCTTGCAATACATCCAAAGTTTTATAGGACTGTGCATCGCCATTTTTACCATCATGGTGATTGCCGACATGTTCCGCCCCGCTATGTTTGTTTCTATCGGAACCTATGCCAAACCCGAAAATCGAACGCGTGCATTAACCCTAGTTCGTTTGGCTATCAATTTGGGTTTTGCCGCAGGACCCGCATTGGGAGGTTTAATCATCATGGGGATGGGGTACAAAGGATTGTTTTGGGTTGATGGCGCCACTTGTATTATTGCCATTCTCATTTTTGTTGTTAAAGTCAAAGAAAAGAAACGACTCCCCATCGATGCTGAAACAAAAGCATCTCTGGAAGCGCAACGAAAATCGGTGTTCTCCGACGGTCCTTTCTGGCTGTTTCTTTTTAGCTGTGTCATTACGGGGATTTTATTCTTCCAACTTTTCACTACCATTCCACTCTACCATCGCATTCAATTTGGTTTAAGCGAACTTCAAACCGGTTTGCTTCTTACCCTCAACGGGATTTTGGTTTTCTTCCTTGAAATGCCTATAGTAAGTGCCGTGGAACGAAAAAAAATCGATAAAGTCAAGATTGTTACTTGGGGCTGTTTTTTTATGAGCATCAGTCTGTTCTTGTTGCTGATTGATCAATGGGCGGGAATTCTAATTGTAATGATGCTGTTTATGACCTTTGCCGAAATGTTTGCCTTTCCGTTTTCAAATACATTCGCCTTGAGTCGCGCCCCCAAAGGACATGAAGGCCGGTACATGGCCATTTTTACCATGAGCTATTCCGCCGCCCATATTTTGAGTGCCAAAATCGGAATGAACGTAGTGGATCACTTTGGGTATGCTACCAATTGGTGGGTCATGGGAATGTTAGGGTTGTTGGGGACAGCAGCTGGGTATACGGTTTATCGATGGGTACAAAAAGAACACAAACAGAATCCTGATTCCCATAAAATAGGATCCACCACTTTTGAACATCCAGCTGAAGGCGGTGAACGGGAGATTTAGCAATGTGGGCAGTATTCAGTGAGCAGTAAGAGGATCTTTGAATCTATTAACCCTCTGGGGGCTTGGGGGCTAACCATCTACTGACAACCAATAACTACCTCGTCTTCTTTAAAAACACATAATACACCGGTACGCCCAAGGCTACAATCCCCAAACCTAAGCCGGCGTTGCGGGTGTCGTATACCAACAAGGCCACACAAATCGCAGCCGTAATCACCATATACAACAAGGGTACAAAAGGATAGCCAAACGCTTTGTAAGGTCGCTCGGCATCGGGTTCGCGCTTCCGCAGGATAAAGAGTCCGCCTATAGTCAAAATATAAAACAACAAAGAAGCAAAGGTGGCATAGGTTAGTAAATCCCCATACTTTCCCGTCATGCACAAAAAAGAAGCCCAAATTGCTTGTACCCACAAGGCGCGAGCCGGCACTTCTTTGTCGTTGAGTTCGCCTGCCTTTTTGAAGAACAAACCGTCTTGCGCCATTGCATAAAACAAACGTCCTCCGCTTAAAATAAGTCCGCTGTTACAACCAAACGTCGACACCATGATCAACCCAGCCATAACCAACACGCCCACATTGCCCATAATCACACTGGCCGCTGCCGCACCCACCCGATCTTCGGAGGCAAACATAATCCCTCGCTCCATAACAGTAGTGCCATCGGGCGAACCGTTGAGCGGCAATAAAGACAAGTACGCCACATTCGCCAACAAATAGATAATGGTTACAATCAAGGTCCCCAAAAACAAACTGCGAGGAATATTACGCTTCGGGTCTTTGATTTCCCCAGCAATAAACGTCACATTATTCCACGCATCACTCGAAAACAATGGATTGATAATGGTAGCACCCATGACGCCCAACAACGCCACGCCGCTCAACACCGAAACCGTCAGGGTGCCGTCTTTTTGGACCGTTTTTTTGGCGTCCCATGCCGAGGCAAAGTTCGCCGTAAGCACCTCCGATTGCAATCCTACGTACAACCCGAGGATGATTAACGCAAAAAGTGCAATCAACTTGGCCGAAGTAAACACTAATTGGATAATCTTCCCGTTTTGAACGCCACGGGTATTGATATAGGTCAGTAAAAAAATACTGAGTATCGCCAAGATTTGCTTGTTGGTAAATACAAAACTTTCATAGGCAAAAATCTTTTGTTCCAACACTGGAAAAAATACCGCCGTATAATTGGCAAACGCCACAGCAACCGCCGCTATCACCCCCGTTTGAATCACGGTAAACACCGTCCATCCGTAGAGAAACGACACGAGTTTTCCATAGGCGCGCTGAATATACACAAACTGTCCACCGGCATTCGGCATCATACCCGCCAACTCCCCATAACTCAATGCCGCCGACATGGTAAGGAGACCTGTAACAAACCACAATACCAAAATCCAAGCCGCCGAACCTACATCACGGGCCATGGCTGATGTTACCAAAAAGATCCCTGAACCAATCATTGATCCCGCCACCAAACTGGTCGCGTCAATGAGTCCGAGCCTGCGTTTTAATTCGTGTTTTTCCATAGTAGATGTTAGACTTTAGTCGTTAGTCGTTAGACTTTAGACATTAGTTGTTATTTAGTTTCATTTTCAAATCTTCAAATTATCAAATTATCAAATTATCAAATCTTCTTCGCCTCATTCCAATACACATCCATTTCCGCCAAGGTCATATCGGCTAGAGATTTTCCCATAGCGTTGACCTTTTCCTCCAAATATTGAAAGCGCTTGATAAACTTTTTGTTGGTACGTTCCAAAGCGTCCTCGGGATTGACATTCAAAAACCGAGCGTAATTGATCATTGAAAACAGCACATCGCCAAACTCCGATTCGATACGGTCCAGGTTGCCGGTCGCCACTTCTTCCTGCAATTCGTGCAATTCTTCTTGAACCTTTTCCCAAACCTGCTCGGGTTGCTCCCAATCGAAACCTACGCCTTTGGCTTTGTCTTGCACCCGACTGGCTTTCACCATGGCAGGTAACCCTTTGGGCACACCTTCCAATACCGATTTTTTTCCTTCTTTTAACTTCAACTTTTCCCAATTGCGTTTCACTTCCTCCTCATCAGCCACGACCACATCGCCATAAATATGCGGATGCCGGTGGATGAGTTTATCGCAAATTTCATGGGCCACATCGGCTATATCAAAAGCGTGGGTTTCACTTCCAATTTTGGCATAAAAAACGATGTGCAACAGGAGATCGCCCAACTCTTTTTTGACTTCTTCAAGGTTGTTGTCCAAAATAGCATCGCCCAATTCATAGGTTTCTTCAATGGTCAAATGTCGTAGGGATTGCAGGGTTTGCTTCTTATCCCAGGGACATTTTTCACGTAAATCGTCCATAATATCGAGCAATCGATTGAAAGCTTGCAGTTGTGCTTCGCGGGTATTCATGGGTATCGTTTTGGGTAAAAATAAGAAATCCCGACCGTTAAATCGATCGGGATAAAAGATATTTAGTTCACTATGCGAATTTACTCGCTTTTCTTGGTAGTTTTCTTTTTGGCTTTCACCTCTTCTACCACTTGTTCTTTGATTTCTTCTGCATTTTCAACTACCGGATCGTCTTTAGAAACCAATCCTTTAGCTTGTAAGATATTGTACCAATTCAATACTTTTTTGATATCAGAAGCATACACCCGGTCCTGATCGTAATCGGGCAACACGGTTTCAAAATACGCAATCAATTTGGCATTATCTTCTTTGTGAGAAAGCGCTGGACCTTCGTTTTCCAATTGTGCAATGGCACGTAACACCTCAACCAAGGGTTTTTCTTCGGTATACGTGTACATTGAAATTTCCGACAATAAACTCACATTACTGCGTAAGCCAACGGTAATTCGTTTTCCGTCTAATAACGATTCGGCAACGAAACCCGAACGCGTTTGTATTTTCAACTCATAAAGCCCGGGTTTTCCGGAAATGGCCAATATTTTATCAATTTTCATACTGAGTGTATTTTTAATGGGGGCAAATATATTTATTTGTTTGCATTAACGTCCTTTTTTGTTGTAAAAACGCATACGATAGTCAGGGCGCGCCTTTCCATCCATAATATTTTGAAGTTTTTTCTTAATTAACGTGCGTTTCAGCATCGAAATTTTATCGGTAAATAAAATCCCTTCAATATGGTCGTATTCGTGCTGAATCACCCGCGCAATTAATCCGTCGAAAACTTCTGTTTTTTCCACAAAATGCTCGTCACAATACTGCAAAGTCACTCGTTCTTTTCGGTACACATCCTCGCGAACATCGGGAATACTCAAACAGCCTTCGTTAAATCCCCACTCTTCACCTTCCTCTTTGAGAATTTGGGCATTAATAAAGGTGCGCTTAAATCCTTTCAGTTGAGCACTTTCTTCCGCGCTAAGGGATTCACTATCCGCAAAAGGCTCGGTATCAATCACAAACAAGCGAATGGGCAATCCAATTTGAGGTGCCGCCAATCCCACGCCATACGCATTGTACATGGTATCGTACATGTTGTGAATGAGTTCGGATAACTGCGGATAATCGGGTGTAATGGATTCCCCAACCTTTCGTAAAACTGGGTCGCCGTAACCCACAATGGGTAAAATCATGGATGTAATTTTAAGGATGGGGCAAAAGTAGGAAAAAAAACAGCGATGCTAAAGGATTTATATCATTTTACGGCTCAGATAATCTTGCAATAAAATGGTGGCTGCAATCTCATCGACCAATCCTTTATTTTGGCGTTGCTTCTTCGTAAGGCCGCTATCAATCATCGTTTGAAAAGCCATTTTTGAGGTAAAACGCTCGTCCACGCGCACCACTGGGATTTCAGGAAAAGTGGCTTGAAATTGCACTACAAAAGCGTCTACCAATGGGGCACTTTCCGAGGGTAAACCGTTCATCTGTTTGGGTTCGCCAATTAAAACGCTTCGCACGTCCTCTTTTTTAAAATAATCGACCAAAAAAGGAAACAATTGCGCCGTGTCGACCGTGATGAGTCCCGAGGCTATAATTTGCAAATCATCTGTAACGGCTATTCCCGTGCGTTTGCGTCCGTAATCGATGGCTAAAATTCGTGGCATGCGACAAAGATAGGGATTATTTGGCCGCGGTAAATTGGGCCAATACCGTTTTCCCTTGGCGCAGCTGTAATTGGTCTTTTTGGATGGAATAGGCATCGACTTGCGATAACATTTTGACAAACGCCGCCTCGACTTGATCATCGGGGCAGGCCATCTTGGTCGAAATGATTGCCGTAAAAGCCAACCCATCCACCGAAGGCATAATATATTGTCCACCAATTTGATTACATCCCATATACGCTGTAAAACGAGCGTCTTTGGACATTAATGTCAGGGTAAATGGTTTTTTAGAGGATTGAATTTTCTTTTTCAAAAGGGTATGCAAGCGCCATTCGGTTCCTGCTAAGGCAAAGGTAACGGGTGCGGCAGGCGTTGTTCCTTTGACCACCGTAGCTTCTTTGGCCACCAGCAATTCCCCTGTTTGTGCATCTTTTTTCATTTTCGTCAAACGATTGCGGGAGGCTAAATCGCCCGTAATGGGTTTTCCCTGCAAATCCAATTGCTGCAAAACTCCCTCCAAAACAGCATACGCATAGGGACCGGTCTTTTGATTGTCCAACTGAATTTGCGTTTCGTTGGCATTCCAACCATAAGTTCCGCATACCACAAAAGGCGTATCGGACTTACCCAAATAACGGGTCGTTAAAACAAAATGGGTGGTATCCTGCAATTCCAACTGCGTCTCGATTCCTTCACAATCGGCACAGGGAAACACGCCTTTATACACCCCGAGATAATCCAAAGTTTGTTTGGCAGAGGTTACCTTTGGGTTCGTTTGGGGAGAAGGTTCCGGTTTGGCTTCTTTGGAAGTACAGGAAAAAAAGGTAAACGCTAAAGTAAAAAGAAGGGAAATGAGGTACCGCATAATGGAATGATTTTGAGTTCAAAACTAAATAGATTACGGAACAATTTTCTTAAAAAATGTGTAAACTTTAGCACAACGCAAACGCAACGGGATTGGTATATTTGCGGAATGAATGCAACACAGCACCTCTTGTTTGTCGCTTTTGGGCACCGGGATTATCAAAATGAATTGATTTGGGCACTGATGTCCTTGGCGTGCGTGCATCCAGAACCTGCATTTCACATCCATATTTTCTCCGACGATACGGCGTATCTTCAATCGCAGCTTCCCTTATCTATAACCTACCATGCGCTGACGTCCGACCAACTTACCGAGGCAAAAGGACCGTCTAATTATGCTTACCGCGTCAAGATTAAAATTCTACAAGACTGCTTGAAACACTACACGGGCTCCTTCTTATACCTTGATACCGACTGTTTGATCACAGCGCCTTTGACTCCCATTTTTGAAGCCCTCGAAAAAGGAATGGTGTTTATGGATAAAAATGAAGGAGCGTTAAAGGCCAATACCGGAGGAATCGCTCGCAAAATGAAAAAAGTGTTGCGTAAACAAGCTACATTTCCTTTACCCAACGGTGAACTAATTACGTTGAGTGAAGCCTTTGAAGTTTGGAATTCGGGATGTATTGGGGTTTCCAACCAACATCTCCCGCTTTTGTAT
>NZ_JBEILJ010000072.1:0-8883 GCF_040379285.1 Flavobacterium sp. | reverse complement strand
CGGACTCGGAATTTCATGTACTTTGACCGGATTGCATACGCTTAAAATTAAAGAAACCGACCGGTTAGTAGCCTTGCAGCAAGAGATTTCAAAACTAGGGGGACAAATCCAAACCACCGCCGATACATTACATCTTGAATCTTCAACCCACCTAATTCCCAATGTGGCCATAGCGACCTATCAAGACCATCGAATAGCCATGGCTTTTGCTCCATTAGCACTTTGTGTGCCACTACGCATTGAAAATGCCGAAGTGGTGTCAAAATCGTATCCCACTTTTTGGAGTGATCTCGCGCAGGCAGGGATTTCAGGGGAAATGTCGGAAATTAAATCGTAATTTACTTGACAACCCCCTTTTGCGGATAGTATATTTGCACTCGTTTGCCGTGAGGCAAAATAATGTAATCTAAAGGCTATAAAAAGATGAAACTATCCCATTTTAATTTCCATTTACCTCCAGAGTTACTGGCCGAATTTCCTGCTGAAAACCGCGATGAGTCGCGCTTAATGGTGGTACACCGCAGCACCGGGCAAATCGAACATAAATTGTTTAAAGACATTATCGACTATTTTGATGATGGCGATGTGATGATTTTAAACAATACCAAAGTGTTTCCAGCGCGTATGTATGGAAACAAAGAGAAAACAGGAGCGCGTATCGAAGTTTTCTTGTTGCGCGAATTAAATGCGGAACAACGCCTATGGGATGTTTTGGTCGATCCTGCCCGTAAAATCCGTATCGGGAATAAATTGTATTTCGGCGATGACGATTCATTGGTGGCAGAAGTAATTGATAACACCACTTCTCGTGGACGTACCCTTCGTTTCTTATACGACGGTTCCTACGAAGAATTCCGTTATAAATTGAAGGAATTAGGAGAAACGCCGATTCCTAAATACATCAACCGTGAAGTTACCGAAGAGGACGCCGAACGTTACCAAACGATTTATGCTAAAGAAGAAGGCGCCGTGGCTGCACCCACTGCTGGATTGCACTTTTCAAAACATTTGTTGAAACGTCTTGAAATCAAAGGTATCAACTTCGCTGAAGTTACGCTTCACGTGGGATTAGGAACCTTCAATCCCGTTGAAGTAGAGGATTTATCCAAACATAAAATGGACTCCGAAGAATTACGCATTTCTCAAGAGGCATGTGATACCGTCAACAAAGCCATCGAAAACAAACGCCGTGTGTGTTGCATTGGAACCACTTCGATGCGCGCCATTGAAAGTTCGGTTTCATCCAACCGTACGCTAAATCCTTATGATGGTTGGACCAACAAATTCATCTTCCCACCCTATGATTTTAGTATTGCCAATTGTATGGTGACCAATTTCCACACGCCAAAATCAACCTTGTTAATGATGATTTCAGCATTTTGTGGACATGACTTAATGAAAAAAGCCTATGAAGAAGCCGTAAAAGAACGCTATCGTTTTTATTCCTATGGCGACGCGATGTTGATCTTATAATTTAGAAAAGGCTGTCAGAAATGATGGCCTTTTTTAATGAGGCAATGTGTCAATATGTCGATGCGGCAACCTGCCTGCCGGCAGGCAGGTGTGTCAATGCGGCTATTATACAACCAGCAATTCATTCATAACTCATAATTCATAACTCATAACTCATAATTCATAACCCATAATTACTATTTCAAATCTCCTCCAAGATTACTACATTTACCCTTCAAACCAACAAAACGATGACATTTCAAAATACGCGTGAATTCGCACAACAACTCGATAGCCAAGACGACCTGCGAGCGTACCGCGATCAGTTTATTTTTCCTCAACATGAAGGTAAAAATGTAATTTATTTTACGGGAAATTCCTTGGGGTTGCAACCCAAATCGGCGGCTCAATTTGTGCAAGAAGTTATGGATGATTGGGCGAATTTGGCGGTAGAAGGACATTTTTATGCCGAAAAACCCTGGTGGGATTACCATGAACGTTTTGCCAATCCCTTAAGTAAAATTGTAGGTGCCTTGCCTTCAGAAGTGACGGTAATGAATACCTTGACCGTAAACCTGCACTTATTGATGGTGTCGTTTTACCGCCCGCAAGGCAAACGCTACAAAATCATTTGCGAAGAAAAAGCCTTCCCTTCCGATCAATATATGTTTCAATCACAAGTTCGCGTACACGGATTTGACCCAAAAGATGCGATAGTTGAGGTAAAACGTCGCGAGGGCGAACATAATATTCGCCACGAAGATATTATCGCTAAAATCAATGAAGTCGGTGAGGAGTTGGCACTTGTATTGTGGGGCGGTGTGAATTATTACACGGGTCAAGTGTTTGATCTAAAAACTATCACCGAAGCCGGTCATGCCGTAGGCGCTTATGTAGGGTTCGACTTGGCGCACGCTGCCGGGAATATCCAATTGAACTTGCACGACTGGAATGTCGATTTTGCCGCTTGGTGCAGTTATAAATACATGAACTCTGGCCCAGGAAATGCCTCGGGTTGTTTTGTTCACGAAAAACACCACCACACCAATTTACCCCGTTTTGCAGGGTGGTGGGGACACAATAAAGAACGTCGTTTCAAAATGGAACCCGACTTTGATCCCGTGCAAGGTGCCAACGGTTGGCAAGTGAGTAATTTGCCCATATTGTCATTGGCTCCATATTTGGCATCGGTCGAACTCTTTGATGAGGTAGGCATGGACCGATTGATTGCCAAGCGAAACCAATTGACGGCTTACCTCGAATTTGTATTGCATGATATCGATCAACAGTTGGACGGTGCCGATTTTGAAGTCATCACGCCCAGCAATCCCGATGAACGCGCTTGCCAATTGTCGGTGTATTTACATGGACAAGGGCGAAATTTGTTCGATTATTTAATGAAAAATGGCGTCATTACCGATTGGCGTGAACCCAATGTAATTCGGCTAGCGCCCGCTCCTTTCTATTGTTCGTATGAAGATATGTATACATTTGGACAGATTTTGAAAACGGGAATTTTAACCTTGCAAAAACAATAAATTTGAAAGCCTTACTCTAAGGCTTTTTTTATGTTGAAATAAATCATCATACCCGACGACTAAAGTTTATCTTACTTGTTATCATGAAAATAGTGAAAAGAATTGTACTGATTGTATTGTCCATTGTATTGGCTATTAGCCTTGGAATTTATATTTATTTCCAAACGAAAGCACCTCAATACGAAGGCGAACAGTCACTAGCAGGCTTATCAAACGAAACCAAAGTCTATTTTGATGACTACGGGGTGCCTCATATTTATGCCCAAAATCAAAAAGATGCTTTGCGAGCGCTTGGTTATGTGCATGCCCAAGATCGCTTGTGGCAAATGGAGTTGATGCGGCGTATTGCTCCCGGACGCTTGTCGGAATTGTTTGGGGTAAAAGCGTTAGAAAACGACAAGTTCTTTGCCGGTATCGGAATTGATGAAAATTCAGCCCAAGCGGTAGCTGCATTGGATAAAAATTCAGAAGCCTACCAATTGGCCCAAGCCTATATCGATGGGGTAAATCACTATATAGAGGAAGGAAAAACACCCGTTGAATTTGATTTGATCGGAGTTGAAAAGACACCGTTTACCCTCAAAGACATGTACAACATCTTCGGATTCATGTCCTTCAGTTTTGCCATGGCGCAAAAAACCGACCCGTTGCTGACGGAAATTCGAGACGAATGGGGAAGGGACTATTTAGCCGACTTTGGGCTGGACGGTGCTTTGGCCAAAACCCGTTTGAAATCCTATAAAGGCAAAGCCAACGATTATGCTGCGATTTCAAAATCAATCACTGAACTTCTCGAACAATCACCCGTACCTCCTTTTATCGGGAGCAACAGCTGGGTAATCGGTGCCGAAAAAACCAAGAACAACAAGGTTATTTTTGCCAACGACCCACATATCATGTTCTCCCAACCGGGCACATGGTATGAAGCCCATATTTCTTGTCCCGGTTATGAAATGTACGGCTATTATTTGGCCGGAACTCCTTTTCCTTTACTCGGCCATAACCGTGAGTATGCGTATGGGTTGACCATGTTTGAAAATGATGATTTGGACTTTTTCCAAGAAGAAAATCATCCCCAAAATACCAAGCAATACAAAACAGCTTCAGGCTATGCGAATTATTCCGTGCGTACCAAAACCATCAAAGTAAAAGACACAGCCGATGTTGCATTGACCATAAAATCAACCCAACACGGACCCGTGATGAATGGATTGTTGAAAGGATTGAAAGCCAAAAATCCTGTAACCATGTCGTGGATTTACACCCAACACGCCAATCATATTTTGGAAGCCGTCTATGGGTTGAGTCATGCCAAAAATTTGGATGATTTTTATCAAAAGGTAGGTCTCGTGCACGCCCCCGGCTTGAATGTTATGTATGGGGATGCCAAAAATAATATCGCTTGGATCACGTCGGGGAAATTGTATTGCATGCCCGAAGGCGTAAATCCCAACTTTATTTTGGATGGAACAAATGGCAAAGACGACCAGCGGACCTTCTTGCCTTTTGAAGAAAATCCCTATGCGATCAATCCCAACTGGCATTATGTCTATTCGGCCAATAACCAACCCGAACCCATAGACGGCTATTTGTATCCCGGCTATTATTTGCCCCAAGACCGCGCCAAACGCATTCAGTCGTTGTTGGCCACCAAAAATAATTGGGATCGTTCCGATGTGGAACGCATGATTAACGACCATACGTCCTTAATTTATCCTGATTTAGTGAAAAATTGGATAAAATGTATCCCCAAAAACGGACTGACAGCGACTGAAAAAAGTGCATTAGAAACACTCCAACAATGGGAAGGAACCCATGCAGTCTATGATATCGCACCTACGATTTACAACAAATGGCTGTATTGTTATCTAAAAAACACCTTTCAAGACGAATTGGGAGAAGAGCGATTTGCCCTTTTCTTGGGAACGCATATGCTCAAACAAATGATCGCGGGACAAAGCAACAATCCCAATTCACCGTGGTGGGATGATGTAAACACCAAAGGCAGTAAAGAAACCCGAGGCCAAATGATGAACCGTTCGTTTCATGAAGCGATTAAAGCATTAGAAAACCAATTAGGTACCGAATATACCCACTGGCGTTGGGGGAAAGTCCATACACTTGAGCTCCAGCATCCTCTGGGGAAAGTGGCAGCATTGCGACCCGTTTTTAATGTAGGTACCTTTGAAGTGCCCGGAGGAAATGAAGTGATCAATAATTTATTGTTTTATTTGGCCGAGGACGGGAAGTACAACGTGGGCGGTGGCCCCTCAACCCGTCGTATTATCGATTTCTCTGATGTGGAAAATAGTGTAAGCATTTTACCTACGGGTCAATCGGGGGTACGTTCCAGTCCGCACTACAATGACCAAGCGGAACTTTTTGTCAAAGGCCGTTTCCGAAAAATGAAACTCAACCGCAAAGAGATTGAAGCAACGTCAACGTTATTGGTGTTAAAACCCAAAGCCAATTAATCCAACATTTATAATTTATAATTCATAATTTATACTATTAAAATAGGTCGGGGTTTTCGATTATTTCGGAAGCCCTCTTTTTTATGGCATACAATTCTTCAGGTTGGATTTTTCCCAATAAATTCAACATCATGGCCATCCGTTGGTTTTTGGCAAAATAGGCTTTTTTATCATCCAAAAAATTCCAATATAAACTGTTGAACGGACAGGATTGCTCTCCCGTACGGGATTTAACATCATAGTGGCAACCTGTACAGTAGTTGCTCATTTTTTGAATATAACTACCCGAGGAGACATAGGGTTTGGTGGCCAAAATTCCACCATCGGCATACTGACTCATTCCGCGGGTGTTTGGGAGTTCAACCCATTCCAATGCATCCATATAAACACCCAAATACCAAGCGTCTACCGCATCGGGATGGCGCTGGGTGAGGAGTGAAAAATTGCCGATGACCATCAGGCGTTGGATGTGGTGCGCATAAGCATTTTGCAAACTCAAACCCAAGGCATGGTGCATGCAATTCATTTTGGTTTTCCCGGTCCAATACATTTCGGGTAACGGATAAGTATTGTCCAAGGCATTGCGTTGCGCGTAATCGGGCATGTGACGCCAGTAAATTCCGCGTATATATTCGCGCCAGCCTAATATTTGCCGTACAAATCCTTCAACTTGGGATAGCGTGATAGTGTCTTGATTTTTGTAAAAATGCATAACTACGCGATCCACAACTTCCTTCGGACTTACGATTTTCGTATTCAACACAAAGGATAAGCGGGAGTGAAAAAGGAAGGCTTGATCGGTATGCATCGCATCTTCATAATCGCCAAAATGGGGCAACAAATGGTCGCAGAAATAGTCCAGTTGTTCGAGCGCCTCCTTTCGATTGATCGGCCAAGCAAAAAAATGGGGTTCGATTTCCCCAAAAGTTTGCACGCCCGCTTGGTATATTTCATCCAAAACGTCCCGCACATTTTTTGGAAAAACTGCCATGGGAGGCACAGGAACTTGATTTTTGTACTTTAAGCGATTATCATGGTCAAAGTTCCATTGGTTGCCCAAAGGTTCATTACCCACCATCAACACCTGATGTTTCTTCCGCATCATACGGTAAAAATTCTCCATCAAGAATTGCTTTTTGCCTTCAAAAAACTGACCCAATTCTTCCCGTGTGGTGTAAAAATGTTCGGTGTCCACCACTTGATGCGAAATCGATAATTCTGTGCAAAAGCTTTTCAATTGCACATCCAATCGGTATTCATCGGGTAGTTGGTATTCAAAATGTTGAATGGAATACCTGTCAATACAATGCTGGAGAATATCAGGCAGACTTTTTGTAGCCAGCTCTTCCGAAATGCGAATGTAATGCACCTTATGCCCTTGGTTTTGTAACTCTTGCGCAAAATCACGCATCGCCAAAAAGAAGCCCGTTACTTTTTGAATATGGTGTTTCACATAATCCGTTTCCTGACGCATTTCGGCCATCAAATACAACACGGAGGGGTCTTTTTCAGAAAACCAAGAATGCTTTAGATTCAATTGGTCGCCCATGATCAGGCGTAAGGTTACGTATTCCATAAATCCTGGTATTCGTTTTTTGGATCATACATTTCTGCTTGACGGCGAATGTTAAACTTTCGGTCGCGAGGGTCGTTGCCTACGCCCGAATTGTACAACCAATTCCCGTAATTAGAATGGACATCATAATCAATTAACAGCGATTCAAACCACGCAGCCCCCGCGCACCAATCCTGTTCCCATTCTTTAGCCCAAAAACTTGCCACATTTTGGCGTCCGCGATTGCTCATGAATCCTGTAGCGGCCAATTCTTTCATATTGGCATTCACAAAAGGTTCGGGCGTTTTACCTTGTGTCCATTTTTCAAATTTGCGGGGATTGAATTCCCAATCGTATTTTTGTTTGACTATGCCATCCAATTGAAATATTTTGTTGCCGTGTTTTTGAGAAATGTACCGAAAATAATCGCGCCAAATCAATTCGAAAATGAGCCAATACGTATCTTCATTTTTGCAAACTTCCGCTTCGTACTGTTGCACCTCCCAG
The DNA here is from genome assembly GCF_040379285.1 of Flavobacterium sp. Taxonomy (GTDB): domain Bacteria; phylum Bacteroidota; class Bacteroidia; order Flavobacteriales; family Flavobacteriaceae; genus Flavobacterium. Next base: position 1,357 of record NZ_JBEILJ010000072.1, on the reverse strand, counting down.
TAGATTTTTCGTGGCGATATGCAGCCGTGGGCAAGCCAAGGAGAGAACTTCGAACTGTAATCGGGTCCAATTAATCCGTTGCGGGTTTGTTTGTATTGGGATAAATTTTCGGTAGTAAAAAAGTAATCCTCCAAGCGCGCTAACGCCTTGTTTTCTCCTCCTTTAAATGGGAAAGCCGTGCGCTTATCAGGCGATTGTGGTGTAATTCCACACGAGGCTAAAATGGGAATTTCAGGCGTTTCCTCATAATTCGATTTCGGCATCGCTTTGGGTTCGACCAACGGCCTTATTTTCGAAATCTTCTCACATTTTTTACGAAACTCCGTGAAGATTTCAGGAATTTCTTTGGCTGCATTGTATGGGATGTCCTCAGGATGAAACAAAAAGCCGTCTTGAAGTTCGTGGAAAGCAATCCCAGGTAATTGAACTTTAAGCGCGTCAGTGACTTTACGTTCCTCTGAAGTCCATTCATGCGTAGTGAAAAGGCTTGTGATGCCTTGGTTTTTCGCCAACTCAGGAATCACCGTTTCGGGTTCGCCATAAAATACCCATAGCGGAATGTTCAAGGCTTCCAAATTGCGTTTTAGCGCGCGAACACTCTCCCATAAAAATTGAGCGCGATAGGCACCCGTTTTTGGGAATCCATAAGTGGTAAGGGCAAAATGGCGTGGGTCAAAACAATATACGCCAATCACTTTTTCAGCTTGTTGTGTGGCTTTCCACATCGCATATTGATCCTCGGTGCGAAGATCATTTCGAAACCAAACAAGATGTTTCATAGGGTATTTTTATTTTTTCGGCAACGGTCACTACAAAATTTAACGGACTCCCAATTCTTTTCCCATTTTTTGCGCCAGGAAAAGGGGAGTCCGCAAACCAAACATATTTTTTGGGGTAAAAAGGTTTTTTTATGAGGCATGGGGGCGAAGCGATTTTAACGGGGTTTTCGGACGGGCATAATCAAATCGGTCTTGTAGGATGGGACGTGCATAGCCATCCAAACCATTGATCGCCACGACATCTCCGCGCTCCAGTTGCAACCATCCGTCGCGTGTGACTAAATTGTCCTCAACATAAATGGCTTCAATCGTCGCAATAACATGGATCGTGTTGTTTTCATGGATCGGATATTCATTCAAATAACGGCAAAGCAATTGCACAGGCGATCCCGAAACAAAAGGCACCGCAATACCCTCGCGGTACATCGGCGTCAATCCCGTCATGTCAAACTCCGAAACCCCATAATCGTAAGCGGCCGAGGTTTGATGCGCCGCTTCCATTTGCGCCACCGTGATATGATTTACGGTAAACAACCCAGTAGCTTTAATGTTTTGATAGGTATGTCGCGGCACCGAGG
>NZ_JBEILJ010000071.1:0-9632 GCF_040379285.1 Flavobacterium sp. | reverse complement strand
ATTCTCTAGGCTAATAAAAAAAACTTAATACCGAAAACCAACGGGGGCTTTTTCATAAATTTGCCCCACTAATTTATAGTAATTTGAGACGTATCCTTGTTTTTCTTTTTTTATTACTCGTGTGGTGCGAATATGCCTTGGGGCAACGTCCTCCGGGGAGTATTCAAATTGAAAATGCCGACTTTCAAGACATTAACCAATTTGAAATTCCCGATGCCGTTTTGCTCACGGGAAATGTTCGCGTGCGTCATGAAGGGGTCGTTATGACCTGCAACAAAGCCTATTTTTTTCAGAAAGAAAATTATATCAAAGCCTTTGGACAAGTACAAATGGTGCAAGGCGACACCTTGTACCTCAATAGCACTTATGCCGAATATAACGGAAATGTAAAAAAAGCCTATGCTACGGGGAATGTAGTCATGCGCTCCCCCGAATCGAGTTTGGTGACCGATACCATTCATTTTGACCGAATGAAACAAGAAGCCTTTTACAAAACCAAAGGCGTCATTACCAACCGAAATAATACACTCAAAAGCGATGCGGGCACGTATTATGTCAAAGAAAAAAAATACCGTTTTCTTACCGCAGTAGAACTCAAAAACCCGGAATACACGATTCTATCCAATCATTTGGACTATTATACCAGTTCGGGACATTCGTACCTCTTTGGTCCTTCGACGATCACGGGAAAAGACAACTTTATTTACACCGAGAACGGATTTTACAATACCAAAAAAAATGTCGGTCACTTTCTGAGGAAGTCGTATATCAAATACAAGGACCGGAAAATTGAAGGCGACAGTTTGTATTTTGACCGAACGCGGGAATTCTCTTCGGGGACTCGAAATGTCAAAATTACCGATACCATCAACCGCGCCATCATTAAAGGACATTATGCCGAATTGTACAAAAAACAAGATTCCGTGTTCATGACACGTCGTGCCTCGGTGCGCTATTGGGTAGAAAACGACTCGATGTTTGTGCATGCGAAGAAAATCTATCTCACGGGGAAACCTGGAGCGCGAATTATTCGTGGGGAAAAAAATGTGCGGTTTTTCAAAACGGACATGAGTGGAAAATGCGACTCTTTGCACTCCGATCAAAAAGTGGCCCTGACCAAACTCATCGGGAAACCGATACTTTGGAATGGCGACAAACAACTCACCGGCGATGTCATGCACCTCATTGGCAATAATGCTACGGAAAAACTCGATTCGCTTAAAGTGCTCAACAATGCGTTTATCATTTCCAAAGACACGCTGGACGCGGGCTTCAATCAGGTTAAAGGAATAAATCTGTATGGAAAGTTTCGGGAAAATAAATTGTATGAAGTCGATGTGGTCAAAAATAACGAAGTCATTTACTTTATGCGCAACGATAAAAACGAACTCATCGGCATTGATAAAACGGCTTGTAGTCGCATAAACATGACCCTCAACGGGAATAATGTCGATACCATTACTTTTTTTGATCGCGTAAACGGAACCTTGTACCCAGAGGAAGATTTTCCCGAGAATGTGCGGAAACTCCGGGGCTTTGTATGGCGCATTGAGGAGCGAATAAATTCTAAGGAAGATATTTTTCCTCCCGAAGAAGCCGAAGTCGAAGCGGCGTTGCAAGAACAAGCGCGCAAAGAGGCTGCAAAACCCGCTGTTCCAATGCCTATTCGAAAAGAGACATTGAATTACGACAAAACTACCCGTTCGACCAAAACGAAATAAAACCTACAACGCTACGGTATATGACCTTGAAATCGGACTTTTTACGATACCAGGCCCAAACCTCACCCTACCCACTCGGGATGGAAGTTTCCCATGCCGTGGGTTCGTATATTTATGACACCCAAAACAAAGCGTATTTGGACTTTGTGGCAGGCGTTTCGGCTTGCTCCTTGGGACATCAGCATCCACGGGTAAATCAAGCGATTATTGATCAATTAAACAAGTATTCGCATGTTATGGTGTATGGCGAATATGCACAACATCCAGCAACGGAATATTGCAAGTTATTGGTGCAAAACTTACCCCCCGAATTAAACAAAGTTTATTTGGTCAATTCAGGTACCGAAGCCACGGAAGGCGCCCTCAAATTGGCTCGCCGCGTCACAGGAAGGAGTCAACTTATTTCCTGCCACAACGCCTATCACGGCAACACAATGGGATCGATGAGTGTAATGGGTTTTGAAGAGCGCAAACAAATCTTTCGTCCCTTGGTGCCCGATGTCGAATTTATTACGTTTAATAACGAAGCTGATATTGCAAAAATTACGACCCGTACCGCCGGAATTATCTTGGAAAGTATTCAGGGTGGTGCAGGATTTATCCAACCCGAAAATGATTTCTTGTTGAAAGTCAAACAGCGTTGTGAAGCTGTTGGAGCCTTGATGATTGTTGATGAAATCCAACCCGGATTTGGACGCACGGGGAAATTATTTGGCTTTGAAAACTATAATGTAGTGCCCGATGTAGTCATTATAGGCAAAGGCATGGCAGGTGGCATGCCCGTTGGGGGTTTTATCGCCAACGAACGCCACATGGATTTATTAAGTCACAACCCTAAGCTCGGCCATATTACAACCTTTGGGGGACATCCCGTGATTGCTGCTGCTAGTTTAGCCACGTTACAAGAAATACTCGAAAAAGACTATGCGGCCCAAGCTTTGGAAAAAGAAAAATTATTTCGCCGTCTTTTGGTACACCCTTTGATAGAAGAAGTTAGGGGCCGCGGTTTAATGTTGGCGGCGATGACCGCTGATCCAGAGATTACGAATCGCGCCATTTTAAAATGCCAAGACAAAGGACTCATCCTATTTTGGTTGTTATTTGAAGGAAAAGCCATACGGATTACCCCACCGCTGACTGTTTCTGAGACGGAAATTCGCGAAGGTTGTGCCATCCTGTTGGAGGCGTTAGACGAGATTATGACTGAGGATAAGCACGTTACCCTTAGTTAGTGTTAATTAAATTGTTTAAAACAATTCCTGTTTTTTACCGTTTTTCCTTGAGGGTTACGTATCTTTAAGTAGTGCAACCTAAACCCCAATGGCTATGTATTTGAATCACGAAGAAGACGACTACAATTTATCGCTCTCCCGTTTTGAGTCGATGTTGAAAACCAACAAGGTGTTCTTCTTCGATTCAGAGGAGTTTGAAGAAATTATCTTGTATTATTTGGACATGGGAAAAACTAATTTGGCTAAAAAAGCACTCAAATTAGGCTTGGAACAGCATCCAAAATCAACAGGGTTAAAATTGGTTCAAGTGGAAATGTTGGTGTACGAAGACAAATTGGACGCCGCCGAAAAACTATTGAATGAATTGTATGCCATTGAACCGCACAACGAAGAAATTTATATCCAACGTGCCAGCATTTACTCCAAACGTGACAACCATGAAAAAGCGGTAGCTTGTTTGAAAAAAGCTCTCGAGTATACCGATGACCATGCCGATGTTTACAATTTGATGGGGATGGAATATTTATTTATGGACGATTTAGAATCGGCTAAATCCTGTTTCATTCAATGTTTGGAAGAAGATATTGCAGATCAATCGGCCTTGTACAATGTGGTCTATTGTTTTGAATTTCTGGACCAAAATGCAGCTGCTATCGACTATTTGAAAACCTATATTGATCGTAATCCCTACAGTGAAATTGCTTGGCATCAATCGGGACGGTTATATTATGGGTTAAAAGATTATGAAAATGCCGTGCGTGCTTTTGAATTTGCCACCTATATCGACGTGACCTTTGTAGGCGCTTTTATGGAAAAAGGGAAGGCTTTAGAACGTTTGAAGCGCTATACGGAAGCCATTGAAAGTTACGAGCAAACCCTGGCCTTAGACGACCCAACGTCGTATGCTTTGTTGCGAATTGGCAAATGCTACGAAAAAGTGGGCAACAAGGTGGCTGCACTTAAATATTATAACCAAACCGTACACGAAGATCCGTTATTGGACAAAGGATGGATAGCAATTACCGATTTTTATATTCGTCAAAAAAATTATTCCAAAGCGCTCTATTACGTCAATAAAGCCCTCGGAATTGACGATCAAAACAGCAGTTACTGGAAACGGTATGCAACCATCAATAAAGCCCTCTTTTTATTTGAAGAAGCCGAACACGGGTACCGAAAAGCCGTTGAGTTTGGCGATTACGAATTGGATACTTGGTTATTTTGGGTAGACATGATGTATCAAATGGGTGAAAATGATAATGCGATACTTGCGTTACTTCAAGCCAGTGAATACTTTCCCGAAGCCTATGAAATTGAGTACCGAATGGCAGGCTTGTATTTTACCCTTGAAATGGAGGACAAAGGAAGTTATCATCTTGCCAATGCCTTGCGGTTGAATGCAACCCATTACACCTTATTGGAAGAGTTGTTTCCGCAAGTGATGGACCTGAATAGCATCCAAAAAGCACTCCGAAAATACCGAAAATAATGGCGACATCTTCCGAAAAACGCTTTGGCCTTTTGGGACGAAACATTGCGTATTCCTTTTCACGTGGGTATTTTGCAAAAAAGTTTGAAGCGCCGCAATGGCAACACTGTCGCTATGACAATTACGACCTGCCCGATGCCACTCATATTAAAACATTGTTACAAACCCAACCGTATCTGAATGGCTTAAACGTGACTGTTCCCTTCAAAGAAGCCGTCATCCCTTTTTTGGATGATTTGGATCCCATTGCCCGACAAATTGGGGCTGTAAATACGATTCAATGGCTTCCCGATGGAACAACCCTAGGCCACAATACCGATTGGTACGGATTTCAACAAGCATTAGCACCTCACTTAGCGCCCCATCATCAACGCGCCCTTGTCTTGGGAAACGGAGGCGCTGCCAAAGCGATACGTTACACGTTGCAACATTTGGGCATACCCTACACATTAGTCAGTCGTTCAGGCGAAGAGGGAACCCTCTCCTACGCCGAAATCACGCCCGAAATCATGCACGCCCACACCCTTGTCATTCAATGTACCCCTTTGGGAACCTTTCCCGAGGTAGAGGCCTGTCTCCCAATACCCTACTCCCATTTTACGCCGCTTCACCTTGCGTTTGATTTGGTATATAATCCGCCTAAAACCCGTTTTTTAACCTTAGCTGAAGCACAAGGCGCCGCCATTGAAAATGGGTATTCCATGTTGGTTCACCAAGCAGAAAAGGCCTGGGAAATCTGGAACAGCACCAACGTATAGCCGTAAATCCTGTCTTTTCAATTTCTTTACACACAGAAACCTAGCTTTTACTTTGAATTTTAGGACGACTTTAGTATCTTTCGCCCTAATTATTGTATAACCCCTACAACCTAAACGAATGTCTGAAGTAGTGAATGACAACCTGAATCCCGAAATGGAGGGTTCAGATGGAATGGAAAACCAAGCGAATGTAGACGCGAATACGACCGAAAACGCATCTACTCCTGAGGAATCAATCCCTGTAGAGAGTCCGATTCCCGATACCGAAGTGGAAGCTGCTTTATCGGAGGAAACGGAAGAAACGCCCGAAATTGAAGTGATTTCTGGGGAAGAAGCCGATGCTCCTGTGGCGCAAGAAACCGCTGTGGCATCGAATGAAATCACAGCCGCCGAAGCAACCCCTGAAAGTGAAGAAACGACGCCTTCGGAAACTACAGAAGCGGTGACTCCCGAAGAAAGTCAGGAATCCGCTGCCCCTGAAACCCATCAGGAAGCCCTTTCGGCTATCGCTGAAGCCAATGCCGAAGAAAGCGAAGATGAAACCCTGAAGGGACGTCACGAGATTCCGATGGAAGATTATGATACCTTTTCGATGGAGCAATTGGTAACCGCTTTAGAAAGTTTGGTCGCTGTTGAGCACGTGATGACCGTTCGTGAGCATGTGGAAGAAGTTCGCAAAGCCTTCCTTTCCAAATTCCACCATTTTATCGATGAAAAACGCGATGAGTTTTTGGCGGAAAACCCCGACACTACTGAAGATTTCCATTATGATTTCCCTTTAAAAAAGCGATTTGACACGCTTTATACCACTTATCGTGACAAAAAGAATGCCCATTTCAAATCGTTACAAAATGCGTTAAAATCCAATTTGGAAAAGCGCGAAGCTTTGGTAGAAGAATTGAAAAATGTGGTAGCCCAATCCGGAGGTAATATTGCCCAAGCCTTGAAACAGCTAGCTGACATTCGCGAACGCTGGAAAAATGCAGGACCTATCCCAAAAGACAAATACAATCACGTTTGGAACAACTACCACTTCCATTTGGAAAACTTTTATGATGTTTTGCATTTGGACCGTGAGGCCCGTGATTTGGAATTCAAAAATAATTTAGAGCAAAAGCAACGAATTATCGCCCGTGTTGAGGAATTAACGCAAGAAAGCGATATCAACAAAGCCTTCCGCGAGTTGCAAGACCTCCACCGCATTTGGAAAGAAGACATCGGTCCTGTTTCCAAAGAGGTTCGTGAGAGTTTGTGGCAACGTTTTAGCGAGCTTACCAAACAAATGCACGACAAACGCGAATCGTTATCCGAAGAATTCCGTAAACGCGAGCAAGAAAATCTGGCGAAAAAGCAAGAAATCATTGCCGCTTTGGAGGTACTTGCTACCGAGCGCGTAGACAGTCATGCGTTGTGGGTGCAACAAATTGCCAAAGTAGAGGCGTTACGCAATACTTTTTTTGCCACCGGTAAAGTACCTTCAGAGGTGAATGAAGCGACTTGGGCAGCGTTTAAAACAGCCGTTCGTAATTTTAACGCTTTAAAAAATTCCTTCTATAAGGACATTAAAAAAGGGCAAAACGATAATTTGAGTCGCAAGCAAGCCTTGGTGGCTCGTGCCAATGAATTGAAAGATGCCGATGACTTTGCCGCAACCACGCCCATCATGAAGCAGATTCAGGAAGAGTGGAAAACCATTGGTCATGTTCCTCGAAAATTCTCCGACAGTTTGTGGAAAGAATTTAAAGACGCTTGCAACACCTACTTCGACCGCTTGAAAGAAAGTAAGAAAGAAGAAAATTCGGTCGAATTGGAAGCTTTCAATAACAAAAAAGCGTATTTAGAACAATTGCGTTCTTTTGAATTGGTAGGCGATCACAAAACCGACTTGGACGCCATCAAAGCGCATATCGAGCAATGGAAAAGTTTTGGTAAGGTTCCTTTCAACCGCCGTCATATTGAAGGTAAATTCAACAAAATTTTGGATGCTTTATTTGAAAAATTAAGCGCTAGCAAAAAAGAAGGCGAGATGCATCGTTTTTCTAGCAAATTGGAATCATTAGCGGGCGATGGCAGTCGTAAATTGGATCATGAAAAATTGTTCATCATGCGTAAAATTGACGAAGTGCAGCATGAAATCTTCCAGTTGGAAAACAATATTCAATTCTTCCAAAATGCTAAAAACAACCCTATTGTCAACGAAGTGAAGAAAAACATCGAGCGCCACAAAGCTGATTTAGCAACGTGGAAAGAAAAGCTTAAACAAATTAATGTTTTGATAAAACAACAACAAGAATCCGCTGAATAAGCGGATTTTTTTTTGGGCATGATAAATATCATACCCTACGCCATGGCCGCATCCTATCTTTGAGGCAAATTCTGTAGTCATGGCCACTTCTCTCATTCAAAAATATAACGTGCCGGGACCCCGATACACCAGTTATCCCACGGTTCCGTACTGGAATGATGCGACTTTTAGCACCGAGGGATGGCTCCACACTTTGCTGCAAGCTTTTCACGAAACCAATGCGACGCAAGGTATAAGTCTCTATATTCATCTCCCCTTTTGCGAAAGTTTATGCACGTTTTGTGGCTGTCACAAACGCATTACCAAGCGGCATGAGGTAGAACATCCTTATATCGAGGCAGTATTGAAAGAATGGAATTTATACTGCGAGTTATTACCCAAGAAACCCCATATTCGCGAAATCCATTTGGGCGGAGGTACGCCAACCTTTTTTTCTGCTGCTAATCTTAAGCGACTCATCAACGGAATTTTGAAGGAAGCACACGTAGTCCCCGAACACGAATTTAGCTTCGAAGGGCATCCCAACAATACCACACGCGAACATTTACAGGTGTTGTACGACCTAGGTTTTCGTCGTGTGAGTTTTGGCGTACAAGATTACTCGCCAACCGTTCAACACGCCATACATCGCGTACAATCGTTTCATCAAGTGGCGAAAGTTACTTTTTGGGCACGGGAAATTGGGTATACATCCATCGGACATGATATCATCTTTGGGTTGCCGTTTCAAACCCTAGCCGACGTAGAAGACACTATCGACAAAACCAAATCCCTACTCCCCGATCGCCTCGCTTTTTACAGTTATGCCCATGTACCGTGGATAAAAGGCAATGGCCAACGCGGATTTCAGGATCAAGATGTGCCGCGTGACGAGGTGAAGCGGCAATTGTATGAAGAAGGGAAAAAACGCTTGTTGGCACATCATTACCACGAAATTGGGATGGACCATTTTGCCCGAACTACCGATTCGATGTACCATGCCTTTGAAAACGGCACCTTGCACCGGAATTTCATGGGATATACCGTTACACAAACCAAAGTAATGATCGGATTGGGCGTTTCGTCGATTGGCGACAGTTGGTATGGATTTGCCCAAAACGAAAAGGTCTTAGAAACCTACTATGCCCGCTTGGAAGCCAACGAACTCCCTGTGCTTCGGGGTCATCTTCTAACGGAGGAAGACCTGATTATCCGCCGTCATATTCTCAATTTAATGTGCCATTTTGAAACCCAATGGGAAACCGAAGACCTTTACTTCAAGGAGATTCCAAAAGTTTTGGCACAACTCCAAGAAATGGAGCACGACGGTTTGGTTATCCTTGGACTGGATCACCTGGTGGTCACCGAAAAAGGCAAACCCTTTATCCGTAACATTTGTATGGCGTTTGACTTGCATTTGCAACGTTCGGCTCCCCAAACACAGCTGTTTTCGATGACGGTGTAGGGGGTTGTTTCAGGTTTCAGGTTTCAGGTTCCAGGTTTCAGGTTGGTGGAAAAGTGTAATCCAACTGCTAGTGAACTTACTCTTCTACAGGAAGTCAGCTCAGGAGCTTAGAGGCTCAGCTTCTCAGAAGCTTTTAAAAGTTTCATTGAGCAATAACGCTCATTCGGTATAGCGATTCCCATCCGAGCAGCTGTCATTTCGACGACAGGAGAAATCACACATAAAAGTGATTAAGCCCCGAAGAGAGGGGTGCAGTTGTAGTGTACAGTGAACAGTAATCAGTCTCTTAACAAGCGATGTTTCTATTATAAACAGCTCAGAAGCTTAGAGGCTCAGCTTCTCAGCGGCTTTAAAAAAGTTTCAGGTTTCAGGTTTCAGGTTGGTGGAAAAGTGTAATCCAACTGCTAGTGAACTAACTCTTCTACAGGAAGCCAGCTCAGGGGCTCAGAGGCTCAGCTTCTCAGAAGCTTTTAAAATGTTTCAAGTTTCAGGTTTCAGGTTTCAGGTTGGTGGAAAAGTGTAATCCAACTGCTAGTGAACTGACTCTTCTACAGAAAGCCAGCTCAGGGGCTCAGAGGCTCAGCTTCTTAGAAGCTTTTAAAATGTTTCAAGTTTCAGGTTTCAGGTTTCAGGTTGTGTTTGGTGGAAAAGTGTAATCCAACTGCTAGTGAACTAACTCTTCT
>NZ_JBEILJ010000070.1:0-9844 GCF_040379285.1 Flavobacterium sp. | reverse complement strand
CCCGTCCTCCTTTGCCTTAAACGTTTTCCCACAAGCGCGTGAAGCGGCTTTAGTAGCTACACAAACCGATGTGTTGGTGAACCACGGTTCGCCCGACGCGCCCACCGTTGATGTGGTAGAAACAGGTGTAGGTGCGGGAACCATTGTCAACAACATCGCCTTCCCACAATTTCAAGGCTATTTGCAATTGCCCGTAGCCAACTATACCCTTGAAGTTCGAGATGCCTCTGGAACAACTACTGTAGCGGCTTATCAGGCCCCTTTGCAAACCCTAGGAACTGCTGGAGCAGCCTTGACTGTATTGGCATCAGGATTTTTAACCCCCAGTAACAACAGCAACGGTCCTGCATTCGGATTGTTTGCTGCAACAGCCGAAGGGGGCGCATTGATTCCGCTACCTCCAGTGAATTTAAATACGGCGCAATTCTTAGCCGATCAAATTGTACTTTACCCCAACCCAAGTTCGTCGGTTGTTAACCTATCGCTTCCTGAAAGTTTGGGTGTAAAAGGAATCACCATAACGGATTTACAAGGAAGAACCGTGCGCAATTACAATAACAATATATCGCAAATCGATGTATCTGATCTAACAAGCGGCATGTACATGGTTTCTATTCAAACTGAAAACGCGAATGTACATAAGCGAATACTGGTTGATTAATGTTTTTAAGTACTTGAAAGGGGGCCGTTCTTTGTAAACGGCCTTCTTTTTGTACCTTTGTTTCCTAAAAAAATGCGTATGCCACAAGCCGTTTCTGGTTTTTCAAAATTATCCAAAGAGGAAAAAATCCAATGGATCGCGCAAACCTATTTCCATACCCCAGAAGAAGCTGAAAAAATCTTCAAACAATACTGGAACCAGGATGCCAAGCTGCAACAATTGCACGATGAGTTTATCGAAAACACCATCACCAATTTCTACCTCCCGATGGGTATCGCACCCAACTTCAACATCAACGGCACCTACTACTCTGTTCCGATGGTCATCGAAGAAAGTTCGGTCGTAGCCGCAGCCGCCAAAGCGGCCAAATTTTGGAGTACCCGTGGCGGATTCAAAACCGAAGTTATAGCCACAGAAAAAATCGGACAAGTACACTTCTTATTCCAAGGTTCGATCGAAAAACTCCAACCGTTTTTTGATAAAATAAAACCGCAATTAGTTGAAGACACCGAACCCATTACGCGTAACATGAACAAGCGAGGGGGCGGCATTTTGGACATTGAACTCCGCGATAAAAGTGCCGAATTGGCGCAGTATTTCCAGCTGCATGTTACCTTCAACACCAAAGACAGTATGGGGGCCAATTTCATCAACTCTTGTTTGGAACAAATGGCCAAAACTTTATGCCGCTTGGCCGCTGAGGAACCTGCGTTTACCGAGACCGAAAAAGCCATTACTATCGTGATGAGCATTTTGTCAAATTATGTCCCCAATTGTGTTGTGCGCGCCGAAGTCTCTTGCCCCGTTGCTGATTTGGCCGAAAATCTTCCAACAGGCAGACTAGGAGCTATCGTAAACGGACACGCTTTTGCTGAAAAATTTGTGCAAGCAGTAACCATTGCCGAAATCGAACCCTTCCGTGCCGTTACCCACAACAAAGGGATTATGAACGGTATCGATGCGGTTGTTTTGGCCACGGGTAATGACTTTAGAGCCGTCGAAGCGGGCATTCACGCCTATGCGTCTCGAAACGGGAAATACAGCAGTCTATCGCATGCCAAAATCGAAAATGACCTCTTTACCTTTTGGATGGACGTCCCCCTAGCCCTAGGAACGGTGGGTGGTCTCACCTCGTTGCATCCGTTGGTGAAATTGGCCTTAGAGATTCTGGGCAAACCCACATCGCAAAAGTTGATGCAAATCGTTGCAGCGACCGGTTTGGCGCAAAACTTTGCCGCCTTGCGTTCATTAACGACAACCGGAATTCAAGAGGGACACATGAAAATGCACTTAAACAATATCTTAAATCAATACCAAGCTACAGCCGACGAACGGAAAGCCATTCACGCACATTTTGCCGAGCAAACCGTTACCCATGCCTCGGTGGTGGAATTGATTGAACAACTTCGGAAGTAAAATAAGGAGCAAGAACAAGCGCTTCTTGCACCACACCCCTCCGGCTTTCGCCTGTATCTCCCCCTCCTTACGTCGGGGGAGGATATCGGCTCAATCCGGGCTAAGTAGAAAATTTTCATTCCAAAACACACAACATGAAACAATCGTTTTATAGCAACGGAAAACTGCTTATCACTGGCGAATATGTCGTTTTGGACGGGGCACAAGCGCTCGCCTTACCGACACGCTTTGGACAAACCCTACATATCCGTTCGGGCGAAAACCAATGTATTCAATGGACCAGTTTTGATCACGATAAAAGCCGCTGGTTTGAAGCCACCATTCCATTTGAATCCATTCAACGGAAGACAAAAGTAGATGCCACAGCGAATATTAAAAATACGCTGATTGACATTCTCCATGAAGCTTACCAAATGAATGCTGAGTTTTTGCATCAAGCAGCGGGGTACCATATCGAAACCGAATTAAGTTTTCCTAAAAATTGGGGATTAGGCACCTCCTCTACCTTGATTAATAATATCGCGCAATGGGCACAAGTGGATGCCTTTACGCTGTTAAAACGAAGTTTCGGAGGTAGTGGCTATGATGTGGCTTGTGCGCAAAACAACGCTCCTATACTCTATCAATTGCAAAACGAGCGACCCGTTATTCAAACGGTGTCTTTTGCACCAGCCTTTACTGAACATCTCTTTTTTGTATACCTCAATCAAAAAAGAAATTCCAAAGCGGCCATTGCGGCCTATTTGGACAAACAAGGCGATATTGAAAAAACGATTCAACAAATCAATGCCATCACCCAACGCGTAGTCGCAGCACAACATCCCAAAGAATTTGCGGTAGCGTTGCGGGAACATGAAATTGCTTTAAGTGATGTACTCGAAGAAATGACTATTCAAGAAGCACTATTTCCGGATTTTGAGGGCGTGATAAAAAGTTTGGGCGCTTGGGGCGGTGATTTTGTCTTGGCCGTATCCAAAGAAAATCCAACCGAGTACTTCACCGAAAAAGGATACCCTGTGGTGGTACCTTATGCAAAAATGATACTTTCCTAAACAAAAAAATCCCGAAGAAGTACTTCGGGATTTTTTATGTATTTCACTATCTTTTAATAGAATTCTACACGATTGTCTTGAATATCGGCTGCGTTGCGCAAGGTCGGAATAACACGATTTGCATTTTGTGCAGCTTGTTGCTTCAAACGCGTTACATACTCATCGTATTTTGCGATTTTTGGTGCTTTGGTCACCGCTTTGGTTTTTACCACATACACCCCAGATACGCCTTCGATAGGCTCAGAAATTTTATTCTTAGGTGTTCCAAAAGCAGTACCTACTACTTTCGCTTCCATACCTACGCTTGGGAGCATCGGACTCTCTATAGAAACTGCAGGAATGTTCATCACCGTAGTTTTATTGGCTTTGGCAATAGCTTCCAAAGAACCTGCTTTCATTTTAGCAATAATCAATTTCGCTTTCTTCTCATTTTTTAGAATCCCCTCAACAGACGGACGTGCATCGTCAATCGGTGTTAACCCTTTTGGATTAATTTTTTTCAAACGTGCGATAACGTGGCCAACATTGGTTACTTCAAAACGTTTTACATCGCCAATAGCCGTGTCTTCACTGTAAGCCCATTTTACTACTTGGCGTTGATTACCAGCAGCCCCTAGAGCTTCATCCATCGCTTTGGCTTTGATAGACTCAACTTTTAACCCTGACTTTTTAGCAAGTTTGGCAAAGTCACCCTTAGCAGCATCCATTTCAAACTGAGTGGCTTTGGTATACGCTTCATTCGTCGTAGCTTCAGAAGGTTGAATTTTTTGAGCAATAGTCGCCAAACGAATACCATCTTGCTTGTCGGTGACATTGATGATATGGAATCCAAATTCAGATTCAACCAAACCGATGGTTCCCACAGGATTATTGAATACAAAATCGTTGAAAGGTTTCACCATTTGGTTGGGACCGAAATACCCTAAGTCACCGCCTTGTTGCGCCGATGAGTCATCCGAATTGGTTAACGCTAACATCATGAAAGAACCTGGATTGGCTTTCGCTTGCGCCAATAAACTTTCGGCTTTCAAATTGGCTTCTTCTTTCGTTCTTTTTTCTTTCTTCTGAACGCGATCAATACCTTCCCAGCTAATCAAGATATGACTTGCTTTGGCTTTTTCATTGGCTTTACGCCCTATCATTTTACTCAAACAATAGTAATCTCCATCTACGTAAGGACCGTAAATTTCACCATTTGGCAAGTTAACCAATGCATCGGCCACTGCTGCAGGCAATTGTTGTTTGGTCACATAGGTTGAATCGTAGGAACGATCGGAATTATTTGCAACAAATTCAGCTACATTAGTGGTTGTTCTGAAGCCAGGTAACGTATCGTTTTTGCCGGTTTCTTTGTTGTACTCCACCGTCGCATTTAACAACGCCATTAATTTTGCTTTGGCTTCCTCTTGGTCTTTGTTTGAAGGCTTATCTTCTACCAATACATACTCGATTTCACGGGACTCTTCGGCTTTGAACCGTTTTTCATGTTTTTGCATGTAGGCCGTGATATCTTCATCGGTTACTTTCACTTCGCTATCCTTAATCGAAGAATACATCACACCGACATAGTCAAAGTCCACTTTATCTTGCTCCAAGGCATATTTGAATTTTCCTTCTACTTGAGTCACATACATCCCGGCTTTCACCATGGTGTTGTAGATTTGGAATTTCCCGTTAAGCTCCATGTCCTTTTCTTGTTGTTCGAACATTTTGGCTTGCTCAGGATTGTTTTTGAAAAACTCTTTGAATTTATTCAAATCAAATTTCCCTTTGTTTTGGAACATTGGGTTAGCACCGATATTAGGATCTTTTTTGAAGGTTTCCAATTTGAAGGTTTCGCCCACACGAACGCCCGCTTTATCAAACTGATCGACCAAAAGTGTTTTATTCACTTCAATATCCCATGTTTGGTTAGCAGCTTGGGTTTGAGTCATTTGACCTCCTTGCCCGTTTTTTTCAAGATTCGCTACTTTAACTCTAAAATCTTCGAAGGCGATATCTTTCCCATTGATGCTTCCTACATCACGCGATTGTTGGCTCAATCCATTGGTAAACAAATCTTGCACCACAAAAGCCAATAAGGCAAAACCAATAATCAGTAAAAGCAATCCGGAACGATTTCTAATTTTCTGTAAAACTGCCATTGTATCTACTATATTTTTATTTCAGTCTGCGAAAATACAATTATCTATGAAATAATTACAATCGTAGTTGGATAATTTACGCTCGAAAGCAATTTTTTTTTGAATGATTTCAAATTGCATGTTTTTGCCACCTATTTTTTAAATAAAGAGAGAGAATAGGGAACAATTTTGGCTTTAAGTTTCTTACTTTTTTAAAGCATAAAGGCTTCAAAATCAAGAAAAGTGTAGTGTTTTTTTTATTTTCTGCCTTGGGCGTTTTGACGGTCTTGGAATTTTTTGGCAAAATGGCGTCGAAAGAAGAATAAAAAAAGAGAAACTAAGGCAATCCCAACACTAATCCAAGGTTTGGGTTCGTCGTTCCAATGGGTAATCGCATCAAAAGCAAAAATTCCAGCTGCCACCAGGTACAAGTATTGTGTAATTTTCAAATAGCCCATAATTTTACTCTGTTTTATCCAACGCACCGGATACGCGTTGCGAGTTTATAATTTTTAAATCTTTACTAAAATCGACTCCTTCGCCATAAGAAACCCCTTTGGGATCGGTAAATTTATAGCGTCTTTCGGTAAAAAACCATTCGTTTTTTTGATCAAAATAAAGCTGCTCCGTCTCAAATACTTGACCCGCAGTGTTACTGATTTTTACGTTCCCTTGAAGATCAAATAATTCGGTATCTTTAAAACTCACTGCGTATTTGGCTGTAACAAATGTGGGCACGCCTTTGTTGTCGTAAAGGGTAACGCGAACCCCTTTTGGAAATTCGGTATAAGGATATTTTACGGTAGCATAATCGAGCATTTTGGGACTCTCCAGCACCGATTTAATGCGACCCGAATCGGTGTATTTGACATGAATTGAATCGGCATCCCCGCTAGGTGTAAATTCGGCATAGACTGATTTTTGGACTTCACGCAACTTGCTTTCACAAGCCAAAACGCTCCAAAAAACCATAAAAACACCGAGTATTCCTAGCGCTTTTTTCATTACCAGTTTACGGTTTGATTGATCCAACACCCTACGACTACACTCGTCTTTTTGCCCGCAGGCGTGGTGACTTTTTTACGGTATTCATCGGCTTTCTTTTGAGCAGCGGCAGCATATCTTTTATCGGCTTCTGCGGCTTTTAATACGGTTTTGGCAGCCAATATATACACCGCTTCTGCAGGTTTGCCTTCCAAATCACATTCTTTTATTGCATTGACATACACCTCGCCCATTAACAAGCTAACTTTTGCATTCTTGGGATCGGCAATTTGAGCTTGTTGGAGGTAGTTCATGGCGGATTTGTTGTCACTACCTAAAAGATACATGGAAACTTGGCAAGCACGATCCGACTTTAACGCATTTTGTTTTTCCAAGGTTAAGGATTCATCAAAATAGGCCAACGCTTTGTCTAAACTTTCTTGATTTTTGAGCGCAACGGCATAATAATAAGCCGTAGCAGCATTTTTCTCCAATTGATATGACTGTTCAGCGCGTGTCAGAAAAATGGGATCCATTTCACAAAACGCAGCCAAAGTTTCAACCAATCCTTGGATCCAAAAAGGATTTGACAACTCTTTTTGATCTGCTTTGTGCGCAAAGGCATCCAAGCTCATTCGATTCAATTGATCTTTCAAGCGTACTTGCATCGTTTGAAGAAGCGCATCATATTCGGAGGAGAACTCTGGAAACTTTAAACGATTAAAAGTACACTTGGCAGCCACATCAAAATAGAGTGCAAGTAATTTCTGCTCGCCGTTTTCCCCTTTGTGAAAATTTTGATATTGCACTTCAAAATAGGCCAATAAATAGGATGGCTCTCGAAAAGACTCCCTTTTTTCTTTAAAGGCAAGTTCAAAGGCTTTTTTTATTTGTTCCGTTTTAAAGTCATCTTTGTAGGTGTACATCACAAAGGCTAATTTGGAAAACATTTCCATCCCATTGTTGGGAAACAACGCATTATACTGGTTGTAGTATCCAAGAAGAGCGTCAACTTCATTTTTCTTTGATTTTGGGTCTTTAGCATTCTCAATGGAAGCGGTATATATTACCTCACCTTTTTTGTATTCAGCTTCCGTCTTACTTTCACATTGGGCTAGATAATTTTTCCATAACGCGGATGCTTCCTCAAAATTCTTCAAGTCAATGGCTGTATCAAAATCTTTTGTTAGAACACAATCTTTTTGACCAAAAACGGTGGCACAAAAAATACACATCCATAAAGTCCAATTTGTTCTCATCGCTTATGCATTAATTAATCATATTTTCTTCTTTGGAACCATTGATCGTTGAACGAAAATGCAAATCCTATATTGAAATAACGTTCTCTCACCAAATTATTGCTTTTTGTCCCTCGCAAACCGTATTCAAAAACAAAATTAACGTTCGAAAAAGTCCCTCGTACTGGCAATCCGAGTCCGAGTGTAGCTGCTGTGTCTGTAATTGATTTGTCATTTAAAATCAGTCCCGTGTTTTCATAACGAAGCCCAGCGCGGTAAACTATGCGGTCAAAGTAACTTGAAAACGATTTATAATTGGGGATGAAATACCCACCTAAACTGTAACGAGTGGCATTTTCAAAGCGCACATTCGTGATGTCGTTATTTCGGTTTCCAAAATTACTTGCATTTTGAAAGAGAACATTCGCCCCAATCGTCCATTTGTTGGTTTGTCCAAAGCCAAAACCAAAATCGAATTTAGTAGGTAATTTGACCTTGGTATCTGCTACCTCTAAATCCTGAGTTTGCCCAGGTATCACTGATTCAGAACCACCAATAATCCAGCTAATTAAGGCCAACTGTCGGGTGTTATTGAAGTTAAGATTCGCTTCGGGACTAAACACAGCGCTTGTATAGACTAAATATTTCTTCTTAAACAATTTTTGATAACGTAATCCAAAATTATAATTTATCCCTGTAGCATTGGAGGTATTAATCTCACGTGTAGCAAATTCAACGCCAGGGAAAGCACTGATGGATTTGGTTTCAATATTTCCGAAATTATAATTTACATCAGCTCCAATTGAAAAGTTGGGGGTCACTATAAATGACATTGCAAAATAAACTTTGTTGATTCCTCCTGATCCCGAATACTGACGTATAATCGATGAATTTAGGTCGTTTAGTACATTATATCCTACCGATGAAAAAGGCATTAATCCAAGCGAAAATCCGACTTTTTTAGTTGGAATCACCACGGCAATGTAGTCTAAGGCGGTGGTGCGCGCTTTGTCACTTTGCGTATTGGATTCTATTTGGTTGGTTCCATACGTTGCCCCTACGGCAAAAGTGGTCAATCGAATAGCCGAATGATAGGCTGGATTTTGTAAGTTAACGTGAATACTATCCCCGTGTGCTGTGATACTTCCCATGGCACGGTTTTCAATTGTTCCTTTGAATCGAACATCGCCGATACCGTAAAACGAATAGGGTGAGCTGGTTCCTTGTTGTGCCATAGCCACCCCGGAGCACAATGTTGCGAAAAGGAATAAAAATTTTTTAATCATTATGTTGATATTGGTATACATATACTAGGCTCTCCAACAAAAAATTTGGATTGGCAAATATGCTATTTTTTAAATGAGCAGCCAAAAAATTGGCATCTCCGCCGGTTAAAATTATACTAAAGTTATGATTTTCTTGAGCATATTGCGCAATTACACCCTCAATTTCGAAAAGAATACCTTGGAGCACCCCTGAATGTATGGAATTTTCGGTCGAATCGCCAGTGAGGGGGAATTCATCAATTATTGTCAATAAAGGGAGTTGAGCCGTATACTCATGAAGTGCTTTGTAACGCATGTGAATTCCTGGACTAATAGCGCCCCCTTTGTAGACATCTTGATTCGTGATGAAGTCATAGGTAATACAAGTTCCCGCATCGATCACCAATCGATTTTGGTTGGGATAAGCTAATACAGCTCCCGCGGCCAACACCATTCGGTCCAATCCTAGGGTTTGAGGGGTTCGGTAAGCATTCACGAAAGGGAATTTGTGTTGCCTTTGGATGGTCCATTTTTTCAAAGTGTGTGGCAAACCCTGCAAAACAGTTTCATGCTCTATAGTAACCGATGCAGTGCAAACCGCATTTATTTTTGGAAAACGTTGAAATAAAAACTCCAAAGATTGTGACGCTTGTGCTAGATCAAATCGAAGCATTTCTAATAAGGTATACTTCTCAAAGACAGCGGCTTTGATTTGTGTATTCCCAAAATCAAGGACTAAAAGCATGGAGCAGTTGTTTAGGGTGTAAAAATACGAATAGATTTTTTTTGATTTTTCTTTTGGATAAATTAAAAATGATTCTATATTTGCACCCGCATTAGCACTGGTACCTTAGCTCAGTTGGTAGAGCAACGGACTGAAAATCCGTGTGTCCCTGGTTCGATTCCTGGAGGTACCACAAAAGCCTGAACTAATCAAAAGTTGATTCTTGAAAAAGAATTTTTTGTTCCTTAGTTCCCCCGAAGTTTCGGGGCTGGAAGTACCACAATAGCCCAAATTTATTTGGGCTTTTT
The DNA here is from genome assembly GCF_040379285.1 of Flavobacterium sp. Taxonomy (GTDB): domain Bacteria; phylum Bacteroidota; class Bacteroidia; order Flavobacteriales; family Flavobacteriaceae; genus Flavobacterium. Next base: position 73 of record NZ_JBEILJ010000070.1, on the reverse strand, counting down.
TTTTGCCATGACAACGTTATATTTTTTATACTCCAAAAAAAAGGATATTTACTATGTAGGGGAAACGCACAAT
>NZ_JBEILJ010000069.1:0-10486 GCF_040379285.1 Flavobacterium sp. | reverse complement strand
TTGACTTTGATGGCTTCCGTTTGGTTTTCCATTTCCAGAAAAATCATGCCCGATACTTTTGCCGTTTCACTCGTTATCATTGGTTTGAGTTATTGGGTACAATATTGCATCCAAATCAGATTTAAGGATTGGATATTGGGTTTCGTCTTCATTTCATTCGGAGTGCTGAGTAAGATTCCGGCGGCTTGTTTGGTGGCGGCGTTGCTTCCGATGGTTTGGATGAATCAAATGCAACGAAAAACAAAAATCTTGATTTTTTCCGGGGCTTTTTTGTCGATCCTGCCCGCCATTGTCTGGTATTTCTATTGGGTTCCCTACTTAAATACGTTTGGATACCCTTGGTTTATTTCAAAGGGTTTGATGGAGGGAGTTCGGGAAATTCTTCCGCTTTGGCCATTGTTATTGGAGAAGTTTTACTTCACCAGTTTTTATAGTTTTCTTGCCCTGGCCGCGATGATTTACGGCGTTGTTGTCTGTGCTGTTAAACGCGACAAAGCCTTTTGGACTGGTGTGGCTTCGGTTACTTTGGTTTTTGTTTTTTACATGGTAAAAACGGGGTCAGTTTTCCCCCAGCACACCTATTATGTGATTCCATTTGTGCCTATTATGTGTTTATTCGTGGGCTTCGGCTTGAGCTCATTGTCAGGCTTGCGCTTTGGAAACAAGCTACCCAATGTGCTGATTTTTTTCATCGTATTAGAAGGGGTATCAAACCAAATGCACGACCATTTTATCAAAAAAAGTGAAATGTACAAACTCACCTTAGCATCGGAGGTGAGTAGCCACATACCCAAATCAGATCTTGTAATCATCAATTCAGGCGTGAATCCACAAGAATTGTATTTCCTAAATAGAAAGGGTTGGGTTGCGTTGAATGAACAAGTTTTGGATAACAACCAAATGAGCACATGGGTCAAGAAGGGTGCGAAATATTTGGTGTTAAATAAATCCAGTTATAAGAATTGGGTGACATTGGATATCACCCAATCGAGTGCCACGCCAGACGTTGAATTGGTATTTGAGAATGAACATTATGCGCTTTATAAATTGACATCAGATAGTACCGAGTAATCGAACGAGTGTTTGATTTTCTATACGATGCGGGGAACATGCTTTTTTGCGTCGTCAAAAAATGGTAATCTTGAATCAAATAAAAACGATATGAATTCTGCACTTAGTATTTCAAAGGGGCTCACTTTAGCCTTGGTATCAGCGACATTAATTTTTGGTATGGGTGCATGTGAAAAGGATCCCGTAAAGTCGATGCCTGGACCGGGAGAATATTTGAATTCTAAGGTTGGTTCCAATTGGAGTTATTCTACCACGGGGACATCGAGCAGCGACTGGACAGTGAAAGTGGAAGATTCAACTGCGCTTTATTTATCGAACACTTTTCAAATGTATAAGACAAATACCGCGGGGGTTATCAGTCGAAACTACTATCGTTACAGCAAGGGAAATTATAGCGTTTTGGTTTTGGATGCCGATGGCGCCACCCAAGAAATTGTTTATTTAAAGGATTCAATGCAGACCGGTAAAAAATGGTCGAAGTCGATTAAGGGATTGGGCGGAATTTTTAAGCAGTACAACTACGAAGTCATCGAAACGGTCTCTAAAACGGTTGGAAGTAAATCGTTTGAGAATGTTGTTCATATTCGATTAAACATACCATCTTTGGGCTATACATCCGATGCGTATTACGCGCCAAAAGTGGGTTTGGTGATGGTAGACGACGATTATGCATCGAGTGGAAATGCTTACCATACGGAAATCAAATCGTATGATTTGAAATAAAAAGGAGATTTTATTTTTTTCATTTGGGGGTTGAGCACTTTTAACGGTGTCTAGGGTTTTAGTTCTCTTTTTTGTCTAACCCTTTAATTAACCCTTATGAAAAACAAGTTATTAATTATCAGTGGAATCGCTTTGCAATGTTCAATTGTTCAAGGCCAAATCGAATTAGGAATGGGCGCGGGGATGTCGGTGTATCGTGGAGAAATTGGAGCTCATACCGCTGCTTCAAATTATGTAAATGCTACTGTTGCTCATGGCAAGCTAGCTACCCAGGGTTTCGCGAAATTTTCGATTTTACCCGGTGTTAAGCTAAGAGCCAATGCTGGATATTCAGAATACGCCGCCTTTGATAAATATTCAAGAGATGCCTTTTTTCAACAACGAAATCTGTCGCTAAATGGAAAAATATTGGATGGGGGTTTGATGGTAGAGTATTACCCAGTGTCACGGTTGCCGGTGTATTTCACAACTGGAATTAAGTATGGTTTGATGTCGTATTCAGTAAAGAATGCAAATGGTGAAGTGATTAGTTCTCAGGCAATGGGCAATACAAAATCATTTGTTGTGCCGGTCGGTTTGGGTATTGATGTACTAACAAACAGAAGGGGCAGCGTTTATTCGGTTGAGGTATTAACCAATCAAATAAATGGAGATGTTTTGGATGGTATGTCGACTTTGGAATCTCGACATAAGGACTATTATTCTACAGTTACCTTGAATTACCGCATTCCGATTTGGGGTGCAAATGATAAGATTAAAATATCTCGATCTGCCGCCTGTGGCCAAGGTGAATCGATGTCAAGGAACAAGAAATACCAAGGTCTTCCAAGAAGAAAAGTAGACCATTGTCCCACATTTTAAATTTCAATTAAGCTTTATATGTTGAATGCAAAGGGTCCGATAAATTTCGGACCCTTTGCATTTCTAAAGGAATGGTTTTTGATCATTGAACGGACAAATGTTTTATTACGAATCCGCGCATTACAATGTGTATCGATTGAGGCGTAAACGAGGAACTATTATTATTCCAGCACAATGGACTGAATTTCCAAAGCAGGATTTCCCCAAACTAGTTTGTAGTACCCTTTTGGCAAGTGGTTGAGATCCAGTACGGCCTGCTTATCGCCAATAAAACCCGACATTACATTCTGACCCAGCCCATTTACAATGCGATAGTTTCCTAATCCCACTGCGCCATGTTGAATGATTTGAATTAATCCTTGAGTAGGGTTGGGATAAATAGAAATGGCTTGATAGGTTTCTGGTTTTTTGATGGATTGAGTGTTTTGTGGAATCATGGGGTAGAAGAATTCTGCTATTTCTGTAACAGCTTTTTTGAAATCCTTCCCGTTATTGCCAAGTCCAGGCCATGAATGACCGCCAGTTTCTAATATCATTGAATCATATTTCACACCCGCAGAATCTAGTTTTGGTATCATTTTACCAGTGCCACAGAGCGTAACAACCAAAGCGTTGTTTAGGCCCGGTGCGCAGTTATAAGATACTGTGGCGTCGTCTTTGGCGTGACCCATCCAAACAGGTAAGTCATTTGGTGAGATATAACTGGTTTGATAAACTGCACCTGCCATGCTGTATAAGGCTTTTATTGGATTGCTATAACCGTTATTTCCGGCGTCACCATTCAGGGTTTTGATGCCGTTTTTGAGGATATCTTGGAGATTTGCGTCGAGTTCAGATTCGGATTTAACCCAACCTGTGTGTAAAGATGCTACTGCACCGGCAGAGTATCCTCCCAAAAAGAATGCGGTTGTATCCACTTTGTATTGGTTACTCCCCGATGCGTCTTTGACAAAATAGCGTAGTGAAGCTTTTACGTCGGCAATGGATTGTAAAACGGCATTGAGTTGAATTTTTTTGTCGGTTAGGAATAAAAAGGCATTGGCCAAACGATAGTTGACGGATACAGCCACGTAGCCTTTCTTGGCAAACGCGGTGCAAAAATCAATACAGTCTTGACTTGCCTTGTCACCCGCGTAAAATGCGCCGCCATGAACATAAACAATCAATGGTCGTTTACCGAGATTGTCGTTGTTGGGTGTGTAAATGTCCATTTTGTGATAATCATCATTGAAGACATCAGAGTAGGTCACTGTGGTTTTTGTGACTGCTGTGAAGACAGGGTCCAAGTATCGGGTATTCTGAGCGCGGGTTGCATTGATCGCCAAAGTTGTGATGAAGAGGATGTTGAGTAATTTTTTCATGAGGGCAATATACAAGAAAATGAAATTTTTTGGGGGAAAATGATGGAGGTTCTCAGATTATTATCTAACCTGTAACTTCCGAATTAGTCAAACCAAATTCAGTAGTTCGATAATTCTGCTTTGGTAGAGGCTCTCAGATTATTATCTAACCTTTGATTTTAATAATCGGACAAACCAACCCCTCTTCGTCGGACTGAAATTGACCCCCTAAGTTGAGGCAAATCAATGATGCATAATAAGGATGTAAACACTGGTAACATTGGTTATTTTTGGATGTGAGTATTTCCGACGGAGATGCGTCAGTTTACAGCGACTCATAGGGTTTGTCGTCAGCGTTTTTTCCAATAACTCAACGTAATAGTTGAATTGATGTATTTAAGTTTTCAGATTTGTTTTGAGATCCCGAAGTACTGTTTGGTTTGTATTTCAAAACAACCACATATGTTCCTGCAGGGGCATCGACATTTCGATATGTACCATCCCAACCTTCGGCGGCGTTGGTAGTAAAGAATACCTGCTCTCCCCAGCGATTGTAAATTGTCATTTCGTAATTGTGAATCGATTTTCCTGGAATAATAAACACATCGTTTTTACCATCTTTATTGGGGGTGAAAGCATTGGGGATGTAAAGAAACCCAGTATCATCGAGTTGGCATTTCTCTACTTTTATTATAATGGTATCCAATTGCCAGCAGTTATCAATGGATTTCAATACCAATGTGTCGTCTTGAATTCCGTGGATTTGCAAAACGCTCAAATCGCTCAAAAATAAGTTTTTGCGATACCAAGCCAACTTTTTTGTTAGGCCTGTCAAGGCGATGGAATCTCCTATGCACAATGTGTAATTAATTTTGTCAATGGCTTTGTGCTGGGGGTAATTTTGAACCAGAAATGTGTCAACTAGCGAACAACCAAGCAATTGAGAATTTCGTATATAACAGCCCGGTATTGAAACGGATAACTGTTGATTTTTACTACCGGAATTCCATTGGTAATTGTTCTGATTTGGGAAGGATTGTAAGCCGATGGTTAATATGCTGTCCTTACATTTTTTAACGGTTACAGTGCTTGTTGTAACACTCAACGATTTATTAATAATGATGGAATCTCGTGCAATACATCCATTTCTATTTTTCTCAACCCAATACAACCCTGGGCTAATGACATTTAAGGTAGGGGAGGTATCACCGGTAGACCACAGAAACTTATCGGTGTTATGCTGGGAAGAACTTTTCAATGCAAGCGGATTTTTTTGATTACATAAATCTCCAGTTTTTATCAATGTAAACGGGCATCGAATTTGGTAGTCGGTGGATAAAAAGCCCCTCTCCAAAAGGTTTTGATTTTTCCAGAATAATACGCTAGGTTTACAGTTATACCTAAAGAGCCGAGAAACAGAATCAGTGATTTGCGTTTTTGCCCTAATGGTAATGTACTGTCCTGAATTAGCTCCTTTGATTTCTTTTCTTACCCGATAATAAAATGGCTCCATTGTCTTGTAAGGCACTGAGCTTCTGTCATAAATTCCCGAAGTATACGGGAAATAAGTACTTGAATCGAGTTCGTATACATCCTGCCTACGAATTATAGCAATTAGATCCCCTTCGGAATTTGGGCTATTACTTTGCGTGATGTAAATTTTAAAGTCTTCATAGGGATTCAACTTTTTATTAAAAAATTTAAATGGAATGCGATAAGCTTCGGCCGAAGCGACCAGAAAGCTCAAATTGTAATTGCTGTCTTTTAATAATGGGGCATTTAATTTTAAACTAAATCCGAAATCGGAAAAAGTATCACCGTTCACGAGAATGTGAGCAGAAACGCTGGAATCCAAACTGAAGCGGTCCCCATATTCGGAATAGTTTGGAATTAACTCAAATACCTTGCAAGAATTATGTCTCAGCGTATCAAAGCCATCTAAATGATATTGCCTAAAATAATTTTCTTGATATAGATCAGAAGCCATATTGGCTTTAGTATATAATTTTTTATAGTCCGCACCATACTTTAAATAAGTGTCTCCGCCGCCACCAGGAAATTTTTCTTTACGCACCAACTTACCATTGACAAACTGCTGAGATTGAACTTGGTTCACGAATCCAAAGCTTAAGCAGAATGTCAAAATTCCTAATGTTATTTTGCGTCCTAATAAATGTAACCTAGTTTTCATCAATGTAAATTTTAGAAGTAATTTGGAATAATCGGCCAAGTCGTCCCTTCTTCGTCGGACTAAAATTGACCCCCTACTTATGCGACAGTTAAATATGTAAACTTCTGAGTTAAACATGGACCAAATTGATTGTTTTGATTGGGTCAAATTACCCCGACGAAGTGGGGTCAATTTACTCCGACGAACAGGGGACAATTTCAGCGTTTTTTCCATATAGGCATATCCCAAGGTTTAACATCTTTATAGCCCATTTGTTTCATTCCAAAAACCCATCTATCAGACTGGTTTTCAACAGACCCACTCCAATCATCACCATAAGTCAATTTTATGTTATCATTTAATATCTTAAGATCATCTTTTGATAAATTATTGTACAGGGGTTGTATAACATTTTGTTCGTTAGATAGAGTTTGAGCATCCCATTTCTTAGCATCCGCACCCTTTAAGACCTTTCCTTCAAACAGTTTATTTATTGTGGGCATAACATCTGGAATAATCGGACAAACTGACCCACTCCGTCGGACTGAAATTGACCCCCGCAGTGGAGGCAAATTATAGGTACTAATCGGGGTGTTAAATCAAGAACACTTTGGGCGTTTTTGGATGTGAGTAGTTCCGACGGAGATGCGTCAGTTTACAGCGACGAATAGGGTTTGTCGTCAGCGTTTTTTCCACCTGAAACTCTATCTTCGGTTATTTGATTTATGGGAAGAGGTCCGTCAAATAAATTACGAATTGGGAACGGGAAATGAGAGTTCAAAGATCCATTCCACTGCTTGTAATTGAGTTCTCAATTCTTGCAGGTTGTTTATTAAATCATCAAATGAGGGTTTGTGTTCTTCGTAGATCATTTCCTCCATCATTTTTGCGTAGTCGGCTTTCCATTCTGCCATTTTTCCCTCAACCGGAATGGGATTGAGAGTGCGTGGATTGTGCAGATTATAATCTACATCGCCGACCCTTGAAAACTTGTAGCGGTGTGCCACAATTGTCTCATATAGCTCCTTGTCGCTGATGGCCTGTTTAAATATACCCGCTTTGGTTAAGTGATAAATGTCGTATAAATGACGGCTCAATCTATCTACCCTCATTTTTTCTGCATGACGGTGGAACTCTTCGTGCAGCAAGAATAACTTTTCTAAAAAAGTCCGTTCCGGATTAACGGTCGGCACTTCAAATAATGATTCTGCAAAATCCCTATCAGCATAATGTTCATCTACCATCGACCCAAACTTCTGAGAAGTAAATGGCTCTCGCAATGATCGGCAACTGATTTCCAACAGCACCCGAGGTAATACATATTCCGTGGGTTGGGCTATGATGTTTGGGTAATAAATCTCAATAATTCTGGGGTCCTGGTCGCCTTCGCCACTATCTAAAATTTTACATTCAAGTACATCAAAACCTCTTTCCTTGAATGCCTCTTGTAAATCAGCGAAGAAGGTGCCTGTTGTGTAATTGCCAGCTTCTTTTCTCAGCTTACTTATTTGTGTTCTGGTTATGTCTCCTTGATAGCCCTCAAAAAACTCCTTATCAATAGCCAAATCAATATCTTCCGAAAATCGGTCAATCAGTTTCCATGCTTTACTCAATGAGGTGCCGCCTTTGAATACCAAATGTGCAGCGATATCCATCTGAAAGATTATGTTTAGGGTCCGGCTTACCCACCAGTCTTTTTCAACAGCAAAGGGTGTCATGCCCATTTCTGTAGCAACGGCATTAAAAATAGCTTCTTTCTCTGCCTTGTCTATGTTATAAAAATCAAGCTTCGCCATCAGATAATGCTTTTTTTATGATTTTCTGAATCCATACCGGCGCTAGGGCGATGTCGTGTTTGAGATCCGTTTTATCTTCTTTCTGAAGCAGGTTGACAATCTTCTTTTCTTCCGCATCCGTTACCTTGCCGCTGCCAATTTCTTTTAATGCTTGTATAGCCAGGCGACTTATTTTTCCTTTGGTCATTAGGTTTTTGGGTGTAGTCTTCTTGAATTTAATTGTGCGCTTGCCTACCTTTATTTCACGCGGCGAGCCATCTGTAAGCAATACAATATTCATGGGTACTTGGGTGCTCAACCCCAGGGCGTTCAAAGCATAGCTTCCGGTTGGTAAAGTTCGTATCCGGTCGCGTTTGGCAATGGCTTCTGCTACCTCTTCAGCTGAGGGTATTAGTTTACCCAAAAAGCTACTCTCCTTGGGTAGAACATAAATGCCTTGAGCCACTCTGTAGATCACACCTTCTTTTTCTAACCTAAACAATGATATCCTTACCGCTTCGGATGATCCAAGATCGCTAAAATCGGCGGGCAGAAACAGATCTCCTGCAGGAAGGGCTTTTATACTTATCAATATGCTCTCTTCTATGCTCATTCTTTATTTTGTAACAAATTTATTCAATATTTGTTACGATTGGGTCATTTTGTAACAAAAAAAGAAAATATTTGTTACAAACACTTGTTACTAATCGATTTGACGCCAGTGTGGAAAAAACGCCGAACACAAACCCTATTCGTCGCCGCGAACTGACCCATCTCCGCCGGAACCAATCGCCTCCAAAAACAGCCGCCTTATTCTTGGCTTAACACCTCAGTTAATACCTGTAATTTGCATCTGAGGAGGGGTCATTACCCTGAAAAATCTAGTTTAGAACGGTGCGATTTTTTGGGAAGAGGTCACTATCTGGCACATAAAACAAAAGCCCGCAATTGCGGGCTTTGTTGTTTAACTTTTTTGCCTGATTACGGCAAGTGTAATTAGCAGTACAATTGGTATAACAAAATACAGTAAAATTTTAAGAGTGTTTTTACTTCCTGCTTCACCGTATTTTTGATGGTAGTCTTTTAATAATCGCTTGGTTCGTTCTCGGTTATAAAAGAACCAAAGCCCAATCCACAGAGGAACAGCAAGAAAAAAATACATTGTTTTGTTTATTCCATACGCTCCAAAATTAGGCAAGCTAATTATATTAAAGCCTGTTATATCCCTTATTATTTCTGCAATTAAGAGAACGTGTATTAAAATGGAAAATAGCACGTGAGCAGAAGAATCAATTCTTCCACCACCTTTGCTTTTCCACATATTGTAAAAATAGCAGTATATAAAATTGTAAATGTTCATCGTGCTATTTTTTACCGTCTAAATAATATTGTGTGATACTCATTCCATTGTGTGTGCTTTGAAAATACATATCGCCTAAAAAGTATCCTCCGCCTACAATCCAACCCGCTATCGGTATAGAATAACTAATTCCATATATTATAGATTGTATGCCTAAATCTGCTGCATGGTGTGCATGAAATCCATTAACGGCTCCATCTGCAAGGGTCATACCTGCACCTAATAAATTTGACCCCCTACTTACTTGGCTTGTTAACTTCGTATACCAAGCCCCTGAGCCTAAAACTCTAAGATTACTCACGCTATTAACTTTTGCAATGCTAATGCCCCTTACTTCAGCAACAGCTGCTTTCATCATAAGTTCTTTAGTTCCCCAACCAATTCCCAAAGCTCCAAGCCCTGTATTTACGTTGTTGTATGTTGGGTCTCCAGAAGCACCCCCCCCACGTTGAGCTTTCTCAGTTGTATTGCTTTGCCACCATTCCCATCTCACTTGTTGTTTTATTCTAACTTCACCTACACTTATTTCGTTTGCTGGTTCGCCTCCTTTAGTATCTACCCGATTAGACACTGACCATTCCCCTTTGTGGATACCAGAATTGGCTTTGGATACATGACCCCGAGCGCCATGGGAATACTTATACAATTGAGCACCAAGCCATGTTTTAAAATCTCCTTTAGGGTCTGTATAAAAAATGGGATTATCGCCATTAATTGCATAGGGGCTTACACCGATAACAAATTTTGGGTCTTGATTCCACCTTCTCCCCAGCCTTGTATCATATTCCCAAAATGTTGCTGTATTATGATTACCGGGTCCACTTATTTCGTCGGTTTTTTCTTGGGTGTTAAACCCAAACCTATAAGCCTCACTGGAGAAGCTTCGTCCATTTATAGGCGCCCCGAAGGGGTAATAATCGGAAGTTGAGGTTATTTCGGGATTAAAGTAGATAGTTGCGCTAGAAACCTTATAAATGGGTTTATCAGAGACGGTTACAAGGACATTTCCGAGGTGGTTTGCGAGTTCAAAGGATTTGAGACCCAGTGCACGACGGGAGGTATTGGCTCCGCCCCAGGCGGGAGAATAATTACCTGCTTTGTAGAGTGTATCCTTACGATTATCTACACCAACTCTAGAAGATCCATAGATGCTATGCTCCTGGGCCACGTACATGAGTTGGCTGGT
>NZ_JBEILJ010000068.1:0-10525 GCF_040379285.1 Flavobacterium sp. | reverse complement strand
TCAGAAGCAGTAAGCCCACAACACAGCCCCGGGCGACGCGGCACCCTGCCCCGGCGATAGCTCTAAGGGGCCGGTAAAGCATAGCACGGGAACCCGCATGCACAAGAACCTAAAAACAACGTGCTGCCTAAAACTAATCGAAGCGAATGGTTTTGGAGGGCACGATACGCGTAATAATATAGGAAGGAATAAGAAGCACTAGCAAACACACGAGAATAGTGCCTACATTGAGTATGGCAATATAGCCGTAATCAATGGATACAGGCGCGGTGGTCACATAATAGCTTTCGGGATCGAGACGAATGACTCCGAAATACTTTTGAATGTACAATACGAGCAAGGCAACGCCATTGCCCCACAGCAAACCGCGCACGATAAGGTGTAGCGCATTGTACAAAAAGATTTTCCGTACCGACCAATTGATCGCCCCCATGGCTTTGAGTATGCCAATCATTTGCGTTCGCTCTAAGATAAGCACTAACAATGCAACCACCATATTGATGGTCGAAACGGCAATCATGACGCACAAGATAATAAGGATATTAAAATCGAAAAGCTTTAGCCAATCGAAGATATAATAATATTTTTCGGTGATGGTTTGGGTATTTAACAGCGACCCTGTTTCTTGATACACGGCTTGACCCGTTTCGGCGATGCGATTAAAATCGGACACAAAGACTTCAAAACTGCCCACTTGGTCTGGGCGCCAGCGGTTCATGCGTTGCACGTGCTTGATGTCGCCGATGAGATAAACCGAGTCGAAATCTTTAACGCCCGAGTTGTAAATTCCAGACACCGTAAACCGTCGTGCTTTGGGCAAGGTGTTTTGACCTTGCGCTAAGAAAAACGTATTGAATTGGCTTCCAACCTTCAGATGGAGTCGGTCGGCCAAGTACTGTGAAATCAAAACCTCGTGGGAGTAGCCTTTGCCAAGTTTGGGAATCGTACCTGCAACCAAATACTCTTGAATGGCCGACCAGCGAAAATCGGTTCCAACTCCTTTAAATAAAATCCCTTCAAAGGAACTCGCTGTGCGGATGACCCCAGCTTTGGTCGCCACGGCTTGCACATGATCGATACCATTTACGGCGGTAAACTTTGGGTAGAATTTTTGGTGGAGTGCGATGGGTTCGGTACTTACTTCGGAGGCATTGCCATTGAAGGCGCTAATTACAATATGACCGTTGAAGGCAGCCACTTTCTCTCGAATTTTTTGTTGCAAACCCACACCCGTGGCGACGGAGAGTACCATCATAAAAATTCCTAAAGCGATCGCCACCACTGCAATTTTTATAATTGGGGCAGAAACACTACTTTTAACCTTTTTGGAAGCCGTGAGGCGTTTTGCTATGAAAAATTCTAAATTCAATCGTATGCGTAATTGGGTGCTCAAAAGTACTGTTTTATTCTTGGTTTTGCTAATCGTTTCGTGTAGTGGATTGCAAAAGAAAAGACCAACCAATAGCACAAGCGCACTCATTATCAAACAATCGGAAGAAATTTTACTCACCGGAGCTGAAAATACTAAATCCTACTTACCGCTTTTAAAACGGAAGAAAGTCGGAATTATCACCAATCCGTCGGGACTACTTACTGCCAGCAATGCTACTAATGACACCTTACCCAATGGTAAAATTATTACCGTTCGATACTTTTATAAACGCGATGCGCAAAACAATCTTCAACAGTATAGTCAATCCATAGTCGATTTTCTTTTAGAATCCCACATCAATGTTCAAAAGATATATGCCCCTGAACACGGTTTTCGTGGCACAGCCGATGCTGGGGAATTGATTAAAGATGGGAAAGATACCAAAACGGGCTTGCCTATCATTTCACTATACGGCAACAATAAAAAACCCAAACCTGAGCAACTGGAAGGTATAGACGTCATGGTTTTTGACTTGCAAGATGTGGGCGCGCGTTTTTACACCTATATTTCCTCTTTACATTACATTATGGAAGCTTGTGCTGAAAATAACATCCCCTTATTTGTTTTGGACCGACCCAATCCGAATGGCGGCATCGTTGACGGCCCTGTTTTGGAAAAAGAGCATACTAGTTTTGTAGGCATGCACACGATACCTGTTCTTCATGGAATGACCATTGGGGAGTATGCGAAAATGATTAATGGGGAAAAATGGTTGAAAAACGGCGTTCAATGTCAGCTCACCGTGATTCCGTGTTTGAATTACACACGCGACATGCCGTATAGCTTACCGGTGCGGCCATCCCCGAATTTACCCAACGACCAATCCATAAATCTGTATGTAAGCTTGTGTTTTTTTGAAGGCACCAATGTAAGTGTGGGACGCGGTACGGATTTGCAATTTCAAATTTACGGTTCGCCCTTCCTTAAAAATATGCGTTATGAATTTACGCCAGAACCAAATTTTGGTGCTAAAGAACCGCCGCATAAAGGACTAAAATGTTTTGGAGAGGATTTATCTAAAATTGAAAAGGTTAACCGGCTTGAACTAAAATGGCTCTTGAAAGCGTATGCAAATACAGAAGATAAAACGACTTTCTTCAATGATTTTTTCACCAAATTGGCAGGAACCAAAACGTTGTGTAAACAAATTGAAGCTGGAGTATCAGAAGAGGCGATTAGGGATTCGTGGAAAAATGGCCTTGAAGCTTTCAAAAAAATGCGTCAGCCCTATTTGTTGTACTAAGCAAAACGTTGTTCCAAAATCCGTTTTAACCCCTTGAAGGTAAAAAACAAACTATAAAAGATTCCAGCAAGCAATCCAAAAACGATAAGGGACATGCAAACAATTTCCATTCCCAACGAAAAATGACCAGACTGAGGCACATCGGTATCGATGTAGGCTCCATATAAGGTAAGTCCCAACCCGACCCCATAAATCCCGAGAAGAATAAATACATGCCGCATACGTAGTGTGTTTTTTACAAAACGAATGCTACAAAAAAATATTATTTCATCGGAATTCTTTTTTTCATTTCCTCGACAATATTGAAAGCCGCTGGGCAAATGGAAACGTTTTGTAGGGTCAAGTTTGCGATTTGATAAAACTTCGTTCGATCGGTATGTGGATATTCGCGGCAAGCCTTGGGTCGCACCTCATAAATCGTACAATAGTTTTCGGCATCCAAAAACGTGCAGGGTACACTTTTCAATACATAATCGTTATCCTCATCAATTCGTAAATATTGATCTATAAATTGCTGGGGCTTTTGGCGGAAATGTTTGGCAACTCGCTCGATATCGGCCGACGTAAATAATGGCCCTGTAGTTTTACAGCAATTGGCACATTGCAAACAATCCGTTTTTTTAAATTCACGCTCATGCAACTCCTGCATCTGGTAATCCAAATCGCGCGGCGGATGTTTTTTGAGTTTGTCAAAATACTTTTTGTTCTCACTCTGGCGCTCTTTGGCCAATTTTGCTAATTCGTGTAATGCTGGTTTCAACGTTGCTCGGTATCTTTGTGCAAAAATACAATCATGTTGGATTTATTCGGCCAAGCCCTCCTCGATTTTTACACCCAAAATAATCCGCAACCCTTACTTACGGAAACTTCGATTTCTGAAGAAGACGAAATGGACGTGGTGTATTTGTTTCGTTCGTATCAAAATATGCCGCTGCTCGAACAAAAAGCGCTGCAACTCGCCAAAGGAAAGGTTTTGGATGTTGGTGCGGGTGCGGGCTGTCATGCCTTATATCTCCAACAAAAGGGGATGGATGTAATGGCATTGGATCAATCTTCGCATGCCATCGAAGCTTGTCGTTTACAAAATATTCAACATTGCGTTCAATGTTCGGTACTCGATTACAAGTCCGAAACCCAATTTGACACAATACTATTACTGATGAACGGCACCGGAATTTTTGGTAAACTGAATCAAACCGCCACTTACCTCCAAAAATTAAAATCCCTTTTGAATCCGGGGGGCCAAATTCTCATTGACAGTTCGGACCTGATTTACATGTTTGACGAAGACGAAGACGGCGGACGTTGGATTCCGGATACGGGTTATTATGGCGAACTCGAGTTTACCCTCCATTACAAAGGGCAAAAAGAGCAATTCCCGTGGTTGTATTTGGATTACAATACGCTACAAAACGCAGCCTTAGCCAACGGTTTCCATTGTGAGTTGGTCGCCGAAGGTAAAAATTATGATTATTTAGCGCGGTTAACGGTTTAAATAGAGCCAGATAATTATCTGGCTCTATATTTCAATCAAATCCGTGGTTTGGATAATATCCCATAACGCCGCATACAGGGTATCTAAATCGGATTCCGTATTGTACGCATTGATTGAAAACCGCAAATACACGCCCTCATTCAAGGGCATTACTGGAATTTGAATGTGGTATCTGGAATACAAGACTTCTTTCAGTTCCAAAGGTTTTGACGTACATACTGGAATACTGGCCATTTGCCCTAAAAATTCCTCGGTCACAGGACAAATCGGTTGGCTGCTTAATAATTTACAAAACCGTGGATAGTGTTGCAGCACCATTGCACGACAGTACTTGGCATGGGTTTCCCAGTCATTTTCCTTTAAAAATTGGATTACTTGCGGGGTACATAAATAGGTCGAATGATCGTTGGTGCCTTGGTATTCATGGTAATCCAAAAACTGACTTTCGCTGGGAAACAAACTTTCGTAGCCCCAACTCACAATTAACGGATCAAGGTCGGCTTGAAACTCCTTCTTCACATACAAAAACGAACTTCCTTTGGGGGCCAACATCCATTTGTGTAGCGTTCCCGTGTAATAATCAGGGTTGAGTTCGCACAAATTTAGCGGAATATGACCAGGCACATGCGCACCATCAACGATAGTAATTAAACCTAGCTCTTGCGCTTTGTCACAAATTTCTTTGACAGGAAAAATGAGTGCAGTCGAACTCGAAATATGATTGATAAACACCACTTTCGTATTGGAGGTATACCCTTCCCAGAAATCTTCTATGATTTGCTCTTTGGATTTAATCGGCAACGTGATATTTTGGCGAATGTATTTAGCACCCGACTTTTTACAATAAAAATGCCACGTGCGATCCATAGCACCGTATTCGTGATTGGTGGCTAAAATTTCGTCCCCCGGTTGCAATTGCAAACTACGCATGATGGTGTTGATGGCTTGGGTGGGATTGGGTGTAAAGAAAAAATCGGCGGTCTCACAACCAAGAAACTCAGCCAATGGACGTTTAGCTTCTTTAAGGTAAATGGGTAATTTTTTTTGGATAAAATGCACTGGATCAGTTTCCATTTGGCGTTGGAAACCCATTTTGGCTTCAAAAACGGGTCGGGGTGTCGCACCGAAAGAACCGTGATTTAAGAAAGTAATCGTTGGATCTAATAAAAAATGTGTTTTCATAGGAATAGGTCAAAAAAAAATCCCAAACAAACTGTTCAGGACTTCTTTAGGTTTTTGCATTGATTATTGCATGTATTTCATCATCATCGCTTGTAAGTCTGCTTGAATTTCCATCATCGCTTCTTGAGACTTCTGATTGACTTCACCGGATTTTTCTTTCATTTTTTTACCAACAGGACTGTTGTAAAATGCCATCATCGCTTTGATGTCCTCTTTAGTGTAGATTTGCGCATAAACCTCAGCTGTTTTATCATTAATTTTTGCCATCATAGCGTCAAACTCCATTATGAACGCCGCTTTTTTATCGTCGGGTACTTGCCCCAACAATTGATCTTTATATCCGCTAAGCACATTTCCTGAGCCACTTGCCTCAATAACGGTTAAACATTCTTTTTTCAAAGCTTCATCAACAACTGGTTTTGCAGGGGCTTGCGCCATTGCGAAAGAGGAAACGCAAACAAATGCGAATGTGTAAACTAATTTTTTCATGATATGTTTTATTAATGGTTATAAATGTACGCTTTTACATTTAATTTCTTAGACGCAAAAACATTTTTTTTGTTACTGATTTGTTATGAATAGTGCTTATTTTAATTATTTTTAATCTTTATGGGTATCAAATAACGGCACCGAACAGGCACGCCTCTTTGCGTGGCGGGTTGCCACAGCGGCGATAGTTTTAAGACACGGATGGCTTCTTCCCCTGTACCGTAACCAATATCTCGAAGCACTTTCAATTCGGTTAACGTACCATCTTTTTCAATCACAAAGGATACAATTACAGTGCCATTCAAACCCGGCACATCAGGAGTTCGGTAGTGCTTTGCAATCAACTTATAAAATTCATTTGGTCCACCTGGATATTCGGGTTTAGCTTCAATGCCACTTACATTATAAATGT
The DNA here is from genome assembly GCF_040379285.1 of Flavobacterium sp. Taxonomy (GTDB): domain Bacteria; phylum Bacteroidota; class Bacteroidia; order Flavobacteriales; family Flavobacteriaceae; genus Flavobacterium. The sequence continues at coordinate 4,272 of NZ_JBEILJ010000068.1, read as the reverse complement.
CGTCGTCTTGTTTAACATCTGTTTTTGGCGCTTCATATTGGGGCATAAAAACCACTTTGCTCTGACTTTGCAATTCTGATCGACCAATACTTGCAAGTCTATACGACATCATTTTCGTTTTCACCTCCCATTTACCCGCTTTGAAGGTTAGCTTTTTTTCCACTTTTGTAATGAGGTCGGGCGACATTCCTTCTCTACTCCATTTGGGAGAAGTTGGAATGGTAGTATAAAGCTGTTGGGCAATAGCTTCGTGCGTATTGTAAAGTACTGTTGGATATTTGACCGAACCGTCTTCATCAATATAAAATTGAATAGTAAACCGGTATTCTAATGAAGCATCCCAAGCTACACCAGATTGTTTCTCTAAAAAATCTTCAAATGTTGGCCAAGTCGTGTTGGGAAATACGGGCATCTTAGGAGGTTGCATCGGTTGAGCAACTGCAACGAGCGTCAACAAATACATCACGCAAAGCATTACTTTTTTCACTTAAGGGATGTTTAAATATTTATGGGTTTGAAGCGAAACACGCCACTTAGGGTGTTGCATCACATACTCAACGATGAGCGGCGTCATTTGCTCGCGTTTACTCCATTCGGGTTGCAAGAAAAGAATGGCTTTAGGATTGACTAAAGCGGCTTGCTCTTCGGCGAAGATGAAATCGTGTTTGTTGTGAATGATTACTTTCAATTCATCGGCGGCTTGGAAGGCCTCGGGAACAGGCAATCGGTTCTTTTTGGGCGACAAACAAAACCAATCCCAATGTCCGGTCACGGGATAACTTCCTGAAGTTTCGATGTGTACACGTAGTTGTGCTGCTTTTAAAGATTCAGTGAGTAGTGTCATGTCCCATGTTAGGGGCTCACCCCCTGTAACGACCACAGTATCGGCATATTTTTGGGCATTCGCTACGATATGTTCGACTGCTGTCGGGGGATGTAAATCGGCATTCCAACTTTCTTTAACGTCACACCAATGGCACCCGACATCACAACCGCCAATACGAATAAAATAGGCTGCCGTTCCGGTATGAAATCCTTCTCCTTGAATGGTGTAGAATTCTTCCATAAGGGGCAACAGCTCGCCTCTGTCAACCGCTTTTTGTACTTCTTGTGTGAGCATGAAATCTATTTATCGCGAATGTAAATATCGATGGGAACGCCGGAAAAATTCCAGTTTTCCCGTATTTTATTTTCTAAAAATCGTTTGTACGGATCTTTGACATATTGGGGTAAGTTGGCAAAAAACACAAACTGTGGCACTGGTGTGGGCAACTGCATACAGTATTTGATTTTGATGTACTTGCCCTTTAAAGCGGGAGGTGGAAAACGCTCAATCAAGTCCAACATGTATTCGTTAAATTTGGAGGTCGCAATACGCTGTTTACGGTTTTCATAAACGGTAACAGCCGCTTCCAATGCTTTGAGTAATCGTTGTTTGGTTAAGGCCGAAATAAACAAAATAGGCACGTCGGTAAACGGTTCCAATTGTTCACGAATTCGAAGTTCGTATTCTCGCATGGTCATGGTTTCTTTTTCAATCAAGTCCCATTTATTAACCAAAATAACGACTCCTTTACGGTTTTTTTGTGCCAACCAAAAGATATTCTGGTCTTGACTTTCAAATCCGCGAGTAGCATCGACCATGAGGATACACACATCGCTATGTTCGATTGCCCTTACGGAGCGCATCACGGAATAAAATTCTAGGTCCTCTTTCACTTTGGCTTTACGGCGAATTCCTGCGGTATCGACTAAATTAAAGTCAAAACCAAACTTGGTAAATCGGGTATCGATGGCATCGCGGGTGGTTCCAGCGATATCGGTAACAATATAGCGGTCTTCTCCAATCAAGGCATTGATGAAAGACGATTTCCCGGCATTCGGACGTCCTACTACACAAAAACGGGGCAAAACTTCCTCTTCATCGGGGGTTTCGGGCAATTCGGGGAGCACTTCCACAAGTTTGTCGAGTAAATCGCCCGTACCACTTCCGTTCATTCCTGAAAGGGTAAAATATTCGCCTAAGCCTAGGTTATAAAATTCGAAAGCGTCTTTTTCACGGCTAGCGGAATCGACTTTGTTGACCGCCAAAAGTACAGGTTTGGTCACTTTTCGCAATAATTTGGCGACTTCGGCATCCATGGGTGTGATTCCTTCTTCGACATCAACGACAAAAATAATGGCGTCGGCTTCTTCGATGGCGAGTTCGACTTGCTTGCGAATTTCGGCTTCAAAGATATCGTCAGAACCTTTGATGTATCCCCCGGTATCAATGACCGAGAACTCTTTACCGTTCCATTCACTTTTTCCGTAAATCCGATCACGGGTTACCCCACTCACCGAATCGACGATAGCTTCTCTTCGTTGAATGAGTCGGTTAAAAAAAGTAGACTTCCCTACATTGGGGCGCCCTACAATGGCGACGATATTGTTCATACGTATTCTAAATTGGGATGCAAAGGTAATAAAGTTGGCTGGAGGTATCTAATTTTTTGTATCTTAGTTAAAATCAAACTCCTATTCCTTGCCATGGAAAACGAAAATGCTATTCAATTACGGTTGCGCTTTTACAAGGATGTACCCGAAACGGTTGCTGAAGTTCGAGCGCTTTTTGAACACTATAAATCGAAATGCCCTGCGGAGTTCACGATTAAGGTCAATGACACGCATATTTGGTTTCACATTGTGGGGCCGCAGCGCGCGTATTACTCGCCGCATTTGCATTTGGAATTGGAATCCCATCCTGAATCGGGAACGCATATTCGTGGATTATTTGGTCCCGACCCGACCTTATGGACGTTATTTATGTTTTTGCATTTTATAGTAGCGGGTGTATTTGTGATTTTTGGCGTTATGGCGTATTCCAATTGGACGTTAAAGCAGCCCATTCTTTGGAACATTTTTATCATGGGCATGATGGTGGGCGTTTGGTTCATGTTGTATGTCGTAGCCCGCCAGATTCGCGAGCAAGGTATTGACCAAATGCATGACTTGGAGGCTTTGATGGAAGAGGCTTTACAACACGAATCGAGGTAGAAGCTCACTGTATAGCCCTGATGGGAGCCAACTACCCTGCCGAAGCCGTTAGGCCGGGAGGTAGTGCGGACAGCAGGACTCGGCATTCGCAAGAAATCGAGACATGCTGCTCCTTATTTTTGATTGTACCCGAAACGACGTAATTGTCGGGCATTGCTGCGCCAATCCTTATTGATTTTGACAAAGATTTCGAGGTAGACTTGTTTGCCGAAGAATTTCTCCATGTCTTCCCGCGCCATGGTGCCTACTTTTTTGAGTGCACCGCCTTTGTGGCCTATGATAATTCCTTTTTGTGTTTCGCGCTCCACCATGATGAGGGCTTTGATGCGAATGATGTGTTCCTCTTCCTTGAATTCCTCGGTTTCTACTTCGACGGCATAGGGAATTTCTTTGTCGTAGTTGAGTAAGATTTTCTCGCGGATGATTTCGTTGACGAAAAAACGCTCGGGTTTGTCAGTGAGGGCATCTTTGGGGTAATAGGGCGGCGAATCGGGCAATAGGGCAAGGATACGGTCAAAAACCTCTTTGACATTAAAATTTTTCAGCGCTGAAATGGGAAAAATCTCGGCATTGGGCACTTTTTCTTGCCACAGTGCGACCTGTGCTTCCAACTGTTCTTGGTTGGACGTATCGATTTTGTTGAGCAAGAGGAGGACGGGGATTTTGGCGTGAATTATTTTGTTAAAAAAGGCTTCGTCTTTTAATTCTTTTTCGCCAATTTCAACCATGTACAAAAGCACATCGGCGTCTTCAAAAGCGGTTTTCACAAAATCCATCATGGCATTTTGAAGTTCGTATGCCGGTTTGATGATCCCTGGCGTATCGGATAGTACAACCTGAAAATCGTCGCCGTTGACAATACCTAGAATACGGTGACGCGTGGTTTGTGCTTTGGAGGTGATGATAGAAAGGCGTTCTCCGATGAAAGCATTCATTAAGGTAGACTTCCCTACGTTGGGATTCCCGATGATGTTGACGAAACCGGCTTTGTGTGACATGATAATGGGATTAAATGAAAAAACCCAGCAATTGCTGGGTTTCTAGTAGCGGGAACAGGACTCGAACCTGTGACCTTCGGGTTATGAGCCCGACGAGCTACCTACTGCTCTATCCCGCTCTGTTACGGGTGCAAATATAAGACTATTATTTGAAATACAAATTATGAATTGAAAAAAATAAAAAACTTGAGGCCATAAAAAAACCCTGTGATTCACAGGGCTTTAAACTCGGATATAG
>NZ_JBEILJ010000067.1:0-11025 GCF_040379285.1 Flavobacterium sp. | reverse complement strand
TCAGAAATGGGAGGTTTTTTTTATTGAAAATAATAACTGCAAAACCGCACACTCGGTTCTCCCGAAGTTTCGGGACGGGCGATGCCTCTTACTTAAAACCTCTCAGTATTGGGAGGTTTTTTTTATGAAAATAAATGACTAGAAAACTTAATACCGAAAGAAAAAAACTATTTAGAATTCGTGGCATTTTCAAGTGTTTTACCAATTCCTAATTGTTGTTCGATCATCTTTTTTTCGTTGGGGAAAAACCCTTGAACGATTAAAAAACTACCGAATATCATTAGGATAACGCTAATTACCCGCTTTATCTTATAAATATTATTAGGAGTTAGTTTGGATTTCAATTGTTTGGCTACCATTATTTTTAAAATATCCACCGCAAAATAGGTCAGAATAATGACTGCGATAAATAAAACAATTCGATCGGTTTCCATATTTAATTTGGGGCCAAATACGATGATGATTCCCATCCAAAAGGCTAGAACCCCAATATTGATAAAATTCAAAAAGAACCCTTTAAAAAATAATCCTAAATAATTGTTTTTAGGAATATTATCTTCCTCTACTTGTTCTTCATCCTTTTTTTTTAAGAAATTCTTTTTTTCTTTAATGAAAGAAATTATACCGTACGTAAGCATAATTCCTCCACCAAAAATAAATAAGCCAGGATCATCTTTTAGGCGTTCAAGGATTTGATTGGTACTAAAATAAGCTATTAAAATAAAAACAAAATCACCAAAAACTACTCCGGCATCAAACACCATCGCAGCTCGAAAACCCTTGGTAATACTCGTTTCTAATAAAACAAAGAAAACAGGCCCAATAGTAAAGGCAAGTAAAAATCCCCAAGGTATGGCCGCTAAAATATCGTTGAGCATGGCTTAATTCACTTAAAAAGTAAAGATATTCTTTTTCTGAGAAAAAGCAAATTTCCTTATCTATTTGGCTTGACGAATGGTCCCGCCAGCGATGGTTTTCTCGTTAATTTGCTTTGGATTGCCGTAAATAACAATAGTCCCACCAGCCCGAATTTTAGCATCCACCCATTCAGAAGCATAAATTTCAGCCTCTCCACCGGCATTTCCTGTAATCGTGGTTTGCTCAGTACGTAAATCTTTTGCTTCATACTGTCCTCCTGAATTGACAATCACCTCCTGGGTTTTGGCAGATCCCTGTAGTTCTACTATCGATCCATTGGCTGTGCGGGCTGTTAATTTGGAAACCTCTAACTTTAATTTTACCTGCGAACCTTCTTTGGCAATTACCTCAAAAAAAGTAGATTTTATAACCGTTTCGCCGCCAATATGCGAACCCTCATTGGCTTCTACGGCTTGTAAATTAGTATAATATACTGTCGCTGAGACCGATTCACCTGACAGTATCTTGGTTAAAGGCATTCGTATTTTTAATTCCCCATTGCGATTGACAACTTCTACCGAAGAAGCTTCTTTACCGGTGAGTACCACTTTATCCTCTTTTCCGGGAACTAACAAAACATCAATTTGATCAAATGCGGTCACTTTGGTAAAATCACCTACTTTTTTTTCGATTTGTGCATTCGCAATCGATACACAAACGAAAACGAAAAGAATCAATTTTTTCATTGCTGTAAACATTTATAATAAAACGAAGCTTTACAAGAATTATTCCTTTTTCCGTAAATACGTAAAATCCAATTGTTTTTTAACTAAATCAGCGTTTTTAACTTTCACAAAAACTTCATCACCCAATTGCAACATACCTTTGTATTGCTCGCCGATATAAGCATATTGTTTTTCATCAAATACATAGTAATCTTCTTTAATATCGCGAATTCGAACCATACCTTCACATTTGTTTTCAATGATTTCAACGTAAATTCCCCATTCGGTTACCCCTGAAATAACACCCAAAAACTCTTGATCCATGTGGTCTTTCATGTATTTGACCTGCATATATTTCACCGAATCGCGTTCAGCATTAGCTGCTAAAATTTCCATATCGGTCGAATGCTCACATTTTTCTTCGAAAGCCTCTTCATCGGCACTTTCCCGCCATCTAAATAATGTTGTAACAAACGATGCGCCATCACATCAGGATATCGACGAATGGGCGAAGTAAAATGACTATAAAAATCAAATGCAAGTCCGTAATGACCAATATTTTCGGTAGAATAACGGGCTTTGCTCATCGCACGAATCGCTAAGGTATCGACTAAATTTTGTTCTTTTCTTCCGTTAACTTCGGCCAATAAATCATTCAACGATTTAGAAATGGTTTGCTTGGTTTTGAAATTAATCGAATACCCAAACTTTGAAATCACCGATTGAAGTCCAATCAATTTATCTTCATTAGGTTCGTCGTGAATCCTGTAAATAAAGGTTTTCTTTTGTTTGCCAATAAATTCAGCGACTTTTCGATTGGCCAATAACATGAACTCTTCAATCAAAAAGTTGGCTTCTTTGGAAACTTTGAAATATACCCCTGTCGGTTCGTCATTTTCATCCAAATTAAATTTAACTTCCACTTTATCAAATGAAATCGCCCCTGCTGCCATGCGTTTTTGACGTAAAATTTTTGCCAACTCATGCAAGGTTAAAACCGCATCAACTATAGGATCCGGTACTTGATAATCCTTTCCAGTTAACGATGTTTTCGCAGGAATAATATCCGATTTTGTCTCAATAATATGTTGTGCTTCTTCGTAGGCAAAGCGCTGATCAGAGTAAATCACCGTTCGACCAAACCATTGATGGACCAATTCGGCTTTGTTATTCAATTCAAAAACTGCCGAAAATGTATATTTTTCCTCATGAGGACGCAACGAACAAGCAAAGTTGGATAACACTTCGGGCAACATCGGAACCACACGATCGACTAAATAGACTGAAGTGGCTCTTTTATACGCTTCTTCGTCCAAAATCGTTCCTTCTTTTACATAATGGGAAACATCGGCAATGTGAATTCCAATTTCATAATTTCCATTGTCTAATACTTGAAACGACAACGCATCATCAAAGTCTTTGGCATCCCGAGGGTCAATGGTAAAGGTAAGTATACCGCGCATATCTCGCCGTTTAGCGATTTCATCAGCGGTGATTGAAGTATCAATTTTATTTGCAAAAGCTTCTACTTCAATGGGAAAATCGTAAGGTAAACCGTATTCGGCTAAAATAGCATGAATTTCAGTATCGTGTTCCCCAGGTTTACCCAAAACTTTGATAACCGAACCAAAAGGTGAATCGGCTTTTTTAGGCCAATCTTCTAAACGAACTAATACTACATCACCGTGTTGCGCATCGTTTAATTTATTTTTTGGAATAAAAATATCGGTATACATTTTAGGATTGGCCGTCGTGACAAAACCAAAATTCTTTTGCACATCGACTACGCCTACAAACTCCATCTTAGCCCGTTCGAGTATTTCCACCACTTCTGCTTCAGGCTTTCGCGAAGCCCGTTTGTTGTAAACATACACTTTTACCCGATCCCCATGTAAAGCGTGATTTAAATTGATAAACGGAATAAATACATCGTCTTCTAATTCATCGCAAATAAAATACGCTGTTTTTCGCGTAGTCATATCGATAGTACCTTCGTAATATTCCTGATGGTCAGAAGGAATCAGGTATTTTCCAGGTTCGACTTCAGTTATTACCTTTTGCGAAGCTAGAATTTTTAAGTCCTTTATAATCTCATTGCGACTTTTGGTATCATCAAGCTCTAAGATAGCGGCAATCTGTTTGTAGTTAAAAGGTTTATTCGGACTTTTCGATAGGATTTTAAAGATTTTCTCGGAAAAGGTTTTATTCTTTTTCCCAAGATTTTTTCGGTTTCTTGGCATACTTCATTTCTCTTTTACGGTTGAAAATTACGAAATCCAATTCAGTTACTAGTGAAAAAGCCTACATTAAATAGGAAAATTACATATTCGGGTTGAAAAACAATTACCTTTGAGTAAAGAAAATCAGTCACTTATGAAAGATTTTATCACCGTTGCCATCTTTCATTTACCGCAAGAAACCTATATTTTAAAAACTCTCTTGGATCGAGAAAACATTCCTCATTTTTTCGAGAACGAAACGATTGTTTCCGTTGATCCCTTTGCCAGTATTGCTTTAGGCGGCATTCGACTCAAAGTACATCCCAACGATACTGCACGCGTTCAAGCCCTCATCGACCATTTAAACAACCCACTTCATATCGTTTAACATTTTTTAAAAACAGTGAAGTTTTCAACAGCTTTTAAAAAACAAAAAAATCATTTTTAAAATTTTTAAAATTTATGATGGTTATTATAGGGTGTTGATAAGGAGTAAAACTTTTTGGGTATTTATTTTTTCAAAAAGTTATGGAAAATTATACCGCTTTATGAACAACTTTTCAAAAACCTAATCGGCTCAAAATGATGAAATTTTTAGATTTTATTAACAGCTGTCAATAATTCTATTCCCTGCTTTTTTTAGCATAACTTTTTACCCTAAAAACTGTTGAAAACCTATTTTTTGTTGTCAATAATTTTCCAAAAAAAAAGCAAAACTTTCATTGGATTTCTCCTTGAAATTTTTGCTTATAAAAATTAAGTTTCGGTTTCAAAAAACTTCTGATTTTCTTTTCAAAATTATCAACAATAAATGTTAATTTAAAGTTAACTGAAAATCAGGCTATTGTAAAATAATATCAACATCGCTTAAGAAATAATTTTTAACATATTGATAATCAATGAAATATTAAAAATTTATTTTTTTATGAAACGCTTTAATGTCTTGATTTAGAATTTGATAATCCAATTTTCCTTGTTACCGTTTTAAATGCTCCTAAATCACAAAACTCCGCTCAATTTTTAGCTGCGAACTTTTTATTTTGTTTATCACATGAAGTAGCGAACGTTGCTTACCTGGTGTTAATTAATAAAACAAATCACTTCCCTTAAGATCACTTGCTAAAACTTCTTGAAATTTCTACGAAATCGGCATTCCATACGTCGAATCATCGGGCGCTAAATAGACGGTCAACACCACCCCAATGCTCCATTTTTGTTTTATCACCAAAGGCTGGTTTAATTATATAAAATACAGCCCCTATTTTTGTAATAAGGCCGAATGCAACGTTACCATCTGATTAATAGTACAAATGATACGTTTGTATTTACTTATTTTGAGTATGTTTTGATACACTTCCTCTGGTATTTAAACGTGAGGACCATAGCCAATCACATGATCCTTAAACGTTTCAAAAATTGCTTCAACTTCCATTTCGTAAAGTTTTTAACCAAATATAACCCGAAGCGCGCATTTATTCCCTAACTTTGTTTAACGATTTATAAGACCTAAATACAACGATTACCTCATGCGCATTTCAATAGGAAACGATCACGCCGGACCCGAATACAAAAAAGCTATTGTTCATTGGTTACAAACGCAAGGCCATGAAATTATCAATCACGGAACCGATAATGATGCTAGTGTAGATTATCCCGATTTTGGTCATCCCGTGGCTTTAGATGTTGCTGAAGGTCGTGCCGATTTCGGAATCGTCATTTGTGGTTCAGGTAATGGCATCAATATGACGGTCAACAAACACCAAGCCATTCGCTCAGCCCTGTGTTGGACCAAAGAAATTGCCGCCTTAGCACGGCAACACAATGACGCCAATATCATAAGTATTCCCGCTCGATTCACCGCTATTCCTCAAGCCGTTGAAATGGTTGCTACCTTTCTTGAAATACCTTTCGAAGGCGGACGACATCAAAACCGCGTTCAAAAAATAGCCTGTTCTTAAACCATGTTCAATTCGCTAAAAACCACTCCCGACATTATTCGAGCTACCCGATTTGTGGTGTTACTCACTTTATTGTTGGGCACCGGTTTGATGGTTTGGTATTGTTATAACCCTTGCGGACAGGTCATTTACCTCAGTTTGTTTTATATTATCAGCATGCTGTTTTTAAACAGTTACTTCGGTATTCGATTGTTGCAACTTTTGTTTACCGAACCTGAATACCGTCAGCCTGTAGCCGGCGCCATAGTGCTACTACTCTCCAATATTCCCGTCGGATATTTTTACATTCAATTAGGATTACAGATTTATCAAAGGTCTTCTCCCGTATAATTTTTTGGGCGTTTCCCCTCAATGAATTTTGCCTTACATGATCCAGCTCCCTACTTCGGGGCCGGGTGTTCGGGAGTCGCTTACCGAGGGTAATTTTTGTTTTCCAAAAGCAGCATATCTTCGGTAGAGCTCCAACAATCCCTCACCCCCTAACGCAGCCAGTCTTCGATGAAACCCATTTTATCCTTTGGATTTTCGTTTTTATCGCCCGCTTTTTTATGTACATTTAGCCCATAAATTAGTGTTCTTTTTTTCAAACGTAGAAAGGCGTTTGTTCGCATTCGTATGAACAGTATTTCTTTTATTCAAACTCATTTACAACTTCCTGAAGTCGCAGCCAAAAACATTGAAGCAGCGCTACAATTGCTCGCAGAAGATTGTACCATTCCGTTTATTGCCCGCTATCGAAAAGACAAAACCGGCAACCTGGATGAGGTCGTGCTCGAAAAAATTGCCAAATTCAAAAAGCAGTTTGACGAACTTATCAAACGCAAGGAAAGTATTTTGGCTAGTATCGCCGAACAAGGGCAATTACATCCCGAACTTCAAGCAAAAATTGAAAAGAGTTTTGATAGTAGTGAGATTGAGGATTTGTATTTGCCCTACAAAAAGAAGAAGAAAACCAAAGCCGATATCGCTCGCGAAAATGGGTTGGAACCGCTCGCCAAAATTATCATGGCACAAAACTCCGACCACATTGATTATTTGGCTTCCAAATATTTGAATAAAAATGTGGTCAACGAAGACGAGGCACTACAAGGTGCGCGCGACATTATCGCCGAATGGATCAACGAAAACCTGTTTGTTCGTAAACAACTGCGGCGTCAATTTCAAAGGCAAGCGGTGATTACAACCAAGGTGGTAAAAGGCAAAGATACCGACGAAAACGCCCAAAAATTTGCCCAGTATTTTGATTGGTCTGAACCCTTATCCAAAACACCTTCCCATCGTTTATTGGCCATGTTACGCGCCGAAGCCGAAGGGTATATCAAGTTTTCAGTCACCCTCGACAAAGACGAAGCCATCGAAAGGGTAGAAGAAGCCATTATTAAACGCGACAACGATACAACGCTCCATTTAAAATTAGCCATCAAAGATAGTTACAAGCGCTTATTGGAACCCGCGATTTCCAACGAAACCTTACAAGAGGCCAAACAAAAAGCCGATGCCAAAGCGATTGCCGTTTTTGCTGAAAATTTACGGCAGTTGTTACTCGCCTCGCCCTTGGGTGAAAAGCGCGTTTTGGCCATCGATCCAGGTTTCCGAACCGGTTGTAAAGTGGTTTGTTTGGATGAAAAAGGCGACTTGTTGTACAACGAAACGATTTATCCTCATGCGCCCCAACACGAAACGGCCATGGCGATGAAAAAAATAAAATCCATGGTCAATGCGTACAACATTGAAGCGATTTCTATTGGTAACGGAACAGCCAGTCGGGAAACGGAGTTTTTTATCAAAAAAATTGCTTTCGACAAACCCGTTCAGGTTTTTGTAGTCTCCGAAGCAGGGGCATCGGTGTATTCAGCGAGTAAAATAGCCCGTGAAGAGTTTCCAAATTACGATGTCACCGTGCGGGGTTCGGTCTCCATCGGACGCCGTTTGTGCGATCCCTTGGCCGAATTGGTCAAAATCGATCCCAAGTCGATTGGCGTGGGGCAATACCAACACGATGTAGATCAAGTGAAGTTAAAGGAAGAACTCGACAATACCGTAATTCGATGTGTGAATGCCGTCGGAATCAATATCAATACGGCGAGCAAATCGCTGCTGAGTTATGTGAGCGGTATCGGTGAAAAAATGGCCGATAATATTGTGAAATTTCGCTCTGAAAACGGACCCTTTCAAGATCGTAATCAATTAAAAAAAGTCCCTCGTTTAGGCGATAAAGCGTTTCAACAAGCCGCCGCTTTTATTCGCATCAAAGATGGGAAAAATCCTTTGGATAACTCGGCGGTACATCCCGAATCGTATAAAGTAATCGAGAAAATGGCTAAAGATTTAGGAATTCAAGTGGGCGATTTGATTGCAAACAAAGCCAAGATTGCCCAAATTAAGCCAGAGAATTATGTCAACGACACGGTAGGAATTCTTGGGATAAAAGATATTTTAAAAGAACTTGAAAAACCCGGATTGGATCCGCGAAAAGCCGCTAAGGTATTTGAATTTGACCCCTATGTAAAAACGCTACATGATTTGCGTTCGGGAATGATTTTACCTGGCATTGTAAACAACATTACTGCCTTTGGTTGCTTTGTTGATATTGGGATTAAAGAAAGTGGTTTGGTGCATATTTCCCAATTGAAAGACGGCTTTGTCTCCGATGTCAATGAAGTCGTCAAAATGCACCAACATGTTCAAGTAAAGGTCATAGAAGTTGATGAGGTTCGAAAACGCATTCAATTGACCATGGTGTTATAAAAGCAATAATCCCAAATTCGAAACCGAACTTGGGATTATTTTTTTGCAATTTTACAAGTTAAAACTGCAATTGGAAACAAAATAGTATGTTCTTCTTCATAGCAAGCAATAATAAGATGCAATAAAAAGAAAAGGGTTGCGTGAAAAAATAAAAAAAAGTGAAAAAAAAATCACTGCTCTTGAAAACAGTGATTTTTTGTAAAGAACAAGTCGTTATGATGTGGCGTCAGGAGACTATTTATTTTCTTCTGTCTTGGTTTCAGCTTTTGTTTTATCTTCTCCTTTGGCAGCGTCTTTAAATTCTTTTACACCAGCGCCCAATCCTTTCATTAATTCCGGAATTTTTCGACCTCCGAATAAAAGTAAAACAACGATTAAAATGACGATCCATTCGGTTGGTCCCATTCTTCCCATAGTATTGATATTTTATGCTTTCGCAGTTTTTAATTCAATTAATGGAACAAAGGTAAATAAAAAAAGTAACGTTATTGTTTTTCTAACAAAGATTTCACGTTAAAGTATCCGCTTTTCACCGCTGAATTTGGTTATATTTGTTGCATCAAACGCTCCGTATGTCAGCCAAAAAACTAAAAAAAGAACGGCTCAAAAAGCACCTGTTTACCAAAAACAGGCTTGTAATATTAAATGACGATACGTTTGAGGAGATTTTTTCACTTCGACTTACGTTGATGAATGTGTTTGTAGTAGCGGGTGTTGGTGCCATTTTGATCATTTTTGTGACTACGTTTATCATTGCCTTTACGCCGCTTCGAGAATATATTCCGGGGTATCCTTCTACCGAATTAAAACGTAACGCTACCGAATTAGCGTTAAAATCCGATTCGTTGGAATTTGCCATCAAAAAAAACGAACCGTACTTGCAGTCAATTCAGAAGGTGCTGAACGGGAATTTAGAATATGCCAAAGTCAATAAGGATTCTATTTTAGCCATCGCAGTGGATACCCTCCCTGATTTGGAATTGACACCTTCCGAAAAAGAAATGGAACTGCGCCGTGAAGTGGAACAGGAGGAGCAAAAATCACCCGCCAAACCGTCTCAAAAAGGAAAAAAATAATGTCGTTAAAATCATTTGCCGCCCGACTTTTGGCCTACAAAGTGCATCGAGACACCCAAAAATGGGCGCAAAATCCGGTAGCAACCCAGCAAAACGTTTTCCGTCAATTGATTGCTCAAGCGCAACAGACCGCTTTTGGAAAAGACCACCATTTTGACACCATACATTCCCATGCCGATTTTGTCAAACAGGTTCCCATTCGCGACTATGAACAATTAAAACCCTATGTTGACCGCGTGGTGCAAGGGGAAGAGCACGTTCTTTGGAAAGGGAAGCCTCTTTATTTTGCCAAAACGTCGGGGACAACGTCGGGGGCCAAATACATTCCTCTAACCAAGGAATCCATGCCGTTTCATATCCAAGCAGCTCGAAATGCCATTTTGAGTTATATCCACGAAACAGGCAAAGCCGATTTTGTCGATGGAAAAATGATTTTTCTGCAAGGAAGTCCAGAATTGGAGTCCAAAAACGGCATTCAACTGGGCCGACTTTCGGGTATAGTAGCGCATTATGTACCTAAGTATTTACAACGCAACCGCTTGCCTAGCTGGGAAACCAACTGCATTGACGATTGGGAAACCAAAGTAGATGCGATTGTTCAGGAAACGATGACCCAAAACATGACGGTAATTTCTGGGATTCCGAGTTGGGTACAAATGTATTTTGAAAAACTCGTTCAAATTTCAGGAAAACCAGTAGGCACGCTGTTTCCCCATTTTAATCTGTTTATTTATGGCGGTGTCAATTATGAACCGTACCGTGCGAAATTTGAACAATTGATGGGACGAAAAGTAGATTCCATCGAACTTTTTCCCGCTTCTGAAGGGTTTTTTGCCTACCAAGATTCACAAACCGAAAAAGGCATGTTGTTGCTATTGAATTCGGGAATCTTTTATGAGTTTGTAAAGGCGGATGAATTTTTCACTCCAAATCCCATTCGCTACACCATTGGTGAGGTCGAACGGGGTGTAAATTATGTGCTTTTACTCTCTACCAATGCAGGGTTATGGGCCTACAATATTGGCGATACGGTTCAATTTACTAGTTTACAACCCTATCGTGTGATCGTGTCGGGTCGGTTGAAACATTTCATTTCGGCTTTTGGAGAACATGTTATTGGGAAAGAAGTAGAGGAGGCCTTGCGTCAAGCGGTGGAAGGAACTTCGGTTCGTATCAATGAATTTACCGTAGCACCGCAAATAACACCTCAAGCAGGATTGCCGTATCACGAATGGTTGATAGAATTTGAACAACTTCCCGAGAATTTGAACGAGTTTGCGTTAAAAATCGATTATGCCATGCGCCAACAGAATGTGTATTATGACGATTTAATCGCGGGGAATGTTTTGCGAACGGTGGTTGTCACGCCAGTAGCGCCCAACGGTTTTCAAACGTATATGAAGTCTATCGGGAAATTGGGAGGTCAAAACAAACTTCCGCG
>NZ_JBEILJ010000066.1:0-12048 GCF_040379285.1 Flavobacterium sp. | reverse complement strand
AAAGCAAATCAGTCCCACGGCAGCAGGATGGGATGGTACCTACAACGGTGCCTTGATGCCTGCCACCGACTACTGGTTCTTAGTAGAGTACTTTGAAGGGGATATCGCGAAAGAATTTAGAGCGCATTTTTCGTTGAAAAGATAGTGATTAGTGATTAGCCCCGAAACTTCGGGGAAGACTAGTGATTAGTGATTTGACTTACTACTGATGACTGTTCAATACTAAAACTCATAATGCTTCATCAACATCCTCTCATACATCCGATCGGGTAAAATCCGTTTCAAGACAATCGAGAACCGTTGCATAAACGCACCAATCTTATAATGCAATTTAGGCTGTTTGGCCTGCATAATGGAATAAATCGCTTGGGCCATTTCCAACGGATCACTACCCGAATCCACATGGGCATTCATCGCGGCCAAGGTCTTGCCATACGTCGTTGCATAAGCCGAACCCGGCACCACAGGCGCATGATAACGTCCTGCAGCTATATTGGTGGCAAAATCACCTGGCGCCACATTGGTCACCTTTATTCCAAAACTTTTTACCTCCATACTCACAGCTTCCGTAATGAGTTCTAAAGCCCCTTTTGAGGCTGAGTAGATCCCGCGATACGGCAGCCCCATATACCCCGCAATCGAAGTAATATTTATAATCAATCCCGAACGTTGTGCCCGCATTTGGGGCAACACCGCTTTCATAACCTCAATCGGACCAAAGAAGTTGGTTTCAAAATTTTGACGAATCTCCTCGGTCGGTATCTCTTCCAACGGCCCCGTGATGCCTACCCCAGCATTGTTGATAACCACATCGATACGTCCCGCCTGAGCTAAAACGTTAGCAACCGCGGTTTGTATACTGGAAACATCGCGAACCTCCAGCGCTACCAGCGGAAAAAAGGAATGGGGATACCGTTCGGGATGGCGACTCGTTCCAAAAACGTGATATCCTTTTTCGTGTAAAAATGTTCCAATCGCTTTCCCAATACCCGAGGAAGCGCCTGTAATTAAAACCACTTGTTGCATAATTCTTTTGCTATTGAAAATATGTAGGTGCCCTTTACGGGTGTTTTTTATTCTAATTCTTGCCCAAATTGTAAAATATAATGATTGTTGTCGTAAATGGCAAACTCACGCATTCCCCAATCAAAATCCTCCATTGGATAAGCCACTTTGACCGAATCCTTGACTTGATTCCACAATGCGGTGACGTCATCGGTTTTGATATAAAAGGTTCCAGTAAAAAAAGGGTGTTCAAAACGGGTTTGTGTAGTAGGTCGGGAAACCATCAATTCACAAGCATCCCGGTAGAGAGTGGCCCATCCCCATTCTTCACTGTAATTACCCAATTGGAAACCTAACTTTTCGATGTAAAAAGCCACCGTATCGTTCAAGTGATGAGTCCAAATTAAAGGGACAATCGGTTCAAATTTCATGAAATCTATTTTGGGATAAATATACTTATTTCCAGCGAATGCCTAAACCTGGTTCGGTCGATAATTCGATCACTCCTGCGTTGATAGAAGTTCCCGTGGCAATGTCGTTTGCAATGAGATTGGAACCGTCCAAGTCGGCGTAATCACACAAGGGTGCCAAAACAGCCCCCGCAGAAATTCCAATCGTGGATTCGGTCATACACCCAATCATCACCTTAAAGTGCATCGCTTTGGCTGCTTTAATCATGGCTAGCGTCGGTGTGAGTCCCCCACACTTCATGACTTTCACATTCACAGCTGGATAATGGTTGGCCAATAATGACAAATCGGCTTCACTTTGGGCATCTTCATCGGCCATCCACAGAACCCCATCCTCTTTTGATAGGTGTTGGTAGTTAACAAACCCTGTGGGCATCGGCTGTTCAACATAACGAACGCGATTCCGGCCCGACATTTGGGTCCACTGCTTACATTCGTCGGGGGTCCAACTCGCATTGGTATCCAACGCAAAAGGGAAATCAGTCGCGAGCAGTTGTGTCAATTGTTCCCGATTAAACCCATGGCATTTTACTTTAAATGTAGGCCACTGTGACGTCTGCATTTTTGCTATTTGTCTAGGAGCATCCGCGACAGAAATTGTCCAACTGGAACGCGGAATACGGTCGATTGAAAGGGCATTCCATTCCAAAAAAGAACGTTTTTCCAACTTCCCCATAACATCCCAATACGCACAATCCAAGGCCGATTTTAAGAAATTAGGCAATTGCCATTGGGTCAATAAAGTGTAAAACTCAAGAGGAGAACGTGTTCCAAAATTGGAAATCGCTTTTTGATGTTGGAGCAGCAGTTGTTCAAAATGTTTCAAATCAATACCATAATACCCGAGTGCCGTACATTCGCCATAGCCTGTTTGACCTGCATAAGTCAACTGAACAATCAAGGCATCACGATACTCGTATTGGCCATAGCTAATGGAAAAAGTTTCCTTCAGATGAAGTCGAACGATATGCCATTGAAGCTCCATAAAGTTGCGGAAAAAAAGTTGCAGAAAGTGCAAAAAAATGGCAAGCGACCTACATCGCACCGCTACAACCGCATACCTTTGCTATGTTCCCATCCTGGAGGATTTTGCAGGAGCTGGTCGTGTAGGACTTGCCGTTGCAAAGATACATTCTTTTTCATTTTTTACAACATCTTTAGCTCATAAATAATACATTTGTGAGGTATTAAATGCAAGGACCTTACTATGAAAACCATTAAATCCTTCACCATCATTTTGTTAGCCAGTCTCGGGGTTATTTCCTGTGCGCCCACCGAATCGGGATTGCGAATCGATACCTCGCAAATTAAGGCAACTTACACCGCTGGAGCAACGGTTTCACTCGCAATTACTAATCCGAATCAACTCAAAGTCGATAGTGTGGCGTATATCTTCAATCAAAAACGAATTGGAAGCACCAAAGGAAACACCCCGTTGCGATATACGATATCCGAGAAAAAACTGGGCACCTACCCCCTAGTTGCCGCCATTTATTCCGAAGGTAATACCACCCAAGACACCACATCCCTAGAAATCGTATCGGCGTTTACTCCCAAAATATTGAAGTATCGTGTAGTGAATACGTTTCCGCATGACATCAGTTCGTATACCCAAGGATTGGAATTTCATCAGGGAATCTTGTACGAAGGTACTGGACAATACGGGCAATCAAAACTCATGAAAACCGATTATAAAACGGGGAAAGTTTTGCTCAGTACCCCTTTGGATGCTAAATATTTTGGGGAAGGCATTACCATCTTCAACAATAAAGTATATCAACTTACGTGGCAAGAGCAAACCGGATTTATCTACGACCCTCAAAAATTGGAGGAAACCAAATCATTCTCCTACGACCGAGCCATTGAAGGGTGGGGTTTAACACACGATGCTACCCATTTGTACCAATCTGACGGGACTGAAAAAATATATCGTTTGGACCCCGAATCGCTAAAAGTTATCGATGTGATTTCGGTTTATTCTTCGGATTCAAAAGTTAAAAATCTGAATGAGCTCGAATGGGTTAACGGAAAAATTTACAGCAATGTATACCAACAAAACGCCATCGTTCGTATCGATCCTGCTACTGGGGCGATTGAAGCGATTTTGGATCTATCGGAGTTACTTAAACAAATCACACAACTTCCCGAAACCGATGTACTTAATGGCATTGCTTACAATCCCGCTACGCAAACCTTTTTTATCACAGGAAAAAAATGGGATAAGATGTTTGAAATTAAAATCGTTGAATAATGTCGTCTCTGAATGCAATTCCAAAATCGTGTGCTAAGAATTGATTGGTTAGACTTAAATCCCACCGAAAAAACGCGTTTTTGTACTTTATGTCAACAAAATATACTCAATGTTCAACATTTAACCGAGGAAGAAGCACAAGCATTTATTGTCCAATGCAAACGAAACCAACCGATGGAGATCAAGCAAAATTTTTGGTCAAAAATAAAGCGAAAACTTAATAAGTGTTAGTTCGTTTCTGGGAGAATATCATACAACCCCCAATACTTTTCAGGGTGATAATACAATTGATCCCCAACAACTTCCAAAGGACAATCAAAATTATTGGTATACAACGCTCCGGTTCCCAATCCCTGAGGTCGGCTGGATTGTAAGGTATAGGTCCATTGCGCAATCGCATTCAATCCAATATTACTTTCAAGGGCCGATGTAATCCACCATCCAATTCCCATTGATTCAGCCAGTTCAATCCACTCCAAACTACCCCGAAAACCTCCGACAAGAGTAGGTTTTAAAATGATATACTGCGGGCGGAGGGTTTCCAGCAACTCCTTTTTGGCTGCCCTGCCAGATACCCCGATCAATTCTTCATCAAGAGCAATGGGAATAGGCGATTCTTGACATAAAGTTCGCATGACCTCCCATTGTTTAGGCGCTATGGGTTGCTCAATACTATGCAATTCATAGACGGCCAACTGTTTCAACTTTGAAAGCGCCTCCTCGGGAGCAAATGCTCCATTGGCATCGACACGTATTTCGAGTTTTTCAGCATTAAATTGCGACCGTAAAAAACTGAGCAAGCCTAACTCTTGTTGGAAATCAAGGGCTCCGATTTTCATTTTAACACAGCGGTATTCGTCTTGAATTTTATCTAAAAGCTGACGATGCATAAACGAAGTATCACCCATCCAAACCAAGCCGTTAATGGGAATAGCGGCTTTGCCTTCGGTAAATTCGGATGGAAAAAGTAAGGCGGGATGGGAGCTGCGCAAAGAACGAAAGGCCATTTCCAAACCGAATTGAATCGATGGAAAGTCGTGAAGTACTTCATACAAAGCTTCTTCCCCCCAATGAATATGATCGCAAACCCATTGCAGTTTTTCTTCATAATCCGGTCGGTCGTCAATACTCAACTCACGAAACATACCGCATTCACCTATACCTGTTTGGGTACCGTCACTGAGCATTAAAAACCACGTTTCTTTATACGCCATTTGCCCGCGGGAGGTTCCCACTGGACGGATAAAATTCATTTGATAACGAAGGTAAAAAGCTTCCATTTATTCCATAAGGCGTTTAATCTTGGGCAAATCTTGGTTGGGTAATCCCGAACGTTCAAATTCTCGAATATCATTGAGAACTTTGACTTTCCAGGGGGTTCCATCGGGAAGATTTTGCATGACATATTTTTTATACAATGCTTTGGCTTCTGAGACTCTATCGGTAAACAAATATACATGAGCTAGAGCCAATTGCAAGCGCAAATCAGTTAAAGACAAAGAAGCTGCTTGCTCCATTAAGGTAGCCGCTTTGGTCATTTGTTTGGTACGAAGATAGCAATAGGACAAGCCTGCATACAATAGTGGGTCTTGTGTTCCTGATTGTATCGCAGATTCAAATTGCTCTATTCCTTCCTTGGTTTTTCCTTTTAAAAACAAACGAAGGGCTTGGTCGTGAATTTTTTGAGCATACTTGGCTTCCAATCCCAGTTGCTTTAAAACCGCTTTTTCCGATTTCTCGAGTAATAACTCGCGTTCTTCGGGGCGCAATTGACTGTAGGTTTCAAAATTCATTTGCTCCATTACCTGTTGCAATAAGGCTACAGAAAACGTTTCTTTTTGGGAGAGATAGAACGCAATGGGACGTTTTATGGCAGCTTTTAGAAAAGTCGCTTTTCGGTCAGCATTCCAACCTGTGGCGGCTTGGGCATCAATCCATGGCACTACTTCAAGAACAATCTTTTGCTTCATCAACCAATTGTCACTTTGAAACACAAACCAGAGCGTTTCGGGGATATTTTTCATACATCCGTGCGTCGCCGATAACAATCGGGCTTCTTTATTCATCGGATTGGATTGGGTGTAACAAGCTTGGGTTGGTTTTCCAGTCGTGAGGTATGATTTGGCACCTTTTTCATCCGAAAAAACAGCAAACGTAGCTTTGTCATTGCCACTGACCGTAGAAGCCAGAAAAACAGCTCCAGCGGTACCTTGAGAAATTCCTGTGGGGTCGGGAATGGCTTTTAAAACAGAAACCAAACTCGAAGCTAACTTTTGATTATCGTCCATCAGTGTAATACGATAGACAATCTCGGTAGTGCCTTCGGGAAAAGCATTGGTTTTAATCATTTTTCGTTCGCCTGCACGGACTTCAATCGTCTCCGACGTGGTCCGCATGGTATCCCAATATCCTTTGGTCTTTTGAGCCCATAAGGAAGAAACAAAAAGCGACAATACAACAAGAAAACTTCGAATATACATGGTAATCCCTTTTACAAACTTGTGATCCAAAATCATGCCTTAGACCGAAAGAGTTGCACCAATTGTCAATAAAGTGAGTGTTTTTCCAGCTTCTGCAAATGCCTTTTTGGCCGCTTCATGATCGATTTCAATGTAGCCAAAAGTGTCGTAATGATAGCCTAATACCTTTGAACACTGCACGAAATCGGCAGCGATCACCGCATCATGTACATCCATGGTAAAATTATCGCCTATGGGAAGAACGGCTAAATCCAATGTGGTTCGCAGGGGAATCAGTTTCATATCAAAAGTCAAAGCCGTATCGCCTGCGATATAGATGTTTTTATCTCCTTCCAACACAAAACCTCCGGGCTGACCGCCATAACTTCCATCTGGAAACGAGCTTGTATGAATTGCATTGACATAGCGTAAAGTCCCAAAATCAAATCGCCAACTACCTCCATGATTCATCGGGTGGTACGGAAATCCTTTAGCTCCATAATGGGAGGCAATCTCGTAATTGGAGATAATTGTGGCTCCCGTATTTTTTGCAATGGTTTCGGCATCCAAAATATGGTCTTGATGCGCATGAGTCAACAATATATAATCGGGGCTAAGTTGCACAATATCAATATGCGCCGCGTTGGGATTCCCTGTGATAAAGGGATCGACCAAAAGCGTTTTGCCTTGCGTTACAATAGAAATACAAGCGTGTCCGTAAAAGGTAATTTCCATAATGTGTGTGTTTTGTGTTTTATTCAAATAAAGTTGAAAGCAAGTATATGGTTTCGTCGGAGAAAAAGAAAATAAGTTGCAACGCCATTACGAAACTAATAAAAAAGGTACTTAGGGCCACTTTTTTCAACTCCGGATCCAACAAACGTGGCTCGGTATTTTGACGAACGCGTTTTAAATGAAAAATAAGAGGCAAATAAAACACCACAAAAAAATAATTGTCAATATTAAAGTGGTGGGGATTAACATCATATTGCATATCAAACCAATAGGCAAATGCTAAAAACAAGACCATGGCAGAGACAATTAAAAACTGGTGGTATTTTTTACCCCATGCCACGCCGTTTTTGACAATCAACGTGTTTTTTCCCACTTTACGATCGGAGGATTCATCGCGCATGTTGTTCAAATTTAAAACCGCCACACTTAAAAATCCAATCGCGGTTGCCGGTAAAAATAAAACCGGATCCAATTCTTTTGAGATCATAAAGGAAATACCCACCGTACTGACCCATCCGAAGAATACAAAAACAAATATATCGCCCAAACCGCGGTATCCGTAAGGATTTTTACCAACGGTATAACGAATGGCAGAGGCTATAGCTAATATTCCGAGGACAAAGAAGATAAGGGAATACAAAAAATTCTCGACACCAAAGGCTTTGTAAATCAATAGGATGGCCGAAACTAAAGTGAGAAAAGCCGTCACAAAAATAGCGTAACGCATGGCGCCTGGCGTAATTGCCCCACTTTGGATGGCACGTTGTGGTCCCACTCGATCCTCATTGTCTGCTCCTTTCACCCCATCGCCATAGTCATTAGCAAAATTGGATAACACTTGTAGTCCCACCGTAGTCGTGAGGGCCAGAATGACAATTTTCCAGTTAAATCGGGACTGAGACATCGCAAAAAAACTTCCGACTAAAATGCCCGAAATGGAAAGTGGTAAAGTGCGAACCCGAGCGGCTTCAATCCATTGTTTCATAAACTGTATTTTTATTACATCCAATTGTGATTTTGGCTTTCTAAACCGTAAAGCCAACGATTAACATACTGTTTTAACGTGTCAAAGTTAGCTAAATAAAAACTGATATTTCCCGCAGCGGTATGTAAAGTTATCGACCCTATATTCAAATTTTTATGCCAAAATAACTGTGAGGTTGTAATCGCCTGAATTTTGTCGGTTTCTAAAATGTCAACCGCAATATCCCAGGCGCCCGAGCGGCGATGAATGTACTGATCGCCCACATAAAACGTATAATTTTTGTATGAAAAATAATGGTACACCGAGAGCAAAATTGAATAGACTGCCAACACGCCAAAAAACAAGCGACTGGAAACCTCTTCAAAATAGGGTTTAAAACAAATGGCAGCCATTACGGGTAGAAATACCGTGAGGAACAGATTAAAAACCAAACGTCGCCAGTTGGCTTTCATCACCAAACCAAGAGGCGGTTGATGTCCGTAGATCAACTCCAAAATCGCTTCTTTTTCGCGATTATTACAGCCTGGGACTTCAATTCGGTCTTTTTGTTGATTTTTTTCATCGCTTATGGCTTGACGAATTTTCATCTCAAGTACATTTAACTTTTTTTGAAAATAATTTTGAGAAACAATCACCGATTGTACCCGCGAAGGACGCAACACCGTGTTTTTTGTATTGATCAAACCGAAGGAAAGCAACAGCGTACCCTGCTGCTGTTGCATGGTATAGTTAAAATAGCGAAGTACCGTTCGCACCAGATTAATCAAAAAGACAATGGTAAAAAGGCTTGCTATTCCGAGCACTA
Source organism: Flavobacterium sp. (assembly GCF_040379285.1). Taxonomy (GTDB): domain Bacteria; phylum Bacteroidota; class Bacteroidia; order Flavobacteriales; family Flavobacteriaceae; genus Flavobacterium. Next base: position 3,338 of record NZ_JBEILJ010000066.1, on the reverse strand, counting down.
TCGAATAAATCACCGATTGATAAAGCCAATCTTGTTCCGCAATTTTCTCCTCAAGCCAAGCTTCTTCACCAATTTCGTGTAATTTTCCCCAAATGGAAAAAAAGAAGGTTAGAATTAAACCAACACTTTTAATATAGTTGGAGGTGATTCCAATTTTAATCAGACTGATAAAATGAATTTTGAGAAAGGGTTTAGGGGCTATACTTTCAGGCTGATCTTCGAGCGTTTCTTCAGGAGTTACAGCCATTTGATTTTCGATCAATGCTTTTTTTAAGGCCAAAGCGACAGTACGAGAAACGGCTTTGATTTGGGCTTCATGACGGTCAGCACCAGCTGTATCTACTTGAATTCCGTACACGCCAATCAACCGTTGCAACAGATTTTGGGTAAGATTTACTTGCTGAATTTTTGATAGTTGAATTACGGTTTTTGTTTTCGTCAAAATACCATCATAGACAATAAATTCACCTAAGGCGCGATCAATATGAAAGGTAAAATGGGTAAACCGCAGGTAAGCAATACAAGCCACCAATAAAAAGGTACCCATCAAAAGCATAAACAAAATAAAGGCACTGAGGGTTCCTCCCTTTAATATAATGATTAAAATGATCGGCGCTATGGCACGTAAAATTTTTTGCAATGAATCGAGAAAAAGAAGGAGCACCCCTACTTTGGATTGCTGTTGGGGTTCTTGAAACTGAAAGTCCATCAGAGTTCTTTTTGAATTTTACCCATCAACAATTGCTTAATCCGTTCGGCATCGTCTTTCAAAATTCCGGGAATCTTGATATCGCCTCCATGCACGCCGGCAGTGTAAATTTCAACTTGTGCCAACCCAAAATTTCGCGACAAAAACCCTTCGTGTAAGGCCACGTGTTGCACGCGGTTGTAGGGAATGATTTTGGTGTTGGTCGCAATAATTCCGTATTGAAAAAGCACATCATGTTCACGAAAGGCGTACGCTTTTTTTCGATAACTGAAGTACATCATGACCGCAATCAATCCGACGCACACCAAGCTCCCGCCCCAAAAAAAAAGGGCTTCTATCGATGAAAAATCATCGGCTTTGACATAAACAAAACAAGCCACGAGCAGAAGTGCCAAATCAAAACCTAAAGCTTGTAGCGCAACGATTTTTGCATACGAAGCGTTAAGGGGATGCAAAGGAACGTGCTCAAATTGCGGAAGCTGCTCAATCGTCAAAGGTTCATTGGTGAATTCCATACAACGTATTTTATAATCGGTATCCTAATCCAAAAGTTAACAAATGACCGTTTAAATTATTCTCTATTGGTAAATAGGTATACCCCATGCGCAATTGCACGTCCGAAAAAAGATTCCATTCCCAACCCGCTTGTAACGTTAGCGCATGAAAACTTTTGGACTGTTCCAAGGTAGCACCCGGCGTAAATACGGGGTCAAACGGATCATTCAATTGCAAGCTGGAACGGGGAATTTCGGACTTAATTTTAAAAAGGGCGACGCCAATATGAGCATACGGACGAAACTTACTACTCAGTTTAAACGATGCCCCAAGGGTGGGATTAAGCATCACCATATCGTTGACGGCCCATCGTGTAAAGGTTCGATCGGCATCACGACCAGATAAAAAATGCAAATCAATGGCAGAACGAAAATCGACGCCTTGCGTTTGTGCAAAAACATAAGAAACATCCAAACCCATAATGCCGTTGTAGCTCGCACTAAACACATTTTCATTGCGAATATTCCCTACATAATGTAGCCCAACGCGCCAAGGTCTTTCTATGGTTTTTATTTCGTCTTGGGCGTGTAAAACACCTACATTAAAAAACAAACTATACTTTATATAACGAAGCATCACAATCTAATTTTCAAGGCAACCATTTTTTCTCAAAATTCGGTTTTCGCTTTTCTAGGAAAGCATCTCTACCCTCTTTGGCTTCGTCGGTCATGTAGGCCAAACGGGTAGCTTCTCCGGCAAAAACTTGTTGTCCAACCATACCATCGTCGGTAAGATTCATGGCAAATTTTAGCATTTTGATGGCCGTTGGTGATTTGGCTAAAATTTCTTGTGCCCATTCATACGCCGTTTGTTCCAACGCCTCATGAGGGACAACCGCATTGACCATTCCCATCTCAAAAGCCTCTTGCGCGGAGTAATTACGACCCAAGAAAAAGATTTCCCGCGCCTTCTTTTGACCTACCATTTTAGCGAGATAGGCCGAACCATATCCGCCGTCAAAACTGGTCACGTCGGCATCGGTTTGTTTAAAAATCGCGTGTTCTTTACTGGCCAAAGTCATATCACAAACTACATGCAAACTGTGTCCGCCTCCCACGGCCCAACCGGGAACCACGGCGATGACAACTTTGGGCATAAAACGAATCAGACGCTGTACATCTAATATGTTCAACCGGTGATACCCGTCGTCACCCACATATCCTTGATGGCCGCGCGACTTTTGATCTCCACCTGAACAAAACGACCAAATTCCGTCTTTGTTAGAAGGTCCTTCCGCCGACAATAGCACAACACCAATCGAGGTATCTTCTTGGGCATCGTGAAACGCTTCCAATAATTCGGCCGTAGTTTTTGGACGAAAAGCATTGCGAACGTTGGGTCGATTGAAGGCAATTCGGGCAACTCCATTGTATTTTTTATACGTAATATCTTCAAATTCACGTACCGTTTTCCATGCGATGGTACTCATATGTCTTCTGTATTTTTATTTTACATTTTATTTTACCAAAGCGTAAAAATACATTTATTCTCGAGAAATGTGAGCTAAATCAAATCCTAAATTTGGTTAAATTCACCAAATAGAAACCGAACAAATACACCGAATTTTTTACCCTTTTTTGCTTTCTAATACAGGATTTCTTTATTTTTGTAGTGCAAAAAGCCCTAAACCCTAAAGTTACATCGTATGACCCGTTTTTTTTCTACCAAAAACGCTTACACCACTTCCCTTCTTTGGTTGTTGGTGGTTTTAATGTTGGGACTGCTCTACATGGCCTATCGCGAAGGGGAAACTCCTTTTATTGCAGCTCTAGTTATTGGACTGACTGTTGGTTTTATTGTATGGGTTTTGTTGGATACCCGTTATGTGCTGCGACAAAACTTTTTGTTCTACCGTTCGGGTCCTATTCGGGGACGGATTCCTGTAGGTGCTATCAAATCCATCAAAAAACACAAAGGTTTGTTTGTTCCCGTGACGTTGAAACCGGCATTAGACATCAAAGGATTCATTATTACGTACAATCAATTTGAAGATATTTTTGTGTCGCCACAACACGCTGACACGTTTCTACAAGAACTGAAAAAAATCAATCCAACGATAAAGATATTGTAGTTT
>NZ_JBEILJ010000065.1:0-12066 GCF_040379285.1 Flavobacterium sp. | reverse complement strand
TACCATTGCTCTGGATAGTTTACAGTTGGAAGATTTTGAATTCTAAAGGTATACGATTCCAACGTTCTTTGCGTTTAAGGAATAACGAACACCATCACCATGAAAACAACCTTTGGACTCCTTACATTTTTGCTTTTAATCACTATAGCTTGCCAACAAAATAAAGGGGCTCGGGAAATGATTGATTTTCCTGAAAGCCGTCAGTGGGCGCAAAATGAACCTAAAAAAATAACCCTAACCCTTAAAGAAGGTGGAACGTACAGTGCATTTGTGGAAGGAAGTATCGTTTATGGGTCACAATTTCCAAATTTGCCCATGACTTGGGAACTCGCGGGAACCCACCAGAGTGAAAATGGCACCCTTTCGCTCGCGCTAAAAAATGAGAAAGGGGAAGAATTGGGCGATTGTACCGGGGATGTTTGTGATGTGAAGCAAGCGTTATTTACAGGAAAAAAAATGGAAGCCGGCACGTATACCTTTACCCTAAAAAACACGTTTGAATTTCCCTATTTTCCCAACATTATTGCCCTTGGGATTTCGTTGGAAAAAGAAAATAAATGAAATTAATAAATTTTGTTAATAAAACTCAATAATTGAAGTAACAGAAGGTATTAAAAATTGTTAAATCATGCATTTCGTCGATAAAATTGTGGTTTTTAACGATGTGTTGATTTTTTTTTTAATATTGCACATAATTTTACACAACAAACTACCAAAATCATGAAAACTACAAACAAAGATATGGTTCAATTGTATGAATACCTTAATAAAAGAGGTGCAACTTTATCTGTAGATAGAAATCCAAGCCCAGAGAAAATTTCAAGAATTAAAGAAGCTATTAGAACAAAAAATGATTTTTTTGCTAATGCTTTAGAAAGGTTCAGTAATGCCACTGGGGTTAATGTTAATAGTTAATGGATGAAATTCATTACGGATTTACTCTAGACTGTCATGTCTATGAATTTAATGTAGTTTGCCAAAATCAAAAAATCCCATATCAATTAACTTTACATGAAGATTTAAGACATAATAGATTCAATCTTGTTCTATTGAATTTATTAGCTGTCGAAAATGGTTCTTTAGTGAATGATTTAAGAATAAAGGTTTGTAATTGTATCCTTGATTTTTTAGAAAAATATCCAAATAGTAGGATATATTTTAATATTGATTTATATCATAAAAGAAACTTCATAAAATTTATCAAATTTTTTAGATGGTATCATCCATACAGAGAAAGAATTAATTTTGAAATTGAATCTACCCATCGTAATAATATAAAATATTTTGAAATTATTATTTACAAAAAAGAATAGTTTTTAAATATTTTTATTTAATTCCAACCTTTTCATACAATAGCTCCTCTTAATGGAAAAGCCATTGTATGAAAAAAATGCTCTTGCTGCCGATATGTCTTATCCTTTGGAGTTTTACCCAAAGCGATACTCCTTTGGAGAAATACTTTACCCGCATTACCGATCCTGATATCATTAAACGGGATTTGGCGACTATTGCGGTATGGAATTCCAATCCCAAAAAAGAAAGCGATCAAAAAATCACACCCCAAAGCCAATGGGAACTCCTTTATTACTATCATTCCGGATGGCACGAACACAGTCCCAACCACCGAATAGATATTTCAGAGGTTTATGTAGGCACACCCGGCAACACCCTGGTGGGGCAAACCCTTTTGGATTTCACAAAATCACCCCATCAAGCGGCGCTAATTTACAGTGACAATCCGCTCATGGTCAACTTACTTTCAGAAGAACGCGGCGCCCCTTACAATGGTAAATGGGTGGTGTTTTCGTTACGTGACAATCGCATCTGTTTACGCTATGTACATAGTTATCCGAACGGTAATCAATCGAGTTGGTACCACCGAAAAGAATATTATTTCCAGTTAAAATAGTACAATTCTAAACAATAGAACCCATGAAACTGCCGTTTACAATCCTAACCCATCCCAAAACAAACATGAAAAATATCCTTTGGTTATTGCTCCTTCCTTTGAGCATCTGGGGTCAAAAACCCTTGTTCACCACCGCCAAAACACAAGGTGCCACGGTATACTTTAACGGCGCAGAACTGCAGCATTCGGCTCAACTGAATTTGCCCGTAGGAAATAGTGAGATTGTAATTAAAAATGTAGCCGACTACATCAACGAAAGTACGTTGCAAATCAAAGCTCCGAAATCGGTAACCGTAATGTCGGTGCAATTTACTAAAAATTACATCTCCGAATACGAAATTGACGAGAGTAATCCCGCCATTAAAAAAGTACGCGACAGTATTGAAATCGTTAAGAAAGAAATTAAGAAAGTCCAAATTCAAATCTACACCCACCAACAAACCATCGGACTCCTCGACAACAATCAACAAGTGGGCGGTGCCAATTCGGGTTTGAATACCGCCGAGTTGATGAAAATGGTGGAGTATTATAAAGCGAAACGCATCGAACTCGACAACCAAATTGAAGTCTTCAAAGAAAAAGAAACCAAGTGGAATAAAACCTTGGCCAACTTAAATGCGCGTTTGCAATTGAATACCGCCAAGGAAGAAAAAATGTCTAAGGGGAAATTGGTGGTACAAGTCTTAAACGAAGTCGCGGGTACTGTGACTTTGAATTTTTCGTACATCACCAACAGCGCAGGTTGGAAACCCATGTATGACTTACGCACCAACAGCATTAAAGACCCCATTCAATTGCTGTACAAAGCCCAAGTTTGGCAAACGACCGGCATCGATTGGAAAAAAATCAAAATGAGTTTGTCGAGCGGCAACCCCAACCAAAGCAACGAAGCGCCGTTACAGCAAGCGTGGTTTTTGAGGTATCAAACCAATAGATCTAAAGAAGTAATAACATTGGGAAATGCTAGCAATACCTATACATTAAATGAAACATTTAAATCCGAGGATAAAGTAGTGGATTCTAGCAATGCTGACGGTGAATTTGACAATGGCATCGACGACTACACCCAAATCACCGAATCCCAACTCAACGTCACTTTCGACATTGACATTCCGTATGATGTGTTGTCCAATGGAAAAATGCACAGTGTGTCGTTGAAAGAAATGCAGATTCCGGCGACTTACAAATTCTACAGTGCGCCACGATTGGAGAAAGAAGCTTATTTGTTGGCTAAAATTGACAACTACGGGCAATACAATTTGTTACCGGGCGAGGCCAATATTGTTTTTGAAGAAATGAATGTGGGCAAAACCTTCATCAATCCCGAGCAAACAGGCGATACCTTGAGTTTGAGCATGGGTCGCGACAAAAAGATTTCCATCAAACGCGAAAAAGTGGTGGATAAATCAGGCACCAAGTTTTTGTCTTCATACAAAGAGCAAACGTTTACCTACGACATCACCATTCGCAACAACAAAAAAGAAGAAATTAATTTGACTTTAAAAGACCAACACCCGTTGAGTTCAGACAAAGACATCACGATTGAATTGTTGGAAGACGGAAAAGCATCGGTCAATCCCGAAACGGGGTTCATGACTTGGGACCTCAAATTGGCCCCCAACGAATCCAAGAAAATCCGAATCAGTTACAAGGTGCGCTATCCAAAAGATAAAATCATTGATAATTTATAAGCCTAACCTAAACAAACATTTTTATGCCAAGAATCTCGGGGAAACTCGGGATTTTTTATTGACAATCAAACCCTTATCATTTTTTTGTATCTTTCGGCAAATAAATTAATCCATGAAAAAAATACTATTTTCACTACTGATGGGTTTGGGATTTATCACCTCAGCACAGACTATTGCCTTACAAACCGTGGTCACTGGACTAAGTAATGCCGTTGAAATTACTCATTGTGGCGATAACCGATTATTTGTAGTCCAACAAGGAGGCTTAATTCGGATTATCCAAAACAATGCCCTTTTGACTCCTCCTTTTTTAAACATTTCGTCCCTAACTACTAGTTCGGGCGAACAAGGTTTACTCGGTCTCGCTTTTCACCCCAACTATGCAACCAACGGTCAGTTTTTTGTGAATTATACCAATCTTTCTGGAGATACTGTGATTGCGCGCTACACCGTGAGTAGTACCGACCCCAATGTGGCCAATCCTACAGGGACTATCTTAATGACCATCGATCAACCGTACAACAATCACAATGGAGGAACTTTGAAATTTGGACCCGATGGCTACTTATACATCGGTATGGGTGACGGCGGTAGCGGTGGTGATCCGCAAAATTATGCGCAAAACATGACGGTTAATGCGTCCAATCCTTCCCGTGTATATCTAGGGAAAATGCTGCGCTTAGATGTCAATACTATGGCAGGGTCACTCAATTATGGCTTTCCACCCACAAATCCGTATGTTAATCAAAGTGGTAAACAAGAAATCTGGGCGGTGGGGTTACGCAATCCTTGGAAATTCACTTTCAACAGATTAACCGGTGATTTATGGATTGCCGATGTGGGTCAAGATGTTATGGAAGAAATCAATCGGGTTCAAGCCCCTTTACCCAATACAGGTTTAAATTTTGGTTGGAAATGCTTTGAAGGAACTTCTGTATTTGCTACCTGTGCGAATACTTCGGGAATGATTGCACCTTTTGCAGAATACAGTCACGCCGCTACAGGTGGTTGTTCGATAACAGGAGGATATGTTTACACAGGAACCTTATATCCTAACATGTTGAATAAATATTATTTTGCCGATTTATGCCAAAATCGTATGGGGATTCTCAATATAGCTTCGGGTGCGATTACCTATACACCCTATTTTAATGGCAATAACTTCTTTACTTCATTTGGTGAAGATGTAAATGGCGAATTGTATATCACGGGAGGATCGTCGTTGTTCCGCATTACTGACACCTCATTGGGTTCACAGACTTTTGCTGCTTTGGGTCTTTCTTTGGCGCCTAATCCTTCAAATGGAATAGTTGTTTTAAACAACCCAAAACAATATGCTATTCAAGCCTTGTCGCTTTTGGATGTTTCTGGGAAAATTATACAAACGATTCAACCTGAGCAAAGCACGTTGCAAACCATCGACATGAACAGTTTAACGCCTGGGCTCTATTTCTTGCAATTGGAAAAAGACGGCCTAAGGTATACGGAGAAAATCATTCGTGAATAAAAATCAAAAAGCCCTTGTTGAAAGGGCTTTTTTTATTCTCTTTGAGGATTATCGTTCCCCCATTTTTCGTTCAAGTTCCGCTTGGAATTCCTCCATCACGGGTTTCACCGTACTTTCTGGTAAATCGGCGATGCGGATATACATCAACCCATCGACAGCGTTATTAAACAATGGGTCAACATTAAACGCAATCACGCGTGCATTTTGTTTAATATACTTTTTTATTAAAACGGGTAAACGCAGATTCCCGGGTTCGATTTCATCAATAATTTTATCAAATTTATTCAAATCGGCTTCGGCTTCATTGAAAACAAAATCCTTGTCGGCATCTTTCAATTTTACCTTATACTCCATCTTGGGATGAATGTATTGCGCCACATACGGATCATAGTAATGCGACTTCATAAACTCAATCATCAACGACTTTGAGAATTCGGTAAACTGATTGCTGATACTCACTCCGCCAATCAAATATTTGTGCTCGGGGTGACGCAAGGTAGTGTGCACAATCCCTTTCCACAACAAAAATAACGGCATAGGCTTTTGTTGGTACTCTCTGATAATAAACGCTCGGCCCATCTCGATTGATTGGGCCATCATGGGATACAATTCGGGTTCAAAGCGAAACAAATCGTTTAAGTAAAACCCATCGATACCGTATTGCGGAAAAATTTCACTTCCCAATCCCATACGATATGCTCCAGCTATGCGTTGGGTTTCTTCATCCCACAAGAACATATGCTGGTAGTACTTGTCAAATTTATCCAAGTCCAAGGATTCATTCGTGCCCTCTCCTACTTCCCTAAACGTAATTTCCCGAAGGCGACCGATTTCATGAAGAATATTGGGAATCTTGTCGGCCGAGACCAAAAAGACTTCATAATTTTTACTTTGCAGCAAACGGTAATCGCCCTTGCGGACTTCATCAATTTCTGCTAATATTTTGTCATGATTAGCGGGATGTGCAATTTGCTTGACATTTTTAGCTGGCTTTGAACTATTTAACGCCTGAAATTTACTTTCGTCGTCAAATGAGTTGGCCAACATGTAGGTTTTTCGCCGTAAAAACTCGGAGTACTCCTCTAGGCTACCATGCTCGTTTTGTTCGGCTACAGGTATAGGCTTTCCGATACGCACTTTAATCACTCGCCCTTTTTGTGTCAGCAGTTCCGAAGGCAATTTGGCCGTTCGTAAAGTGTCGCTAATTTTGGAAAGCAAATAGAACAGCTTACTATTTTGAGCGTGAAAATAAATAGGAACAACAGGTACTTGGGCTTTTCGGATGACTTTAATCGCACCGTCCTCCCATTCTTTATCGACCACCAATTTCCCGTCTTTGTAGGTAGAAACTTCACCCGCGGGGAACATTCCTAAAGGTTTTCCATCGCTTAAATGGCGTAATGTTTCTTTGATTCCCACCACGCTCGACTTGGCATCTTTATGATTCTCAAACGGATTTACCGGCATGATATACGGTTTCATCGGTTCGATACGGTGCAATAAAAAGTTGGCTATGATTTTGAAATTGGGTTCCCGCTCCAGCATGAGTTTCAACAACAATATACCGTCAATTCCTCCTAGTGGATGGTTGGAAATGGTAATGTAAGCGCCGTCTTTGGGTAATCGCTTTAAATCTTCTTCGGGAATTTCAAATTTGATTTCAAACTCATCCAAAATAGCATTTAAAAAATCAAGTTCACTTAGATGTTTATTGCGATCGTAGATTTTATTCAGTGTAGAAATTTTCAAAACTTTCATCAACAACCATCCTGCAAATGTCCCCAATACTCCGTATTTGTCGGCATTAATTGCTTTGGCTACTTCTTTCGCTGTAACTAAACCCATGGAGTTGCTTTATTGTATCTGTTTTGTAAAAAAACAAAGATAACAATTCTTCGGAATCCCTATTTTAAAAAATCCCCTTTTCCCCAAAAAGGTTAAACATTTATTATAATTTTTCCACATCGCTCAAAGAGTTTCCTTGAATTGCCTATTTTTGAACAACGTACAATAGGAACGAATTTCCTAAACGATTTTTGACCCATTCATGAAAATTATCTCTTACAATGTCAATGGAATTCGAGCGGCCATCACCAAAGGATTTCTTGATTGGTTGCAACACGCCAACCCTGATGTAATTTGCCTTCAGGAGATTAAAGCTACTGAGAATCAAATTCCAACCGATGCCATTACAGCAGCAGGTTATCCGTATCAATATTATTTTCCAGCAGAAAAAAAAGGCTACAGTGGAGTAGCGATTTTATCCAAAATTAAACCCGACAATGTAGTTTATGGTACAGGCATTGCTCATATGGATTTTGAGGGACGTAACCTTCGTGCCGATTTTGGCGGCCTTTCGGTGATGAGTTTATATCTGCCCTCGGGAACCAATAGCGAACGCTTGGACCACAAGTTCAAATACATGGACGATTTTCAAGACTACATCAATACACTTAAACAAACCGTTCCGAACTTGGTCATTGGTGGTGATTACAACATTTGTCACCAAGCCATCGATATCCATGATCCGATTCGCAATGCCACGGTTTCTGGATTTTTACCCGAAGAACGCGCATGGTTGGATGCCTTTATGAAGTCGGGATTTATCGATAGTTTCCGTCATTTCAATAAAGAACCTCATCAATACAGTTGGTGGAGTTACCGCGCCAATGCTCGCAATAACAATAAAGGGTGGCGCATTGATTACAACTTGGTCAGTGAATCGTTGCGTGACCGCTTGCAACGGGCTGTTATTTTACCCGAAGCGAAACATTCAGACCACTGCCCTATTGTTGTCGAAATTGAACACAAACAAACCCCATAAATAAATGATTATGATAAAAAAAGTGTTTTTAGGTTTTACCTTGGTGGCCTTAACTACCTCTTGTGTCTCTAAGAAAATTTATAACGAATTGGAGAGCAAATACGCCGATTTGAAAAAAGAAAATCGCCAGATTTCAGATGAAAATGAAAAGTTACAAAAAGCAAAAGGGCAATTAGAAACCGATGCGGCCAAACTGAAAGCAGAGTATGACAAACTGAAAGCGGATCGCGATAAACTTCAAACCGAACTCAGTGCTTCTGAAAAAAGCCTAAAGAATTTACAAGCAGCTTATTCGGCCTTGGAAAAAGACAGCAACGAAGCCCTGAGTAACAACATCAATAAAAACCGAGAGCTGTTGGCGCAATTGGAGGCTAAAGAAAAAGCCATGGCTGCCGAGCAAGAACGTTTGAACAAATTACGTGGCGAATTGGAAGCCAGCTCCAAACGACTCAACGAATTGGAGGCTTACATTGCGGCTAAAGATGCCAATATGAAACGCCTGAAAGACAACCTTTCCCGTGCCTTAAATGCTTTTGAAGGAAAAGGATTGACTATTGAACAGAAAAACGGAAAAGTATACGTTTCGATGGAAAACAAATTGTTGTTCCAAACCGGAAGCTGGGCTGTAGGTATTGAAGGAAAAAAAGCCGTAGTCGAATTGGGTAAAGTTTTGGCGCAAAACCCCGAAATTTCGGTGTTGATTGAAGGGCATACCGATGATGATAAAATCTTAGGAAACATTGGTGGCGGGATCGAAAGCAATTGGGACTTATCGACCAAACGTGCCACCGCGATTGTCAATATTCTTTCGGAAAATAAAGACATCAACCGTCAAAACTTAACCGCTGCTGGACGTGGGGAATACGCGCCTTTGCAACCCAATACCACCGCTGAAGGAAAAGCGAAAAACCGACGTATTGAAATTATCCTGACACCAAAATTGGATGAAATCTCCAAAATGTTGGAAGAATTATAATTTCCATGATGACCTACACCCATCTACCCCATACCAAGCTGGAATTGAGTACCGTTTGCCTCGGCACCATGACATTTGGCAATCAAAATACCGAAGCCGAAGCCCACAGTCAGCTGGATTGCGCCATCGCACACGGGATTAATTTTATCGATACAGCCGAAATGTATCCTATCGGTGGAAATGCGCAAATTTTTGGCAGTACGGAACGATTTATTGGGACATGGATTAAGAAAATTGGAGCGAGTGAACGCGAAAAGTTGGTCCTTGCCACTAAAATTGCCGGACCCAATCGTGGGATGGAATACATTCGTCAACCCTTGGATTTTTCCAAAAAGAGTCTGCACGAAGCGGTAGAGTTAAGTTTGAAAAACCTACAAACCGACTACATTGACCTGTATCAATTGCATTGGCCTGAGCGGATTATGAATATGTTTGGCAAACGGGGATTGACCGAATTTGATACCCAATGGCACGACAGTACGCTAGAAGTCCTACAGGTTTTTGACGGTCTGATCAAAGATGGTAAAATCAAACATATTGGTGTTTCGAATGAAAATCCTTTTGGCGTCGTTCGCTTTTTGCAAGAAAGTGAGCGCCATGGATTGCCACGCATTGTCACCATTCAAAATCCCTATTCGTTACTCAATCGCCTGTATGAAGTGGGGTTGAGCGAATTATGCTACCGAGAAGGAGTCGGCTTGTTGGCGTATTCTCCGTTGGCCTTCGGATTTCTAACGGGCAAATACCTTGACGGTTATCCCGACCAATCGCGGATGAAATTGTTTCCAAATTTTACACGATATACCAACGAAAATTGCTTTACAGCTACGCGTTTGTACAAAGAGTTGGCCGAAAAACATGGGTTAACACTCACACAAATGGCACTCGCTTTTACGCATCAACAACAGTTTGTAACCTCAACCATTATCGGTGCTACAAGTGTCCGTCAGTTGGAAGAAAACCTCGCGGCTTTTTCGGTGGTGTTGTCGAAAGAACTATGCCGTGAAATTGAAAAAATTCAAGAACGGCATCCGAATCCCGCGCCTTAAATACAAAAATACCTGACCAAAAAAGTCAGGTATTTTTTTAATGATTTTCTTCGATTTGTCGTTTGAATGCTTCCCAATCGTTGGGCTTAAGCACCTGGCGATTGCCTAGTTTTTTTCCTTTCACATAATCGAGGATGTAAGCGGCACGATCTTCCGACTCGGGGTGGGTTGAAATCCAACCAAAACCGTCGTGAAGAGCGCGTTCTTGGGCTAACTGGTACATAAAATCAGCCAAAGGTTGCGGATTAATCTTTGCCTTCATCATATAATCTACGGCGGTCAAATCGGCTTCTTTTTCTAGAGCGCGATCATAGGCCGTGGAGGACAAGGTTTTGATAATTTCACGAATGAGCGCGCCATTATTTCCTGTGGCACCAAGCAATACACTCAATCCGATTTCTTTCGACAACTTTTGCATCACATGATTCTTGCGAATGTGTGCCACTTCGTGCGCCAATACGCCTTGCACCGACTCTTGTTTGGTACAGGCTTTAATTAAACCCGTATACACCACCAAATGGTTGTTGGGCATGGCAAATGCATTTACAGCATCGTTTTCAATCAAATGCAAACGAATGGAATCCTTGGGTATATCGTTGGCTTCCAATAAAGGTTGCATCAATGAATCCAGGGTCTTTTGAAGTGTATCGTTATGAATGATGATTTCGGTTTCTTCGACTTGTTCCCAAAGTAAGTCTCCCAACTTTGACGCGGTATTCAATTGCGTTTGTCGAATATTAAAAACCTTGACAAAATCGATTTGACGCAAGCCAAAAAAGAGACCAAAAAAGAGTGCGAGTAAAACAACGCCTTGTAAAATAACTTTATTTTGTGCCATCGGGTTTACAGATTAAATTGGTTAAAGGGCCAAAAAACCACAATTCGATATGCCTTCCTTTTCGGGTGTTGACCGCCAAATAAATGGTTGAAATAAACTCGGTGATATTGAAAATAATTACCGTAAATAAATAGGCAAAATAGGTACTACTCACCGGATGATTATAAAAAATAATATCGATGGTCCACCAGAATCCAAAACTATTCATACACAATAACGCCGCTTGCGAAAATAACGCCTGCGTGCAATGCCAACGCACATAATAAGTGCCTTTTCGATTGGCAATGTAAAAGAAAAATGTGGCAATTAAATTGATGATGGGCAGCGGTAGTCCGGCGACCAAAGCAACCAGAGACATCAAATAACTGTTGGAAGCCTTTTCAGCCTCGTGCTCAGAAGGTTTGTAGGGAAATTGAACGGTTTGTATCATAATGCTTTATAAATATTCCACATCCACAAGGCAAAAATTAAGCCAATCCCCAAGAGCATAGGAATACGCTGGGTAAAAAAAGCTTCTATTTTGCCATAAAAAATAAAAAAATCAGCTTTTTGAGTGAACACATCACGGAGCACCCAAAGAGGAACGGTAAGGATAACCAAAGCCATCACATAGCCCAAGGGATTATTGTAAATCGCTTCCGTGAAATTACCGTGAAACAGCGCAATTAATGACCGCGTAGTCCCACAAGAGGGACACGGATAGCCGGTCACGTTTTTAAAAATACAAACATGAATGGGGGCATCCGAAGGGCCAAAAAGTGCGTAAACTAGATACAAAAAACCCGAAACGGAGAGCAGTAACACCCAAGTGTATAGCCGGTTTCGGGTCATAACTTTTCAGTACGTATTAGTAAATCGCGTTTTGGAAATTTTCCATGTTTTTCTCACGAGTAGCTCCCATAATTAAGAACCAATCAACAATTTTCCAAATCCCTACCCCACCACAAGTTAGTAATTTTGCAATCCCTAAACCAGTGTCTCCTATATAAAATCTATCTATACCAAAAGCTCCAGCAAAAATTGAAATAATTAATGCTGTACTTGGTTCTTTGAACTGAGCAGTTTGTACCATTCCCCATTTAGCTTCATCCAAACTTAACAAACGCTCGCGAATAGCGGGTAAATGATGTGCTTCAAAATATTTTGAGTTCATCATCATGAACATGTCTACTTTTTGTGAATCCATAATTTTTGTTTTTTTGTTGATTAAATTTTAAATTATAGGTTTTAAAAATAACTATTTTTCTTGAAATGCCGCATCGATTGGCTCCC
>NZ_JBEILJ010000064.1:0-12140 GCF_040379285.1 Flavobacterium sp. | reverse complement strand
TCTTGTATTTATTACGATGGTGAAAAAGAACGCTATTTTGTCAAGCGTTTCTTGGTGGAGAATGAAAATAAAGAGGAAACATTTATTTCGGAACACGAGAAATCGCAATTGGAAATTGTCTCTACCGATTGGCGTCCTGTAGCTGAGGTGATTTATGCCAAAGTGAAAGGCGTACAAAAGGAAAATCAGGTGGTTGATTTGGAGCAATTTATAGCCGTAAAAGGGATAAAAGCGCTCGGCAACCAATTGACGGCCGATAAACTGAAACAAGTGAATCTATTGGATCCGTTGCCGTATGAAGAACCCGAAGAAGAACCGGAAGTAATGGCAGCAACGGAAGGAGAAGAAGGCGAGAACCCGGATATTCCCACCGAATTGGATGACGACGGTCAAATTACGTTGGCCTTAGAATAAAAAGGAAAACCTGTTCGAAAGAGCAGGTTTTTTTATGGGTAAAACATTTAATGCTTATCAAAAGGTAATTTGTTCATAGATAACATACCAATTTTTGGTATATTTGGTAAAAAGAAACGCTATGGCAAAAAACACCTCCATATTATTAGGCGATTATTTTGAGAATTTTGTCAATGAGGAGATTGCTTCTGGACGCTACAGTTCGGTGAGTGAAGTGGTACGTTCGGCCTTGCGATTGCTCGAAGTGGAAGAACAAAAAATTAAAAAATTACGATCAGAAATTGAATTAGGTGAAGCCAGTGAAATGATAACTGATTTTGATCCAGAAGCTCATTTGGCCAAACTACAGAAGAAGCTTCGATGAAAGTCGCCTTTAGGATCAGTGCAAAAGCACGGGAAGATATCGATATTATTTGGCTGTATACTTTTGAAAATTGGTCACTAAATCAAGCCAATCACTATTACCGTTTGCTGTATCAAGAAATCAAGTCTATTGTTAGCGATGTTGATTGCGGTAAAGACATCGGATTTATAAAACCCGGTTATCGACAATACAAGGTGAAATCCCATTTGATTATATATCGCATAGCCAATGATGGTTGTGTCGAGGTCCTCCGTGTTTTGCACGAAAGGATGGATATTTCCAATAGAATTTGATTCTTGCACTTCCCCCGCGTTAGGGATGGGAGCAAGGTACCCTGCCGCAGCCGTGAGGCAAGGTCGGTACCGCGTACAGCCCGGCGGGAACCGCAACGCCCAAAAAAAAGCACCTCGAAAGGTGCTTTACTTTTTAATTGGTAATATCGGTATCTTTCAGTTTTTCGTCGTAGATGGTATTGTTGCGTAATTGTACGGGTTTCTTACTCGATTTTTTCATTTTCATGTTCAAAAACTCCACGAATAGTGAGAAGAAAATCGCGAAGTACAAATACCCTTTGGGAATGCTGTGGACTTCGTTGTGGCCAAAGAAGGTGAAATGCGCGAGGTGCGACCCTTCGGCGAGCAACATGACACCAATTAAGATGAGAAACGATAAGCCCAGAATTTGAATCGTAGGATGCTCGTTGACGAACTTTGATACGGGTCCGGCGAAAATCATCATGATAATTATCGAAATCACTACGGAGAGAATCATTATAATCAAAGCCGCTTCGCCAAACCCTTTGGGGGCGGGCTCGCTACTTACCAAACCGACAGCCGTAAGAATACTGTCGAATGAAAATACGATATTTAAGAGCGCAATTTGAAGGATGGCACCCGACAAGGAGGTGGAAGCTTTGCCGCTTTCGCTATCCTCTTCACCTTCGAGTTTGTGGTGAATTTCGGTCACCGATTTGTACAAAAGAAAAAGACCTCCAGCAAAAATGATCAAACTTTGTCCGGTTACCTGACCCGAAAGAAAGTCCCAGTCGAAATCAAAGATACTGGCTTTCAAACTCATGACCCAAGTGATGCCGAAAAGGAGTACGATACGAAAGGCCATCGCCAAAATTAATCCGATGCGGCGCGCTTTGGGTTGGTCTTCGGCTTTGAGTTTTCCTGAAACAATCGATAAAAAGACAATGTTATCGATACCGAGAATAATCTCCAAAAACGTAAGGGTCAATAACGCAATCAGCGCATTGGACGAGAATAAAATTTCCATGTAAGGTTAGGTTTAGGTTTTCAGTCGATAGTACGCAAATCAATCGCGTTTTGTTACGGTTCCGAGTTGTTTATTGACATCGCCCACGAAAGAATATTCCATAAGGTATTGATTGTCTTTGGTTTCGACAATTTTCATGCTGATGGCTTTTTTCTCTTCGCGGTTGCGCGGATTTTTTTTCTGAATAATGAGTTCGCAATCGTTGACCCAGCGCACGTTGGCGGTGTCCGTTCGCCCTTGATAGGTTTCGATTTGCTCGTCGGCAGTGCGCACAAAGCGGGTAGTGTCTTGCTTCCCGTTGATGGTTTGTACAAATTCGAAGGTACCGGTTTTAAAATCAGTACAATTGCATTCCGGCATTTTTTGACAGGCCGAAACGGTGAGAAGAACTAAAAAGAGACTAGTTATTTTTTTCATATTATTTTTTCACATAATTTTTTTGGAGCTATTCCTGCTGTTCGCTGTATCTCACTTCGTAAACTCCGTGAGGATGCCGCTCCCATCAGGGCTAGGGGTTAGGGATTGCCATCGAAAAGCGCTTTCATCATCGTTTGTAATCCTTTAAACGCCAGCACCACCGAAGTGATGCATATTCCACACCCGATGGCCAATACCAAATAATGCCAATTCGTGTGTTTGTTCATAAAGGCATTGTACATCACACTCGGACCGATGAACATGAGTGGCACCGCCCCAAATAGGAATTTGATGCCTTTGGCTAAGAGAGTTTTGTTGGTACTCATTTTTAAAAGTTATGAGTTATGAGTTATGAATTATGAGTTATGAATTATGAGTTATGGAACCCAACATTTATAATTTAAAATTTAAAATTTTCAACAGCCTTTCGCACGCTGCCGTGGGTTAACAGCAAGTGGTTTGCGGTTTCATAATCGACGCCAATTTCGTCCATGATCATGCGGGTGCCGCGGTCAACGAGTTTGGCGTTGCTCAATTGCATGTCGACCATTTTGTTGCCTTTGACGCGTCCCAACTGAATCATGGTGGCGGTAGAGAGCATGTTGAGGACTAATTTTTGGGCAGTTCCGGCTTTCATGCGACTGCTTCCGGTGACAAATTCGGGTCCGACCACCACTTCAACCGGGAATTGCGCTACCAAAGCCAGCGGACTTCCAGCATTGCAGGTGATACTGCCCGTGACAATACTATTTTTGTGGCAGGCTTCCAAGCCCGAAATAACATAAGGTGTAGTGCCCGAGGCAGCGATACCCACTACGACATCGCCCGCAGTTATTCCCGCCGCTTTCAAATCGAGCCAGGCTTGTGTGGTGCTGTCCTCGGCATTTTCAACCGCGCGCCGAATGGCTTGGTCGCCTCCGGCAATGATTCCGTTGACCAATTCGTGCGGTACACCAAAAGTAGGCGGGCATTCAGACGCATCCACAATACCCAAACGGCCTGATGTTCCCGCACCAATATAAAACAACCGTCCGCCTTCTTTTAGGGCGTTGACTGTAGCATTAACGAGCGCTTCGATTTGTGGCAAGGCTTTTTCAACTGCCAAAGGAACCGTTTGGTCTTCGTTGTTGATGTGGGTTAGTAATTCGTGAACCGACATCTGTTCCAAATGCTCATATTTTGAGGACTGTTCAGTGGTTTTTGTAAAAGTCATAACTATTTACAGGTGTAATAGGTAATGATTTTTTGCACATCGTATACATTCACCGATTTGTTGAATTGTTTAACGATACTCGCATTGGCTTCGCTGGAAACCCATATTTTCAATTCAGCATCTAAGTCCAACGTGCCGGCACTTTCCACACTAAAACGGGTGATGCTTTTGTAGGGAATCGATTTGTATTCGACTTTACTGCCAGTAATCCCTTGTTTTTCTACAAGAAGAATGCGTTTGTTGGTAAATAAAAACGTGTCGCGAATCAGTTTGAATCCGATTTCAATCGTTTCGCCTTCGATCAATAATTTTCCATATTCGTTTTGCAAACTTTCCAGACTAACTTGTCCAGCGTTGCCCATTAAGGCTGAAAATAATCCCATGATTTTTGTGTTTTTCGATGGAATAAAGGTACACATTCTCAGCTAAACCTCACGATGACCTTTCGCTAAAGTTTTATCAAAAATTACAACAGCGAGGCCATGATTACTCCAAAAATGATAACCGTGATTTTGGCTATGTTGAATTTATGTCCTTCACTACTCTCAAAAATGATGGTTGAAGAAATATGAAAGAGAATGCCAATAACAACCGCAGTAATTTCCTGGTAATACCCTTTCACAACGGGGGCAGAATCAGCCAAAACGGTCCCCAAAGGCGTCATAAGGGCAAAACCAACCATGAAGAGCAATAGAAGTTTTTTGGACATGCCTGCTTTGAGGAAAAATAAGGTCAATATCATCGCAATCGGGAAATGATGTATAGCGATTCCAAAAGCCAAATGTTGGTGGTGTCCCACGGGGAATCCTTCCAACAAAGCGTGTAAACACAAACTGATAAATAAAGACCAAGGCATGATTTGAAATTTCTCGTGTCCATGCACATGGCCGTGCTCGGCCCCTTTGGAAAAAAATTCTAGAAAAATCTGAAAAACAATCCCTACCATGATGAAAACTCCCGTATGGAATTGTGCACCATCAGCGTAGACTTCAGGCAATAAATTGATAACCGTAAGCGAGAGTAAAAACGATCCACTGAACGCCAAGAGTAGTTTTAAATTCTTTTTCCCTTGCGGTTGCCACCAAAGTGCCACACCAAAACCAAGAAGCACAGAAAGTAAGGGAAGGATATAGTTCATGGGTTGGGATTCAAGTTTCAAGTTTCAAGTTTCAGGTTTCAGGTTTATTTCGCTTCGCTACATCAGTCGGCTAAAGCCTCGTGTCAGGTTTCAGGTTAGTTTAAGAGTTTAAAAGGTTTAAGAAGTGTAATTGGGGTATAATGGTTGATTGTTTCTAACTCATTCTTTTCTCTTGCTTCTTTTCTCTTGTTTCTCTACTTAAATACCATAATTAGCCTCTCACTTGTTTTTTTATAATATTTCTTCAATTTATAGTCGCCAAAAATATCCAAAAGGTAAATACCAGCCCGTTCCATCATCGATTGAAAGTCTTCCAACGACAGCATTCGAACTTTTTCGTAGTAACAAAAATCCTGTCCTTGATCAACGAAACGAATTTCTTTGATGATGTATTTTGCATCGGTGTAGCGTTTAATGTGAAACGTAATGCCGTCCACTGTTTTGCTTTCTTCAGGCACCAAATCGTGTAATACATAATCCACATTCATAAAATCAATCACCCCAAAGCCATATTCGCTTAAACTATCATGAATGGCTTGCAAGGTTTTAAAATTATCCTCATCCTCTTCAAAATAGCCAAAACTGGTAAATAAATTGAAAACAGCATCAAATTGGGCCGGAAAGGGTAGACGCATGTCGTGAACTTCAAAACGCAAATTTTTATTCGCATTTTTGGAAGCCTCTTGAATACTATTAGGCGATAAATCAACGCCGGTGACATCATATCCCAACTGACTTAAATAGATAGAGTGTCTCCCGCGACCACATGCTAGGTCCAAAACTTTGGCTTTTTCAGGCAAGTTGAGGTACTGCGTCAAATTATCCATAAAGAGTTGCGCTTCCCGATAATTTCGTTCTTTATACAAAATATGGTAATACGGGGTATCAAACCAAGAGGTGTACCATTGTTCGGCTGATAGGGCCGTGGTTGAGGAGTTCAATTCAGACATTTATTCGCTTCAAATCAATTTCAACGCGCAAATTTAGTGTATTTTTGCGCATTACTATCCATTAAATTGGATTTTTGGTGGGAGTTTTCGAAGGTGTTCCCTTCATTTTTCACCTGCTGAACTGTTATTCCTTGTTTATGGAAAATTTTCAAATGATTGCCAAAACCCTCTTTGGGTTTGAAGAAATTTTAGCCAAAGAATTGCGCGACCTCGGCGCCCAAGACGTGCACATGGGAACCCGAGCCGTTCGATTTGTTGGTGATAAGGGGTTTATGTATAAAGCCAATTTGGCCTTGCGAACCGCGCTAAAGGTTTTAAAACCCATTTATCAATTTCGTGCCTTCAATGACAATGCCTTATACCAAGGAATTCAAACCATCGATTGGAGTCAGTATTTGAATCCGCATCAAACTTTTGTGGTCGATGTTACCTTGCATTCGGAAAATTTTAAGCACTCCCAGTTTGTTGCCTTAAAAACCAAAGATGCCATAGTGGATCAGTTTCGCCAAAACCATGGAATTCGTCCCAGTATCGATAAAGACCATCCCGATTTACGCATTAATGTACATATTGATCGCGAACAAGTTTCGTTGGCTTTGGATACTTCAGGGGCTTCGCTGCACCATCGCGGGTATCGAAAAATCACCAATATTGCTCCAATTAACGAAGTTTTAGCGGCCGGCATGTTGTTGTTATCGGGCTGGAAAGGGCAATCGGACTTTATGGATCCCATGTGCGGATCGGGTACCCTATTAATTGAAGCAGCGATGATTGCTTGTAATATTCCTGCCAATATCAATCGGAAAGAATTTGCTTTTGAAAAATGGACCGATTGGGATAACGACTTGTTTGATACGATCATCGACAGTTTGATGAAAAAAACGCGTGATTTTCCTTATACCTTAAAAGGCTTAGACAAAGCACCAAGTGCGGTTGCCAAAGCCCGTGAGAATATTCAGAATGCCAATTTGGAGGACTATATTTCGGTAACGCAAGCCAATTTTTTTGATTCTGAAAAAGAAACGCAAGGGCCGCTGCAACTCGTTTTCAATCCACCGTATGGTGAACGTTTGGAAATCGATTTGGAGCGCTTTTATCGGGAATTGGGCGATACCTTAAAACAAAGTTATCCAGGAACTGAAGCTTGGTTTATAACAGCCAATTTAGAAGCCTTAAAGTTCGTTGGACTCAAACCTTCTAAGAAAATAAAATTATTCAACGGAAGTTTGGAATCGCGTTTGGTAAAATATGAATTGTATGCAGGCAGTCGCAAAGCTAAATTTAAAAATCAATAAATGATGTCAAAAAAAACAAAAGCTTTACTCTATAATTTTGTCGTATTTGCACTATTTTTCTTGGGTGCGCGGTATTTGGTATCGACCTATTTTTGGTACCAAGGCATTTGGATTTCGGTCGCAGCCTTTGTAATTACCTTATTGTTGTCGCCCAAGTTTCAAGCTATAAAAACAGCACAAGGCGAACAAATCTTTATGAGTTGGTTGTTTTTAAAAGGGGTGAAGAAAGTGGGTTGACTTACCGTTTCTTTTTGGCCTCGCGCGCTAACTTGGCTTCCATTTTTTTGGCTTTTGCCGCTTCCTTGGCTTTGCGTTCCTTTTCTAGTGTCGCGGCATCTTTTACGGTGATCTTAAATAACGGAACTAAGTAGGAAACCGTATAGTTGAATCCAACGCCAAAGCGACCCTCGTAGGTTCGATTAAACCCAGGAATATACAAATTGGCAAAAGTTTCGGGCGTTTTTTCTGAAATCAAATAATTAAGTCGAAAACTAAATCCCATGAAAAAATTGGAGAAGAGTTCGGCTTTTACCCCTGCCACAACTTCGGCCCAATGGGCAGTGAGACCCGAAAATTCGGTATTGGGCGTAATCAAAGGTGAGGGGAATGTGCTGTTGGGATAATAAATCGAGTAGGTGTTTAGTGTTTGACTAAAAGTACTAAAACCGTAGCGTAAACCTGTATATACTTGGTTATTCATGCCGGTCCAGTTTTCGTAACTGTTGTAATCAAAACCTATGCGAATAAAACTTCCGTTGGTCGTGAAATTAAAATGATCTTCTTGAACGGTTTTCTTTTCATTCCCGAGTTCTACAGCGAGGTAATGCTTCCGTGTTAAACGAAAATCCCCGGTGAGTTCCAACCCTCGATAATTGGAGTCATAAAACGAACGCGACAGTTTGAATAAGTCCACACCGACTCGCAACCCGTATTTGTCTTTTTTGGGGACAACGGTGTCTTTTTTGACGGGAATACTATCTTTGACTACAGGGGTTGCGGTTTGTCCCCAGGCCATCATACCCCCAAATAAAAGACTAAAAGTAAAGCTTAAGATGGACTTCATTTTCATTGATAATATTCGATTGAACTACGGTGGGATTACTTATCCACAAACCATCTGTTGGGGTATTGTCCTCTAAAACAACACCATCGGGGGTATTGAGTTGAAAATTCATTTTGTGACCGCAAGCACGTGAGACATAAATAGTGCTATGGGTGTAATTGAAGGTAATCTTATCGGTATTGTTGTTGTTGGTGTCGGTATCAGCGCCGTTTTGAATAAATTCATAAGTGGAAGTAGTCGCTCCCGGATTTAATGGCACTTGTATTTTGTTAACATTGTTAAATGTGATATCATCCGACATGCCCACTGCTGTAATTCGCAAATTAGTAACGTTTTTTAAAGTTTGGGTGTCGGTTACGTCATAAAACTCAATCACCAATCGGGGGGTAGTAGGCGTCGTGTCACTACAAATATCGTCTTTCTCACAACCGGAGAAGACCATTAGTAGCGGTAAAAGCAAAAGTACAGTGTAGCGCATCATAAAATTTATCGTAATTCCAAAAGTACAACATTTTCCACATGATGCGTTTGTGGAAACATATCCACGGGGCGCACACGGGTGACTTTATATTTTTCGTCCAATAAGGCTAAATCGCGGGCTTGGGTGGCCGAGTTGCAACTCACGTACACCACACGTTTTGGGGCGATACGTAATATTTGTTCTACGACATCTTTATGCATACCATCGCGCGGTGGGTCGGTGATAATCACATCGGGAGTGCCGTGTTGCGCTATAAAATCGGCGTTAAAGATATTTTTCATGTCGCCAACAAAAAAATCGCAGTTAGTAATGTTGTTGCGTTTGGCATTTTCCTTGGCATCGGCTATCGCTTCGGGCACGGCCTCAACGCCAATGACTTTCTTCGCTTGTTTAGACACAAATTGGGCAATAGTTCCTGTTCCAGTATACAAATCATATACCAATTCTTGTCCCGTTAATCCAGCAAATTCACGCGTTATCTTATACAATTCATAGGCTTGCGCTGCATTGGTTTGGTAAAACGACTTGGCGTTGATGCTAAAATGCAAGCCTTCCATTTCTTCTAAAATATAGTCGCGGCCTTTGTATAGGATGATGTTTTGGTCGTACAAAGTGTCATTGGCTTTTTGGTTGATGACATATTGTAAAGACGTAATCTCTGGAAAGGAGTTGACGAGATAATCCATTACCAATTCGCGTTCCTTGGGAATATCGTCAAAAAATTGAACCACCACCATAATTTCGCCAGTCGAAGCGGTACGGATCATCAACGTTCGCAACAGGCCGTTATGATTTCGAGCATCAAAAAAAGAAAGTTCGTTCGCATTGGCAAAGGCTTTGAGTCCGTTGCGAATTGCATTCGACGGATCGGCTTGCAACCAACATTTTTCAATGTCTAAAATCTTATCCCACATTTTAGGAATGTGAAATCCTAGTGCATTTTGATTGTCAAATTTAGTATCTGATTGAATTTCAGTGTCGGTTAGCCAACGTGCATTGGAGAACCCAAATTCCATTTTATTGCGGTAAAAAAACTGTTCTTGGGAACCTAAAATGGGTTCAAAATCAGGCAATTCTATCTTTCCAATGCGTTTCAAATGATTGAATACTTCATTGTGTTTGTAAACCAATTGTTGGTTGTAGTTCATATTTTGCCATTTGCATCCCCCACAAACCCCAAAATGGGCACAAAACGGTTCGATGCGATGCTCTGAATACTGATGAAAGCGAATTGCTTTTCCCTCGTAATAGGCTTTGCGTTTGCGAAAAGTTTGCACATCCACAATATCCCCGGGCACCACATTGGGAATAAAAATTACCTTTCCATCCGGTGCTTTGGCAACCGAAACTCCTTTGGCACCTGCATCCAATACGGCTATATTTTCAAAAATGACGCGGTCTTGTTTACGTTTTCCCATAGCGCAAAAATAGGGGATTGCATGGGAAACGAAATAATTTTGAGGAATTAATTGGTTAGAAAATTCAAAAAGTAAAGCAAATTCTAACTCCTCACGTTTTTTCGTTGCTACAGCTAATTATCATTTTAGAAGCCTTACCTTTGAATAGTAAACAACCAAAGCTATGAAAAAACATACGGAGATTGAAAGTATTATCGAATTGGATGAAACAGAGGATCAACGCGCCCTAGGGCAACGGATAGCCGATAAAGTAGCCGATTTTGGGGGGAGTTGGACGTTCATCATTAGTTTTTTTTGTTTTCTACTCCTTTGGATCACGGCCAATGTGTTTTGGTTTCATAATAAAGGATTTGATCCGTACCCGTTTATTTTGCTCAATTTGATTTTGTCGTGTATCGCAGCATTACAAGCGCCCATTATCATGATGAGTCAAAATCGCCTAGAGGAAAAGGATCGTGAACGGGCCAAGAAAGATTTTATTATCAATCTAAAAGCGGAGCAAGAGATTCGTGTGTTGCATCAAAAAATGGATCATATCCTCAAGCATCAACACGAAGAATTAATGGTTCTACAACGTCAACAAATCGAGTTACTAGAGCAATTGACGCAGCACAAAAACGAAAATTAATAATTGATGTTTAGGTTTAGATTAGTTATTTTAAAAACATGATTTTTATTTAATTATACTAATTGTATAAAATCATTTTATGCTCATATTTGTTGCTTTCGAAATCGATTGCGAATTTTGAAATTGCGCTATGAAGTTGAACGAAGAATCCGTAGTTTTGTAGCACGCAACGGATGATTTCTCTCCGCAAGAAGGAATACTTAAGTTACTTTTTAAAAATTACAATCCGGTATGATTACTGAAAAATTACGGTCTCAAGAATCCATTGCCTTGGAAGATCAATACGGCGCTCACAATTACCACCCGCTTCCCGTGGTGTTAAGTCGCGGCGAAGGGGTGTATGTTTGGGATGCTGAAGGAAAACAATATTATGATTTTCTTTCCGCCTATTCTGCTGTTAATCAGGGACATTGCCATACTAAAATTGTAGGCGCTATGGTACATCAGGCGCAAACACTAACCTTAACTTCACGCGCCTTTTACAATGATAAATTGGGAGTGTATGAACAGTTTATCACGCGTTATTTTGGTTTTGACAAGGTTTTACCCATGAATACGGGAGCTGAAGCAGTAGAAACCGCATTAAAGATTTGCCGTAAATGGGCCTATGAACGCAAAGGCATTGCCGAAAATGAGGCGCAAATTATTGTATGTGATGGAAATTTTCACGGGCGTACCACTACGATTATTTCTTTTTCTAACGACACGAATGCACGCGCTAATTTCGGCCCCTATACTACTGGTTTTGTGAAGATTCCTTACAATGATATTGATGCTTTAGAACGTGCCTTAGCGGCTTCGCCCAATGTGGCAGGGTTCTTAGTGGAACCCATTCAGGGCGAGGCGGGAGTATATGTTCCCGATGAGGATTTCTTGGCGCGAGCTAGGGCTTTGTGTACTCAATATAACGTACTTCTTTTGGCTGATGAGGTGCAAACCGGAATTGCGCGCACGGGTTCGCTGCTGGCAGTTTGCGGAAATTGCACTTGTGAAAAGCAGTGTGAGCGCCAAGCAACTTATGTTCGCCCTGATGTTTTAATTCTCGGAAAAGCATTATCAGGAGGAGTTTATCCTGTTTCGGCGGTCTTGGCAGATCATGCAGTGATGGATGTTATTCGACCAGGACAGCATGGTTCGACCTTTGGTGGAAACCCAGTAGCGGCGGCCACTGCAATTGCGGCATTGGAGGTGGTTAGTGAGGAAGATTTAGCGCAAAATGCCCGTCGATTGGGTAAGATTTTCCGTGAGAAATTAGGGGAGTATGTGGCACAAAGTAACATTGTTCGCTTGGTACGCGGCAAAGGTCTGTTGAATGCCATTGTAATCAACGATACGGAAGAACGTGAAACGGCTTGGAATATCTGCGTAAAGTTGGCTGAATATGGCTTATTGGCCAAACCCACCCATGGAAATATTATTCGTTTTGCACCGCCTTTGGTGATGACAGAGGCGCAATTATTGGAATGTGTGGCGATTAT
>NZ_JBEILJ010000063.1:0-12221 GCF_040379285.1 Flavobacterium sp. | reverse complement strand
TTTTCCAGTTCGGGATAAAAGTCTTTTCCTAAAACCTTTTCTACTTTGGTTTCTTGAGAAGACAACAAATACTTCCCATTAGGCGATAGATTACGGTTGGCCACCAGTGCTTCTGCATTTTGAACCTCGGTAGCGGTACCCCCGGCAACAGGTACCGTGAAATATTTCGATGACGATTTATTTTCGGCCACAGAAGGCGTTGAAACTTTATATACTATCGTTTGTCCATCTTTGGTCAAACCCAAAGCGGAAACGCGCCCTAGTTTCCAGAGCATTTCTGGAGTAAGGGTTTGCGCACTTGCTGCAACACTCATAAGACTTAAGATTACAATGCCAATTTTTTTATTCATAATTCGTAACGTTTAGTGGATAGGAATAGTGATTCCGCCTTAAAAGTAATAAAAAAACCACTCCGAAGAGTGGTCTTTTTGGAATTGAAAAAACGGATATCATTGTTTGATAAATCGTTTTGTAGCGGAACCTTCAGCGGTAGAAACTTCTAGAAGATAGGTGCCTGGCGCAAGGTTTTGTACTTCAACACCTTCGCCTTGCGTGGTACCGCGTTGCACTTCTTGACCCATCACATTCACAATGCGGTAGGAAGCCTCTTGGGCTAAATCGGAAATGTACAATACATCACGCACTGGGTTTGGATATACTTTAACAGCCAACTCTGGTGTGCTTTCCTCGCCTCGAGCTGTAGCGGTAATGTTTACGGTGTAATCTTCCACTTGACCAAAACCGAAAATTTCACAAGCGGTGGGTACCGCATTGTACTTCATAGAAACACGCATACGGGTAGTTCCTAAAGCAGCGGTAGTGGGTATAGTGAACGAACCTGAAACTGGAGTTGTATTGGTAGGATTACGAGAAAATACGCGCTCTCCAGTATCCAAGAAATCACCATCGCGATTTAAATCGATAAATACAGCATAACCTTCACGGTAACGAGTAGCTGTCCACGTTGGAGTAATGGTGATCGTATTGGACACACCACGAACCAAATTGGTCGAGATAGCGGTAAAATCTTCATAACCGGCCGTTCCTGTTGAGGCATTATTGATGGTTCTCAATTGAACACGTCCGATACGCTCATCGGCAGTACTGTTTCCTTGGGAGGCACAATACGTTACCGAAGCCGTTAATGTGGTTACCGTAACCGTATTACTGTTTGCTGAAACGTTCCCTGCCGCATCTTTAGCGCGAACGTTAAAGGTGTAAGTGGTTGCAGCCGTTAATCCAGTTACTGCAAAAGTCGTGTTGGCCGTTGAACCGATTAAGGTTGTGCCACGGAATACATCATAACCTGTTACAGCTACGTTATCGGTAGCGCCAGTCCATGACAAATTGGTGCTTGTTGACGTTGTTCCTGACGCAGATAAGGTAGGAGCCGTAGGCGCAGTAGTATCGGGTGCTGAAGTAGTTACACTAACCGCATTACTAGCCACTGAAACATTTCCTGCTGCATCTTTGGCACGAACTGTGAACGAATAGGTGGTGGCTGGTGTTAATCCCGTTACTGCAAACGTAGTAGATGCCGTAGAACCCAATAATGTAGCTCCTTGGAACACATCGTATCCCGTCACAGCAACGTTATCGGTAGCCCCTGTCCAGGACAAGTTGGTTGATGTACCCGTTGTTCCCGAAGCACTTAAAGTCGGTGCTGTTGGTGCTTGCGTATCAGCTACACCTGAAGTAATGGTGAAGTTTGCATTGGAAACATCAAAGAAAATATGGTTGGTTCCTTTCACCATAATACGACAAGTTGTACTCGGTGTATTCGGAATAGTTACGGCTTGCGTTCCATCATTGGGGGTCGCCGCTAATAAGGTTGACCATGTGGAGCCACCGTTGGTAGAAAGCATGATATCTACATTGGCACAATTCACTCCATTGGCAGTAGTTCCTGCTACATTCCAAGTAATGGTTTGAGACGTTCCGCCTGTGTACGACACAGCAGTGTTCGGTGCTGTTACTGTAAACGGACCTGCAGTACCATTTACTGTGACAATCATATCGTCGCTGTTGTTGTTACCCCCACCGACACGGTTGTCGCGAACGGTTAAACGGAAGTTCATGGTACGTGCCACAGAGGGCAGGGCCTCCACGGTAATTTCAGTTCCCGCAGTGGTGGTCGCTCCCGCTAGGATCGATTGCATTCTTGGGAAATAACGCACAGCAGACGTAGAAGAATTGTAGGAACGGAACGTAGGACCACTTGTACGTGTAGCACTCGCAGCTGAACTTGCACCTGTAGCTGTAGAAGCGGCATTGTCAAACTGTTCCCAATTGTAAGTGATTACATCACCATTGCTGTCAGACCCCGCTCCTGTCAACATGAAAGGCGTGCTACGTGGAATCGTATAATCCAAACCGGCATTGGCAGTGGGTACTGCATTTCCGGTAGGCGTATTTACTGAACACGTTTTGGCTTTAATATTGTTGGTCACTTGCTGAATACTAAACGCATGGAAATATGCATCCGAATTCGGCTGCACATCTTGACTGGTGATTCCTGCATACCCCATAATGGTAGATCCAGATCCGGGTTCCATATTAGCTCCTGTTCCTTCGTTACTCATTGAAAAGGTATGATTCGCTCCAAATTGGTGACCCATTTCATGCGCTACATAATCGATGTCAAAGGTGTCGCCAGTCGGAATCGTACTCGATGTAAAAGCACTTCCTTTTCCTGAGGCGCATATACAACCGATACACCCGGCGTTACCATTATTAGAAGCTCTCACAAACAAATGTCCTACATCATAATTGGCATCTCCAATCACAGAAGTTAACGTTGATTGCAATTGACTGTTGTAGTTTGTGGTATATGGATCGGTTGCTGCATCGGTATAAATTACCAAGTCAGTATTGGCAATCAACACCATACGCGCATTGAAATCGTTTTCAAAAACCCCGTTAACACGCGTCATTGTGTTATTAACTGCAGCTAACGCTAAGGCTTTGGTACCACCAAAATAGGCGGTATATTCCCCTGTACACGATAATGCCAAGCGATAGGTTCGCAATACACCATCGTCGGCATTTGGACGCGCCTCCATACTGTTGGTCAAGACTTGAGCCATAGGCTCGTCATCCACCAAACAACGGAAGGTATCGGCAGCAATATAGGAACCTTTTTGAAAAATGGTATATGTATTTAAATCTTCTGTTAGGGGTTCGATAAACTCTGCTTTACGATCGGCACCAAGCACCATTGATTTAAATCCTAGGGGTGAAACACTGAAATAAGCCGTTAACGTCGGATGATCCACACCATACCCGATATACGATTTAATTTCAGGATATTGTGCTGCTAATGCGGGATCCATATTGGAGTTTTCAAATACTTGAAAACGCTCCATAGCTCCTGTGCTGCTAGGAATTTCCACGATAACAGCACTCGAACGACCCGTAAAGTTACGTTGAGGCGCGGCTTGTAAGGCTGCTTTAAAATCATTGACGCGCAAGTGCATCATATTTTGTTCCGGAAGTTGCATACGACTCTCCAATAAGGGTGTATTTCCTCGCGAGGCCGGACTCCAAAACGAGCCCTTTTGCTGTGCCGTTGCCAAACCGGTAAAGGCCAAAAGAGCAAGAGTTAGTAATCTGTATTTCATATTCAATCGCTTTTTTAGGTTATGAGGTCGAAAATATTAAGTTTTTGTTAAGAAATCGACCCCCATTAACAAAAGATATTAACAAATCGACAAAGTGCATGGCTTAAAAATAGGCATTTAACAGCATTTTTTCTATTTTATTAATACATTCCTAATAATCCGCCAACACAAAAAATCTATGTATTTTCGTAAAAAAAATAAAGCGTGATGACCTATAGTTTTTGGGAACTAAAAAATTGGTTTACCCATGTCGATTACACCATCGTGGGGAGTGGAATTGTTGGTTTGCATTGCGCTTTACGCTTACGAGAACGGTTTCCACAAGCTAAAATACTTGTGCTGGAACGCGGGATTTTACCCCAAGGTGCCAGCACTAAAAACGCGGGGTTTGCCTGTTTTGGCAGTATTTCGGAAGTTATTGACGACTTGAAAACGCACTCAGAGGAGGACGTAATTCAATTGATCCAAAAACGTTGGGAAGGCCTACAACTGTTGCGTAAAAACATCGGCGATACTGCGCTAGATTTTAAGCCACACGGCGGGTATGAACTGTTTTTAAAAGAAGATGAAAGCTTATACCATGAATGTTTGCAGAAAATTCCTTTCGTCAACGACCTTTTAAAACCGCTTTTTAAATCCGATGTATTTGCACGAGAAATGGATCGTTTCGACTTTAAAGGCATCCACGAATATGTTGTTTTTAATCCTTTTGAAGCCCAAATCGACACAGGAAATATGATGCAGGCTTTGTTGCAAAAAACAGCGGCGGCGGGCATATTGATTCTCAACCAAATGGAGGTTAAAAACCATTATGAAAGCAACAATCAGGTGCAAGTTGAATTGGAGCAGCTTAGCTTTTCAACCCAAAAATTGCTCTTCACTACCAACGGTTTTGCGGGTGGATTAACCCAAAATGCGGTTCGTCCCGCACGTGCCCAAGTGTTGATTACCGAACCCATTCTGGACTTAGATATTCGAGGAACCTTTCATTTGGACAGGGGGTATTATTATTTCCGTAATTTTGAAAACCGAATTCTGCTGGGCGGCGGAAGAAATTTGGATTTCGAAGGGGAAACAACAACCAAGCTGGAAATCACAGAAAAAATTCAAAACCGTTTAGACCAGCTATTAAAAGAAATAATTCTTCCGGGTAAAGAAGTTAACGTTACACATCGATGGAGCGGTATAATGGGCATTGGAAATAGTAAAAAACCCATAGTTGAACGTTTATCAGAACACACCTATTGCGGGGTGCGAATGGGCGGTATGGGTATCGCCATCGGGAGTTTCGTTGGAAAAGAATTAGCGGACTTGATATAATCTAACCATGAGACGATTCTTAAAAATAGTACGAAAAATTATCCTTTGGTTTTTGGGTTTATCCATAGGTGCTGTCATTCTATTTAAATGGGTTCCCGTTCCGTTTACCCCTTTAATGATCACCCGTGCTATCGAAAACAAATGGGAAGGCAAAGAAATGATTTGCAACCACGATTGGGTACCGCTAGATAGCATTTCGGTCAATCTACAACGGGCCGTCATCGCCAGTGAAGACGGTACTTTTGAAGAGCATTGGGGTTTTGATTTTACCGCGATGCAAAAAGCATTTAAAAACAACCAAAAAGGCCGACGCATCAAAGGGGGAAGTACCATTTCACAACAAACCGCCAAAAATGTGTTCCTGTGGCAAGGGAGAAGCTATGTGCGAAAAATTTTTGAAGCCTATTTTACCGTTTTGATTGAAGTGATTTGGGGCAAAAAGCGCATCATGGAAATATACCTCAACAGCATCGAAATGGGCGAAGGTGTATATGGAGCCGAAGCTGCTGCAAAGTATTGGTATGGCCATTCGGTACGATCGTTAACCAAACGGGAAGCGGCCGGTATTGCTGCTATTCTACCTAATCCCCGTAAATACAAACCCGTCAATAGCTCGAGCTATATTGAACGACGTAAAGATAAAATACTGCGAATTATGCGGCATGTGAAACGTCCCGCTTATTTGGAACCTTAAAAAAAAGCGTTATTTTATAAAACAACGCTTTTCTTTTTTATAAAAATAACGATCGGTATTGCGACCAGTGTTTGTAAATCAAAATGCTATTCAACACGGCAATTACCAAAGCCACGAGCATCCCTGAAGCATCTAAGAATAAATGAAAGAGCACTATATTTATAGAAATTGGTGCCAACATGATTAAGGCAAAGGCAACCCATTTTCGTGTCAATAGTAATGCGCCAATAAAAACTTCTAAAATCCCTAATACTTTCAAAACATATCCCGTAGCAGCCAAGGAAGTCATAAAGGATGATGCATTATCAGGCAATTGTGGTAAAGGAATAATAGGTGATGGAAGAACTTTGTTGAGTCCAAAAACCACCAAGACGAGACCCAGCATTATTCGGACAATTTTAGTAAACATTGAATTCATAATATACAAGTTTATTGGTTATCATTATGGTAAAAATATAACATTATTTATTTATTTTTTGTATTTATAGTGTTAATTTATGAAAAGCGTCTTTTTTAAAGTTACTCAATTGTTACGTTTAAATAAAAATTTACACTTATTAGGTATAAAAAAGAGAAACAACATGAAGGCACATGAAATTGATTACACCATTTACGGTGAAGAAATGCAATACGTTGCGATAGAATTGGATCCTCAAGAAGTAGTGGTCGCCGAAGCGGGAAGTTTTATGATGATGGACCACGGCATCCAAATGGAAACCATCTTTGGCGATGGATCTGCGCAACAATCCAGTGGAATCTTAGGAAAATTACTCTCGGCGGGAAAAAGGGTTTTAACCGGCGAAAGTTTGTTTATGACTGCTTACCAGAACCAACATTCCGAAAAACGCAAAGTTTGTTTCGCTTCGCCTTATCCAGGCAAAATTATTCCGATTGACTTACAACAATACAACGGAAAATTTATTTGTCAGAAAGACGCCTTTTTATGCGCTGCCAAAGGAGTTGCCGTTGGCATTGAATTTTCGCGCAAACTGGGCCGTGGTCTTTTTGGAGGAGAAGGATTCATCATGCAAAAACTAGAAGGAGACGGAATGGCATTTGTCCACGCTGGGGGAACTTTAGCCCGTAGGGATTTGAGACCCGGCGAAATCCTAAAAGTCGACACCGGTTGTATCGTAGGGTTTTCACAAGAAGTTGATTATGATATTGAATTTATCGGCGGCATCAAAAACTCATTATTTGGTGGCGAAGGACTCTTTTTTGCTACACTACGCGGACCCGGTACGGTTTACATTCAATCACTTCCCTTCAGCCGTTTGGCCGATCGAATCATTGCCTCTGCGCCCAAAGCCGGGGGCAGTTCTCGTGAAGAAGGCAGCCTTTTAGGAGGTATCGGCAACTTATTGGATGGAGATAATCGTTTTTAAACAAAATGAGCCCGATAAAATATCGAGCTCACTATTATCAAAATTAATTATAAATTTGTCTAAACTTTTGGGTGCAGTCTAAAATCGTTAGGCTTTTTTTTGAATCTTACCCATTAGTTGATGGTAATTGGATATTGTACTTGTGCATCGGTACTTCCGTCTGCATTGGTAATATCGCCAGCCGCAACTCCAGCCGCCGCTTTGTTAGGCATGTGTCGTAAAGTCACTGTTAAATTGCCCGTTCCAGCATTTCCTGATACATAATTGAAAGAAAGGCCAATCGGTCTTCCAGAAGAATCTGAATCGGTGTAGGTAAATGTTCCTAACCCACTTGTCGGTTGGAAAAACACTTGGTGTTCTAGACCTTCTGCTTGGATTTCTGCCGTTTTATCCTCCGCTGGAGTTTCTGTCTCGTTCAAGAAACTTACCGTTCCTGTGTAAGCGGTGTTTGGTGCTAAATTCCCCGAAGCTGTTACCACTGGGGCATTGGGTCCATCTCCATCCAAATCTTTTGAAGTCAAGGTAATCACTTGTCCACCTCCTGTTAAGCGAACTGTTACGGTGGTAATTACCTCTTCTTCATTAACGGGCGTATTGTTATCATCGCTACAGGATACCATTCCAAGAGTTAAAGTAGCTACAGCAAGGACACGAATTGATTTTTGTACTTTTTCTAAAGTGTTCATTTTTTTCATTTTTTTTAAAGTTAGAAGTTAAAAATTGTAACGTAATTGAACTTGAATATTTCTTTCCATTTCATCAGCAAAAAAACGTTGCCGATTCAAATAATTACGATACCTGGTATTTCCGATATTTTGCACCCCGAATCCTATAACCCACTCCGATTTATTTTTAGCAACCAAAGTAATTGCCGCATTCCAATCCCATAACACATACCCTGGCGGAGGCGTACTCACATCAACGGTTACAGGCACCAACTGATTATTGACAACAATTGACGCATCAATATTCGTATTGGGATAACGGTGTTGCTGCGTCATCCATAAACAACGTAATTGGGTAGTCAACCCATGCCATTGTGGATATTCAAACTGAATATGTTGGGTGAAATTTAATGGTGGAATATCAATAATTGGCGTATCGGTCGTTTGATCTTGCGCATAGATCATGGCCCCCATCACGCCATAACTCCAGTTGGCATTCCAACGCACATGAGCATTCCAATCTAATCCCAACAGCAAAGCGTCAGTTCGTTGGTATTCCCAAACGGGAAAGGCACCGCGAATGGTGGTTTCAAAACCTACCGGCCGTAAGTACATAAAATCTTGAATACGATTCATGTATGGGGTTGCTGTCAGGGTGAATGGAGTACTTCTATAATTGATTTCCAAAGCGGTTTTTAAAGCTTTTTCCTGCGTTAAATTCAAATCGCCCAATTCAATCATTCCAGTAGCATGATGCAATCCATCACTAAACAATTCAGAAGGATTCGGATTGCGTACGGCCCGGCCCAAACTCAGGAGAAAATCCCAACGTGCATTAGCATTCCAGCGTATCCCTGCCGAAGCACTGAGGTTGTGGAAAAGAAACTCTGGACGGGTATTCCATTGCGTGCCTACGTCGCCTACAATAAAATGGTCAAATTGAGGGCTGTAATTGCGTTCGTTCCAACGGGATTTGAGGTAAAACTTTTGGGCCATCATTTGCGAAAAATCATACCGAATACCCGCTTCAGCAGTCCATTTTGGGGCAATAGCATATTGATATACCCCATACAACCCAAAATCCACTTTCTCATAGGTGGGAATCAAAGGCCGAATGCCCGTATCAGGACTCGCTGCATTGTGCTGGTATTGTCCTATGAAGCCCGCTTTTAAAACCGACTTTTCCGTTTGTTTTTTGTAATCCGACAATACGGTGTGCGTGGTCAACGTCAAATCCAACGATGGCGTGTTTCGGGCTTGTCCCCTACGGATATCATATTCATAGCGTTGATTGTATTGCATTTCATATTGGGTATTCCACCTTTCAGAATCGGAGAGTGTATAATTCAAAAATAATTTTCCTCGCATGTGACGTACTTCCTGTTTGGGATTGGAAATTCCGTACCCAAAATCATCCACAAAATACGGCTGGCCGCTGGTTATGGCATAGTACAAATCGGTGACGTTCCCAATATGAGAAGCGGTTAAAATGGCCATTTGCGATTGATAAAAACTCGCAGCAGCACCCCAAACCACTTTTTTCCCAATATGTTTCACATCACCACTAAACGAATACTCTCGGCTCCCCGAGTTGGACAGCACATAATCGGGAGCTTCTCGATCGCCAAAATACTTCATCCCTGTTTGTACATTCCATGCCCAATCGCAAAAATTTCCACGGTGAACAGCGGCATTGACTGCTCCTCCGCGTCCATTTGAGTGCAAACTGACTACAGCGCTACCCGAAAGCGTATCTTTGGCGAATACATAGGGTTCAATAAGTATAAGTCCCCCGATGGCATCACCGCCATATTGCAACGCACCAGCCCCTTTGATTACACTGATTTTCCCTGCCGTATTACTATCAAAGTTGGGGGCATGATCAACCCCCCATTGTTGGTCTTCACTGCGAATCCCATTGACTACCACAGGAACACGACTGCTGTGCAATCCTTGAATGACTGGTTTTGCAATGGTACTTCCTGTTCTCAAAATACTTACGCCGGGAATTTCAGCCAAAACTTCAGCCAGACTTCGCGCTGCATTTCGTTGTAACTCGACCGTCTTTACTTTGGCTTCCACCACAAGACCTTTGTTGGAAATAGGATTTCCTTTAACAGCTACTTCTTGCAATACCACAGGGTCTTTTTGCAAGCGGAGCACCAAATCTTGTGCTTGGGTTACCACAACAAGCGTATCCTTCCGTAAGTAACCCACATAAGTAACAAACACTTTGTGCTTGCCTTGGGGGACATTGCGAAATTGAAATGTGCCGTCTTTTAGTGCATTGACGGACTGGTCGGAAAGGTGAATATGCGCGCCTTCGAGCGGTTGCTGTTGGGAACCATATACAATCCCCGTTACGGTGTGTTGCCCAAATAATAGGAAACCCCACAGCAAGGAGATAACATAAAAAATTCTTGACATGGATAATGCATTAAGATCATACAAACGAATGTATTATCCTAAAGGCGGTGCGCGAAGGGCGGGGTGAAAACCGGAATATCCGGAAATCGAAATACTATGGAAAGAAAATAATTCCTTGGGGAAATTGGAATCCGGCCAAAGCGTGAATCCCAATGCAATGGGTTTTAAGTAAGCCCCAAAGGCAAACTCACATTGAAAACACTTTTCATAATCATGATGCGCGTGAGAAACCTCGGTAGTCCCTTGGGTATAATGATGATGGCAGTGCGCAGTTTCAAATTCGTGCGCAATATGACCCACCGCATGGACCGCCTGCAACACGACAACTCCCAAAAAGGCGAGGGATAAAATACCACCAAAAAGTAACCGACGAACATTCATCATGGGTCAAAGATAAAGTTTCGGCAAAAAAATTCCCGTCGATTTACCATTTTTTTAAGAACCGACGGGAAGATATTTTGTAGGAAGCGGATTATACGAGTCCTTGCGCTACCAAATACTCGGCAATTTGAATGGCATTGGTGGCCGCTCCTTTGCGTAAATTATCGGCCACTACCCACATATTTACGGTATTCGGTTGACTTTCATCTTGGCGAATGCGGCCCACAAATACCTCATCTTTACCATGAGCATACAGCGGCATGGGATAGGTGTAGGTATCGGTATTGTCTTGCACAGCTACGCCGGGTGTATGATGCAAGATTTCGCGGATTTCATTCAAGTTACACGGATGATGAAACTCTACATTCAACGCCTCACTGTGGCCCCCAACTACGGGAATACGAATGGCGGTGGCCGTCACATGAATCGTGTCGTCACCAATGATTTTCTTGGTTTCGCGGGTGAGTTTCATTTCCTCTTTGGTATAGCCGTTGTCTTCAAACACGTCGCACTGTGGAATGGCATTGCGGTGAATTTGGTATTTGTAGGCCATTTCCCCTTGCACGCCGGCATATTCATTTTCCAATTGTTGTACCGCTTTCACCCCTGTTCCGGTGATGGATTGATAGGTTGAAACCACCACGCGTTTTACGCCATATTTTTTGTGTAAAGGAGCCAAAACCATCACCATTTGAATGGTAGAACAGTTGGGATTAGCGATGATTTTATCGGCTTTAGTCAATTCGTGCGCATTGATTTCGGGTACGACCAATTTCTTGGTTGGATCCATGCGCCAAGCCGATGAGTTGTCGATTACCGTGGTCCCCACTTCAGCAAATTTCGGTGCCCAATCAAGGGAGGTTTGGCCGCCAGCGGAAAACAACGCGATATCAGGGTGCATGTCTACTGCTGTTTGCAATCCGACTACAGTGTAGCCCTTCCCTTTCCAGGTGATTTCTTTTCCGACCGACTTCTCGGAAGCGACGGGAATTAATTCGGTTACGGGAAAATTTCGATTGGCTAACATTTGTAGCATCACTTCGCCTACCATACCGGTAGCACCAACAACGGCAACTTTCATGGTCTTTATGTTTTAAGTTGAAATTTAAGTAGTTTGCGATTCAAGAAACGGAGCGGCTTCTTGAACAGTCACGCAAAAATAACGAGAAATTACGTCGGTTGGTACATTTTAAAAAAGAAAAACCACCCGCATCGGAGTGGCTTTAGTTTGAATATATAGGTAGCGGTTTACTTCTTCAATAAATCGCGAATTTCGGCTAACAATTGCTCTTGTGTGGGGCCCGCAGGCGCTGCAGGAGCGGCTTCTTCTTTTTTCTTCGCGGCATTCATGCCTTTCACTAAAAGAAATAATACAAAAGCAACGATTATAAAGTTAATTATTGCAGATAAAAACATCCCATATTTGACTCCTCCCAAAATGGTTAAATCTTCAATCTTTTGAAGATTTGCTGCTTCTAAAGCAGGTTTCAACAATAAAGGCGTAATTACATCGTCGATGAATGAACTTACAATTTTACTGAACGCACCACCGATAATTACCCCGATTGCTAAATCAACCACATTGCCTTTCATGGCAAATTGTTTAAATTCTGATACCATTCCCATTTTTATTCGTTTTTTAAGGTTAGTGTATCAAAGCTATGAATTTTAACAATAAATTTAGATTTTAAACATAAAATCTTACTCCCGATAAAAAATTCGCTTCACC
>NZ_JBEILJ010000062.1:0-12478 GCF_040379285.1 Flavobacterium sp. | reverse complement strand
GTAGGATGGGACGTGCATAGCCATCCAAACCATTGATCGCCACGACATCTCCGCGCTCCAGTTGCAACCATCCGTCGCGCGTGACTAAATTGTCCTCAACATAAATGGCTTCAATCGTCGCAATGACATGGATAGTGTTGTTTTCATGGATCGGATATTCATTCAAATAGCGGCAAAGCAATTGCACTGGCGATCCCGATACAAAAGGCACCGCAATGCCCTCGCGATACGTTGGCGTCAATCCCGTCATGTCAAACTCCGAAACCCCATAATCATAGGCCGCCGAGGTTTGATGCGCCGCTTCCATTTGAACCACCGTAATATGATTTACGGTAAACAATCCAGTAGCTTTAATGTTTTGATAAGTATGCCGCGGCACCGAAGTGGGACGTATGATAAATCCTAACATCGCGGGGTCACTTCCCAAATGCGTGATGCTCGAAAATACCGCCACATTCTCATGCCCCTCCGGCGAAAGGGTGCCAATCAAGTTGGCCGATTTGTATCCAGTGCAACTGTTGACGAGGTTTAAACGTTCTACTTTTGATAAGACGGCAAGGTCCGAAGCGGTAAAGACTTTCATTACTTTTTTCTTCAAAGATAAATTTGTTTAATTAAATATTAATAAGTTTAAACAAATTTTAAGTTTTGCTTTATTTTTGCGCTTCTGTTACGGTAACGTTCGGATATTATTAAGTATTTTTGTCTAACATTTTTACCCATACCATGCAAACGCCACAACGAATTGCCGTGGTGGGTTCCGGATTAGTCGGGACACTCCTAGCGATTTATTTAAAAAAGCAAGGCCATACTGTACACGTTTTCGACCGTAGTGCCGACATTCGTACGGTTGAATTCTCTGGACGCTCCATCAAT
Source organism: Flavobacterium sp. (assembly GCF_040379285.1). GTDB lineage: Bacteria > Bacteroidota > Bacteroidia > Flavobacteriales > Flavobacteriaceae > Flavobacterium. The sequence continues at coordinate 11,602 of NZ_JBEILJ010000062.1, read as the reverse complement.
CTGGTGATGTCCGATCGCGGTTGGAAGACGTTGGCAGATATTGGCTTGGACGATGCCATTCGCAGTATTGGAATTCCCGTGGACAAACGCGCGATTCACCTTAAAGACGGACAAACAAACTACCAATACTACGGTAAAGAAGGCGAGGCCATTTTCTCTTTATCCCGTGGCGTACTCAACCGAAAAATGATTGATTTAGCCGAAGAAGCGGGAGTTGAATTTTTCTTTGAACACCGTATTTGGGATGTGACGCTGGCCGAAGCAACCTTACACATGGGACCCACCGAAAAAGGAGCTTGGACCGATTTAAAATACGATAAAGTTTTCGGCGCTGATGGTGCTTTTTCGCGTATTCGCCACCGTATGCAACGCCAGAGTATGTTCGATTACTCCCAAGAGTTCATGAAAATCGGCTACAAAGAACTTCATATTCCCGCCAATCCCGACGGGTCTCATAAAATTGACAAAAATTCCTTACACATCTGGCCCCGCGGTCATTTCATGCTCATGGCCTTGGCCAACCTCGATGGAAGTTTCACCTGTACGCTTTTTATGCCGTTTGAAGGCGAAAACTCCTTCGAACACTTGAAAGATGAAACGGCATTAGTCAATTTCTTTGCCGAATATTTCCCCGATACCGCCGCCGTCATTCCCGATTTGGTAAGCGATTTCTTTAAAAATCCTACGAGTTATTTGGCCATCATGAAGTGTTATCCGTGGACATTCGAAGATAAAGTGGCGTTGATTGGCGACTCTGCCCACGCTATTGTTCCTTTTTACGGTCACGGGATGAATGCCGGTTTTGAAGATATTACGCTCCTCAACCAAATGATCGAGCAATACGGCAACGATTGGAATGCGATTTTTAGAGCCTATGAAAAGTCCCGCAAACCCAATGCCGATGCTATCGCCGAACTCTCTCGAAGAAACTTTGAGGAAATGAGCGCCAAAACCGCCGACGCCCAGTTTTTATTGCAGAAAAAAATCGAAAAATGGTTCTCCGACAAACATCCCGACAAGTGGATGCCCCTCTACAGTCGCGTGACCTTTAGTTTGCAACCCTATGCCGAAGCCCTGGCCATAGGCGATTACCAAAATGCCATTATGGAAGAGGTGATGCAATTGCCCAACATTGAAGAAATTTGGAATAGTCCCGAAGTAGAAGCCAAAATCATTGCGCTACTACAGCAAAAGCAATAGTTTTTTGGGCGCGCCCCCGAATTCTGTTTTTAGCTATTACACAAAATCCCTGTCGGGGTCGGGTCGTTCACTGCAATCTTGGCTCCGTACCTACGCCAAGGATTTCCGTTGCCACCCCTCGCGCAAAACACGCCCTTACTCCTCGCGATGCACTTTGGTAAAATCAAAAGCAGGTCGACAAACCGAAATATATTCACAGGGTTCATCAAACGGGTTGGAATATTGAACCCGAGTGTTTGCTGCAATACGAATGGATTGACCCGCAGACAAAATTACCGTTTCTCCCTCGATGATAAATTGTTTTTTTCCCGAGATAACATAGGTGTATTCTTCAAATTCGGGCGTCTGAAAAGGTTCGCTCCAATGCGGCGGTGCAATCATATGGGCAATCGAAATGGCCTCGTTTTGCGTCGCTACACGGCCGTGATGTTCTTCGATTAACTTGCCATCGGTAGTGGGAACCACAAAAGGGGTGGTTTGAATCTGATACTTTTTCATAACTTGATAATTTTTAGGTGTAATTTCCGTTCACGGTGGCCACCGAGAGCCAATAGATACCCGGTGCCCAAGACGAACAATCGACCGAAGTCAGGTTTCCACTGAAAACTTGAACCAATCGTCCCGACGCGTCATAGACTTTTAGGTGTTCAATCAATGCATTACTTTGAAGGGCTAAGGTGGTCGTAACGGGATTCGGACTCACATTCACCTCAGTTTGCAACGGGTGCTGGGGAGAGAGATGCAAAACCAACGTATTAATGACTTGTTGTGTAACAGCAGTGACTCCACAATGCGTTACCGTCAAGGTGACTGTGTATATTCCATTTTGCGCATAGGTGTGCGTAGGTACTGCTGTTGTTGCGGTCGTGCCATCCCCAAAATCCCATAAATAACTCGCTGCACCCGTCGATTGATTGAAAAACTGAACACCTGTTCCCGTTGGATTCGTAAAGGTAAAAGCAGCCATTGGGTCATAAGTTCCAATAAACCAGGTGGAAAACTGATTGTAGACTACCGTTTTTACCACCAGTTTAATCAGCTGCGCGTCGGTAGGCGAAAGAGTCGATTCAAAACTGATAAGCGTGGGGTCTTTTCGAAAAAGTGTAGTGTAAAAGGTGCAGGCCGTAGCATACGAACCCAACAGTGAAGGGTGACTCCCGTCGGCACTATACAAGTTTAGGTTGGGATGATTCGTGCGAAGATAACGCCACACCGCTCCCACAGGCGAAACGATAGCCGTTTCATTTGTCGCCATAGTCATATAACGCTCCCGCAACAAATCGTCCATACCCACATAGGTGCACACGGGGGAATTTGCCGCACAGTTTTGACTGTCTCCGTTTTGTCGCCCCCAGGTCATATAAAATACGGTTTCTGCACACGGATTTTGGGAGGTAATTAAGGTGTTTAAATCTTCTGCATACGGAAATACCAGCGCATTGACTTGGTTGATAGGAAAGGAGGGAAGCTGACTTTGTTCTTGTAACACTACGAAATCCCAAGTGCCTTGGGCAATTTTTGTCAACGAGGTTGCATTGCTCGCATGGTCTGACAATCGAAAGCCTCCCGGGGTGTGACTATCATGAATCAAAACATCATTAGTCGATTGGGCCGCACTGGCAATCAATCCGGGTAAATTGTTGGTGTAACTATTTCCTAAAAATAAAACACGTTTCGTAAGTGACTGTCCCCAAAGCGGTGGTAGCAAGCAACCCCATAACAGGAGTACATAGAAAGAAATCGAGCAGTAGTTGAATGGTTTTTTCATAACCCTTTTTACTTTTTAAAAATGAAATAAATGGCTAAAATCAAAAAGGTAAAGCCTACTAAATGATTCTAGCGCAAACTCTCATTTTTGAAAAACAGCAACGAAAATAGCACAAAAACCACGCGCATTTATTTGAACATTTCATTAAAACCCCAAAAACACCACGAATAAAAACTTGAATCGTTTTGGTTTTTCCTGTACCGGTGGCTTCCGCAATGAGTACGTGACGATCCATGGTTTTTAACGCAAGAGCCACTGGAGCTTTGGAAAGACGGTCCCTTCCCATTGTGCGGCTCCGAGAACAAGTTGCGCTCCCGAAAAGGTGTAGCCCTTTTGTATCGTCTCTAAAAAACCTGATTTTGAAGGCATAGTGCAAATAATTTAGTGTTAGGCTAAGATACCCTTTTTTTTATGCATGAAAAGAAGCAAATCGATGAATTTTTCGCATTTTTTCCAACCTAAATTCCATTTTCTCCCTCTTTTAAATACTAAAGAGTAGTAATTCAACGTTTTTACAATGTTAAGCGAATGTTACGAATAAAAAAATTAAAGCAATTATTATCAAATCCTTAGCAAAATCATCTATTTATTTAAGTTTATAGGGTTCTTTGTCTCGATTTGGTAGAATGTTATAAAAGCCCAAAAAAGTTTTTTTTTTTTGAAGTAAAAAATTAAATTTGCTCCAATTCAAGTTTATTTACAACTAATAGCTTATAAATTATTAAAAACTAAAAATTTTTAAAAAAATGGCAAACGCAAAAAACGCTAAAGGGTCAAATGGAGGTAACTATTTCTCCGCAATTGTAATTGTATTATGTATTTTCGTGGGATGGATTGTATGGCAGTTCATCATGGGTGCGGGATCTAACTTCGAAGGGGGAACCAATGAAGGGCATCCACTACCCGGAAACTACTTAGCCATGGTTTACAAAGGGGGACCTATCGTACCCGTATTGATGGGGTTGTTGTTGATGGTGATTGTATTCTCTTTTGAGCGTTACTTCGTGATCACAAAAGCAGCTGGAAAAGGAAACTTAGACGCGTATTTGCGTGTAGTTCAATCGAGCATCGCACAAGGTAATATTGATGATGCTATCGCTGCTTGTGACAAACAACAAGGGTCTGTAGCCAATGCAATTCGTGCAGCTTTGGTGAAATACCAAGATGTGAAAAAAGAAGGTTTCTCAAGCGAAGAAGCGGCTGAGATGATCCACAAAGAAATCGAAGAAGCTACGTCTTTAGAGATGCCAATGTTAGAGAAAAACATGACCATCTTATCAACTTTAGTATCGTTAGGAACCTTAGCAGGTCTTTTAGGAACTGTAACAGGGATGATCAAAGCGTTCGCGGCATTAGCAACAGCAGGTACTCCTGACCAAGCGATGTTAGCAAACGGTATCTCTGAAGCATTGATCAACACGGCAACAGGGATTTCTACTTCGGCACTTTCTATTGTAACGTACAACTTGTTTACGTCTAAAATCGATACGTTAACGTATTCTATCGATGAGGCAGGTACTGCTATCGTAAACCAGTACCGTAAAATGAAAGGAAGCTTGAAATAATTTAGGGTAACCTATAATAAAGTAAAAGAGATATTATGGCAAAAGTAAAAATGTCCAAAAAAGCAGCGTCGATTGATATGACGGCGATGTGTGACGTGGCGTTCCTTTTGCTTACATTCTTTATCCTTACGGCTACCGCTAAAAACCCGGAACCGCTTCAAGTAGAAACACCTAATTCAACGGTACAATCCAAGTTACCGGAAGAAAACTTAGCCATCATTACCATTGGTGGAAAAGACAAAGTGTTTTACGGAATCAAAGGGAAAGAAGTTCGCAAAAAAACCCTCGAGTTAATGGGCGCTAAATATGGTATTCAATTTACAGAGAAGGAAATCCAAGAATTCAGCTTGATTGATGAATTTGGTGTTCCGATCGAAGGATTGAAACAATTGATCGCTATGAAAGGATCGGATCGTAACAAACAAGGGGTACAACCGGGTATTCCTCACGATACGATTAAGAACAATGAGAATAATCAGTTGAGAGACTGGATTTATACGTCACGCCAAGCAAACATCGATGTGCAAAACGAGCAATTGAATTTTGCAATTAAAGGCGACGCAGAAGAGCAATATCCTCGCATTAAACAAGTGATGGACGAACTTCAGAAACAAAAAGTAAACAGTTTTAATCTGGTTACGGGTCTTCGTGGTAAAAACTATTAATCCCAATACATAAGAAATGGCTGAATTAAATACCAACGACGGTGGCGGCAAAAAAGGGAGTGGTAAGGTACGCAGTAAGAAACAAAACTCCAAAGTAGACTTAACGGCTATGGTGGACTTGGCGTTCCTTTTGATTACTTTCTTTATGTTGACGACCACCTTGTCAAAACCACAGGCGATGGATTTGGGATTGCCCGATAAAGAAGAGGACAAAACCAAAGAGAAAGATATTAAAGTTGACCAACGTCGCACCATGACCATCATTTTGGGGGATGACAACAAAATTGAATGGTTTCACGGGTTATTAGAATCTCCTGAAGCGGGAGGAAAGCCTACCGAAACTACTCATGGAAGAGAAGGTATCCGTAAGGAAATCTTAAAGCGTGTTGAGTCGGTGCCGCAAGTAACAGGAAACAAAGACAAAGGGTTGATTGTGATTATCAAACCAACCAAAGAGTCTACCTACCGTAACTTGGTCGATATCTTGGATGAGATGGCGATTTGCTCGGTACCCACCTATGCGATTGTAAACGATTTTTCTCCGGAAGAAAAAGCGTTGGCTGATAAATTGAATAAAAAATAACCACTCTTGTAGTACAAAAGTATAACGTATGAAACTTGACTTATTAAAAAGACAATGGTTGGATATCGTTTTCGAAGGACGTAACAAGAGTTATGGTGCTTATGAATTACGACTTAAAGACGGAAATACCAACTTACGGGCTTTTTTCATCGGAGCGGTGATTTTTTCGATTGCTGTAGCAACGCCCAAGATTGCTGAGTTTATTAGTTCAGCAACCGAGGACGATTCGGCAACCATCGACACTAAAATCACCATGGCGAAATTGCCGCCCAAAGAGGAAAAACCGAAGGAAAACTTACCGCCACCGCCACCTCCACCTCCAAAAGTGGATCAAGTGAAATTTGTGAAGCCGGTAGTGGCCAAAACAGAAGAAGTAACTGAGGAACCCCCAAAGATTGAAGAAATTAAGGATAAAAACTTAGGGAAAGAGGATCTCAAAGGGGATCCGAATGCGGAATTGCGTGTTGAACCCCCAGGAAATGGTCCTGTACAGCAAGAGGTGGTTGAAGAAGATAACAACATCTACAACTCGGCGGGGATTGAAGTAAAACCTGAATTCCCGGGAGGAATTGCCAAGTTTTACAACTTCATCAAAAACAATTACCAAGCGCCCGATGAGCCAGGATTAAAAGGACAAGTGTTTGTTTCTTTCGTCGTGGAGAAAGACGGATCGCTTACCGACATCAAAGTATTACGCGATATCGGTTACGGAACAGGGAAAGAAGCCGAGCGTGTGTTGCGTAAGAGTCCGAAGTGGACACCCGCGGAACAAAATGGAAAACGCGTTCGTTGTTCGTACCAAATTCCAATTAAAATTGAAACCCCAGAAGAATAAGCATGCTTTCGAAATGGGTAATGCAATACAAGAAGAAATCGCTTAAAGAGCGATTTCTTCTATTTATGGGAATCTTGTTTTTTTTGATTTATTTAACATTAGGGTTAATGATCATCTTCTGGAAGAAGATTCCTTTAAACATGGACGATAACTACCGCTTGATGTTTGGAGGACTACTTATCGTGTACGCCTTCTTCCGTTTCCTGCGTTTTTTTAATTCGTCCGAACCGACTGAGGAGTCATGAAAAGAGTTTATGCAATCTTACCGTATGTAATGGTGGCGTTTTTCGGAACGTTGGGGTTTTTCATTTCTTGTAAGCCCAATTCCTCCGAAAACCAAAAAGACACCATTCTCCGTGGGAAAGCCACCCTATGGGTTGACGAGTCGTTGTTGCCTATTGTTGAAGACCAACAGTTGGTGTTTCAAACCACTTATGAAGCCTCGCTCACCTTGGAACCCTCATCAGAAGTTTCCGTGATCAAAAAGTTATCGGAAGCCAAATCAGGCATAGCCATTCTCTCCCGAAAACTAAACGCCAACGAAACCCAATTTCTCAAAGCACAACGCATTGTGCCCCGAACGACACCGTTTGCGCTCGATGGTGTGGCTTTGATTGGGAATGTCAAAACCCTAGATACGGTAGTGAATTTGGAAACGCTCCTCGGATTTTTACAAGGAAAAAATAAAACGCTGAAAGGCCTCGTTTTTGACAATCCCAATTCGGGAACTGTACGGTATATGATGGAGAAAGCCGGTATAACGCAATTGCCTTCCGAAGGCGTATATTCGCAAAATAATACCCAAGCAGTGATTCAATATGTAGCCGAGCATGAGGGAATGGTTGGTTTAGTGGGAAGCAATTGGCTATTTCAACCCAATGCTACCTTACAACCTTGGGTCGAAAAAGTAAAAATATTAGGGGTGCAACAAGCCAACGGTTCAATTGCCTATCCCTCGCAAGAAGCCCTGGGAACGAATGCCTATCCTTTGGCACGTGTTTTGTACATCATCAATTGTCAAGGGTATGAAGGTCTCGGCATCGGATTTGCCTCCTTCATCGCTGGCGACAAAGGTCAACGCATCGTATTAAAATCAGGGATTGCCCCCATACGGGAACCCGGTCGCAAGATCGTCACCCGAAAACAAATTGAAAAAACAAAAATTTAAATACAAAGAACAATGAGCACGATTAAATTTTTCAGCGTAGCCTTTCTCGCTGCCACTGCCATCACTCAAGCGCAGGACTTAGATCAGGCCAAGAAAGCTATTGATGCTGAACAATATGATAAGGCAAAATCGATTTTAAAGTCCATTATAAAGACCAAACCCACCGACGGTAAAGCCGCTTTCCTTTTAGGAAACGTTTACCTTAAACAGAGTGTGGAAGACTCCGCCAAAATTGCGTTTGATAAAGGATTAACCGCCGCTGAAGGAGGTAAATTCAACAACATCGGTTTAGGTCAGTTGGATCTTGAAGCTGGAAATGTGGCCGCAGCCAAAGCAAAATTTGACATAGCTACGCAAGGGATGCGCAAAAAAGAAGTCGAAGAATACATTTATGTGGCGCAAGCTTATATGAATGCCGACAAACCCGATTATCAAGCCGCACTTGCCGTGTTGGAAAAAGCTAAATTGGCTAATCCCAACGATGCCTATGTGAAATTGGCCATGGGGGATGCGTATTATGGATTGAAAAATCAAAATGATGCGTATTCAGCGTATCGCGATGCTTACAACACGGACAAAAATTTGATTCGTGCCAAAATGCAGTTGGGTGTTCTTTTAAAAGGAGCCAAAGCTTATGTCGAAGCGGTGAAAGCCTACGACGAAGTGGTGAGCATCGATCCTAACTATGGTCCCGTATACCGCGAATTGGCAGAAACCTATTATTTATGGGCGAGCAACAAACCAGCGACCTACAAGGAAAACATTGCCAAAGCATTAACCAACTACGAAAAATACATGAGTCTTACCGACTACTCGTTGTCTTCCCGTATGCGTCATGCCGACTTTTTGATCTTGGCTAAAGAGTACAAAGAATTGGAAAAAGAGGCGCTAGAGATGAAGAAAATGGATAAAGTAAATCCACGTATTCTTCGTTACCTAGGCTATGCTGCCTACGAAAACGGCAATACTGATGAAGCGATCAATGCCTTGACGGAGTTCCTAGGTAAAGCAATCAAAATTATCGGTGGAGACTATTATTTCTTAGGCTTAGCTCAAGTGAAAAAGTCCATTGCTGCCGATGGTAAAACGGTAGATGCTACATTGTTAGCCCAAGGGGTGGCCCATTTGAAGAAAGCGATAGAAATGGATATGAATTTGGCCAACGGTTTGAACGAAATCGGGAAAGCCTATTTTGGACAAAAGTTGTACGGAGTAGCTGCCGGTGTATTTGAAGCGGCTATTTTAAATACGACCTCCAAAAATTTCTTTGAAGACAATATCTACTATGGATTGTGTGTGCATACGGTAAATCGTGGGAAAGATGTCAAATCGATTGACCTGTCCGCGTTGATCAATGCCGACAAAGCGATGGACAATGTGATTGCTGCCAAACCCGAATATCCTGAAGCGTATTTGTACAAAGCGCGCATCAATAGCGTGATGACCAAAGACGATATCATGACGGAGGCGTATCAAAAATACCTGGATGCCTTAGCTGCAAAAGGGCCTGAGGAAATCACAAAAAACAAAGCGAAGGTAACCGAAGCCTACAACAACATGGCTTCCTTTTACGCCAACAGCGACAAAGCCAAAGCCAAAGAGTTGTTAAACAAAACCTTAGCCTTGGACCCTACCAATACGTATGCTACGGAGTCGCTCAAAGTATTGAAATAATTTTACGAAACGATACAAAACCCGGATTACCTCCGGGTTTTTTTATGGTGTTAAAATGGGTATTTACAGTACCGTATTCACAATAAAATAGGATATTCGCGTTTTGTATTTTACACCAGCTCAATACCCAAAAGCCCAGTCAGGTTTTAAAATTTTAATTACTTTAGGATTTGGAGCACGATGTTTTCTCGATTTTTTACAAGGAATAACTACGAAGCCACCCTGGATGTATTTTTAGCCGTCAGTAATTAATTTCTACTAATGAATGTAAGTCTTTCCTCTTGCTTCTTTTTTCTTTTTCTCTACTCTGATTTATATTAACTGTAGACTGCTAAAAGAGCACATGAATAAGCGCAATTTTTTTCATTTTTTTGTAAGAACTAAAAGTGGTTATGTAAGATAAACACATAAAAAAATTGGAATTTATCAACACGAAAACGTTTTCGGTTGCCATGTACATTTTTTTACCCTAGCTAAAATTGTAATTTTAAATTACTGAAAAAAAATACTCTATAAATCAATGTTTTTATGAAAAAAGAATTACGCTTGAAAAGAGAATGGGCATGTTTTATCATGCTTTTAATGACCAAGCTGCTCCTTGCACAACCTGGGGGTTATGCATGGGATCGTTTTGGGATGGGTAATGTAGTGCTAACAAATAATAGTCCAGTAAGTGGAATTTTATCCAACACTACACAAGCCACTACCACCACTAATTACTATTTAGTACAATGGGATGGGTATGCCAATAAATGGTCGAATACTGCCACACCGTACAATCAAGTTTTTACTTTAAATTGGGGTGGCGGAAGTTTTAATGGGCCGGATGGTGTGTTTTCAACAGTACCCACCTCAGGACGGCATTATACCTTACAAATTCGCGAACTTTCTTATTCCAACCGCCAAGGGGTAATTATGGAAACTAACAATGCGCCCCAGTCTTTTCACCCAACGGCTTCAACAGCGGTGAGTAATCCTGGAGTCGTTTGTTCGGGGGCTTCAGTGACGATAAACGTAACGTTGGCGGGAACAAAATCGCCCCAGGAGCGGGTTTTTATTCGCTACAGTAGCACTTCTAATTTTACTTCCTCCAAAGTAGTGGAAGCAACAGGGACGGGAACAACTTGGTCTACTGCATCGGCTACCATTCCGGGGACAGATAACGTATCGGGGACTATTTTTTATTACGCTTACACAACAACCGTTGCGGCAACCAATGTTTCCGATCACGATTTGATAACCTTACGGTTGGGGAATAATGGAGGAAGTAACTACTCGTATTCAATTGCGCCAACCCCAGGGTTTGTGAATTTGCAATTCCCAGGCAGTGTAACCATTTGCGAAGGCAGTAATTTTGATACGTTTGGTCAAATATTTGTGTCAGGACTCACTGAAGCTGCTGGAGCAGGATCGGGAATTGTAGCCGAAGTAGGGTACAGTTCGACTAATAGCAATCCAAATACGTGGACGAATTGGATTGCAGCTCCTTATTTTGGACAAGCAGGATTGGGTAATAATAACGATGAATATCGTGCTACATTTGGTGCAGCTTTAGCACCTGGAACCTATTATTATGCCTTCCGATACCAAATCAACGGTTGTGCCTTTTTCTACGGCGGTTTCAATGCTGGCGGAGGCGGAACGTGGAACGGTACCACTAACAATAGTGGTGTGTTGACTATTACTCCAAGTGCAACCTATTACCAAGATGCTGATGGAGATGGGTTTGGAAATCCTTCTGTGGCACAAACGACATGCTTAGCTCCTGTTGGATTTGTAACCAATAATTTAGACTGTAATGATAACCAATTGCGTTATGCTGATAATGATGCTGACGGTTTTGGATCCACAACTTTGGTAGCGTGTGGCGGTGTATTAAACAACACCGATTGTAATGACAACCAATTACGCTATGCCGATAACGATGGCGATGGATTTGGATCCACAACGTTTGTAGCTTGTGGCGGCGTATTGAATAACACCGATTGCAACGACAACCAATTGCGCTATGCGGATCTTGATGGTGACGGCTTTGGTTCGACAACTTTAGTCGCATGTGGTGGGGTGTTAAATAATACGGATTGCAATGATGCGCTGTTGACCTATGTAGATGCAGATGTCGATGGATTTGGTACGAATACGCC
>NZ_JBEILJ010000061.1:0-13105 GCF_040379285.1 Flavobacterium sp. | reverse complement strand
ACAGGATTAATCGGTTGGGCCAATCCCAATGCGCTTTGTTTTGACCAAGTTTTGGTCGTAGTGACTGCGGCTCCGGGAATAACATTTGCTCCTACCGGCGATGGAAGTGCTTATACGGCCAATCCCGCTTTTGCAGCGTTCAATCAAGTCGTATATGCCTCCAGCGGAAACAATGTAAACATTACGGGATTAACCAATGGAGTTACCTATTATATCGAAATATTTGTGCGTAGTGGCACCGATTGGAGTTCGGGAGTCGAGGTGGCGTTAACCCCACAAAATATAGTTCCTACGGTATTGAAAACAGGAGACTTAATGTTGATAGCCTACGATAATACATCGTCTGGTGCCGACGATGCCATTCGACTTTTGTCATTAGTTGAGATTAATCCAGGAACAAGTTTTATTTGGGCTAACACAACCTATGAAACAGGAGGTATACCAGCGGCCAATGTCCGTACCGATAAATGGTACAGTTGTACAGTGCCGCCAAATGGGAATTTACCCTTCTTGGAGTTTACCTACACAGGAACGACTCCTATACCAGCAGGTTCTGTGTTTTGTATTAATACTGTTAGTGCAGGAACGGGTTCGACTATTTCAGTAGTTGATGGTTCAGGAACAACCTATAATTCTTTCACTATTTCAGGGCGAAATGCAGACGGCACAACCTTAACAAGCCACGGGAATGTAAATGTATCGAGTTCTGCTCCCGATTCAATGTTTTTATTGCAAGGATTTTTTACATACGACATAACGGGTTCTACTTTTACAGGAACCGTTTTATCTGGGGTGCAAGATGGTGGTGTATGGTATGAATTGACCGATAATTTATCAGCCATTAGCGGTAATAATTTTCGAAGATCAAGAAAGCATCCGCAACTCATTTGTGCTTCATTGCAAGCCAATACGACCACAGGTGCTTATGAAGTAAGTTACAACACGTCTTCAACAACATTTACTATTGGAAGCAGACCCTATTTGATTGGTTCCATCTTAAATTATACCACCAATTGGACGACAACTTTAGGTACATGTCCCACGAATTCTCCCTTTGTTATCAATGCATCAGACCCATTTAACAAATGGACGGGAGCATTGAATACAAATTGGTTTGACTGTAACAACTGGACACTTTTGACCGTTCCCGATGAGTTAACCGATGTGGTGATTAATGCTACAGCAGTAAATGATGCCGTTATAGATTATACAGCAGCCAATTCAGATACTTTTTCCGATATTGCAAAGTGTAAAGATTTGACCGTTTCAGGGCGTCGTGTCCAACTACAAGGAAATGCTTTAAATCGACTAGAGATTTATGGGAATCTTAGTCTTTCTGGGGCTGGGATTTTGGATATGGATGATAGTAATTCAAGCACTGCAGATGGGAATTTATTTCTTTATGGCAATTGGACCAATGCAGTTTCAGCAACACAATTCCAAGAAGGAAACGGAACGGTTCATTTTGTGGGCAGCGCTCCACAAATTATCAACGGGAATGCGCATGCCAATGTCGAACAGTTTTATAATGTGGTATTGGATAATGATTTTAACACCAACGTATCCAATAATTTATTCTCCCAAGGAAATCTGGAAGTGAAGTTGAATAAAATTCTAACCATCGGTTCCAATGATTATGTTTTTGCGTTCAATAAGCTAACGCTAGACGGAATTTTAAATATCAACAATACAGGGCAATTGATTCAAATCAATGAGACAGATACCAACGATGGTGATTATTCAGGGACAAAATTCCGAATGGATCGTACCACTTTAGCTCGCAATTTTGATTATGTGTATTGGAGTGCTCCAACAGAAAATGTAGCAGTAAATTCGTTACCCAATGCCTTGCGTTACGAATGGAATCCAACCTTTGCAAATCCCAATGGAACCCTCGGAAATTGGGCGATAGCTTCAGGAACGATGGTGCGCGGGAAAGGCTACATTGCTCGTGCTTCCAATGGGGCAGCAACGGCAGTTCCTTTAACGGCTACCTTTACCGGAAAACCACATAACGGCCAGTTTACATCTCCTATTTCACGTGGAAATTATGACGGCCCTGATTATGATGCTGATCTAACGAATCCAGATAATTTTGATACTACACGTTTTGATGATAATTGGAATTTAGTAGGAAATCCATACCCTTCAGCGATTGATGCAGAAGAGTTTTTGGTATTGAATCAAACGAAAATTGAGGGTTCCATTTGGGTTTGGAAGCATGGTTTGGCACCAACCTCGATAATAAGTCCGTTTTACAATAATTTCCAATACAATTATTGGGCTTCGGATTATATTAAGTATAACGGTTTGGGTTCGACAGAGCCCGATTCTTTTGCTGGAAAAATTGGAGCCGGACAAGGATTTATGGTCAATATGTTGCATTCAGCATCCACGCCAAATACGCTTGCTTTCGAGAATAGTCTTCGCGCAGATGCCTTGTTGATGCCTTACGACAATACCGATTTTTATCGAAATGCACAATGGTTTTCCAATCAGAAACACCGCATTTGGTTGGATATTGTCAATTCAACCAACGGAAATTCAGAACGAACATTAGTAGGCTATGCGAGTCAAGCCACCAACGGTCGGGACCATTTGTATGATTGTATTCACAAAATAACGGGGGAATTAAGTATCTATTCTTTATTGCAAGATGAACCCTATTCTATTCAAGGAAAAGGGCTGCCTTTTACAGGAAATGATCGCATTCCACTGGGGGTTTATGTGAATGCGCCAGGAACGTATGCCATAGCATTGTATAAAACGGACGGATTGTTTGCAGGACAGCAACCTATTTATTTAGAAGATAAAGTTGCAGGTGTATTTCATAATTTGAAAAATAGCCCTTACACGGTAACATTACCTAAAGGGGAATTTAACAATCGTTTTGAATTACGTTATGCGATTCCAGTGAATCCCAATCTAAATATCGAGTTTGTCTCTTATGAGGCGACAATAAAGGTGATAACGCAACAAAGAGTTATTTTAGTGCAAGCCGAAGAGAATATAAAAGAGGTAATGGTTTATGATTTGCAAGGGCGATTACTTACTCATTTGACAGCGGTTCACGATCTAAAAGCGCAAACAAGTCCAATTGAGGAGGAACAACAAACCTTAATTGTGAAAATTGTATTGGAAACCGGCGCTGTAATAACGCAAAAAGTAGTGTTATAAATCTAAAATATAGAAACGAAAAAGTCCCGAGTTTTATCGGGACTTTTTTTATTATTTACCTTTGATAGAGGCTTTAACGTTGCGTTCAATACTATGTCCTGGGCGCGACCATTTCGGTTTTTCACCCAGCGGTTGGAATTGTGAATCTTCTGCTTCCACGGTCTGTGGTTGCATAAGTTTAATAAATGGTTTTTGGGGTTGTAATCCTAAGGTTTCAAACATTTTCATGTCCTCATTTACATCGGGATTGGGCGTAGTCCATAATTTATCGCCAGCAAAAATTGAGTTAGCTCCCGCAAAGAAGCACATGGCCTGGCCTTCACGTGACATTTCAGTTCGTCCCGCCGATAAGCGTACTTGAGTTTCAGGCATGACGATACGGGTAGTTGCTACCATACGAATCATTTCCCAAATCTCCACAGGTTTTTGATCTTCCAAAGGCGTTCCTTCTACAGCGACAAGTGCATTGATAGGCACTGATTCAGGCTGGGGATTCAAACATGAGAGCGCGACCAACATGCCAGCTCGATCTTCCACGCTTTCACCCATTCCAATGATACCGCCACTGCAAACCGTTACGTTGGTTTTTCGCACGTTTTCAATCGTTTTCAAACGGTCTTCAAAACCTCGTGTCGAAATGACTTCTTTATAAAATTCTTCTGAGGTGTCTAAATTATGGTTGTACGCATAGAGTCCAGCTTCAGCCAAACGCAAGGCTTGATTTTCCGTAAGCATTCCCAAAGTACAACACACTTCCATGTCCAATTTATTGATGGTGCGCACCATTTCCAATACTTGGTCAAACTCGGGGCCGTCTTTCACATTGCGCCAAGCGGCTCCCATGCAAACACGAGAAGAACCCGCGGCTTTTGCACGAAGGGCCTGAGCTTTTACTTGAGTTACACTCATCAAATCATTTCCTTCAATGTCGGTATGATAACGCGCAGCTTGGGGGCAATAGCCACAATCTTCGGGGCAACCTCCTGTTTTTATGGATAATAAGGTAGAAACTTGAACCACATTGGGATCATGATGTTTGCGATGCACGGTGGCCGCCTCATACATCAAATCCATGAAAGGTTTATGGTAAATAGCCAAAATTTCTTCTTTGGTCCAATTGTGTCTTATTTCACTCATAGTGTGACGAATTTAGAGTTCAAAAGTAACGATTTCCCTTCATTGGGCAATAGTTATTTCGGAAGGTTTTGGAAGTATGCCATGGCCTGTTCTTTATCGCTGATAATCTGATTTTTAAGTGCTTCAAGCGAGTCAAATCGTTGCTCTTCACGAACAAATGTTAGAAATTCCAACGAAAGTTTGGAATCGTATATTTCTTGGGAAAAATCAAAAAGATGTACTTCTATGGTTCGAGTAGCACCCGAAACGGTAGGTCGATTACCAATATTTAATAAGCCTGAATAGAAGCTATTGTTGAAACTAACGCGCACCACATAAACTCCATTTTTTGGAATAAGTTTTTCTTCACAACAAGGAAGTAAATTGGCTGTAGGAAATCCTAAGGTGCGACCTAACTTTTGCCCTTTTACTACGGTTCCAGAAAGGATGTATGGATGACCCAAATAGTCTTGGGCAGTACTACAATCGCCGTTTTCCAATGCTTTACGAATCTTGGTAGAGCTAATCGTAATTGCATTGACTTCTTCTGCGGTAATTTGGACTACTTCAAAACCAAATTCCATTCCAAATCGAGTTAAATCATCAATATTTGCGGTGCGATTTTTTCCGAAACGATGGTCGTATCCGATGATAATTTTTTTAATATTAAACTTTTTGACCAAAATGTCAGTAACAAACTCCTCGGCGGTTAATTGCGAGAATGCTATATCAAAAGGATGAATAACTAAATGATCAACACCCGCATTACTAATCAAGTTCGACTTTTCATCGACGCAACTGAGTAAGTGCATGGGAATATCTGTTTGTAACACCGATCGCGGATGCGGATGAAAGGTAAGTACTACACTCTCCAAATCCATAATTTTTGCAGCTTCTATTATTTTATTAAGAATCTTCGCATGGCCCAAATGAACACCATCAAAAGTACCCAGTGTAAGTACTGTGCCTTTTGTTTTGGGGAAATCAGTGATGTTGGAAAAGGTTTTCAAGTGCATTAAAATCGGCACAAAGGTAGTTGATTTTTATGTTTAATAGCTATACCGCGTTGATTTCACATTTTTAATGTAAATTTCGCAATAAATTCGCTTATATTTGTTAGCTATTATAACCAATCTAATTAAAAATGAAAAAAATTTTATTACTTTGTATTTTTTTCCTTGGCTTGGCGGGAATGAATGCACAGACTGGTCGTTATTGGTCAGCAGCGGAACCCGATAAAGACTTAGAACGGGCTAAAGGAACTTTCAGAAGCACATTTCCAACGCAGTATAATTTGTATTCGCTAAATTTCGATCAATTAAAAAACAGATTGATGACGATTGTCGATCAGCCTGGCGCCACTTGTTTAATTACACTCCCCAATGCGCAAGGTAAGTTAGAGGACTTTGTGGTAAATGAAGCATCCAATTTTGAGGCTGATTTACAAGCACAATTCCCTGATATTCGAGCCTTTTCAGGTAAAAGTGCGCTAGATCCAACAGCCTACATGAAGTTGAGTATTGGTACAAGAGGCATAAAAACGGTTATATTTAGAGCTGGAACAACCAGTGAATTTATGGAGCCTTTTTCAGCGGATCGTACGATTTATGTGGTTTACAATAAAGCCAATAACGGTCCAAAACCCGCTTGGAAATGTGACGTGTTGGACGATGAATTTGGTGGATTAGCCAATCCTTCCTATAGAAATTCTGGTGGTAATGTTGTGTTGGCTAGCAATGGTGTTTTGAAAACAATGCGTTTGGCACAATCGTGTACAGCAGAGTACTCTAATTATTTCGGAGCTACTAGTGCGGCTCAAGTTAATTTGGTTATAGATGCCTTTAATGAAACCATGACGCGCGCCAATGGATGTTACGAAAAAGATTTGGGCGTTCACCTTAATATTGTTGCTGAATCTACGAATGTAATTTTTTACAATGCGTCAACAGATCCTTATTCTGCAGCGTCAACTGGTTCTTTGGGAGCTTGGAATACTGAACTTCAAAACACACTAAGTACACGATTGACGGGTACAGGAACAACCCTAGCGGCCAACAATTTAGCGTATGATATCGGACATTTATTTGGGGCTTCAGGTGGTGGAGGTAATGCAGGTTGTATTGGGTGTGTTTGTACCGATGATACAGCAAGCACCACTGACCGTAATAAAGGAAGTGGATATACATCTCCAAGTGATGGAGTTCCAGAAGGAGACACATTCGATATCGACTATGTAGTCCACGAAGTAGGTCACCAACTAGGTGCAAATCATACCTTTACCCATGCTAATGAAGGTTCTGGAGTGAATGTAGAGGTAGGTTCTGGTGTTACTATTATGGGTTATGCAGGAATCACGGATTACAACGCTGCAAACAATTCTATAGATTCCTATCACGCGTTATCTATTTCACAGATTCAAAGCAATTTGAATAACAAAGCTTGTCCAGTGTCCACTCCTCTTACAGGAGTTAATGCAACACCAACGGCCAATTCTGGAGGTAATTTTACAATCCCAAGAAGTACTCCTTTTATGTTAATCGGTTCCGGAACTGATGCTGATGGAGATGCTTTAACGTACAGTTGGGAGCAGGTTAACGTAGATACTGCCGGTGCTTTTACGGGTCCAAATAGCGTCGCTGCGGTTGGTAAGACAGGGGGTCCTAATTGGATTTCAAATTCACCCTCTACTTCACCAATCCGTTATTGTCCTGTACTTCCCACTGTTTTTGCGGGGAGTCAAACTACTGCTGGAAATGCGGGAATCAATGTTGAAGCATTGAGTTCAGTTGGTCGAAACTTAGTTTTTCGTTTAACAGTAAGAGATAATGCTACTTATGTTCCTAATGTGAAAGTTGGTCAAACCAATATTGCCAATGCAACTATTACTGTCGATGCCACAAGAGGACCATTAACTGTTACCTCGCAAAATACAAGTGGTATTTCTTATACTTTAGGTTCGACACAGTCGGTAACTTGGAATGTAAACAATACGAATACTATTACAGGAGGGGCCAACGTTGATATTATGATTACCACCGATAATGGGGCAACTTGGACAACCTTATTGGCGGGGACAACCAATGACGGGGTAGCCGATGTGGTCATGCCTTCAACTCCTGCAATAAATTGTCGTTTGATGGTGAAAGCGAGTAATAATATTTTCTTTAATGTAAACTCAAACAATTTCTCGGTAGGTTTTATTGTTACTACAGTTTGTAATACGTATACTAACACAACCCCTGTATCGATTCCCGATGGTTTAGGTGCAAATTCACCTGGCCCTATCGTAAATAGTACAATTAATGTCCCGCTAACTGGAAATATTTCGGATGTAAACGTTTCATTGAATGTTACCCATACTTATCCGCAAGATCTGGTTTTCCAATTGGCTCATCCGAACACGACTACTTTTGTAAATGTATGGAACAGAGCTTGTGCGGGGAATGATAACTTTAATGTTACTTTGAGTGACGGCTCACCTGCTTTTACTTGTGTGGCAAATATGACAGGCACATTTGCACCTTCTAGTCCACTATCAGCATTTAACAATTTACCTGCTAATGGTACTTGGACGATGTTTGCAAGAGATTTTTTTAATGTAGATACAGGAAGTTTGAACAGTTGGGCTATAGAAGTCTGTACATCTCAAGTCCAATTGAGCAATGAAACATTTACGCTTGATAATTTGGTTGTATATCCAAATCCAAATAATGGAGTATTCACGGTGAGATTCTCTCCTTCATCTAGTGACATTGCTGTTTCAGTTCACGATATTCGTGGTCGTGAAGTATACAATCGTGCGTATTCAAATGCAACAATCTTTGATGAGTCAATTAATGTTGGAACTATTGAAGCTGGAGTTTACCTCGTAACAGTGAGAGATGGTGCAAAAAAAGAAGTACGTAAAATCGTAATTCGATAATGTTATCTTATTAAACTATGAAAAGCTCCTTCGGGAGCTTTTTTTATGGATTTATTTTCCGTTAAAAGTATTCATTGTGGTGGCCAAACCGGCGAGTACAAAGGAGGTAATCGCCTCTCGGCAAAGCGTCAATCGTTCAGGTAGTGCCCTTTTTTCAGTTTCATCCCATTCGCCCAAAACATAGTTCACCTGTTGCCCTTTTTTAAATTGATCGCTGATGCCAAATCGAAACCGAGGGTATTCGGTGGTCGAAAGAACGGCTTGGATATTTTTTAAACCATTATGGCCCCCATCACTTCCTTTGGCTTTGATTCGAAAAGTACCAAAAGGTAAATTCAAATCATCAGTAATAACCAGTACATTTTCAATAGGGATGTTTTCTTTATCCATCCAATGTTTTACGGCTTTACCGCTCAAATTCATGTAGGTATTGGGCTTCAACAAAAACACGGTTTTCCCTTTAATTTTACACTCGGCCAGATCTCCTAATTTTACGGTTTGAAAAGACTCGTTTTCTTGTTTTGCAAAAAAATCTACTACTTTAAATCCAATATTGTGTCGGGTATTTACGTATTCAGCGCCAATATTGCCTAAGCCTACTATTAGATATTTCTTCATAGGTGATGTATTTTCAGAATTTGGTATTTTACGAAATAGGGAAAGAAACCGAACCATGAGTGCAAAAGTACTTCAAATGCCCTGCGTCTTCAAAAAAAAAGCACCGGAATTGTCCGATGCTTTTAGTAATCCTTATCGAAAAGATTATTTTTTCTTTCCTTTGGCTGCTGCTTTTTCGGCTTTGGCTGCTTCTTGAGCTGCTTTCATCGCCGCACGTGAAATCTTCACTTGACATACAACCGTATTGTCTGGGTGCATTAATTTGTAATTGTCGCTTCCTAATTTGGTTACATACAATTTGTTCCCCATTTGTAATTCAGAAATATCTGCATACACATAATCAGGAAGGTTTTTTGGTAATGCTTTTACTTTTAAACGACGTAAGTTTAAGTTTAAAACACCTCCTAATAATACCCCGGGTGAAGTACCAGTGATTTTTACAGGAACCTCCATGATGATTTCTTTGTCTTCATTTAATTGATAAAAATCAATGTGTAAGATAGCATCAGAA
Organism: Flavobacterium sp.; assembly: GCF_040379285.1. Classification (GTDB taxonomy): domain Bacteria; phylum Bacteroidota; class Bacteroidia; order Flavobacteriales; family Flavobacteriaceae; genus Flavobacterium. Next base: position 3,761 of record NZ_JBEILJ010000061.1, on the reverse strand, counting down.
ACTGGGTGGAATTGAATATCCTGTAGGATAGCGTTATACACCTTTCCTCCTAAATCAATCGCAACAGTGTGCGCATCTGGAGTGTAAACTAAACTTTTGAAAGCTTTGCTTTCTGCTTGAAAGTGTACTGGTTGTTCTCCTCCGTAGATTACGCAAGGAACCATTCCAGCATCACGTACGGCTTTCGTTGCCTTTTTGCCTACGCTTTCTCTTTCAGATCCTTTGATTGAAATTGACTTCATTATTTAGATTTATTAATTATTTACATTAAAAATTTTCCGCTAATGGAGTTGTTGTGTTGTACCATCTGCATCACTTCGGCAAACAGTGGCGCACAACTGACCACTTTAATTTTTGGCGATTCCTTTTTAAGCGGAATGGAATCGGTAACGATGAGCTCACCAAGCTGTGATTTTTCAATTTTTTCATACGCATCTCCTGATAGTATCGCATGGGTACAAATAGCTCGAACACTTAAAGCGCCTCGCTCAATCATCAAGTCGGCCGCTTTTGCTAAGGTTCCTCCGGTGTCAATCATGTCGTCCACAAGAATCACATTGCGCCCTTTTACTTCACCAATCAATTCCATCGTTTCAATGACATTGGCCACTTTTCGTTGTTTGTAACAAACCACTACGTCGGATGTCAAGAATTTGGAATATGCATAGGCTCGTTTTGAACCTCCCATATCAGGCGATGCGATAGTGAGATTTTCTAGATTCAAACTTTTTACGTAAGGCAAGAAAATCGTAGAAGCAAATAAGTGATCCACTGGTTTTTCAAAAAATCCTTGAATTTGATCTGCATGCAAGTCCATCGTCATTATCCGCGTCGCCCCAGCAGTTTCCAACAATTTGGCAATCAATTTGGCTCCGATGGGAACGCGAGGTTTGTCTTTACGATCCTGACGGGCATACCCAAAATAAGGGATTACAGGAGTAATGTGTCGGGCTGAAGCGCGCTTGGCAGCATCAATCATCAACAGCAATTCCATTAAATTGTCGGCCGACGGAAATGTCGAACAGACTATGAAAACCCGTAATCCACGAATGGATTCTTCAAAGGACGGCTGAAATTCACCATCACTAAATTTTGAGAACGTAACTTTACCTAGCGGCACCCCATAATGTTTGGCGATTTGCTCGGCAAGGCGGACACTTTGGGAACACGCAAATATCTTTGCTTCCGGTTCTTGATGTGACATTTTAATCGGTTGTTTAGTAGTGAGTTAGTGTGTGTTGCATTTATTGAGGTGCAAATTTAGAAATAAAATCTGACTGAAGGCCTATATTTTTCAGTATTTTTTTCTTGTTTATTTCAATTTTTGTGTACATTTGCACCCACAAAAAACACTAAAATCCATGCCCGGATGGCGGAATTGGTAGACGCGCACGACTCAAACTCGTGTTCTTAGGAGTGTGGGTTCGATTCCCACTCCGGGTACAAGACCTCTCACTACGAGAGGTTTTTTTATTCTATATGCCATGAAATATTACGTTTATGTTTTGCGATCTTTGTCTCGACATTACATGTATGTTGGACTTACCTCTAATTTAGAACAACGATTTTCTACTCATCAGGCGGGTCGAAATAGAACCACTGCTCCTTATCGACCATTTCAATTATATCATGTCGAAAGATTTTCTTCGCGTATTAAAGCACGTCATCGGGAAAAGTATTTAAAGTCGGGTAGTGGAAAGGAATTTTTAAAGGGTTTGAGTCTGGAAGATTTAGAAAATTCTTAGGAGTGTGTTAGTTCGACCTGCCTGCCGGCAAAGGCAGGTTCCCACTCCGGGTACTTTTACAAATCAAAAACCTCTAAATTTCTTTAGAGGTTTTTTTGTTTAAATAGTGATACAAATTCATCTAACTTCTTCTACTACTGGTAGATAATTCTTTTAGATTTTTTTACTATCTATGGTGCTGTAAATCTATTTACAGTTCAAAGATTGGGCTATAAACAAATGGCTTACAAAGATTATGATGTTGCAAAATCAATTAAAGGTAGCAAATCTTGTTGGTCTGCCTTTTTTACTGCTTTTATATATGCCGTTCTCGCGGCTGTTGCTTTGACCAAATTGGTACTACCCCAAGAGAAGATCTTTTCACCATATAATTTTTCCATTATCAAGTCTGCCATCAATCTGGAATGCCTTCCGTTTCCATTTGCAAAACAATGGATACTTACTAAACGGTGTTTAAAGCGAATTGCGATTTCCTGCGAATTATAGGTTTTGTTTTGTGTCCAATAAACAGCATCATCTAATAACTGCTTCAATTCAACACCAATTAAATAACACTTAATACCTATGTTTTTTTCAGAGGTTCTAAAAGTTCCTGCCCATTTCCAAACGTCTCCATACATACGTTTGTGTAAATCTTTGATAAACTTTTCTGAAAACAGTTGCTCTGCTTTTAGTTTTTTACCAAGGGTCCATTGTATTGCTTTTTCTATATTGAGTTGCTCAAATTCGTCCAATTCCTCCCGAGTGGTGATGGATGATATTTTTAACCCTTCTTGTTCCTCTTCACTCAAAGGCGTTTGCCCGTCTATGTAATCAATCTTTAATCCCATAAATACTTAGGCATTTCGTGTTTGATTTCTGCCGTTTTTTGCACAATGGCTTTTTCAATACGTTCTTTAGAATTTTGTTGGTCTTCCAATGTCATTGTATTGTTTGTTCTCATCACTATTTCAGTGGCTAATGCTGCGGCACGTTTTTCTATCATTTGTTCCAATGATTCGTGTTTGGAAACAAAACCATACACCAACTGCATGTCCATTGCATTAGCAACGTCTCGCAAGGAATTTAATGTTATAGTTCCAGCTATTTCTCTACGTTCTAATTGTCTTAGATTTTGAGCTGAAAAATTCATTCTATTTCCTAATTGGCGTAATGACATTTTCAATGCAGTACGCACGGTTTTAACCCAACCATTTGTTGGAATTTTATTGTCTTTAAGTGATTCAAAAGCTTTTAACTTTTTATCTACTTGTTCTAGTATCAAATGTTGTTTTGTGTTTTTCATAAACCTATAGGTTAAAAAATAAATTACAAATATAAACCTATAGATTTAAATAAAAAAATAAATTTAAATGTATGAATTTAAATATATTATATAAATTGCAAAATTGATCTTTTGTTAAAAAGCTGCTTTTTAAGATAGTACCCTATAAATTAATCAAATAAAGTTTTACACAATAAACTTTCAATACGTTCTATTTCTTTACAAAGATGGTTAGTCATTTGACTTGTGTTAAGTACAAAAGTTATTCAAAAGAAAGGCTTTTTTGTTTTATTTAAAGATTGTTTTTATCAATCGATTTCTGATAGTAGTTCCGACATCTTAACACCCAATGCGGAACAAATTTTTGAGAAGATATTGATAGAGAAGTTTTGTTTGCCATTAAGAATTCTGCGGATGCTTTTCTCGTCAATATCACAAGCGGATGCAAACTCCAAATTGTTACTAAACTTGGCTTTTGCTCTATCATTGATTAACTGACCTAGCTGTACTAATTGTTCTTCTGACATAGGTCAAAATTCCATTAATACTACGGCACATCATCGGCATATATGCCGATTGTAAAATTATTACTATATTTACAGCAAATTTTTTTATACTTTTGAAGTCTAATTACTTAACATTTAACAAAATGAAAAAAACAATACTCTTTTTGGTGATGGCTCTAGCTTTAACCACACAAACACTTTTTGCTCAAGTTCCATCGTATGTTCCAACCAATGGACTTGTTGGTT
>NZ_JBEILJ010000060.1:0-13760 GCF_040379285.1 Flavobacterium sp. | reverse complement strand
GGGTACCGCTACCGAGGTTCAAAATGCAGAAGCACTGGTGGCCAACCGTAATCTATCGCCTAATGGGAAGTATTTGTTGTCTTCTCAAGAAACCAAAGTAGAAAAGGTTTTAGGAAAAGACTTTTATCCCGAACTGGAAAAGTCTACGGCACAAGTCTACAACGGACTCGATTACCGCCATTGGGATACCTGGAACGACGGTACCCACAACCACGTGTATTTTGCCGATGCAAACGACCCCAAGGCCACACCGTTTGATATTATGGCGGGCGAACCTTTTGACGCACCCCAAAAACCACACGGTGGGGAAGAAGACTATATTTGGTCACCCAATAACACTATCATTTATGTGTGTAAAAAGAAAGCAGGAACCGCCTATGCGATTTCGACCAATACCAATTTGTACGAGTACAATATCGAAACCAAAACCACCCGTAACCTGACCGAAGGCAATTTAGGATACGACACCAATCCCGCGTTTTCAGCACAAGGTGTTTTGGCCTATTTGCAAATGCAACGCGACGGCTATGAAGCGGACAAAAATGATATCATCGTTCGTATCAACGATCAAGTGAAAGTGAATTTAACCGCCGCTTGGGACGGTAGTGTCGATAACTTCATGTGGGCTCCAGATGGTAAGAAGATTTATTTCGTTGCAGCAATAGATGGAACAAAACAACTGTTTGAAGTCAACTATCCTGGGCTAACCAAAATTGCGGTAACCGTGAAGCAAGTGACCAACGGCGACTTTGATGTAGCCGATATCATTGGGTTTTCAGGAACTAAAGTGGTGGTGACGCGCACCGACATGAATCACGCCGCTGAGGTGTATACCTATGATTTAAAATCAAAAGCGTGGAATCAAGTGACGCACGTGAATGATGCGGTCTATGCGAGTTTGAACTTACCCAAATTCGAGCGTCGCTATGTGACCACTACCGATAATAAGAAGATGTTGGTGTGGGTGATTTTACCACCCAATTTTGATGCGACCAAAAAATACCCCGCTTTATTATATTGTCAGGGCGGACCCCAGTCGCCGCTGACGCAGTCGTATTCGTTCCGTTGGAATTTCTCGTTGATGGCTTCGCAAGGCTATATTGTGGTGGCGCCCAACCGACGCGGAATGCACGGTCATGGCGTCGCTTGGAACGAACAAATCTCCAAAGATTGGGGCGGGCAAGTGATGCAAGATTATTTGACGGCGATTGATGATGTTTCCAAAGAAGCCTATGTCGACAAAGCCCGTTTGGGAGCGGTAGGAGCGAGTTATGGTGGGTATTCGGTGTTTTATTTGGCCGGAATTCACAACAACCGTTTCAGAACGTTTATTTCCCATTGTGGGGTGTTTAACTTAGAAAGTATGTACGGTACTACTGAAGAAGTTTTCTTTACCAATTGGGACCATGGCGGACCTTATTGGGAAAAAGATAATGCTGCAGCACAAAAAACCTTTAGTCAGTTTAACCCGATTAACTTCGTGAACAACTGGAACACGCCGATTTTGATCATACAAGGAGGCAAAGACTACCGTGTGCCGATTGGTCAAGGACAAGAAGCTTTCCAAGCGGCTCAATTGAAAGGCATTAAGAGTCGGTTTTTGTTCTTCCCCGATGAAAACCACTGGGTGCTGAAACCCCAAAACGCCATCGTTTGGCAAAATGAATTTTACAAATGGTTGAAAGAGACGTTATAGATGTTTTTTTTGATTAATTTTGTTCAAACACTTTGAAGATGAGTCTTAACAGCAATCAAATCAGTATTATACAGAATTTTTTTTCGAAACAACCTGTTTTGAAAGCCTACCTTTTTGGGTCTTACAGTAAAGATTTAGAAAATGATTCTAGTGATATTGATTTGTTGGTAGAGTTAGATTATTCACAGCCCATTGGTTTAGAATTTATTCAGATGCAATTGGATTTACAAGAGTTACTGTCCAAAAAAGTAGATTTAGTTTCTGAACGAGGATTGTCAAAATACATCAAGCCCATCGTGGATAAAGAGAAAAAGTTAATTTATGCAAGATAGGTTAGGGGATAAAGTTCGATTGCTTCATGTCATGGACGCAATAACTGAAATAGAAAACTATCTGCAAGATGCTGATTTAGATCATTTTGCAAAAAATTCAATGATGTTTAATGCAACCCTAAGACAACTTGAAATTATCGGAGAGGCCTGTAATAGACTATCATAAAATTTACTTTTAAATCATCCAGAAATACCTTGGGCGAGAATTATTGGATTACGAAATTTAGTTATTCATGAATATTTTGGTATTGATGATTTCACGATATGGAATGTAATCAAAATTAATTTACCCGAATTGAAAATCAAGGTACAAGCCATTTTGGACAAAAATGATTTTTAATAGGACAAACGCCATCGTTTGGTAAAATGAATTTTACAAATGGTTGAAAGAGACCTTATAATAGAAAAGCCAGTGTTTTGCACTGGCTTTCTCTTTCTTCTTTTCTCTTTTTTCTTTCTTCTTTTTTCTTTACTCCTTACAAATCTTCTCCATGTTCCAAACACCATTCTGTTCAAATCGGAGGAGGTAAATCCCTTTGGGTAAAACGGAACACTCAATAGTCGATGTAGTTCCCGTAGCTGATTGCACCAACTGCCCTTGAACCGTGTACAATTCATAGGCGGTAGCCGGTTCGGCGGATGTATTGAGATGTAATTCGTCTTTTACAGGATTGGGAAACCACTTTGAAATTACTTGTGAAAGAGTGGCAACATTTAAAGTCACCGGGAAATTGGTAACCATAAGGTTCTCCCGAATTATAGGTGTTCCCGTTTCACAATAGGTAATCAAATTAGTTGACATTGTTATTGTAGTAATGTTGGAAGGTAAAGGGTCGGTATATACAACCGAATCATTGCTCGAACTGCCTAAAGCAGGCCAAATCCCACAAACATTATAATATCCTTTGACAAATAAGGTATTGTCAATAATACTTGTGGTATAGGTGAACGGTGGAGAAATAGCGGGTGTTCCAATGGAAAATGAGGAATCAAAATGGAATGATCCATTTGTATTATTGATCGAATGAACACTGCTAACCAGTCCCCATTGCTCCCCTTGAGCGAATAGTCGGAAACCAAAAAATAGGAATAGTAAAAGGTGACGAATTTTCATGGCGTTAAATTTGATAATGAATCGATTACGAAGTTACAAAAATTCTTTTCTCTTGTTTCTTTTTTCTTTCTTCTTGATTTTCTCCCCCGCGTTAAGGATTGAAGCGGCATCCTCCCGACCCTTCGGGAGATACAGCGGAAAGCCTGACCCCCGGCAACCCAACGCGTATTATGCTGTATTCTTCATCGGGGGGAACGCCATAAAAAAAAGTCGTCTCCATGAAGAAACGACTTTTTGGTTATTTTGAATTTTATATTCTAAATTTTAAATGCTAGAGACCAAAGACTAACGTCTAACGTCTAACGTCTAAAGTCTAGTATCTATAATACTCAGGCTTGTACGGCCCTTCTACTTGAACTCCGATGTATTCGGCTTGTTCGTGGTTTAAGGTTTCCAACTCCACGCCTAATTTTGCCAAGTGTAATGCTGCTACTTTTTCATCCAAATGTTTCGGTAACATGTACACTTCGTTTTTGTAGTTCGCACTGTTGTTCCACAATTCGATTTGTGCCAACGTTTGGTTGGTAAACGAGTTACTCATTACAAAGCTGGGGTGACCCGTAGCGCAACCTAAGTTCACTAAACGGCCTTCTGCCAAGATGATAATGTCTTTCCCGATTACGTTGTATTTGTCCACTTGCGGTTTGATTTCGATTTTGGTTTCGCCATAGTTAGCGTTCAACCACGCCATGTCGATTTCGTTATCAAAGTGTCCGATATTACATACAATAGTTTTGTCTTTCATGTTCTCGAAGTGACGACCTACTACGATATCTTTGTTCCCTGTAGTCGTGATTACGATATCTGCTGTTGCAATCACCGTATCCAATTTTTTCACTTCAAATCCGTCCATAGCCGCTTGTAACGCACAGATTGGGTCGATTTCAGTAACCGTAACAATCGAACCCGCACCACGGAACGAAGCTGCAGTACCTTTACCTACGTCACCGTAGCCACAAACTACCACGCGTTTTCCAGCCAACATCACGTCAGTAGCACGACGAACCGCATCTACAGCCGATTCTTTACAACCGTATTTGTTGTCAAATTTTGATTTCGTTACCGAGTCGTTTACGTTGATCGCTGGCATGTGTAACGTACCGTTTTTCATGCGCTCGTACAAACGGTGAACCCCTGTAGTGGTCTCTTCCGACAAACCTTTGATACCACCAATTAATTCTGGGTAACGATCGAATACCATATTGGTTAAATCCCCACCATCATCCAAAATCATGTTCAACGGTTGACGATCTTCACCAAAGAATAAGGTTTGCTCAATACACCAGTCGAATTCTTCTTCATTCATTCCTTTCCAAGCATATACGGGAATCCCTGCCGCTGCAATCGCCGCTGCAGCGTGATCTTGCGTAGAGAAAATGTTACACGAAGACCAAGTTACTTCAGCTCCTAAGGCTTTCAAGGTTTCAATCAAAACCGCTGTTTGAATGGTCATGTGCAAACATCCTGCGATGCGCGCTCCTTTCAACGGTTGCGAAGCACCGTATTCTTCACGCAATGCCATTAATCCGGGCATTTCCGCTTCAGCCAATTCAATTTCTTTACGTCCCCAAGCAGCTAGGGAAATGTCTTTTACTTTGTACGCCACGTAAGGCACAGTTTTCGTACTCATGTATTGTGTATATTTGTGTTTATATTTGAGGATGCGAAATTACAAACTAAGTATCGAAATAAAAAACTTTAATGTAATTTTATGAATCGTTAATCCGATTTAATCCGCTAAGAATCAGAAAAATAATAAGGAGCTATTTCCCGCTATCCGTTGCAATCTTTTTGGGGTGATGACGTCAAAGGCATCGAATTCACGCCGTTACCATCACCCCAAAAAGGATTTCCACTACTATCGGGGCTAGGATACACTGCACAAATGCCATTTTACGAAACCATAGACATCCGTCCCCAAACCCAATTGCACCTCTGGAAAATCGAGGAGCCCTTAGACAGTTTGATTGCCAGAGTTCCCTTACAGGATCATTCCCTGATTCGGTTGCACAAACTCAAATCGGAAGTCCACCAAAAAGGATTCCTCGCCGTGCGGCATTTGTTGCAGCACCTCGGATTTTCCGATGCGGATCTTCTCTACGATGCCAGTGGGAAACCTCATTTGTCACACAAGCAACACATTTCTATCTCGCATTCGCATGGATTTGCGGCGGTAGCCATCAGTAACGAAAACCTCGGCCTCGACGTCGAAGCGATGCGGCCTAAAGTTCTCAAAATAGCCCCCCGTTTTATGGATGTTGATACGCACCTATCAGGCTTGTCGCTTGCCGAACAACTCCAAAAAGCCACCATCATTTGGAGCATCAAAGAAGCGGTGTTCAAAATCAAAAATGAAAAAGGCATCAGTTACCCCAGCCATATCAGTGAGCAACCCTTTGATCCTGCCGAGGGAGCCACGGTGGCGCGTTTGGACTTTAAGCACCGAACGGAATTATTCCCGGTACAATTTATTCAACGCGAAGACTATATCTTTGTGTGCGTTTTTAAATCCTAATGAAGGTATACGACTCCCTTTTCACGGCCTACCAAAACCAACAACCCTTGTTGGCGGTGCTCATTGATCCCGAGAAAACCCAACCCGAGCAAGCGGTTGCGTTATGCGCGCAGTTAAAGGAAACGCCTGTAACGCATTTACTTGTAGGAGGCAGCACGTTTCAAGGGCCGCATTTGGAGGAATTGGTCGTCCAACTCAAAAAAGCTTCGGGTTTACCCGTACTCTTGTTTCCGGGCGATTATGCCCAAATCACCGAAGCCGCCGACGGTATTTTGTTTTTATCGCTGCTCTCCGGCCGCAATCCCGAATTCTTAATAGAACAACAAGTAAAGGCTACGCCACTGCTGCACCATTCGGATTTAGAAATTCTGCCCACCGCTTATCTCCTTATTGAAAGCGGATCGGAAACCGCCGTGCAACGGGTGAGTGGTACCCAACCCCTAGCGCGCGACAACGCACAACACGTGGCGATGACCGCACTCGCGGGCCAATTTTTAGGTAAAAAGTTAGTTTATTTGGAAGCGGGGAGTGGGGCGCAACAAGCGGTACCACTCGAAATGATTACCACGGTAGCCCAAACCTTAGCGATACCGTTAATTGTAGGTGGCGGTATTCGTTCGATGGCGCAAATTCAGGCAGCCCACCAAGCAGGCGCTACTATGGTGGTGATTGGAACCGCCTTTGAGGAAAACCCTCATTTTTTTTCAGCTTTATAAATTCAAACGGTCATTTTACAAAAGCATAACTTCGTTTTCTGAAGAGAATCCGTACTTTTACCCTCCAACCCAAAACCATGTTCGATTTCTTTTTAAAAGCCTATGAAAATGCCTCGGCACTCCAAATTACTTTGGAGTTATTGGCTTTTGTCAGCGGTATTTTAAGCGTGTATTTGGCAAAAAAGGAAAACATTTGGGTGTATCCCACCGGACTCATTTCTACCGTTATCACCGTTTATTTGTTGTACCAAGCGCAGTATTTCGGTGACATGACCATCAATGTCTATTATTCCCTCATGAGTGTTTATGGCTGGTACTGTTGGTCTAAGGGTACTACCACGGCTCCGTTGCCCATTTCACGCACCACTGTCAACGAGAAAATCATCGGTATCGGATTGTTTGTTTTCACGCTTTTGGTTACCTATGGCGTCTACCAAATTTTTGATTATACCCTTGAAATTCCCAATTATATTGATATTTTTACTTCAGGGTTATTTTTTACAGCGATGTGGTACATGGCGTTGAAAAAAATTGAAAATTGGACCCTCTGGATTATTGGAGATTGCATCGCTGTACCCTTGTTTGCCTACCGCGGCCTCGGCATGCTCTCCTTACAATATTTACTATTCACGGTTTTGGCCGTTTTAGCCTACATCGAATGGAAGAAAATCTTAAACAATACCCCCTCCTCAACCTAGGGAAATCGGTTTTACGCATTGCTTTTTACGGTCCCGAATCAACGGGTAAAACGACTCTTGCTCGGCAATTGGCGTCCGATTTTGATACCGTTTGGGCTCCTGAATTTGCACGGGATTACCTCCAAGAAAAATGGGATGAAAAAGGGGAAGTATGTCAACCCGATGATTTGTTGCCCATTGCTGTGGGACAAACCCAGTTGGAGAATCAAAAATTGCAAGAAGCCCGCCGTTTTTTGTTTTGTGATACCACGGTTTTGGTCACCAAAGCGTTTGGAGAATTATACTATGGTGCCGTAGACACCATGCTAGAAAAAGCGGCTAAAAAACATAAATACGACCTTATTTTTCTCACCGACATCGACGTGCCCTGGGAACCCGATGACCTCCGCGATCGTCCTCACAACCGCACCGAAACATTACAGTTTTATGAAGAGCAACTCATTCGTTATCAAAAACCCTACATCAAACTCAGCGGTGATGTAGCATCGCGTGTTGCCCAGGTCAAGCAACTTATTTTGGATCTGGAAAAAGCGTTACAATGGGGCTTTACTTCCCATGACTTTTTGCAAATTCAAGCCCGAAAAATGGATTGGGATGTTTTGCACTACCAATTTTCCATCCTTAAAAATGGCTTGCCCAAGATTCAATTGGAACGCGCTGCCACGATCAATGATGGCATTCAAGCCTTGTCGGAAGAGGAAGCACGGTATTACGCTACGTATTTTGACCAAAAAAAAGAAACCTATTGCCTTAAAAAATTCGTTCCCGCCTCGGGTGCTGCGAGTCGTATGTTTAAATTCTTAAACGAGTTTTTGCACGATTTCAAACCCGGGAAGGGCACCCTTAATTCGTACATCAACCATGTGAAAAATAAAGACTTAGCCTTGTTTTTAATCGCGCTTGAAAAATTCCCTTTTTTCAAGGAAGTTACTGAAACGACACGAACTTTGTACCCGAGTTTTAACTCTCTATCAACCGACGAGAAGCATTATTATTTTATAAAAACCTTGATGACGGCCCCGCAATTTGATTTTGCCAACAAACCCAAAGGGGTGTTGCCCTTTCATCAACAGGGTGAGGTGAGTATAACGCCCATAGAAGAACATCTGCTGGAGTGTGCGCTCTATGCCCATGCCGACGGAAAATCAAAAGTGCATTTTACCGTATCCGAGGAGTACCAATCGCAATTTGAGACCATTGTAGACGCCGTGAAGACAACCATTGAAGCAACTCATGGTGTAACGATTCAAGTGAACTATTCCTACCAAGATAAAGCGACCGATGTCATTGCCCTTACCCCTGAGGGAAAACCCTTTCGCGATAAGCATGATGCCATTGTATTTCGTCCCGGGGGACATGGGGCGTTGATTCAAAATATGAATCGCTTAAACGCCGATATTGTGTTTGTCAAAAATATAGATAACGTCTCGCACAACCATACCGCCCAAATCGCATTGTATAAAAAGGCCCTTGGGGGAATTTTATTGCAAGTGCAAGAAACGGTGTTCCGCTATTTGAAATACTTGCATCACGATCAGGTAACCCTCGAGATGCTCCATGAAATTGCCCAGTTTGTGAGTCAGAAACTCCTTATGGAAATCAGTGAAGACTTCCCCAAATACACCCGTGAAAGCAAGATTGACTATCTAATGGAAGCCCTCAACAGACCCATTCGAGTATGCGGGATGGTGAAAAATGAAGGTGAACCCGGTGGCGGTCCTTTTTGGGTACGCGATCAGAAAGGACGTGTGTTTTTGCAAATTATAGAGTCATCACAAATTGAAAAAAACCAGCGCTTCATTATGGAGCAAGCTACCCATTTCAACCCGGTGGACTTGGTGTGTGGCATTCGCGATTTTCAGGGTCGCAATTTTGACCTCACCCGATTTGTGGATCCGCATACCGGATTTATTGTCGAGAAAAACAAAGACGGTCGTCCGCTGAAAGCCTTTGAATTGCCTGGATTGTGGAACGGCGCTATGGCCAAATGGATAACCCTTTTTGTGGAAGTTCCGCTGGATACTTTTAATCCTGTAAAAACGGTCAATGACTTACTAAAACCAGCCCATCAACCCCGCTCATGAATGCGACACAACTCCTAGCCGAACTCCAATTTAAAGCGGTACGCAGCAGCGGTGCTGGCGGTCAAAACGTCAATAAAGTGGCCTCCAAAGCCGTGCTGATTTGGGATGTTCAAGCCTCTCAAGCAGTTGATGCACAAGAAAAAGTTCGTGTCCTTGAAAAATTGGCTTCACGAATTTCCAACGAGGGTTGGTTGCAAATCACCTCAGAGGCCGATCGGAGTCAGTTGAAAAACCGTTTGAATGCCGAGAAAAAACTCTTGCGTCTAGTGGCACAAGCCCTTGAAGTGCCCAAACCCCGAAAGGCGACAAATATCCCTTTCAGTGTTAAAATGGAGCGTTTGGCAGCCAAAAAATCCAAATCCGAAATCAAGCAAAACCGCCGCAAGCCGAATTTTTAAAAAAGGGTTTGCAATTCCCCAAGAATTTATTTTACCTTTGCGTCGTCTCATCGGGGTGCTCAAAATTACGAGCTGAGATCATACCCATTGAACCTGGGCAGGTAATGCTGCCAAGGAAAAAAAGACAGCGGTAGAAGAAGCGCGCCTTCGCCTATGTCGGGCCAGTACAATCATTTTTTAAACAAAGAATAATGTACCCCAGTTATTCGTAAACCTTTTTTACGAATGGAAAATTCCTATGTTAAATCCTTGAAAGCTTCGGTAGTACTGACGCTATTTCTCGGTCCGCTGTGGCTTAGTGCCCAGCAAAAGTCCAACGACTCCACCCAGGTCAACCAACTGGATGAAGTGTTGGTCAAAGCCGTCCGTGTGAACAAAAAAACACCGGTCACCTTTAGTAACCTTACCCAAAAAGACATTGCCAGTCGCAATTTGGGGCAGGACATACCTATTTTGATGAATTATATGCCCTCAGTTGTGACCACTTCCGATGCTGGAAATGGTTTTGGGTACACGGGTATACGCGTTCGGGGTACCGATGCGACTCGTGTGAATGTAACCATCAACGGGATTCCCTACAACGACTCCGAAAGTCACGGCACCTTTTGGGTAAACATGCCCGATTTTGCTTCGTCGGTTCAAAGTATGCAATTGCAACGTGGGGTCGGTACCTCGACCAATGGGGCAGGAGCCTTCGGAGCGAGTTTGAACTTACTTACCGATTCGTATTCCAAAAAAGGAACGGGGGAAATTGCGAATTCGTTTGGGAGTTTTAACGCCCGCAAACACACGGTTAAATTCAGTACAGGATTAATGAATGACCGTTTTGAAATTGCAGGGAGGCTTTCGCAAATTGCCTCCGACGGTTATGTTGACCGTGCGAGTGCCGACCTGAAATCGTATTTTTTACAAGGAACCTATGTGGGTAAAACAACCTTGATCAAAGGGTTGGTATTTGGCGGGCGAGAACGTACCTATCAGTCGTGGAATGGTATTGATGGGCCTACGTTGGCGGTGGATCGCACCTTCAATTCGGCAGGGATTTTTACCGACGAATTTGGAAATACCCGTTTTTATGACAATGAAACCGACAATTACCAACAAGATCATGCGCAATTGCACTGGAGTGAGCGCTGGAATGACCGTTGGAGTACCAACGTTGCCTTGCACTACACCAAAGGAAAAGGGTATTTTGAAAATTACAAAGAAGATGCCGATTTTACCGAGTACGGACTCGCTCCAGTGGCGGGACAAACCAGTACGGATTTGATTCGTCAGAAATGGTTGGACAATGATTTTTATGGGACAACCTTTTCAGCCAATTATAAAAAAGACAAGTTTGACTTGATTCTCGGTGGAGGATGGAACAAATACGAAGGTTTGCATTTCGGCCGTGTGATTTGGGCGCGCTTTGCCTCGACATCGGAGTTGGGGGATGAATACTACAATGACTACGGAATTAAAACCGATGGGAATGTTTTTGCCAAAGCGACCTACGATCTTTCTGCGCAATGGAGCGTTTACGGTGATGTGCAATACCGTCGGGTGAATTACAAAGCCAATGGAGTACAACCTACCTTGGTCGACGATACGTTCAATTTTTTTAATCCCAAAGTAGGGGTGAATTTTGCGGTGAATACTAAAAATATTCTTTATTTCTCGTATGCGAGAGCCAACCGCGAACCCAACCGTACCGACTATGAAGGAGGTAACGTTCGTCCCGAGAAACTCAACGACTTTGAATTGGGATGGCGTTATGAAGCGTCTAAAGTCCAATTCAATGCCAACGTGTACTACATGCTGTATCGCGATCAACTCATTTTAACAGGAGCCCTTGACGATGTAGGGAGTCCGGTGCGTTCCAACAGCGAACGCAGTTACCGATTGGGCTTGGAAGTTGATGCTACGATTGCCTTGTCTAAGCAGTGGATTTGGAAACCCAATTTTACCATAAGTCAGAACCAAAATATCGATTTAACCAATAATGGAGTCGCTGTAGGCAACACCGCTATCGCATATTCTCCCAATCTTATTGCGGGCAATTTATTGTTATTCGAACCCGTGAAGAATTTACACCTTACTTGGTTGAGTAAATTTGTGGGGGAGCAGTTCATGAACAACTTGGAGCGTCCCGAAGCGCGCTTGCCCGATTATTTTGTCAACGATTTTAATGTCTCGTACTCCTGGAATCCTAAGTCGGTTTTCCGAACGATTACGGTCAATGGTTTGGTCAATAATATTTTGGACAAGACCTATGTCTCCAACGGATATATGTGGGATATTTTCCCGTATTATTATCCACAGGCGGGACGTAATTTCTTGGTTGGACTGACCCTGCAGTTTTAAAGAAAAAAAGCCGATGAAAATCGGCTTTTTATATTAATTGAAAACAGTAATGACGTTTCCAGCGACCTGCACTCGGTAGAGTTTTAAACTGTAGGGTTTGTTGGGTGCTTGTCCTGTGAAAAGGTTGTAATTCTCGCCTTCACATTCGCACTGCGCATTCGAGCCTGAAAGGGTAAGCCGTGAGCAACTGGTGATATTTTGGTTGGGACAGGAGCCGTCAAACGCGTTGTATTGAGCGCCTGTGTAAAACACAATTACTCCATTGGCGGGTCCGTTGACGGGAAACACACGAATGCTATTTCCAGCAAAGAGAAGGGGATTGTAATTGGCCAAATTCGTGTCCAAACTCATGGAAAACGCATAATTGGGTAAAAACGGATTTTCATTGTTGAATTGCTCGCGAGAGCAACCGGTAAGCAACCCGAGGATACACAGGAAATAGAGCCCTTTTTTCATGGTAAATATTCGTTTAAACTTGATTTTACGCCTACAATTTGCGTATATTTGCGTTCTACAACACAACAAAAGTAGGAATTAATTCATCAAAAAAATATATCTTTGGAGGAAGAAATCCCGTCGCGATGGGATTTTTTCTATTTTATGAAACGTTGAAAAACGGCTTTTGATATACTAAAGTAAAAAAAATGATTATGAGTAATGTATCGTATTACACCGCAGAAGGATTAAAAAAATTAAAAGACGAATTGGAATATTTGAAATCCGTTGAACGCCCGAAAGCGTCACAGGCGATTGCTGAAGCCCGCGATAAAGGAGATTTGTCGGAGAATGCCGAATATGATGCGGCAAAAGAAGCCCAAGGGTTATTGGAAATGCGTATTGCCAAAATGGAGGAGTTGTATGCCAATGCCCGTTTGATTGACGAATCGCAATTGGATGTTTCCAAAGTATTGGTGCTTTCCAATGTGAAAATAAAAAACCAAGCCAACGGTATGGAAATGAAATATACCTTGGTAGCCGAAAGTGAAGCCGATTTAAAAACGGGTAAGATTTCGGTAACGTCACCGATTGGAAAAGGCTTACTCGGTAAATCCGTTGGCGAGGTGGCTGAAATCACCGTGCCCAATGGGACCTTAAAATTTGAAATCTTAGAAATCACCCGCGACTAACCCATGAGCAGCATTTTCACCAAAATTGTAAACGGCGAAATTCCCTGCTACAAAGTAGCGGAAGACGACCGTTATTTGGCATTTTTAGATGTCAATCCCAACGCCAAAGGACATACTTTGTGTATTCCCAAACAGGAAATTAACAAACTGTTTGATATGGAAGAGGAACATTATTTGGGATTGATGCAGTTCTCCCGTAAAGTCGCCAAAGCCTTGGAACAAGCAGTGGAATGCAAACGCATCGGGGTAGCGGTAGTCGGACTCGAAGTGCCGCACGTGCACGTTCACCTCATTCCCTTGCAAGACATGGACGACATGCGCTTCCAACGCAAAACGAGTCTCTCCCCTGAAGAATTTACAGCACTCGCTCAAACTATCGCAGCAAAAGTATAATAAGAAACCATCGGAAACGGTGGTTTTTTTTATGTGGCAATGGGTCAATGGGGCGATGTGGCAATGTGGCAATGAGTCAATGAGAAGATTTGTCAATTTGAAGATTTGAAAATGATTGTTCAATCGCAGCTAATGCTACACTTTTAAACTAAACAACTTTGTGAAACTTTGTGTCAACATCGTGAAACCTTGTGCTCCAAAATTTTTAAACATTAAGGAATTAAGAATTCTTGCCAAACCGCATAAATTAAGACTATTAAGTCGGCCGAAGGTCGCGTACTTTGTGTCCTTAAACCATTGCGTTCTCTGCGCAATCTTGGCGACTTTGCGGTCAAAAAATC
>NZ_JBEILJ010000059.1:0-15016 GCF_040379285.1 Flavobacterium sp. | reverse complement strand
TCTCCCGATAGCTATCGGGACAGGTGGTCCTTGGTTCGAGCCCAAGTGGGACCACAAAAGTGCCTTTACGGCACTTTTTTTATTAAATGAAGTATATGCCATGCCTTATTGTTACATATTATATAGCCCTTCAAAGAACACATATTACACTGGTTTCACCCAAACCGATTTAACAGATAGAATCTCCAAACACAATTCAGGTTTTTACAACAAAACATATTCTTCATATTGTAATGATTGGACGCTATACTTGAGTATTGAATGCAATGATGTTAATCAAGCTATAAAAATTGAAAAGCATATTAAAAGAATGAAGAGTAAGGTTTATATCACTAATTTAAAGAAATATCCTGAAATGGTAGATAAACTTCTAGATTTATAAAAAAGCACCTGACTCTCCCGATAGCTATCGGGACAGGTGGTCCTTGGTTCGAGCCCAAGTGGGACCACAACAAAACCCTTGTGAGTATTAGTATTTACAAGGGTTTCTTATTAAAAAGTTGAGCAAAACCGAATGCTCAACTTTTTTATACCGATTTTTTGTGCGGTTTTTTTAGATTAATATGCAACCTTTTTATGTTATAAGGTTAATAAATGAAGGATTTTCTGAATAGATATAAAAGTTCTTAAACGATATGAAGGAGGCTGATGATAATAAATTGTCTTTGAAAAAGAACTTAAAAATAATGATTAAAGATTGCGGGTGTAATTGATAAATTTCATTTCTATTTTCTGCTAAAAAAATGGAAAGTTTCTTGTTTTTTGCTGGGCTGGGGAGAACAAAGTTTATGTTCTCGTTCAACGATTAAATTGAACCTGGTTGCTCAACTGATTTCTCAGCCCTACAGAGTTTTTAACGGAATTACCGACTACCCATATCCAACAACGTTCAAGGTAGATTTATAAAATAGACATCATATTCCCCCACTTCATATCCTCTTCTTCTCGTGGTGGGGTTTGCCGGTCTTTAAGACCCATCATTATCTATTACTATAATAATATAGTATTATTTGAAAAAGTAAAGGTCTTAGTGAATTTATTTTGAAAGTATCTCATACAACCTATGATTTACATAATAATTTGCCGTACCTAACTTTTCTTTTCTCAACAAACCATCATCTGCTAATTTATTTAGATATGTTGCGGCTGTAATTCTTGAAATACCTAACTCCTGTTCTAAAAATTCTATTTTAGTGTAGGGGTGTTTGAATAGATTGTTTAGTAAATCTTGGCTATAAAATTTATAATCGTTTCTAATTTTATGCTTGTATTCAATTAAGAGGTCTTTTATTTTTTCTATAACCGAAATTGTATCTTTTGATGTTTCTATTACCGCATTCAACATAAATAAAATCCATTCTTCCCATTCATCTTTATCTCTAACCTCTTGTAATAATCTGTAATAATCTCCTTTGTTGGCAATAATGTATTTACTCAAATATAAAATTGGAAGGTTTAATAAATCTTGAAGCACAAGATATAATACATTTATTATTCTTCCGGTTCTTCCATTACCATCATAAAAAGGATGTATGCTTTCAAACTGAAAATGAATTATTGCCATTTTAATCAGTGGGTCTAATCCACTAAATTCATTATCATTTATAAAAATTTCAAGATTTGCCATCAACTCATTTATTTCAGCAATATCTTGTGGTGGGGTATAAATAACCTCCCCTGTACTTGTATTTTTTAATGATGTTCCCGGAACTTTTCTAAAACCCGCATTGTTGTTTTCTAATAAGGATTGTATCTCAACAATACTATTGTTAGTAATAAGTTTTCTTTCAGAAATTAAACTAAATCCCTTTTTTAAGGCTTCAATATAATTATGAACTTCTTTGGCATTTAATGATTTTATTTCTTTAACATTCAACTCCGCTTTATATAAGTCATCGTGTGTGGTAATTATATTCTCAATTGCAGAACTATCTTTTGCCTCTTGAAGTCCTAACGTGTTTATTAAAATACTTTCGTTTGGAATACTCGTCGCAACTCCTTTCAATTCAGCTAATGACCTATGAGCCATAGCTAATTTTTTTAGAATCTCTTTTGTTTCTAAATCCTTTTCTACCGGTAATTTTTTTAACTCAAACATCTTCATATGTATAAAAAATCCAATTTTTTTATCAAAGGTAGTTATATATGATAAGAAAACGCGATTTTTTTATCAAAGCAACTTTGGTCTGTATAAAAAATGGATTTTTCTTTACATATACTAAAAGGTAGTAATAACCTCATCACATATCTTATTAGGTTATAATTTTAGGGTATACCTTTTTCTGTGATTCATCGCAAATACTCATTTAGCGCTTATTTGGCATTATTCATAATTATAGCTTGTAATTAGCCATATCCTTAAATTGTGTGACATGAAAGTCCTTTATATTAGAACATAGGGTTAGGATTTAAATTAGACACTTAAAAGCATAAAAATTATAGCTCTACAAGCTATTCTTTTTAGAAAAAAGCGCGCAATTGTACACTCCCAGTATGTATCGTCTTGGTGTTTTCCGACTGTCGGCCGAGGTAGTTGAGGTTGAGGTCTAAATATTTTGTCAAATTTTTCTGTAGCAAAATGCGCCAAGTACCGTTGCGTCCAGGTTGTAGTCCTTCCAACATTTGAAAGGCAACAGGACTATTCGTATTGCCTGAAAAGTCATTTTGGTAGTACGAATATTCACCCGTTAACGTGAACTGTTTCGACCCAATGTAATTGATGGACGCGCCAAACCGTTGTTGGTGGAGTTGCTCGCCGTCGGTAAGTATATTCTTTTTGGTTTTTTGTTCATAGAAAAGACTCACACTCGTATTGGCCGAAAACAAATACGATACTTTGGGCAACCATTGGGTGGCTTCCAATTCAAAATTTCGAGCGGCAAAGTTGTCTGAAATGCCAGTGCTTGAACTCCACGACGATTCAAAATTAAACAACCATGTTTTGCGCCACAAATGGGCGTATTGCATTTGATGGGAGCGCAGCTGATTTTCTTGTGATCCCACCGAAAGTAGGCTACGCACTTTGGTCACTAAATACGTATACGTCATGGAATGCAATTGGCGTCCTCGATTAAAAAACAAACTGTTGCGAAACGATTCATTAAGCCCCAACAAGTTTTCCGAACCGGGATCAAAAGGATTTAGATGAAAACGTTCGCCTACCCGTTGTGTTTTTTGATCAATGGTGAAGGCGGTTTGGTTGTAAAAATGGGACAGCACTTTTTTGAATCCCTTAGCATTTATCCATGCTGCTGGATTGAGAATAAGGGACTGTGAAAATTTGTTTTGATGTGTTTTTACAAAAATTTGATTGGGCAAAAATACCCGAACGTATTTGGCTAAATCGGGAAATGGGGCCACTTCAAATTCCTGTAATTCCTGAATGCCGTTTCCATTATAATCGTTCCACATATAAACGCCTTGTCCAGCATTTACCTCCAAATACGTAAATTCTTGTTGTGGCAAAGTACCCGAAGTAGTTTCAACAGCTGTCGTCACTTGAACCAACTGTCCCCAATACCGATCGTTGTAAACCAATCGGGAGTTTAACGAAGGTTCGTCAGGTCGTGACGCATCGTTGTAAGTCAATCGGCGGTAGTTGGCAAACAAAAGTAAATTGGATTTGGCGGTTTGCAACAACCGTGTTTTTAGAAAAAATCGGTTGGAAGTATTCACCCTACGTACGGCTCCATTTTGCAAACTATCGTTTTTTCGGTGGTACCAACCCATTTCTATAAAGACTTTGGTCGTATCGCCGCGTCCCACCCAAAGGCCTACTTCACGAAACCGCTGACTCAAGGCACTCAAGTTACCTGTAGCCGCGTCTTTTTCTTCATTATCCTCCCAATTCTGCTCGCCACCGACCCAATTTTTGCCCCAATGCCGCTTCACCACCGAACGATTGCGGGTGAAACGACTGTTGGTAAGCGTTCCTTGACTTTCCAGTGCACTAGCTTGTTGCACGATCCACCACTTGGTGTCGCGAAACTGTCCTTTGATGCTGTGTCGATTTCCGGAGAAAACGGTTCCCAAATCGAGGCGCTCAAATTGATACACGAAAGCACCTTTGGTTTTAAAATCAAATTCTAAGCCCGTTCCCGCCAAGAGTTGGGTTCCCGTCACGGCGGTATTCAGATTCCAATCTCGATTAAATTCAATATTGAACAAGCGCTCGACTGTTCGAAAATCTTGTTGAATCAATTGCACATTGGCCAAGGCATTGATCGAAAAGGCGCCCGTGTACAAACGCTGTTTTCCATTGAATTTCGCCGCCACGCCTTGATTGTTTCCATCATCCATGGCCGAGAAGAGGTTCAAATCGTTGTTGCTCACTCCCACTTCAAAGTCCAATGCCGTTTTTTCATTGGGTTTATATCCTCCCAACACCGTTGCAATTTGCAATTTCACGGGCGCAATCAATCGCGTGATGGGTTCGAAATTCCCTTGAGGAATACCGCCAATTGGCGCTACATATTGGTAAATTTTACCCACCGCATTGTTGTTGGCCAAAATATAATTTCCTTGATTGGCACCCACCAACGTAAAGGTGACATTGAACAAAGTATCGGAGGGATTGTTTGAAAATTCAAAGATTTCTGTGGTGCCTACGAGCACTTTTTTGTATAAAATTTTATTCTCAGAAAAAGTGTCCTCAAAGGCCGAGGGCGCTGCCATTAAGTTGAGGTTATCCCCAGCATTTTGCAACACCGCTACTTGTTCGCCCGTTAAACTTTGTTGTAACGGCTGATTTTTCACATCATTTTCTGAATACACATACCCGGCAATATTCCAATTTTCATTTTGATGATGCACGCCGCCGTAGGTAACAAATCGGGTGTAGCTACGTTCGGCATATTGGTACTCGATAACAATTCGCATCTCTGAAGTGATGGGAAAAAGGGAGGTAAAACGCACTTCACCTGCGTTGTAATCGATGATATAGTCGTTGTTTTCACCTCGGGTCAATAGAATCCCGTTGACAAAAACACGCTCCGAGCCTGAAATGACCAGCACAAACAATTCGCCGTTGTTTCCCCGCAATTTATAGGGCCCTTGATTGCCTTCTTGTCCTGTGAAACTACTTCGAGCATATTGACCGCGAACGACAGCCCCTGAGGCAAAGAGTTCGGTTTTGTTTTTGGGGCCACCTAACGTAAATCGGGTGTTGATGCCTTGCACTTTTTTGTTGAAGTTCAAAAATTTGGAATGCCGATTTTCCAGAAACAAATCCCCAGCGCGAATGCTCCATTTGTCGGAAAAAAGTTCGACGAAGATTTGATCAAATTCATCCAGACGTTGCGAGTACCCGCCATCTTGTAGCGGAATGTTGCTGTCTTGAATTGAAGCGCGCAAACTCACTTTATCCGAAATTTTCCCACTGATTTGTAGGTCCAAATTAGAATTTACCGTAGCATTTTGGTTGTTTCCAATGGTAATCCCGCGGCTAATACTCCCCGTAGTGGTAAGTCCGTCAAAAGGCTTGAAGGTACTGATGGGGTCTTTTTTTACGGTGACTAAAATTCCCGCTTCATTGGGTACGACCCGTTTGCTATCGTATTGGGCATACGATTTAGTAAGAAACTCAGGATAGGTTTGAAACCGAACCGTTAAGGAGTCTTTCGATTGAAATTGAGGAGCGAACCAGAGTTTGGCACGGGAATAATCTACGGCGTAATACGCAGTATCAATCGAATTTCCACGGGCATCGGTGAGCTGGAAGGCCGTTTTTAAAATACTCACCGGATGCAAGGTCAGGGTATCACGGGAATAGGCAATTTTTTTGCTTTTGAAAGGCCCGCCCACTTCTTGTGCCGACAAGCCCCAAAAACAACCGAAAAGTAGTACCCATGCCCAAAATATCCGCATACCCGTAATCACTCGTGTCCTTCAAAAGTAGTATTTCCTTGGTGATTATGGAACGCTAAAAATCAGGAATTATTCTTTAGTAACCAATTGAAGGGTTTCTCGTGAGGTTTGTCGCACCAAAACGGTTTTTCCTTTTTCAACCATGGTCGCGGCTTCAGGAGTAAAATGGCGAATGGTATACAAAGAAACATTTTCGTTGTAAGCGACTTTGAATTTTTTAGAAAGCACCGATTTCAGTTTTTCAAAATGGCCAAATTTATCCTCTACGCAGACGGTAAAACTAATGGCGGTGTTTTGAATTAGACTGACTTTAATTTTATATTGATGTAAAAGTGCAAAAATTTCGCTGATGTTTTCCTCCATAATAAAGGAGAAATCGATGGCCGATAACGAAATGAGCAGCTGATTTTTTTTCACAATAAAACATGCCGTTTTGGGTTCGAGATCGGCTCCCTTAGAAACGCTAGTGCCCGGCAATAAAGGATTGACAAACGATTTTACATATAGTGGAATTTCTTTGCGTTGCAGCGGTTGTAAGGTTTTGGGGTGAATGACGGAAGCCCCATAAAATGCCAGCTCAATGGCTTCTCGGTAGGAGATTTGGTGCAAAAGTGAGGCATTTTCAAAGTAACGTGGGTCGGCATTCAAAACACCGGGTACATCTTTCCAAATGGTCACACTTTCGGCACCTATGCAATAAGCAAAAATCGCTGCCGAATAATCTGAGCCTTCGCGGCCCAGGGTGGTGGTGAAATTGTTTTCATCCGAACCTAAAAAACCTTGGGTGATGTAGAGTCCTTTTTTCTTGATTTGTTTGGAAATACGCTTTTGTGTTTGATCCCAATCGACCAAAGCATCGCGGTAGGTAGCATCGGTTTTGATCAAATTGCGCACATCTACCCACTGATTTGACACCCCTTTTTCATTAAAATAATGACCGACAATGGTCGTAGAAACAATTTCGCCATAACTCACTACTTGGTCGTACACAAAGTTGTAATTGGGCGATTTGTTGCTGCGTAAAAAATATTCTAAATCGGCAAAATGACTGTTGACCGCATAAAACACCTCGTGGTTTTCATCGTCAAACAATTCCAATAAAATTTGGTTGTGGTATTTTCGAACTTCCTGAAGCGACGCGTGAAATGCTTTCGATTTTTCGAAGTAGTTCTTGATCACTTCTTCCAAGGCATTGGTTGTTTTGCCCATAGCCGAAACGATGATGACAACTTCTTCGTGTCCCACGGTTTGCAGTACATGCAACACATTTTTTACACCTTCGGCATCTTTTACAGAGGCACCACCAAATTTGAATAATTTCATGAAGATTGGGATTTAAAAAAAAGAAATCCAAAACTAAGCAATTCTTCTTTTCAGGGCGCTTAAACGGTTTAAAAATTATCCCTTTTTTTCCAAAAAAGTGGCGATACCGTTTTCGTCCATTTGTACCACACGCCAATCGGGTAATATGCGCGCTCCTGTTTTTTCATAGAAACGAATCGCAGGCGTATTCCAGTCCAAAACAGCCCATTCGATACGGCGCACTCCTTCTTCCTTTCCACGACGGATTACTTCACGGTATAACGCCATTCCAATGCCGCGACCCCGTTCGGATTCTTTGACAATCAAATCTTCCAAATGAATCGTTTTCCCTTTCCAGGTGGAATAACGAAAGTAAAAGAGGGCAATTCCCAACAAAGTATCCTGTTCTTCCGCCACCAAACATTGAAAAAGCGGCGGAACAGAGAATCCATCGCGAATCAGGTCGGCTTCGGTGATGACCACGGCTTCGGGTTCTTTTTCAAAAACAGCCAGCTCTCGAATTCGTTCGAGCACCTGCTTCATGTCGCTCGGTTGGGCGGGACGAATGGTCATTATCTTTTCTTCTTTTTAGTAGGGCGTTTTGTTGTTGGTTTTTTAACTACAGGTGCTTTGTTGTTGATGGGTTTTTGGATATACGTTTTGTAACGGTTGTCGGCGATGGCGTGTTCGCGGGCTTTTTGTGCACGACTGTTGGGGTCGGGATGCGAACTCAACATGCGGGAAATAAAATCTGATTGCCCGCCTTCGCTGAGTTTGGCTAAAATTAAAAAGGCCGATTCTACCGCATTGACATCATAGCCATGTTTTTTCATAAAGTCATAGGCAAAAGTATCGGCATCATTTTCTTGACTGCGGCTGTGTTTACTATCGACCAAAACGCTAGCAATTTGCCCTGCTTCTCCGTCGGTTACTTTACCAATTTTATCCGATTGTGAAGCGAGCGCATCCAAAACAGCACTTTTTTTCAAAGCGGCACGCATGGCATCTTTAGAATCTTCATTGACCACATGACCGATTTCATGACCAATGACTGCCAACAGTTGGTTATCGTCCATGATATCCATCAATCCCGAATATACGCGCACGCTGCCATCGGCACAGGCAAAAGCGTTGACTTCTTTGGTTAAATAGACTTTATAGTTGAGTTGTAATCCGTTTTCATTGGCGTGTTTGCCAAAAACGCGATTGAGACGCAAGGTATATCCGTCATTGGGTCCTGCTACAACGTTGGCCGAATCGAGTTTTCGAACGCCTTCTTTAGCCAAAGCGGCGGCTTGCTCATTGGAAAATGTAAATCCAGCGACGCCTTTTTGAAGGGCTCCAAGTGCCCGTTCGCCAAGGTTGATTTGCGCTGATGTAATCCAAGTGGTGGCGGTTATAGCCAAAACGGTAAAGAGATGTTTTGCTTTCATTTTCGGTTTTTAGGTCCCACAAAGATACAGGAAGTCGCGGGAAATGTGCTTAGAATTATTTTCTCAGGAATTGTCGAATTAATTCCGAAAAAATAGGATATTTGCAGCACAACTACAACGATTTCGTAAATGGAAGAACGCAACAAAACCTTAGGGGAATTTATCATTGAAAAACAAACCGATTTTCAGTATTCGACGGGCGAATTATCGCGCATTATCAACTCTATTCGATTGGCGGCCAAGGTCGTAAATTACAAAGTAAACAAAGCGGGATTGGTTGATATTGTTGGCGCTGCTGGCGAAACCAATGTGCAAGGTGAAGACCAGCAAAAATTGGATGTGTATGCCAATGAAGTATTTATTCAAACCCTTATCAATCGCGAAATTGTGTGTGGGATTGCCTCCGAAGAAAACGATGATTTTATCACGGTAGCGGGCAGCGACAATAGCCACAACAATAAATATGTGGTGCTGATGGACCCATTAGACGGTTCTTCCAATATTGATGTGAACGTTTCGGTGGGAACTATTTTTTCGGTTTTTCGACGAGTTACTCCTGTTGGAACGCCCGTTACCTTGGCCGATTTTTTGCAACCCGGTGTTAATCAAGTAGCCGCGGGGTATGTGATTTATGGTACCTCGACGATGCTGGTTTACACTACGGGGCATGGGGTGAATGGGTTTACACTCAACCCAGCCATCGGCACCTTTTACCTTTCGCATCCCAACATGCAATACCCGAAAGACGGAACCATTTATTCGATTAACGAAGGGAATTATGTACATTTTCCACAAGGCGTAAAAAATTACATTAAGTATTGCCAGCTGGAAGAAGGCGATCGTCCCTATACGTCGCGCTACATTGGGAGTTTGGTGTCCGACATGCACCGCAATATGATCAAGGGCGGAATTTATATTTATCCCACGAGTTTCAAAGCCCCCAAGGGCAAATTGAGACTGTTGTATGAATGCAATCCGATGGCTTTTATCGCAGAGCAAGCCGGTGGAAAAGCCTCCGACGGTTACCAACGGATTATGGAAATTCAACCTACCGAATTACATCAACGGGTGCCTTTTTTTTGCGGAAGCGAAAATATGGTGACGAAGGCAGAAGAATTTATGCGTGACGCGCTATAATTGTTATGTAAACTTGAAAAAAAAGTCCCGATCATGCGGGACTTTTTTGTTATTTGTACATGTGTCGCATTTCGTACACAAAGGTGTCCAAATCGGCGTTGAGTACTAATAGAGACAACGCTTTATCAACGATATACTGAACGTTTCCAGGGGTAAAGCCCAAGGCTAAGGCAAAACGCGTAAGGATTTCCTTTTGTTTTGGCCCTAATATTTTATCCGCGTAAACCATCCGTGATAAATCGTACAATCGCTCCAATCGCATCGCATACGAATAGGGAGGATTGATAGGATATTTTAAGGGATTGGCTAGAATTTCGGCATATTCTTCATCAGAAATTTCCAATTGCAAGGCCAATTTATCCAAAAAGTTTTTCTCCTCATTGGTTAAATCGCCATCGGCAATGGCCACACGAACGATGGCTGAAAAATGCCCTTTATTCCGGCTTTTGAACTCGCTGTCAAATAAATCTGCTATAGACATAATATTATTGATTTTATGCCCTAAAAATAACCCTTTTTCTGAGATATGACTAAAAAAATACCGATTTTACCACTGCATTTTTTCACTATGAAAATATATTGTAAGTTTACCCTAATTAACCATCGCTTGCAATGCTATGACTGATTTCTGGATTTTTTTTAAATTCGGTCTCGAACATGTACTCGACCTAAATGGCTACGATCACTTGCTTTTTTTGGTGGTGCTCACGGTTCCCTACACGGGAAAAGACTGGAAACGGATCCTTTTGTTGGTGTCTCTTTTTACGTTGGGGCACACCTTATCCTTATTTTTAGCGGTATTGAATATTGTTCGGGTGCAACCCACCTTGATTGAATTTCTTATTCCAATTACGATTTTGCTTACAGCGCTATATAATTTAGCAACCGCTGGAAAATCCAAGCCCAAAGAAAACCTCACCTTTATCGGGGGTATAACCTTGTTTTTTGGACTAATTCATGGTTTGGGGTTCTCCAATTATTTTAAAGATTTGCTCCCTGGGGAAGCTCCCGACAAAATGCTTCCGATGCTGGCTTTTGCATTAGGAATCGAGGCGGCGCAACTCATTATTGTTTTGGTGGTGTTGTTGCTGTCCTTTGTGTTTTTAACGCTTTTTCGTTTTTCCAAACGAGAATTTATTCTGGTTTTTTCGGCAATCGTTCTCGGAATTATCCTTCCTTTGTTGGCACAAAATCCCATTTGGGAGTCCTAATTCAACGAAAAAGTAGTATTTTAGAGACCATGAAAAAGGAGAAGTTAATCAAATACGATAAAGCGTATTTGCGCATCGCTGCCGAGTGGAGTAAATTATCGTATTGCCAACGCAAACAGGTAGGAGCCATCATCGTACGCGATCGAATGATCATTTCGGACGGATACAACGGTACGCCCTCGGGGTTTGAAAATTGTTGCGAAGATGATGAGGGTTTAACCAAATGGTATGTGCTTCATGCCGAGGCCAACGCCATTTCCAAAGTGGCGCGTTCTACCCAATCGTGTGAGAATGCAACGTTATACATTACCCTATCTCCGTGCCGTGAATGCAGCAAACTCATTCACCAATCGGGCATCAAAAGAGTGGTTTACCAAAAGGGCTATCGCGATACTTCGGGCATCGATTTCTTGATAAAGGCAGGGGTTGAAGTGGTTCAAATGGAAGAATTAGAATAAACGAAATACTCCTTTTTTAGCGTTATTTATTTTTACGGTAAACCCATGCGTATTCCTAAAATTTACATACCGATTCTTTTTTTCTCCTGTGTGGCGCTCGGCATTGTCATTGGCGGACTCGTGAATTATCCGATTCCTGCCAAAGCGACAAAGCAAGAGTACCGCAGTAAACTCAATCGGTTGTTGAATTTTATAGAGAACGAGTATGTGGATGAGGTCAAAACCGACTCCATCGTCGATGTTACGGTGACGGGTATTTTAGCCAATTTAGATCCGCATTCGGTGTATGTTACACCCCAAGAACAAACGCTGTTGGCCGATAATATGCGCGGTGATTTTGTAGGCATTGGGATTAATTTTTACACCTACAATGATTCGATTGCGGTTATCAAACCCATTCCGGGGGGACCCGCAGAAAAAGCTGGAATCCAAGCGGGAGACCGAATATTGTATGCGGGGAAAAAACCTTTATTTGGGAAAAAATTAAAATCCGAGTCGTTGTACAATACGTTGAGAGGCGAACCCTTATCCAAGATTCAACTAACCGTATATCGCAAGAAAACGCGCAAAACATTTACCACCCAAGTCGTTCGCGAGGTTATCCCTTTGAAAAGTGTGGAAGTTGCCCTTCTCCTCGATGGGAACACGGGTTATATCAAAATTGAACGTTTTGCCGAAACGACCGGAGAAGAGTTTCATCAAGCCTTGCTCCAGTTGAAAAAGGAAGGCATGCGCGCACTTATTATTGATGTACGCGAAAACGGCGGCGGGGTGATGGAATCAGCGATTGCTATTGCCGATGAACTGCTTCCCGAAAATGATTTAATCGTTTTTACCAAAAATAAAAAAGGCGCGGTTGAAAAAATGTATGCCACCGAGGAAGGTTTGTTTGAATCGGGGAAAGTAACCGTACTCATCG
This sequence comes from Flavobacterium sp., assembly GCF_040379285.1. Taxonomy (GTDB): domain Bacteria; phylum Bacteroidota; class Bacteroidia; order Flavobacteriales; family Flavobacteriaceae; genus Flavobacterium. The sequence continues at coordinate 2,691 of NZ_JBEILJ010000059.1, read as the reverse complement.
ATGAAAATTCAGCCTCGGCGAGTGAGATTCTAGCCGGAGCTATTCAAGATAATGATCGCGGTCAAATTGTTGGTCGACGCTCTTTTGGTAAGGGATTGGTGCAACGAGAAATGAATTTTGACGACGGTTCGGCAGTGCGTTTAACCGTTGCACGCTATTTTACTCCCAGTGGCCGTTCGATACAAAAACCCTACAAAAAAGGCGAGTCCGAAGCCTACCATGGGGAATACGAACACCGCTACGAATCGGGCGAACTTACACAAAACCAAAAGGTTAAGGTAGTCGATTCACTCAAGTTTAAAACCAAGAAAGGCCGAACCGTATATGGGGGAGGCGGCATTGTTCCCGATGTTTTTGTTCCCCTAGAAAGTGCTGTGGGCGAGGAAAATGTAGCGTATGTTTTGAAAACGGGTATTGTAGGCCATTTTGTGTTTGAACAATTAGACAACAACCGCAGTCGATTTGCGGGCTGGACCTTTGAACAGTTTCAAAAAAACTATGAAACGACAGCCGACTTTTTGCCTGAATTTGAAAAGTATATGGAAAAGTCTGGACTTCAAATGCAGTGGGAAAAAAGTAAATCCCTAGTACAACGGTATGTAAAAGCCGAATTTGCTCGACAGTTGTTTGGGGATACCGCCTACTACAAATTCATTCTCCAAGAAGACCCCATGTTAAAAAAAGCGGGCGTTGCGCGTATTCGTTAGCGGTTCACGCTATCATGCACTTGCACCGGAATCCCATCGTTCCATTCGGTCAAAATATCTGTCGCTACCGAGGCGCCACTTCCTGCGGCTATAGACAATTGACTCCGCCACCCGGCTAAGGTTCCACAAACATACAAACCCGGTTTTACCACGTGATCGGTGTTGCGCAATTGCAACCGGTTTTTGTCGGGATGGGCTTTTTGATGCGGAATGATATACGATTCTACCCCAGCAATGGGAAACGGATTTCCAGCGCCAATCGCGATAACTACACGACGACTCTCCAAAATTTCGCCCGTAAGGGTTGTGATTGTAAACTGATTTAATTCGCCCGAAATCGCCCCAATTTTCAGGTTTTCGAGTTGAATGACATGCGGATACATAGCTGCCAAATGCGTTTTACTTTCCGCCAACAACGATGCTCCCGTGGTTCCAGCCGGAATACCATAGGCGTTGTTGAAAACCGCATTTTGTAATGAAGAAGCTTTTTGGTGCGTAATCACCCCAATTTTTTTGTCTGCCGCAAAAGGTTTGTGTTGTGCCGAACCCAAGAGCAAGGCACACGACATTCCCGATACGCCACCGCCAATTATGAGTACGTCAAACATGTTATTGGTTTTTCATTTTCTCTTCGATGCGCTTCGACATTTTGAAAATCAAAAGAATAAAAATGGCGCAAAACGAAGCTACGATTCCGATTAAGGCCACCAAACTGTTCCCTTCAAACGGACGGTCAAAATCCAACATCATCACATTAACGACCACTAATGCAATGGCAATAAAGATTAATAAAGTGGTAAAGATTTTCATTGTTTTACTTTCTGACGACAAATTTAATCATTTCTCGCTGTACTAAAAGAGGGCTTTAACATTAGAGGCAAATAATTTAACAGCAATCGCCAACAACACTACCCCGAAGGTTTTTCGAATAACGCCCAAACCATTTTTACCCAAAAACTTTTCAATTTTTGCCGACGATTTCAGTACGCCGTAGACCAAAATCACGTTCAAAAAAATCGCAATCACAATATTTATGGAAGCGTATTGCGACCGAAGCGAAAGCAAGGTGGTCATCGTTCCAGCCCCAGCAATCAAAGGAAACGCCAAAGGCACTATCGAGGCCGAAGTATTGGCTTCCTCTTTATAAATTTTAATTCCCAAAATCATCTCCAAGGCCAAAAAGAAAAGGACAAACGAACCCGCAACCGCAAACGAATACACGTCTGTGCCGATTAATTTCAAAAACTCTTCCCCAGCAAACAAAAAGGTAATCATGATACTACCCGCCGCCAACGACGCTTTTTCCGATTCAATATGTCCAAATTTCTGCCGTAAATCTACAATAATCGGAATCGTACCGACGATATCAATGACCGCAAAAAGCACCATACTAATGGTGACAATCTCCCTAAAATCCAAGCCCCACATACCCGTTGAAATTTTTTGCAAAAGTAAGGCATAAAAAAAGATTCAAATTTTAAATTCCCGTTAAATTTCAACCCCTTGATTTTTAATATTTTGGGCGCTCCCCCTCGGAACAAAGTCGACAATTTCTATCCGTTTTTTCGCCCTCGGGGTCAGGTCGTCCGTTGCAAGTCCGCGCTCGTTCCTCGCTGTGGGCTTTTCACTGCCACCCTTAGCGCGGTTCGGGTTAGGAATTATGAATTATGAATTATGAGTTATGAGTTAGCCTACTGATTAATGGAGTGTTCAGTATAGGGTATTGTAGTACAAAGCAACCTTTCAAAAATCAATAATCGTCAATCAACAACCGGCAACCGACAACCGACAACCGACAACCAATCCCCCTTTAGGGGCTAGGAGTCTACCGGCAACCGACAACCGACAACCAATCCCCCTTCAGGGGCTAGAGGGCAACCGACAACCGACAACCGACAACCGACAACCGACAACCAATCCCCCTTCAGGGGCTAGGAGTCTACCGACAACCGACAACCGACAACCAACAACCGACAACCAATCC
>NZ_JBEILJ010000058.1:0-15390 GCF_040379285.1 Flavobacterium sp. | reverse complement strand
CCCAGGTGTATAGCCGGTTTCGGGTCATCACTTTTCAGTACGTATTAGTAAATCGCGTTTTGGAAATTTTCCATGTTTTTCTCACGAGTGACTCCCATGATCAAAAACCAGTCTACGATATTCCAAATGCCTAATCCACCACAGGTTAGTAATTTTGCAATCCCTAATCCCGTATCGCCTACATAAAAGCGGTCGATTCCTAATCCACCTGCCAACAAAGAAATAATTAAACTGGTGGTTGGATCTTTATATTGTGTGGTTTGCACCATTCCCCATTTAGCTTCATCCAAACTTAACAAACGCTCGCGAATGGCGGGTAAGTGATGGGCTTCAAAGAATTTTGAATTGGCCATCATGAACATGTCTACTTTTTGTGAATCCATAATTTTTGTTTTTTTGTTGATTAAATTTTAAATTATAGGTTTTAAAAATAACTATTTTTCTTGAAATGCCGCATCGATTGGCTCCCAAAGTTCAATCTTATGCCCCTCGGGATCCAAAATCCAAGCAAAGGTGCCATAGTCATAGGTTTCTGGATTCCCAATAATAGTAACGCCTTGTGTGGCTAATTCTGTGAGTAATTGCTTAAGGTGATGAACGCGAAAATTCAGCATAAATTCTTTGTCGCTTGGTTCAAAATAACGGGTGCTTGCCTCAAACGGAGCCCATTGGGTCATGGCATCGTTTCCTTGAGCATCTTTCCACCAAAACGACCATCCATAATCATCTACTGGAATCCCCAAATGAGTGGCATACCAGGATTTCAGTGCTTTTGGGTCTTTTGATTTAAAAAATATCCCTCCTATACCCGTTACACTGGCCTCTTTATTGGGTGCACTATCATGGGGGATGAATAGGCCGTACTTCTGCTTGATTTTATCGACGATGGTTTGGGCTAATTTTTCATGACTTTCATAGGTCCAACCCGCAATATGTGGGGTTAACAACACATTTTCGGAATCCAATAAATACTGTAATGCTTCTGGTCGGTGGTCGGTAAACAAGCTTTCAAAGGATAATTTTTCATATTCCAACACATCCAATCCAGCGCCTATCACTTTTCCTTCTTGCAAGGCTTCGACCAAATCGGCCGTATCCACATTTTTCCCTCTGGAAGTATTGATCAGCCAAAAGGGTTTGGCAAAGGCTTGTATAAATTCTCGGTTGACCATTTTATGGGTTTCTGGTGTCCAAGGGATGTGTAAGCTCACTACATCGGCCTCGGCTTGCAGTGTCTCTAAATCAACCTGTCGTACGCAAGCATCACCCACATTTTCTTGAATATCATAGCAAAGGACATTCACTTCAAATCCGCTTAATTTTTGAGCAAAAGACTTCCCCATATTACCATAGCCAATGATTCCTACGGTTTTTCCTTGCAACTCATACCCTCGATTACCCTCGCGCACCCATTGTCCTTGGCGAACCATACGATCGGCACGATTTAATTTATTCATTAGCGACAACAACATGCCGAGTGCTTGTTCGCCTACCGCATTGCGATTGCCTTCGGGGGCTGCGATTAATTGTACCCCTTTTTGTGTGGCATATTCAACATCAATACTCTCCAAACCTGCCCCTACACGCGCAATAAACTGCAACTGGGTAGCAGCCTCGAGAAACTGCGCATCAATGTTAAACCGACTACGGATTACAATCCCATGATACTGATTGATCTTGGCTTCAACGGCAGCCTTATCGGAAGTGTAATCGGCTTCGTTGGTAAATCCAGCAGCTTCCAATTGCGCCCAAAGCAACGGATGGTTGGTATCTAAATGAAGGATGTGAATGGCGTTGGTCTTCAAAACAAATGCGATTGGTGAGAAACAAAGATATAAAAAGGGAAAACGAACTAGAAGCCCAAAATCATACGGGCAATGGAAAAGTAAATCAAAATCCCGCAAATATCATTGCTTGTGGTGATAAACGGACCCGTCGCTAAAGCTGGGTCGATACCAAATTTATCCAAAATTAAGGGAATAGAGGTCCCAATAAGCGAGGCCGTTATAATTACAGAAACCAAGGCGATAGTAACAATTACGCCAATTTTCAACTCAACGCCCAATAGAAAATGACTGCCCAAAAACAAGATCGCCGCTAGGATTATGCCGTTGAGCAAACTGAGTGAAATTTCTTTGAGGAGGCGATTTATAATGGAACCACTGATGGATTGATTGGCCAAACCTTGTACGATAATCGCCGAAGATTGTACACCTACATTTCCCGCCATCGCTGCAATCAGGGGTGTAAAAAAGAATAATTTGTAGTGTTCTTTCATGGCGCCTTCAAACAAACTCAGCATTTCTACGGAGATAAAACCGCCGAATAAAGCCAAAACTAACCAAGGTAAACGCGCGCGGGTCAAATCTAAAATGCTGTCATCCGCCTCGACGTCTTGCGAGATCCCTGCCGCCAACTGGTAATCTTTGTCGGCTTCTTCTTTAATCACGTCGACGATATCGTCAATGGTGATACGACCTACTAAACGTCCCATTTCATCCACAACGGGAATAGCTTCCAAGTCGTATTTCTGCATGATTCGGGCCACTTCGGTATTGGAAGTGTTCACACGAACGTAATCTACTTTTTTGATGTATACCTCACTGATGGGCGTTTTCGTAGAAGTGGTCAATAAATCTTTCAACGATAGGCGTCCTTTCAACCGATTGTCATCATCAACCACATAGATGGAATGAACGCGGGTGACGTTTTCGGCTTGCAAGCGCATTTCTTTGACGCAGGTCAGTACATTCCAATTTTCATTGACTTTAACCAATTCTTTCCCCATCAAACCTCCGGCAGTATCTTCGTCGTAACGCAACAAATCGACAATGTCTTTGGCGTGTTCCACGTCTTCTAGCTCAGAGATTACCTCTTCTTTTTTGCTTTGCGGAAGTTCGGCAATAATATCGGCCGCATCGTCGGTATCTAGTTCGTCAATTTCTTCGGCAATTTCTTTCGCCGACATGCGTTTCAGAATCTTTTCACGAAGTTCCTCATCGATCTCCATCAGCACATCGGCTGTTTTTTCAGAATCGAGAATGCTAAAGATATAGGAAGCTTGGGTGTCGTCGAGTTCTTCCATAATCTCGGCGATATCGGCATAATGCAGATCGCTAAGGAGATCGTGTAACTCACGCTCCTTATTGTGCAGAATCAAATTATTGATTTGATCCAGTAACTCTTTACTGATTTTAAACTGCATACGCCTCGATTTTTTGGGTCAATGCAATAAAATCTTCGGTGGACAATTGTTCCGGACGAAGATCAAATACCGCATCTTCCCGTAAAGGATCGGGCAAATTTAAGGATTTTAAACTGTTTCGTAGCGTTTTTCTGCGTTGATTAAAGGCAATTTTTACCACATTGAAGAGCATTTTCTCATTACAGGCTAAGCGATAATCGGACTTTCGCACCAAACGCAAGACGCCAGATTTCACTTTTGGTGGCGGATTGAACACGTGTTCGCCAACGGTAAACAAGTATTCAGCCTCATAAAATGCTTGAACCAAAACCGAGAGAATGCCATAGGTTTTACTGCCTTTTTTTTCACAAATACGTTCGGCCACTTCTTTTTGAAACATCCCAGAGAATTCAGGTACTCGATCGCGCATTTCAAGCATTTTGAAAACAATTTGTGTCGAAATATTGTAGGGGAAATTGCCCGTTATGGCAAAAGGTTTTCCTTCAAACTCGGTATAAAAATCGTGCTTTAAAAAGTCTTTGGATAGGATTTTTCCATGCAATTTGGGATAATGTTGTTCCAAATACGCCACAGATTCGGTATCAATTTCCACTACATGGGTATCGATATCTTTTTCCAACAAATACTTAGTTAACACCCCCATTCCGGGTCCGATTTCTAGCACCGTATCATAGCCTTCCAACGTCAAGGTATCGCCAATACGACGGGCAATCGTTTCGTCGGTTAAAAAATGTTGCCCTAAATGTTTTTTGGCTCTAACTTGGTTCATGAGAGTAAAAATTAAGGATTTAGTTGACGTAACTGATGTACATCGAATAAGTCTTTGGGGCGTCCTGCTTTTAATTTACTAGTAATTAAATCATCAAGTGATAACACATTCCATTGTAAAAATTCATTTTGATTAACGACCACCAACTCACTGGAATGATAGGCTTCCTCAAAAGTTTTATTGACAGAAAAACGAGTAATCAATTCCAAATCTAAATCTTCGGGTGAAAACTTAATCGAAATATTTTGATTTCCCTCCAAAACCGATTGAGGAAAAGCATCGATTTCATAACCAAGTTCTTGGAAAACAATGACTAATCTATTGAAATTTTCTGGTGTGGTTTCTATCCAAAAATCAACATCAGCTGAATGCCTTTGGTAACCATGAAAATTTACCGCTCCACCGCCCACCATAAGCATTCGTACCCCGTTTCGTTGTGCAGAGGAAATAAACTGATCGATATTATGTTCCCAATTTCGAATCATTTGGCAGTAATTACAATTAAAAAATTATCTTTCTTTGGCGATGAATTTTGTTTTACTGGGAAGGATTTCATTCGTCTACACAAGGCAAAAAATGCTAGTACGCGCTCCGTTTTGGAAAGCTTCAAAAAATCCGCTTGTCGACGGGCATTGCTTTCTTCTTTGGTGGTAAAACGAATTTCCATGGCATTAATTATTTTGATAATGTTCTGAAATTAATTGCAATTCGGTTCGAAACGCCAACATTTTATCCCCAAACAATTGATAGCCCTCTTCGCGTAACCGGGTGGCGTCTTCATCGTAATAGCGTTGTAACGTTTGCAAGCTATCGGTCGTGTATTGTACGGCATAGGTTACCCCACCCATTTCTTCCTCGACCAAGACCTTTACCAATCGGGCAGAACAAAACTTTCCGGTAGCCAAGACATCGTTTATATGCTTGTTTTGCATCCAACGCATCCATTGATCGTGAACGCTCTCGTGAATATTGATGGTTACATTGTATAGTATCATATACCCGCTCCAATTCTTAAATGGAAATTTCCATTTATAATTTATAATTCAACATTTAAAATAGTTCCTTATAGTTCTTTATCCCCGCGCAATCGACGGAATTTCTTTTGCGCATCGACATAAAAAATACTGTCTTCTCGGTGGAGAATAATTTCTTCATACAGGGATTTGGCCTTATCGACTTCTCCTGTTTTTTGGTATAATTCGGCCGCAAAATACGTTGCCTCATCCACATAGATGCATTCTTTGTGTTGGTCAATGATTTGGCGGTAACTGGCAATGGCTTCGGGAAAATTGTTTTGTTCTTCCCACAATTTACCAATGCGCAACAGCGTTACGGGTTCGATTTCCTGCCCCTTGTGCTCTTTTAAAATGGTCAGAAAAGCTTGTAAGGCTTCGGATTTTTTATTTTGGTACAACAAATAATCAGCCCGGGCAAACTTTTTCAAGGCCGTTTGTGTCGAATCGGCTACGGTATTGTCGCTGATAAGCAAATACAAATCCATCGCGTCGTTGGCGATTAATTGGGTAGAAGCCGACTTCAAGACGCCCAATTGGTGTTCGGCCCATTTGAAATCGCCTTTGTAATAACTCGTTTTTGCCACCCGCAAACTTGCTTCTTGTCCCAACGGATTGTTCCCTCCCTCATTTTCAACTTGCGCGAAATAGATTAAGGCTTGGTTGAATTTTTCTTCCAACAACAATATGGCCGCTAAATCCATTTTTACCTCTGCAATTTCCTCCCGTTTCAAGGGCATTTCGAGCGCATTTTTTAAAATGACTTTGGCGGTTTCGGTATCTTTTTGCTGAAAAGCGGAAAATTTCGCTTTCAATTGCAACAAGGATAACGAATAGGGGCTCACCCCAAACTGTTTGATACGCATATCCAATTCGGTTGCTATAGCGGGATAAGCTGCAGGTTGCGCTTTCTTGATTTGCAGTTCAATCAAGTAGGTATGGGCCTTGATTTGGAGATCCAAATCGCGGGTATTTTCAAGAATAAAGTTCAGAATTTCGGTGGCGGCCTCTTCGTCATTTTCACTCATGGCCAATTGCGCCAAATTGACAATGTTGGAAAAAGAATCGGGACTTCGTTTGTAAATTGCTTTTTGCTGAATAAAGGCCTTACCGTACTCTTTTTGTTGTACGTAGTACCAACTCAAATAGTCATTCCAAAACAAATCTTGGGTTTTTTGAATGAGTCCCAACAACGCTTTGCGCAAGGCATCGTTGAAGGTCACCGAAGCATCTTCACTCATAAACCGCGACAATTGGTTTTGAATCATCACTAAGCTTTGGGGATTGTTGTAGGATTCGGTCAAGAATTTCTCAATCATGTTATCCATATCCCCTTTTTGTCCGTAGAGCAACGCCATTTGGTAATTGAAGTTGTATTTGGGTTCGATACTCACCGCCAATTCATAGGCTTGAATGGCGTAATCCGTAAGCCCTTTTTTATCAAAACCATAGGCAATTTGATAGACTTCGTTATGGTTTTTGCGAATTTTATCCAGGGCTTGTTCGTAATACTTTTTGGCTTTGTCTGCCTCTTTTTGCAGTTGGAAATTGTACCCTAACTCAACCAAATAACTGCCTTGTTTGTATTGGTCTAAGCGATTTTGAATGAGTTTTTCGGACTTGTCAAATTGTTGCAATTGCTGGTAACATTCAACCGTTCGCTGGAAAAAATTGAAATTATGGGGCTGCGATTTAAGCAATTCTTCATAGCTCACCAAGGCTTTCTCAAATTCTCCACGGTCAAAGTAATTCTGTGCCAATTGCTCGTTTTGAGCTACAGCATGAATTCCGATGCAGAGGAAAAGTAAAAAGAGTAATTGCTTCATAATAAAAAAACAATGCACTAAAGTAACACAAAAGGCGGTCATTTAGTACAATTGTTTAGGGTTTCTTAACGTATGTTAATTGATGATATCAAATCCGGTGTACGGACGTAAAACCTCTGGGATAACAATTCCTTCGGGAGTTTGATAATTCTCCAAGATTCCAGCCATGACACGGGGTAAGGCCAATGAACTTCCGTTTAAGGTGTGTGCCAATTGTGTTTTTCCATCTTTTCCTTTGAAGCGCAACTTTAAGCGATTGGCTTGGAAGGTCTCGAAATTGGACACCGAAGAAATTTCCAACCAACGGTCTTGCGCTGTAGAAAACACTTCAAAATCGTAGGTTAGGGCCGAGGCAAAACTCATATCGCCTCCGCACAAACGAAGAATTCGATACGGTAATTTCAATTCGCGCATGATATTTTTCACATGTTCAACCATCCCTTCCAACGCATCATACGACTTCTCGGGATGTTCAATACGAACAATTTCGACTTTATCAAATTGGTGCAAACGATTCAAGCCACGAACATGCGCCCCATATGAACCTGCCTCACGACGGAAACAAGGAGTATAGCCTGTACATAAAATCGGCAAGTCATTTTCACTCAACAATTCATCCCGGAACAAGTTGGTTACCGGTACTTCAGCGGTGGGAATCAAATAAAGGTCATCCAACCCTACATGGTACATTTGTCCTTCTTTGTCGGGCAATTGTCCGGTACCAAACCCCGAAGCCTCATTCACCAAATGCGGCACTTGGTATTCTTGATAGCCAGCCTCTGTATTTTTATCCAGAAAATAGGAAATCAAGGCGCGTTGCAATCGAGCTCCTTTTCCTTTGTAAACGGGAAACCCAGCTCCTGTGATTTTTACGCCCAACTCGAAGTCGATAATATCGTATTTTTTGACCAATTCCCAATGCGGAAGAGCCCCTTCGTGTAACACTGGAATAGCACCTTCTTGAAATACATTTACATTTTCATCAGGAGTTTTTCCTTCGGGTACAATAGATGCGGGCAGGTTGGGTAAAAGGTAGAGTTTTTCGGTCAATTGTGAAGCAAAAACCTCCAATTGTTCCGACAAAAGTTTGCTTTCGTCACGAAGATTGGTTGTTTTTTGCTTTAAGATTTCGGCTTTTGCTTTTTCCCCATTTTTCATCAACATTCCAATATCTTTGGAAAGCTTATTTGATTCGGCCAATACATTATCTAACGCGGCTTGGGAACTGCGTCGTTTTTCATCCAATTCAACAATCTCCATCACTATCACTCGAGCATCAAAATGCTTGCGCTTCAAAGCTGTAATAATTCGTTCGGGATTTTCGCGAATAACCGCAATCTGTAACATGGGTGTAGGGTGTTAAAATTCAGTGGACAAAGGTAACAAAATGCTTTCGATAATTCTTCATACGTTTCTGGCAAAATGCCTAGCATCAGGCTATTGCAAATCTTTAAAATTATACACATTTTAGCAATTGATTATCAACAATATGCCGTAATTTTTTTTACATTCGCAAAAATTTCAACAATCCCTATGAATAAAATCTACCTACTCTCCTTTTTAGGAATGGCGCTTTTGGGTCATGCGCAACAAAATGCTGACGAACTTGAATCGATAAGCCAAGCTGAACGAAAAGCGGCTGAATCTAAGATGACCGTGACCGTTAATGCCAACACAACCAATTACGATGTTACGTATCATAAAATAGAACTCACTGTTAATCCCGCCGTGGCCAATGTCAATGGAAAAGTAACTACTACGTTTACTGCCTTGCAAAACATGACGACCGTTACCTTTGATTTGATGAATGAATTGACGGTATCCTCGGTAAAAATGAATGCGCAGAATTTGGCTTTCACGCAAAATACCAATGAAGAATTGGTCATTACCTTACCCTCCCAAGTGACCACTGGAACTAGTGCAACCGTTGAAATTACGTATGCGGGTACCCCACCGGTTAGTGGTTTTGATTCATTTGAAGCGAGCACTCACGCTGGTGTTCCTGTAATGTGGACGCTTTCGCAACCTTTTGGAGCGCGCGATTGGTGGCCTTGTAAACAAGATTTAAATGACAAGATCAACAGTGTTGACATTTTTATTACTGCCCCTTCGCAATATGTTTCTGTGGCCAATGGTGTGAAACAATCGGAAACTATTAATGGAAGTAGCAAAAGGACCCACTTTCATCACGGGTACCCCATTCCTGCATATTTGATTTGTTTTGCCGTCACCAATTACACCGTTTATACCCAAACGGCTGGTACAGCACCCAATACGTTTCCGGTGATTAACTATGTTTATCCTGAAAGTTTCAATGCAACGGTTCAAGCCCAAATGGAAGAAACCTTGAGCATCATGGACTACTTTGAAGCGTTGTTTGAACCCTATCCGTATCGTAACGAGCAATACGGTCATGCCCAATTTGGTTGGGGTGGCGGAATGGAACATACAACAATGTCATTTATGAATAATTTCAGTCGGGGACTTATTGCACACGAATTGGCGCACCAATGGTTTGGCAACAAAGTAACGTGTGGGTCGTGGAAAGATATCTGGTTGAATGAAGGATTTGCTACGTATTTGTCGTCCTTGGTAATCGAACAATTTGATGGCGAAACTGCTTTTATTGCTAACAAAACACAATTAATCAACAACATCACCTCGCAAACGGGAGGAGCTGTTTACCTTACTGATAGTGAGGCAAACAACTCGAGTCGTATTTTCAGCAGTCGATTGAGTTACAACAAAGCCGCGATGGTGTTGCACATGTTGCGATGGCGGATGGGAGATACCAATTATTTTCAGGCGTTGCGCAACTATTTGGCCGACCCAGCATTGGCCTTTAATTATGCCGTAACGGCGCAATTCAAAAGCCATTTGGAGGCAGTTCATGGCAGTGATTTGACCGAATTTTTCAACGATTGGGTGTACAAACAAGGGTATCCAACCTACAGCGTTATTGCGCAAAACTGGGGCGGCGGCCAGGCTAAAATTACCATCAACCAGTCGCAATCGCATTCCAGTGTTTCCTTTTTTGAAATGCCTGTGATGGTGCGTTTAACGGGTGCGGGTGGACAAACGCATGACGTAGTTTTGGAACACACCTTTGACGGAGAAGAATTTATAGTACCGGTTCCTTTTTTGGTAACAGGGGTACAATTCGATCCCAAACGGGAAATCATTTCACGCAACAACACGGCTCAATTGGGGAACGACACCTTTACGCCCGATACGGTTTTGGCGTTGTATCCTAATCCAGCCAAAGAATTGGTTCACCTTCAAATGCCCAATACCCAAACCTTAATCGACATTGAAGTGTTTAATCCTTTGGGACAAAAAGTGGCGACTTACACTTCGGTTGACATGAATATTTCTGGATTGGCCTCGGGAAGCTATACCGTTCGTATTCGCACTTCGGAAGGCGTTTTTCATAAAAAAATGATAAAAAACGGGAATTAATTTTTAAAGAGACATTCTCCGAATCAAAATGTGCTATTTTTGTGGCGCATTGAATTTTTAGGTAACGCATACATGGAATTTGTAATTAAACTGAGTCAGTTTTTACTGAGTCTCTCAATATTGATTGTCCTTCACGAACTTGGCCACTTTATACCGGCTAAGTTATTTAAAACACGAGTAGAAAAATTCTATTTGTTTTTTGACGTTAAATTTTCCCTTTTCAAAAAGAAAGTAGGCGAAACAGTCTATGGTATTGGATGGCTTCCGTTGGGCGGTTACGTGAAAATTGCAGGGATGATTGACGAGTCGATGGACACTGAGCAGATGCAAGGCGAACCCCAACCGTGGGAATTCCGTTCGAAACCGGCTTGGCAGCGCTTAATCATCATGTTGGGCGGTGTATTGGTAAATTTCATTCTTGCCTTCATCATTTACATCGGTATGACCTTTTACTACGGCCAGCAATACATTGCCAACAGTGATGTGAAAGATGGAGTTTGGGTTATCAATCCGGTTTTGGAAAAAGCGGGACTTCAAAATGGAGACAAAATTGTACGCATTGACCAAACCAAGATCGAGCGTTTTAACGACATACAACCACAACTGGCATTAGCCAAAGAAGTGGAAGTGATTCGAAAAGGGAAAGACACTGTAATCAAACTTCCTGTTAATTTTATTGATCAACTCCTTAAAACAGACCATAAGGCATTAATAACCCTTCGGATTCCGTTTATAATTTCGGACATTCCTGCTGGTTCACACAATGCAAAACAGCTCAAGAAAAAAGATATTTTAAAAGGGTTTAATGGTCAACCTATAACCTACGCGGACGAGTTGTTTGCGCAGTTAAATACCATGAAAGGAAAAGCCTTGGCTGCTGTAGTAGAACGCGACGGAAAAGAAGTGCCTGTTCAATTGAACGTGAATAAAGAGGGGAAATTAGGCGTAGCTTATGCTCCCATGTTGCCGCTTGATAATTTAGAAAAACTAGGATTGTACACCGTTAAATCGGAGGAGTTCAGTCTTTGGGAATCGATTCCTATTGGAATTCAAATGGGTATTGACCAATTGACCAGTTATGGAAAACAACTGAAAGCCATTTTCAACCCCGACACCGGCGCATACAAAGCCGTGGGTGGTTTTGGTGCTATTTTCAACGTGTTTCCATCTGCTTGGAGTTGGCAAGTATTTTGGGGGATTACCGCGTTTTTATCGATCATGTTGGGCGTTATGAATTTGTTGCCCATTCCAGCACTTGACGGCGGCCATGTGATGTTTTTATTGTATGAAATGATTTCCGGTCGTAAACCTAGCGATAAATTCTTGGAACGAGCCCAAATGGTTGGTTTTGTTATTCTTATTGCCTTGTTGGTTTTTGCCAATGGAAACGACCTGTATAAGGCGATTTTCAAATAGTATTTTTTTGAAAATTTTTACCTAAAATGTTTGCATTTGTAAAATTCCGTTTTATCTTTGCAACCGCTTAAAAGATATAACATCTTCCTCCTTAGCTCAGTTGGTTAGAGCATCTGACTGTTAATCAGAGGGTCCTTGGTTCGAGCCCAAGAGGGGGAGCTACTAAAGAAAAGCCTTCACAGAGATGTGAGGGCTTTTTTGATTTTACATGTCAAACATTTGTAAAACAAATTCTGTTTCATCTACAAGTTTGTTTTATATTTTCTCATTCAAAACAATAATATTAAATACAAACCATTAAAACTTTAAACCTCAAGTTCTTCAAATTTTTACAAGGTAATTAATGTTTTTCTACTATTTTGCTAAATTTACTAACACTTTGACAAGAAAGAGTGACTTTTATAGACAAAACAGCGTTGCTAAAGTTTTTTTCTCGGTTATTCAACCACCTCAAGTAAAAGAAATGGCAATTGTCTCACGCAGTTGTATAAATAATAATCAAGTAAGAGGCATGCTTGAAACAATTTATAAAACATGAAAAAACTAATTCTTCTTTTATCAGTTTTTACTTTATCATATAGTTGCAGTAGTGATAGTAACAACTCAAGTAATAACAATGGAAATTCATTCACCAACAGTATGGATTATGAATTTACCATTACTATTAATGGTGAAGTTCATAAAGTAAAAGGAAATACTACTAATGGAATTCCAAAAGGTGTAGTGCAAAGTATAGGTAATTTGATAAATAATGAATGTCAAGTTCTTCAAAGTGGAGGACAAAAAGTCGTAATACTTAAAATTAATGATGTAACAGCTACTAATTACATATCTGGTCAAAATTTGGAATGCCAAATTATTTTACCAAATTTACTATTAGGTGTTAATGAAGCTCAAGTACTATTTAATGGTTCTTATTTTGATTCTGTATGTACAAGTTTAGGCGCCTATTCACCAGGATCAGGTATAGGTTTTTCTTATTTTCAATCAATAAGTGGGCCTTTCAATAGCACTTTACAAAGAAAAATCCCAATCACAATAACCGATTTAGGCACAACATCTACAAACCATTCATTGTGGTCTCCAACAACACCATATAATTTTGGACAAACATTAAAAGGTAATTATTCAGGAACAATTTATTTGTCTTCCAACAATTCAGCTCTAACTAATTATAATATTCCTGTACAAATAAGTATTGATTTCAAAGCTTTAAGAATGTATTAGATCTAACTCTCATCAATAATTAATTATGGCAGGTTTCCCTTTCCATACCGTCCAAATATTTATAATAAAACACACAACAATCATGGAAATACCAAAAACCTATTCAGACAAACTTACCATTGTTATCCCATTAAAGAAACATGTGGTGAGTCAATGGAAACTGCTATTGAAATATCGGGAGTTCATATTAATCACCTTAATCCCATAGAAGTAAGTATTATTAAACATCTATTTGATGACAAACCATGGACAAAGGTGGGTCAATCCCTTGTTTATGATAATGATAAAACCTATGATAAGATTGAGGTGGTGAAACTATTATTGAATAATGGCGAAACTAAACGTTATGAATTTTGGTTTGATATTACGGAGTGTTTTGGAAATAACAAATAATTGATTTTCATAGAAAGCACAAAATATTAAATATTTTTCATGTTGTATAACTAAATTTCATATATTTGAATAATTGTTTTTCACAAATCAACATGAATCATAATCAATATTCACAAAAAATAACGCTTTTTCATGGCAGACAAGCTCCAGAAGAAGGAACCTTGGTAGGCTATGGTGCTATAATAGATAGTCTCAAACTATCTATGCCTTTACCTAATAAATTGACATTAATAAGTACAAAAAATCGCCAATATACAGACAGTCATTGGCTGGTTCTTACACCGAGACATGAACCTGAAGATAATTTGTATAAACAAATTGTTTTTGCGCTGAAATATGAAGGCCTAAACTTGTTATTTTTTAAAAAACTGTTTCAACAACTAACTAATGAAGAAGTTACAACGTTAGTTCAAATTGAGCCCACAGGCCAATACAGTCGCAAAATTTGGTTTTTGTATGAATGGTTGATGGGCTACAAACTAAACATTCCCGATTTAACCCAAGCAAATTTTGTGAATCTAGTTGACGAAGAGATGCAATACGCCTCATCAACTTCAATTAAATCAAGCAGACATAGAATCAACAATAACCTAGCAGGAACCGTTGATTTTTGTCCATTAATATTCAAAACCGAAAAATTAGAAAATTTCATAGGAAAGAATAATCCCGATAGCATAAAAACAACTATTAGTGGGTTTCGTAAAGATATTTTGCTCAGAACATCTTCTTTTTTGTTGTTAAAAGATTCCAAAGCTTCCTTTAGCATTGAAGGAGAGACGCCTACTCAAAACAGAGCTATTAGATGGGGAAAAGCTATTGGCCAAGCAGGGAGTAAACCTTTGAGCAATGAAGAGTTTTGTCGGTTACAACAAATTGTAATTGAAAGTAGCCGCTTCATCAAGATGGGCTATAGAACCGAAGGTGGCTTTGTAGGGGAACATGATAGGGTAACAGGTGAGCCCATCCCAGAGCATATATCCGCAAAGGAAGATGATGTAGAAACGTTGATGAATGGATTAATCAAATCTGCTAATTACCTTGAGTCAATAGAATTTAACCCTGTGCTTGCTGCTACAAAAATTGCCTTTGGATTTGTATTCATACATCCTTTTGTAGATGGTAATGGTAGGATTCACCGTTATGTAATTCATCATCTATTAGCCGCTATGAAATACAGCCCACAAGGAATTATTTTTCCTGTGTCGGCTGCTATATTAGAACGAATAGTTGAATACCAGAGGGTGCTTGAAAACTATTCCCTTCTGCTATTGGATTTTATTGAATGGGAAAAAACAGAAAAGAATAACGTAAAAGTCCTTAACGATACTATTGATTTTTATAGGTATTTCGATGCAACGCCACAGGCTGAATTTTTATTTGAATGTGTGGATACGACCATTCATCAAACTATTCCAGCAGAGGTTAACTATCTTCAAAAATATGATGAAATGAAGCTCTGGTTGGATGACCATTTTCAAATGCCTGATGATATGGTAGCTTTATTGATTCGTTTTTTAGAACAAAACCAAGGCACTTTGTCTAAACGAGCAAGAGAAAAAGAGTTTGTTACACTTAACCCTGAAGAAGTCAAAAATATAGAGGAAATGTTCAGCGTTATTTTTACTGAAAACACCTAAATTTTTAGGTGCACTTTTGGGTGTACTTTGCTATTTTTAAAAGCGTTTTTTGGCGAATATCCCAGTGATGGCTTGGGGTTTCAGCATAGCATAGAATTTCTGTTAATCAGAGCCCCGATAGCTATCGGGGTTGGTTCGAGCCCAATAGGGGGAGCAAACAACAGAAAGCCTTCACAGCCATGTGAGGGCTTTTTTGGTTTTACAAAACTTATTAAGAAATCAGATGAGGTTATTACTACTTTTTAGTATATGTAAAGAAAAATCCATTTTTTATACAAACCAAAGTTGCTTTGATAAAAAAATCGCGTTTTCTTATCATATCAAAAAACATCTCTTTTATTATACCCGTTGTGGTATATTCTCGCTTAAAAAAATAAATTTACACCTTTAAGGGTATAAATTAAAAAAAAATTCCTATTTTTATACCCTAAAAGGTGCATATTAT
>NZ_JBEILJ010000057.1:0-15458 GCF_040379285.1 Flavobacterium sp. | reverse complement strand
TCTTTAATATACTGAATATCAGCTTTTTGTCAAAATTTTTAAGAACTTATTTTATTGATTTTTAATCAATTATGTTTTTTGTCGTGTACTAAAAAAAAATAATTAAAAATTATCCCAATATTTCAATACAATTAAGATTTAACTATTTGTTAAATGATACCAATGATAATTTAACAGTATTAATTTCTACATTCAGAAATATATATAAAAAACAAGGTCAAAAAATGTTGTTTGAAGCCCTAAATTACTGGCATAATGAAAATAATATTGATAAATTTAAAAAAAAGTATAACCCATTAATTTACGAAACAGAAATGACTGGTATAATTGATTTAGCTGAAGATAATAAGAGTTTTGCATTAACATATACACCTCAAATTTTAATTAATAACTATCTTTTTCCCCATATTTTTGATAGGGAAGACATTATGTATTTTATTGATGAATTACTTGAATATGAAGAAATTTTAAATGAAAATGTCTAAATTTCCAAATTACAGACAAGCCGATTTTAAAGATTGTGGTGCAACTTGTTTAAAAATTATAGCAAAGCATTACGGTAATATTTTAAATATTCAAACATTACGAGTACTCTCTGAAACAACAAGAGAGGGATCGTGCTTATTATCTCTCTCAGATGCTGCTGAAAAAATTGGTTTAAAATCGTTAGGGGTAAAAATTAGCCTTGAAAAACTTAAAGAAGCTCCATTACCTTGTTTGCTTCATTGGAATAGCAATCATTTTGTGGTTTTATATAAAATTAAAAAAAAATTTCTTTTTCATATCTGACCCAGCACATGGTTACATCAATTATGAAAAAAAAGAGTTCCTAAATTCATGGATAGGTGCTAACTCTGACGAAACTACACATGAGGGAATAGCATTGCTTTTAGAACCTACAACAAATTTTTATCAATCTAAATTTGATAAAGAAGATAATAAATCATTTGGATTTAACTTATTATTCAAACACCTAAGACCTTATAAATCTTTTATTTACCAGTTAGCCTTTGGCCTTACTGCGGGAAGTATTTTGCAATTACTATTTCCGTTTCTTACCCAAAGTATTGTTGATGTGGGGATTCAACATCAAAACATTCATTTCATTTATCTTATTCTTTTTGCTCAACTCTTTTTATTTTTAGGAAATGTTGCCTTAGAAGTAGTAAGGAATTGGATCCTTTTGCACCTTTCTACTCGGATTAGTATTTCTCTCATCTCCGATTTTTTCATTAAATTAATGAATTTACCCATCTCTTTCTTTGATGTCAGGATGACTGGAGATATTATGCAACGCATCAATGATCATCATCGAATTGAGCGCATTTTGACAACCTCCTCACTAAATGTATTGTTTTCTATAGTAAATATGATAATCATGGGGGGAGTATTGGCCTATTATAAACTCAAAATATTCTTTGTCTTTTCTCTTGGAAGTATTTTCTATTTTCTTTGGGTTACACTATTTCTAAAAAAACGCAAAGAATTGGATTACAAACGATTTGCTGAGGTCTCACAAGAGCAAAGTAAAGTGATAGAATTAATCAATGGCATGCAAGAAATAAAACTCCATAATGCTGAAAAACAAAAGCGATGGGGCTGGGAGTATATACAAGCGCACTTATTCAAAGTTTCAATGAAAGGTTTGATCTTGGAACAAAGTCAAAGCATCGGTTCTAATTTTATTAATGAGCTTAAAAATATTACTATAATTTTTCTATCCGCCAAATTAGTAATTGATGGACAAATAACCTTGGGAATGATGATGGCTATAACAAGTATTGTGGGAAGCCTTAACGCTCCAGTACTTCAATTAATTAATTTTATTAGGGAGGTTCAAGATGCTAAAATCTCACTAGCTCGACTTGCAGAAATTCATAACAAGTTAGATGAATTGGAGCAAGAAAACAATCAAACCAAAGATATTCCTTGTAATGAAAATATTGAATTAAAAAATATTTCTTTTAGATATTTAGGGTCGGATTCAATGGTTTTGAATGGATTAACCCTGACCATACCTGCCAATAAAATTACAGCTATTGTCGGTTCAAGTGGTAGTGGTAAAACAACTTTAATGAAATTACTGTTAAAATTTTATGAACCCCTAGAGGGAGAAATAAAAGTTGGCAACGTTGATTTAAAAAACATTACCCAAAAAGCTTGGCGAAATCATGTTGGTACAGTAATGCAAGAGGGCTATATTTTTAGCGATACTATTGCCAATAATATTGCCATTGGGGTAAATGTAATTGATAAAGAACGTTTGGTTTATGCTTCTGATGTTGCAAATATTAAAGATTTTATTTTAGATTATCCTTTGGGCTATAATACAAAAATCGGAATGGAGGGAGTTGGAATGAGCACAGGACAGAAACAACGGTTACTTATTGCGAGAGCTGTATATAAAAATCCGGAAATGTTATTTTTTGATGAAGCTACTTCAGCACTAGATGCAAATAATGAAAAAGAAATAATGGAGAAACTTAACATTTTCTTTAAAAATAAAACAGTTGTCGTTATTGCCCACCGATTAAGCACTGTTATGAATGCAGATCAAATTGTGGTTTTAGAAAAAGGGAAAATTGTTGAAGTTGGTAATCATAAAGAGCTTGTAGAATTAAAAGGAAGCTATTATAAATTGGTCAAAAATCAATTACAATTAGGAAATTAGTATATGGTAGATAAGAGCACCTCTTTTGAGTTAAGAAGTGAGGAAGTACAAGAAATTCTTACACAAGTTCCACATTGGTTAATTCGATGGGGGTCTATGACTATTTTAGGTGTTATTATTTTGCTCATTTTCACTTCCTGGTTTATAAAGTACCCCGATACAATTTCTACCAAAATTGTAATCACAACGAATATCCCACCGCAAAAATTAATTGCAAAAAACACAGGTAGAATTGAGACAATACTAGTTGATGACCAATCAAATGTAACTGAAAACACCCCAATAGCAGTTATTGAAAATAGTGCCAATTATAAAGATGTCTTTCTCCTAAAAAGCATCGTAGATACTTTTGATATACAAAAAGATTATTTTCCATTTTCAAAGCTACAATCAGCTCAATTAGGGGATATTGAAACAAATTTTGCTTTATTTCAAAGAGAGTATTCGGTTCGAAAGCTCAATGATAAACTTCAACCGTTTAAAGTAGAAGCAGGTGCGCAAAGTTTAGAGGCAATTCAATTGAGAGAACGATTAAGTCTTCTTGAGTCTCAAAAACAAATTCATCTGAGTGAGCTTGAATTAAGTAAAACAGACTATCAACGCTATCAAACGTTGTATAACAAAGGGATTATTGCAGCTCAAGAACTAGAAAAACACAAATTAAGTTTACTAACTCAAGAGAAAAGCTACAAAAGCTTATTAAGTACCATTTCTTCATTAAAGTCCTCCATTAATGAATTGAATAGAACTACCAAATCGACTTCGATTAACGAGAGTAAAGAACAAGTTTCCTTGGAACGAAACTTGATTCAATCTTTTTACGCATTAAAAAAAGCAATTAAAGAATGGGATTTAAATTATGTTTTTCGATCGTCAATAAATGGTAAAGTATCGTACTTACAACTTTGGGCTCCTAATCAAACTGTAAATTCAGGAGATCAAGTTTTTGTTATTGTTCCCAATCAAGAAAATGGAATTTTAGGCAAAGTAAAAGCTTCTGCTCAAAACTCGGGTAAAATTTTAAAAGGTCAAAAGGTGATTATTCGTTTAGCAAATTATCCCGATCGTGAGTATGGAGTAATTAAAGGGCTAGTAAAATCCATTTCATTAACTCCTGATAAAGAGGGTAATCTTTTAATTGATGTTTCTTTACCAAAAAATTTAAAGACTTCATACAACAAATCCATCCAATTCCAGCAAGAGATGATTGGAACAGCCGAAATCGTAACTAAAGATATGCGATTAAGTGAACGCGTTTTTAATCAATTTAAAAGTATTACTCAAACCAATTAAGCTCTTTTTTGAAGTTATAAACTTTAATAGTTTTTGCTTCACTTTACATATCTAAACATTTTTTACAACTTAAATTAAAATGGTAATGTTTAAACTTTTAAAAGCCAGTTTTGGAATTGGTATTTTTCTGTATACAATGATAACTTTATCTCAACTGATTTCCATACAAAACCTTCAAAATCCTCGCAAATTTATGGAGATTTGGATAGATCAAATTGCTAGCCGCTACGGTAAATAAAGCCTTTTCAAATACTCTAGCACATTCATATTTAGTTGATAACTGGTGCATACCCTTGTCCAAATTGAAATGAAAAGCCCGGGAAATAGGACCTAGTTTTTCATGCCAAATGAGAGCGAATCGAGATGCTATCGTATGACTTACAATATCACGTTGCAGGCTGTGAGAACCTTGACTACAGGTCCGCAGGTTGAAATGAAGAGCTGGAATAGCATTCAAAAAATGTGTAAAAGCATGTTGGTCATAGTTGACTTTACGAATCAATAAAACACCATTCGCTTTTTCGTCCATTGGCTTTGTTAAAGGAAAACTAAAACCTGAAACCTGACACGAGGCTTTAGCCGACTGATGGAGCGAAGCGGAATAAACCTGAAACCCAAATTTTAAATCAACAACCCACCCAAAAAACGTACGTCATTTACTCAGCCATTCGCTTGAGTTTTTGGCGTTCTTTCAAAGCGATTTTTTTGCCGATTAATTCGATATACCCTAGCTTGTTAAGTTCTGATAAAAGGCGTATGCAACTCTCTGTAGCCGTGCCAATCATGCCTGCGAGTTCTTCACGGGAGAGCTGAATGCGCAAGGTGCCGTCGTTGTTTTTACCAAAATTATCTTCGAGGTACAATAAGGTTTCGGCCAAGCGTTCTTTGACCGTTTTTTGCGCTAGGGTCACCATGTGATCGTCGGCCTCGCGCAAGTCGCCACAAATAGTACGCATCATATTCATCGAGAAATTGTTGTTTTTGTTGAAAAACGATATGATTTCCGATTTTGGGATGAAGCACACTTGCATGTCTTCGAGCGCTACGGCACTTAAATTGGCAGGTTCTTCACTAATCAACGAACGCTGTCCGAGGAGTTCGCCCGGTTTGACGAGTTTGACAATCTGGTCTTTCCCGTTGGAACTCAGTTTCGACATTTTACAGATGCCTTCTTTGATGCAATAGACCCCATTAATACTTTCGCCTTCTTCAAAAATTGCCGCACCTTTCTTAATGGTGTACGACGCTTTACACTCCGCCATGTGCAGGAGTTCGTCTTTGGTAAGTGCTTTCAGGGAGCTGAATTCCCGTACGATGCACTGTTCACATTTCCCCATAAGAGTGTGTTTTTTTGTTTTTGTTCTTTGTTTTTCAAATGTAGAAAATATTCGCATGACAAATATCATATTTTACAAAAAGCGGTTGTGTGACCTTTGTTACAGGTAAAAAATGAGCAAATTATGGACACAATGCATTGTTATCATTGTGGCTTAACAATTCAAGACAAGGACGTACTTGTTTTTGAGGAAAAAGAATTCTGTTGCACCGGTTGTAAAACGGTTTACGAAATCTTTCGTCAAAACAATCTCATGTGCTACTATGATTTTCAAGCCGCACCCGGGGCCACTCCCGCGGACATTAATGGAAAATATGATTTTTTAACCGACGCCACCATCGTCAGCAAATTACTCGAATTTGAAGAAGCTTCAACCCAAATTGTTTCACTGTACCTACCGCATATTCACTGCAGTTCGTGTATTTGGATTTTGGAAAATCTACACAAGTTACACTCGGGTATTGGCAGCGCGCAGGTAAACTTTCCCGCCAAAAAAGTTCGCATCTCCTTTGATCCCCAAAAGTTTTCTCTTAAATCCTTGGTCGAATTACTCTGTTCGATTGGCTATGAACCCTACATCAGTTTGGAAAATTACGAAGGGGAAAAACACAAAATCGACCGCTCGTTAATCTACAAAATCGGGGTGGCCTTCTTTTCTTTTGGCAACATTATGCTTTTGTCGTTTCCCGAGTATTTTGAAGTCGAAGAATTTTGGATCAATCAATACCGCGGCTTTTTTCGCTGGTTGATTTTCTTTTTGTCGTTGCCGCCTTTGTTGTATTCGGCCAGTGGGTATTATGTTTCAGCATGGAAAAGTATCCGTGCCAAAATGCTCAATATCGAAATTCCGATTGCCTTGGGCATCATTGTCATGTTTGTGCGCAGTACGGTCGATATTGTGATGGATTATGGCCAAGGTTTTTTTGACAGCATGTGCGGGCTGATTTTCTTCATGTTGTTGGGGAAATTGTTTCAGCAAAAAACCTACAACTTCCTCTCTTTTGAACGCGATTATAAGTCGTATTTCCCCATTGCGGTGACCAAAATTAGTCCCAAAGGCACCGAAGAACCCGTACAAGTCTATGCCATTGAAAAGGGCGATCGCTTGTTGATTCGCAATCAAGAATTAATTCCCGTAGATGGTATTTTGATCTCAGAAAAAGCGGCTATTGATTACAGTTTTGTCACTGGCGAGGCGGTTCCTATCGAAAAAAAGTCGGGCGATAAAATCTACGCCGGCGGCAAACAGCTGGGCAAAGTCATCGAAATGGAAGTCTTGTTCTCGGTTTCTCAAAGTTACCTCACCCAATTGTGGAGCAATGATGTGTTTCAAAAGAAATTACATTCCAAACACAAAAACATCACCGACCGCATCAGCCATTATTTTACGCCTGCCTTATTGCTGTTGGCGTTGGTGTCTTTTGGCTATTGGATTTTCATCGATACCGATACCGCTTTCAATGTGTTCACCGCCATTTTAATTGTAGCATGTCCTTGTGCTTTGGCCTTGACGGCTCCTTTTACGTTGGGGAATGTCTTGCGGATTTTTGGAAGACAACTGTTGTATTTAAAAAATGCCCAGGTGATTGAACAAATGGCACAAGTCGATACGATTGTTTTTGATAAAACGGGAACCATTACCACCAACAAGAAAACAGCGATAACCTATGAAGGGAGAGCACTCGACGCGCACGAACTTTGGTTGTTGAAAAATACTCTTCGCGGCTCCAATCACCCCTTGAGTCGTAGGCTTTACGAGTATCTACCACTTCAAGAGAAAGCCACGGTCACCCATTTTGAAGAAGTGACGGGCAAAGGGGTATTTGCTACGGTGGAAGGTCATTCGGTCAAATTGGGTTCGTCTCAGTTTTTACAGTATCTCAGTGAAAACACCCACAAAAAAACCAAAGTGCATGTTGAAATTGATGGCGTTTACAAAGGCAGTTATGTGTTCAACAACCAATACCGTGAAGGCTTGGAGGCTTTGTTTGAACGGTTGAGTGCATCCTATCATTTGGTAGTGCTCTCGGGCGACAACGATGGAGAGCGAAAGATTTTGGAGAAAATGTTGCCCGCGGGAACTACGTTGGTGTTCAACCAAAAACCCGAAGCGAAGTTGGCCTATATCGAGGCTTTGCAACAAGAAGGTAATAACGTCATGATGGTAGGGGATGGGCTGAACGATGCCGGTGCTTTGGCCCAGAGTAATGTGGGAATTTCGATTTCAGAGAATGTGAATGTATTTTCTCCCGCCTGCGATGGGATATTGGATGCGTCTCAGTTTTCGAAAATCGGCTATTTCATGCAGTATTCACGCAATGCGATGAAAATCATCTACATGAGTTTTGCGATTTCACTCTTATACAATGTCGTGGGATTGACGTATGCCATAACGGGAAACTTGTTGCCCATCGTGGCGGCGATTATTATGCCTTTGAGTACAATTACCATTGTGAGTTTTGTCACCTTGATGAGCAATGCGTATGCTCGTGAACGGTTTTTTGAGACGAAAAAAACAGTGAAAAATCCGGCCGAATGATAAATGTCATGTTATAAGCCAAGGGGTGAATCTAACTTTGTTAACACAAATTTAAGGTATGAGTGTCATTTATTTTTTAATCAGTATCAGTATCATCGTGGCCGTTTTTTTCTTAGTGGCCTTTATCAAAGCGGTACAATCCGGTCAATACGACGACGATTATACACCGTCGGTGCGTATGTTATTTGACGATGAAATCATCAACACAACGAAAAACAAAAATCAATTAAATATAACCGAAGAAAAACAATAATTATGGAAATGCAACAATTTCATTACGACAACAAGATTGTTCGAAATTTCATCTATGCCAGTATCGTTTTTGGGGTGGTAGGGATGCTCGTCGGATTGCTTCTAGCGTTCCTCTTTATGTTCCCTAACCTAACGAATGGTGTCTCTTTTTTGAGTTTTGGTAGACTTCGCCCGTTGCATACCAATGCGGTGATTTTTGCCTTTGTGGGCAATGCCATGTTTGCGGGGGTGTATTACTCGATGCAACGCTTGCTAAAAGCCCGCATGTTTAGCGATGTATTGAGCAAAATTCATTTTTGGGGCTGGCAATTGATTATCGTAGCGGCCGCCATTACCTTACCGTTAGGATACACGACTTCTAAAGAATATGCCGAGTTGGAATGGCCGATTGATATAGTCATTGCCCTGATTTGGGTTGTTTTTGGAATTAATATGATTGGAACCATTATCAAACGAAGGGAGCGTCACATTTATGTCGCCATTTGGTTTTACATCGCCACCTTTGTTACCGTTGCGGTGCTTCACATTTTCAACAGTTTGGAATTACCCGTTGCCGGTTTAAAATCGTATTCCGTGTACGCGGGGGTACAAGATGCCTTAGTACAATGGTGGTACGGTCACAATGCAGTGGCGTTTTTCTTGACCACACCCTTTTTAGGAATGATGTACTACTTTGTTCCGAAAGCGGCCAACCGTCCGGTGTATTCCTACCGTTTGTCCATTATTCACTTTTGGTCGTTGATTTTTATTTATATCTGGGCGGGCCCTCACCACTTATTATATTCTGCGTTACCCGATTGGGCGCAAAACCTTGGGGTAGTATTCTCAGTAATGTTGATTGCGCCTTCTTGGGGAGGGATGATCAATGGATTATTGACCCTTCGCGGTGTTTGGGATAAAGTACGTACCGATGCGGTGTTGAAATTCTTTGTAGTGGCGATTACGGGCTATGGGATGGCTACTTTTGAAGGGCCGATGCTTTCCTTGAAAAATGTAAATGCGATTGCCCACTTTACCGATTGGATCATTGCACACGTTCACGTGGGGGCTTTGGCTTGGAATGGATTCTTGTCTTTTGGGATGTTCTATTGGTTGGTTCCTCGATTGACCAAAAACAAGTTATTCTCTGAAAAATTGGCCAATTTCCACTTTTGGATTGGCACCTTAGGAATCATTTTCTATGCTTTACCGATGTACGTTTCTGGATTCACTCAAGCGTCCTTGTGGAAACAATTTAAACCCGATGGGAGTGCCTTACAATATGGAAACTTCTTGGAAACAGTGACGCAATTGATGCCGATGTATTGGATGCGCGCTATTGGGGGAACCTTATATTTAATTGGGGTTTTTGTGTTGGTGTACAACATTGTGATGACCGTTCGCAAAGGTGCTGGCGTGGCCGACGATTTTGCGGAAGCTCCTGCCTTAGCACCCATCAGTTCCAACCGATTGAAAGGCGAAAGCTGGCACGCTTGGTTGGAACGCAAACCGGTTAAATTTTCACTCTACACCACTTTGGCCATTTTAATTGGAGGTGTGGTGCAAATTTTACCAACCATTTTCGTTGAGTCCAATATTCCTACCATAGCCGCTGTAAAACCCTATACGCCGTTGGAATTAGAAGGACGTGATTTGTACATCCGTGAAGGTTGTGTAAGCTGTCACTCGCAATTAATTCGTCCGTTCCGCTCCGAAGTTGAACGTTATGGCGACTACTCCAAATCGGGTGAATATGTGTACGATCATCCCTTCTTGTGGGGTTCAAAACGTACGGGTCCCGATTTGCACCGCGAAGGCGTAACGGGTAAACCATTTAACGGTGGACGTCCCGATGTGTGGCATTTCAATCACATGTATGATCCCCAAAGTATTTCTTCGGGTTCGATTATGCCGCGTTACCAGTGGTTGATTCACGACAAATTGGATACCCATTTGACCCAGAAAAAAATGGAAGCTATGGTTTCTTTAGGAGTACCCTATTCTCCAGAAGACATTGCCAATGCGCCCCAACAAATGGAAGCGCAAGCCAAAAAGATTGAAGCGAGTTTGATGAAGGATTCGCAAATCCAAAAATCATTTGGAACAGAAACCAATGTTCCGCTGAAGGATCGTGAAATTATTGCCTTGATTGCTTATTTACAACGCTTGGGCACGGATACCGCAGCTAAACCTAAACCTTAATCGTCATGTTGAAGTTTGTAAAACATAATTTGGAAACGATTGCTGGGGTAGAGATTTACCCGATTATTTCCCTTTCGATTTTCTTTACTGCCTTTGTGTTGTTTACCGTTTGGGCCATGACCTACAGCAAGGAAACTCTGAATACCGTGAGCAATCTCCCTTTAAACGATGAGGAATCACTAACTGAAAAACATAATTTCTAATGAAAAAATTATTTCCATCCTACGTACGCGTGCCCTTACTCTTTGCCATCGTGCTGGTCGCATTGGAGTATTTCATCGATTCGGGCGATAGACCGGCTTTTGTGAAGTATCCCATGGTAGCCTTGTTTTTGGCGGTTTTTCTTTTCCTTTTGGTCGCCATCGAAATTGTAGTAAGTGCCGTAGATAAAGTCACCTATCATTTATTGACCGAGGAGCAAAAGAAACAGCTCGAGGAGGCGCAATCCCTTTCATTTGTGGATAGCCAATGGTACCAACATTGGATGTCGAAGCTCACCCGTTCGAAAGCAGTGGAGCAAGAAGCCGATGTCATGCTCGATCACGACTACGATGGTATTCGCGAACTCGATAATGTATTGCCTCCGTGGTGGGTGTATCTTTTTTATGTGACCATCATTTTTGCAGGTTTTTACTTGGTGCGCTACCACTTCTTTGGCGGTGAAAATCAAGCCCAAGAGTTTGAAACTGAAGTAGCTCTCGCCGAAGAGGAAATGTTGAAATTCAAAGGCAACAGTCCCAAAGAGACGATTTCACTTGATCAAGTTACCGCTTTAACCGATCCTGCCAGTTTGTCGAAAGGGCAAGAAATTTATAAAAATGTGTGCGCTGCTTGTCACGGACCCCAAGGCGGTGGATTGGTAGGACCCAATCTTGCCGATGCCCATTGGTTGAACGGCGGCGGTATCAAGAATGTATTCAAAGTCATTCACGACGGTAGCCTACGTAATCCCACGATGGCCGCTTGGGGGAAAACGTTGGATGCCAAAGATGTTCAAAAAGTGGCTAGTTATGTTTGGAGTTTGCAGGGGACAAAACCTGCGGGCGCCAAGCCAGCCGAAGGCGATGTATGGAAAGACGATGCTGCTCCCACAGTCGATGCTTCCAAGCCTGTGGATTCAATTCCTAGCTCAAAATAATCATTCACGGGTCCCAAGGCGACGCGGGACCCAATTGCTAAACCCAAACCCTTATTATCATGGCCAGTCCGTTGCATGACGACAGTTTCCGCGATACGATAGCTACTATCGATCAAAAAGGAAAACGCGCCTTTATTTTTCCCAAAAAACCTGTGGGACGGTATTACGACCGCAGAAAAATAGTAAGTTATTTCTTGTTGGTGTTTCTCTTCGGAGCGCCGTTTGTAAAAATCAACGGCCACCAATTTTTGCTCTTCAACGTTCTTGAACGTCGCTTCAATATTTTCGGATTCCCGTTTTGGCCCCAAGACTTTCACCTGTTTGTGATTTCAATGATCATTGGGGTAGTGGGATTGGCCCTTTTTACGGTGGCTTTTGGGCGAATTTTTTGCGGATGGTTTTGTCCCCAAACGATATTTATGGAAATGGTGTTTCGCCGTATTGAATATTGGATTGAAGGCGACCGTAACCAGCAAATTCGTCTGGCGAAGCAAGAGTGGGATGGCGAGAAAATACGGAAACGCGTTACGAAATGGATCGTGTTTTACCTGATTTCATTTGCCATTGCCAATGTGTTTTTGGCCTATTTGAAAGGCAGTGATACCGTTATCGCTTTTATCAAAGAAGGTCCTACGCACAATACGTCAACGCTCATTGCAGTATTGATTTTCTCGGCGGTATTTTATTTT
Organism: Flavobacterium sp.; assembly: GCF_040379285.1. Classification (GTDB taxonomy): domain Bacteria; phylum Bacteroidota; class Bacteroidia; order Flavobacteriales; family Flavobacteriaceae; genus Flavobacterium. The sequence goes on along the minus strand of NZ_JBEILJ010000057.1, from coordinate 3,359 downwards.
ATCTACGCTTGGTTTCGCGAGCAGGTATGCATTATCGCTTGTCCGTACGGACGTTTACAAGGCGTGTTGTTGGACAATAAATCAATCAATGTAGCCTACGATCACGTGCGGGGCGAAGGGGCATCGGGACGTGCCAAATATGTCAAAGACGAAGACCGTGCTGCGGTGGGTAAAGGCGATTGTATCGATTGTAAAGCCTGTATCCATGTATGTCCAACGGGCATTGATATTCGCAACGGAACACAGCTCGAATGTGTGAATTGCACCGCTTGTATCGATGAATGTGATACGATTATGGAGCGTGTGGGATTGCCCAAAGGTTTGATTCGCTATGCCAGCGAAGACGAGATCAACAAAAAGGAGCCGTTTAAGTTTACGCTTCGCATGAAAGGGTATGCAGCGGTATTGGCAATCCTTACTGGGATTTTTATCGGTATGCTTTTTTTGCGAAATCAAGTTGAAGCTACGATATTATCAGCACCAGGGCAGTTGTTTTTGCAAGAAAAAGATACGATTGTCAACATTTACAATTGCAAAGTGGTCAACAAAACCACCACCGATTTTAAAAAGGTCACGTTCAAGTTGGTCGATCCTTCCGAAGGCGTCATTCAACTGGTGGGGGCTACTTCACTGAAAGTTCCCGCGGATGCGCTTGGCGAAGCGACCTTGTTTATCAAAATCCCCGAACGTTTGCTTCACGATGAAAAACTCGTGTTGAAAATCGAGGTATATGAAGGAAATGAACGGATTGAATCGACCACTGCGAATTTTAACGGACCGAGGAGGTTTAATTAGTTGGTAGTCGCAGTCGCAGTTTACAGTACAGTATACAGTGATCAGAATTATAGCAGAATGGAATTATCAGTGTTCACTTTATTAGAAAGTATTCCTCTTTGGAGTAAGGAGCTACTAATCAACTAGTCACTAGCCTGCCTGCCGGCATAGGCAGGTCACTAATCACTAAAAACAAAACACCATGAAAATAAATTGGGGAACCGGAATTGTCATCGCGTTTATACTCTTTATGAGTTTTATCTTATTCTTTGTATTTCGCGTGCAGTCCAATTCAAAATACGACAACGAATTGGTAGTTGAAAAATATTATTTGAAAGAGCAGACCTTCGAGCGGGATTTAGAACGCGAGAACAATGCTTTGGGTCTTCACGAGAAAGTGGTATGCACCAAAACGCCCGAAGGCATTGAGGTGGCTTTTCCATCCTCGTTTGATTGTACAAAAATTAGCGGAAAAGTGTCCTTTTACAGACCGTCTAGTCAAAAGCTCGATTTCGAAATTCCGATTTCGTTATCCAGTCCACATTTGCTCATACCTAAAAGCGCTTTGGCAGACGGTCGTTGGGACATTTCCATTCATTGGACTTACGAAGGTAAAGGATATATTAGCAAGCAAACCGTATTTTTTTAACCCATGTTGATCGCGGCCTTATTTCTCGGAATTATCAGCAGTTTGCACTGTATCGGTATGTGCGGACCCATTGCCTTGCTTTTGCCTGTCGATCGTGCCAATACGTCCCGTAAAGCCTTGCAAATTCTATTGTATCACTTGGGTCGATTGACCGCGTATGGGGTGCTGGGCCTCGTGTTTGGACTCCTCGGGCGTGGGTTTTACCTCGCCGGAATGCAACAGCAACTGTCCATCGTGGTTGGGATTTTAATGATTGCCATCGCATTGATTCCCGAAAAGGTCTTTGCCCGATACAATTTTTCACAACCCGTTTACCGTGCCATTGCAGCGGTCAAAAGTCATTTGGGGCAACAGTTTAAGCGTAAATCCCCCGATGCGTTGTTTACCATCGGACTCTTGAACGGGTTTTTGCCCTGTGGAATGGTGTATGCCGCTCTGTTTGGCGCCTTGGCGATGCCGCGACTTACCGAAAGTGTGGGCTATATGCTTATGTACGGTTTGGGGACAATGCCGTTGATGAGTCTTGTAGTGTATGCCCAATCGTGGATTACGGTTCCCGTGCGGCAGTGTTTGCAGCAACTCATTCCCGTTGTGGCGGTAGGTATAGGCGTCTTGTTTATTGTTCGCGGCATGGGATTGGGCATCCCTTATCTTTCGCCCACAACTACTTCGCTATGGGTGCAAGCCCAAGCCAATTGTCATTAAATCTAACACTAAAAATCAATAGGTATGGAACGACATAGTTTACTACACGAATTTCCCGAACTCGCCGACCGCATTCACGCGTTGAAAGTGAGCGATGTTCATTTTCGCAAATTATTTGATGCTTACGACGAATTGGAGCATCAAATTCACCGCATCAACACGAGCGAAGAAGTTGTTACAGACGAACACGCCCATGTGTTAAAAGCAAAATTACTCCATTTGAAAGACGACCTTTACCGTCGCTTGCAAACGTAATTTTTTGGGTTTAGAATGAAAAGCACGCTGGGAGGCGTGCTTTTTGGGTTATTATAAATGGTGTTGTTTTAAATTTTGAATGAATGTCTGGTTGTAAGTCGTAAGTCATCAGTCATCAGTCATCAGTCATATGACGTGAGCTGAAAACCAATTTATAATTTAAAATTTATAATTTAAAATTTCATAACAAGTCACTATACGGAAAAAACCCTCCCCAAAATAGGAAAAACCCTAGTGGGAATTGTAGAATATTTTTTATTTTGCGGGGGATTTGTACTTAGCGAAACGTTAGCCAACATTCTTAGTCAACCCGTGTATAAAAGGTAATTCTTTAAATTGTCAATAATGATTAAAAAATTCATGAGAATAAGTGGAACTGGAAAATTTCTAAACTATCAACCTGGTATTGTTCTATTTCATTTCATTCAGCAAGCATTGGAATGTTTAGTGTAATGTATGTACAAATTTCAATTAAAAGTTGCCTATTACATCAAAGCCTAATAGTTATGAAAAACCTATCCAACAAACTGCTTTTTCTTTTTTTATGTTGTTTTATATCAGGCACAGTCAACTTGATAGCCTCGTACTTCCGTGGTAGCGATTTTTTTGGCTCTAATTTTTATTTTGCCCTTTTTTTCGGATGGGGTTATTGGCTCGTGTTACTCTTGTCTGGGAAACTTGATCATTGGTCCTTTCGAAAACAAAAAGCGAAAGCGGATGTTATTGCTGAATAATAGATTGTATGTTGTGTAATACGATTTTGTGGATTTTTACTCGGAATCTTAAAAAAGCTTCTGAGAAGCTGAGCCTCTGAGCTCCTGAGCTGGCTTCCTGTAGAAGAGTTAGTTCACTAGCAGTTGGATTACACTTTTCCACCAAACACAACCTGAAACCTGAAACCTGAAACTTGAAACATTTTAAAAGCTTCTAAGAAGCTGAGCCTCTGAGCCCCTGAGCTGGCTTTCTGTAGAAGAGT
>NZ_JBEILJ010000056.1:0-15534 GCF_040379285.1 Flavobacterium sp. | reverse complement strand
ATATAAAATTGTGACGGCAACAAACGGTAAAGAAGCGGTTGCAGCGGCCAAAAAAGAGCGTCCACACCTAATCATTATAGATGTCATGATGCCCGAAATGGACGGTATGGAGGCTTGTGAAAACATTCGTAAAATCCCTGAGCTTTCCAACACAATCATTACCTTTTTAACTGCACGAAGTGAAGATTATTCACAAGTGGCAGGTTTTGATGCGGGTGCCGATGATTATATTGCCAAGCCAATCAAACCCAAATTGTTAGTCAGTAAAGTGAAAGCCCTCCTTCGACGCTTGAAAGACGATACGGTTTCTAATGAAAACATCACCGTCGGTGGTATCGAAATCAACCGAGAAGAATATAAAATTATTCGAGATGGGGAAGAAATTATTTTACCGCGCAAGGAGTTTGAATTATTTTATCTTCTAGCCTCCAAACCAGGGAAGGTATTCAAACGCGAAGAAATTTTAGATAAAGTATGGGGTAATGAAGTAATTGTGGGCGGACGAACTATTGATGTACACATACGAAAATTACGAGAAAAAATTGGCGAGGATCTTTTCAAAACGATTAAAGGGGTAGGGTATAAATTTGAATTGTAATTTGTAAATTTACCTTTTTTAAGAATGAGATTCATGGGTTTAAAAGTTAAAAAAACCTACCGATTTGCAATTGTAACGTCGTTGTATATCACCCTATTTTTTACCTCTTTGCTGGTATTATATTTCTTGTTTAATGCTGATTTTTCATGGTTATTAATTCTTTTAGCCTCCTTCAGCGTTTTCTTCTTTTCTGTTTTTATAATTCAATACCGCTCGGAGTTATTTATCTACCAAAGAGTTAAGAAAATATACGATGACGTATCGCTACTCGATTCAGCGGTTTTAAGAAGTCAATTTATTACAACCGACATGGCTACACTCGAAAGAGAAGTTAAAAAGTATGCCATTAGTAAAAAAATTGAATTAGAAAACTTAAAGGTTCGCGAAGAATATAGACGTGAGTTCATGGGTAATGTGTCGCATGAACTGAAGACCCCCCTTTTTACCGTTCAAGGTTACATCGACACATTAATGGATGGTGTAAAAGATAAATCGCTACGAGAAAAATATTTGGAAAGAGCCCAAAAAGGTGTTGAGCGGTTAGTATACATCGTTCAAGATTTAGATATGATTTCTAAATTAGAAATGGGCGAAGTTAAATTACAATATACTAACTTTAACGTAGTCACGCTCGTTCAGAATGTTTTTGATATGCTTGAAATGCAAGCTGATAAAAAAAATATTATTCTGATGTTTGATTCAAAATATAGCAAGCCTATTCGTGTTCATGCTGATCAAGAAAAAGTACAACAGGTTTTGATCAATCTCGTTATGAACTCCATTAAATATGGTAAAGAGAATGGAACTACTGAAGTTGCTATTGAAGATTTTATCAAAAACAAAGTTATCATTAGAATAACCGATAATGGTGAAGGAATAGATGCAAGTAACCTATCCCGCATTTTTGAACGGTTTTACAGAGTTGATAAAAGTGGGTCCAGAAATGAAGGGGGGTCTGGTTTAGGACTTTCTATTGTAAAACATATTATTGAGCATCATAACGAAAAAATATATGTTGAAAGTAAACCTGGGAAGGGATCCGTTTTCTCATTTACTCTAGAAAAGGCTGAATAAATCTTTAGGGAGTTCTTCATTTCCTGCTTTTGGGAGTCCTTTGTAAAATGGAATGGTATCTAATTTTTCGTGTCTAAAATCTTTTTGACTGCATTGCGGTATTTTACCGTCTCTATGCAATCGTTTTGCTAAATATTCTTGTTCAAATTGCCCAGGTGTAGGGATAAAAAAGGCTTTCTTACCCAATTTCGCCAAATCCATAATCGTAGTATAGCCTGAGCGGCAAATTACAATCTTTGCCGAATTTAATATTTCTGTCAGTCCTTCGGAAGTGAGGTAATTGTAAATTGTAAAAGGAGGTTCAATTGTTTTTTTTATCGAGGATTCAACTACACCACGAATAAGTACAATTTCACCTTCTACGTGTTGCATTTCATGTCTAAGTTTTTCCTCCAACAAACTCCGCTGAGGTTCGGGACCCGATAATAAAATCAGATAATCAATAGTTTCCGGTACTTCTTTTTTAACTAAACGGCTCAACACACCAATATAACGTGTTGTAATAGGTAACTTTTCAGGATGCCCCAATTTTCCGGATAGATTGATCGCACCCTCCCAATCGGGCACCCAACATTCTTGAAATTTTTGAATAAAAAAACGGTGTAATCTGCTGGAAATCCAAGTGGTTTTTCCCGATAGTACGGTAAGTTGGTGGGTGATGATAACCGACGGAATCTTTTTGCTGTATACGCCCAATCGGTTGTCCGAAATAATGCCTGCCAGTTGATATTCGGCGATCCATTGGCGGACCAATTTCTTTTCTTCAAAAATGGCCGCAATTGTCTTGGGACTGTTTTTGAGTAATTTCCACTTAAAGTTTTTGGGATTCTTAGCGTAGGCAATGTGATACGAGGGTAATTCCAAATGCTGTAGATCGGGAAACTCCCGTTGTAACAACGCCAAGGCCGCACCATCACTCGCAATAATAGGCTGAAAGCCTTCGGCAAGCAACTGTCGAATAATCGGGATGCAACGCGTAGCATGGCCCAATCCCCAGTTCAACGGCGCCACCAATATGTTTTTTCGGGTTTCCACAGTAGCAAAAATAAAATAATTTGTCATGCGGTGGATTTCCTTAATTTTGCCAAAACATTAAGAAATCACGTGGGCAGTAAAAATAAATTAAAACGATTCAGCGAAAACGCCAATTTTACCAATGTTATCCAACCCACCCGGGAGGAGGTTGTTGAAGGACGATTTCCCCAGCGCGGTATGTGGCGATCCTTTTTTAATAACGACAATCCCGTTGTGGTCGAATTGGGTTGTGGCAAAGGCGAATATACCGTAGGCTTGGCCCAACGCAATCCCAATATTAACTACATAGGAATAGATATCAAAGGCGCTCGATTTTGGCGCGGTGCGAAAACAGCTGCCGAACAAGGGTTGACCAATGTAGCTTTTGTACGCACTCAAATCGAATTAGTTGATTTTATTTTTGCCGAAAATGAGGTCGATGAAATTTGGATTACTTTCCCCGACCCGCAAATCAAATACAAGCGTACCAAACACCGCATGACCAATGCCGATTTTTTAAACCGGTACCAAAAAATCCTGAAGCCCGATGGATTGATGCATTTGAAAACCGATAGTGAATTTATGCACGGGTATACTTTGGGCCTTTTACACGGACTGGGTCACGAAGTAGTGTATGCCAACCATAACATTTACCACAACTTAGGCGCTCCCGAAGAAGTTACCGAAATAAAAACATTTTACGAGCAACAATATTTGGAAATCAACAAAGCGATTACGTATATTCGTTTCAAAATCAAGTAGTTTTCCGTTAACCCACGGTTTTATGACAGTATTCATCCCTTTTTTCACGGGATTGATTGCGGCTATCTTAGGGGTACTTCCCCCGGGGCTCATCAATATGACCGTTGCCAAAGTTCGTTTAACCGATGGAATCAAGCGTGCGTTGATTTTTGTTTCAGGCGCTTTGTTGGTTATTGCGGTTCAAACCTATGTTTCTGTTGTTTTTGCACGCTACATCAGTCAGCACGACGAAGTGGTAGCCACCTTGCGCACGATTGGATTGGTCGTTTTTGGCGTACTTACTTTATATTTTTTCTTTTGGGCCAAAAAACCAACTTTGGCAGGCAGCGATCGTATTCAGTTAAAAAGCAAACGCAGTCGTTTTTTTATGGGAATGCTTATCTCCGCCTTAAATCTTTTGCCCATTCCGTACTATGTGGTGATCAGTGTTACCCTTGCGTCGTATGGTTATTTTGATTTTTCACTGGCACAAGAACTCAGCTTGGTCGCTGGTGTAACTTCAGGCTCTTTTTTGGTGTTTTATCTTTACATCGTGTTTATTAGTCATTTAAAGTCCAAAACCGATTGGGTGCTGCGCTATATGAACCGTATTATGGGCACCATAACTGGGTTGGTGGCTTTATTGACGTTGTGGAATTTATTGCGTTAGTATGAAATCGTCTCCTAAAACGGCTTCTTTTTTTGAACGGGTGTATGCCGTGGTGCGTCAAATTCCCGAAGGACGCGTTACTTCGTATGGAGCTATCGCCAAAGCTTTGGGCGCCGCGCGTTCGGCACGAATGGTAGGATGGGCTATGAATGCCAGTCACGGATTGGACGATGTTCCCGCCCATCGCGTAGTCAATCGCAGTGGGTTACTTACGGGGAAGCATCATTTTGCGGGAAGCCACTTGATGCAACAACTGTTGGAGCAAGAAGGGATTCGTGTGGAAAACGATCAAATTGTCGATTTTAAAGTCCATTTTTGGAATCCCGAAATCAATTCCGAATCAATTCCATAAACTGCTCGATAAGTTGGTTTTCATAGTCAAAATTAACTTCCTCTTCCCAAGTCATCTGCGAAGGATAGTCGGTTTTATGGTGGTAAATTTTCCAGCGTTTGTTATGGTATTCCAGGGCGGTTAAGTTTTCAATCCAATCGCCCGAGTTGAGGTACAATGTCGTTCCTTTTTTGGTAGTTATCGATTCGATTTTGGGCTCATGGATATGCCCACAAACCACATAGTCGTAGCCGTTTTCAATGGCAATTTCGGCGCAAAGGGTTTCAAAATTGGAGATAAATTTCACCGCCGATTTCACACTTGCTTTGATTTTTTTGGAGAGCGAATAGGGTTCTTTCCCCATTTTTTGCAGTCCCCAATTGATCATACGGTTGAGTAAAATCATGATGTCATAGCCCCAACCGCCGAGTTTGGCCAACCATTTGGCGTGGGTGATCGAAGCGTCAAACACATCGCCATGAAAGAGCCATGCTTTTTTACCGTCCAAGGTTAGCGTTAGTTTGTTGAGCAACGAAAAATTGCCCAAATGCACGTCGGTAAATTTGCGTAAGAGTTCGTCGTGATTACCTGTCAAATAATACACTCGGGTTCCTTTAGCGCTTAGGCCAATGATTTTTTTGAGCACTTTTTGGTGGGCCGGCGGAAAATACGATTTTCGAAATTGCCAAATATCGATAATGTCACCATTCAAAATTAAGGTTTTGGGTTTGATGGAATTGAGGTATTCCAAGATTTCATTGGCGTGGCAGCCATAGGTTCCCAAATGCAGGTCGGAGATCACGACCAATTCTACTTTACGCTTTTTCATGGGATAATGTTTTCACAAAGGAATAGCATAGGTGTTGTGTTTATATAACTTTTAGATTATTAAAAAGTAAATATTTTATTTAATTAGGTTAGAAAAGCATATTTGGTATATGGTTGTTATTTAACTAACGACTAAAACTAACATTTTAATTGTTGATAATTAAAATAGTAATCTCTCAGCTTCATGGAATCAATTAAATAATTTTGAAAAAAAAATAAAATGAATTTTAGATTAGGGGAATTATTTTGTGGTCCTGGTGGAATTGCACTTGGAGCTAGACAAGCTTCTTTTGTTCACAATGGAGAGTTATTTTCAATTAGTCATGAATGGGCTAATGATTATGAAAAAGATACATGTGAAACTTTCATAAAAAATATTTGTCCAAATAAGCCTTCATCAGTTATTTGTCAAGATGTAAGAAAACTTGATATTGAAAGTCTATCTCAGATTGATGGCTTGGCATTTGGATTTCCCTGTAATGATTTTTCAATTGTAGGACAACAAAAAGGTTTTGATGGTAATTATGGTCCACTTTACAGTTATGGTGTTAAAGCACTTACAAAATTTCAACCTAGTTGGTTTTTAGCAGAAAATGTGGGAGGATTGAGGAATTCTAATGATGGTAATGCATTTCAAACTATAATTGATGAATTGATATCATGTGGATATGATGTTGTAGCTAACTTATATAAGTTTGAAAACTATGAGGTTCCTCAAGCAAGACATAGAATAATTATTGTTGGAATAAGAAAAGATTTAGGGTTAACATTTAAAGTGCCAATAATTAAAAATCCAAAAATAATTACCTCTAGAGATGCAATTGAAACACCACCAATTCCAGAAAACGCACCGAATAATGAGTTAACCAAACAATCACTAAATGTTGTAGAGAGGCTTAAGCATATTAAACCAGGCGAAAATGCATTCACAGCAAAATTACCTGAATCACTTAAGTTAAATGTAAAAGGAGCACAGATAAGTCAAATATATAAAAGACTTGACCCAAATAAACCAGCATATACTGTAACAGGAAGTGGCGGAGGTGGTACTCATATTTATCATTGGGAGCAAAATAGAGCATTAACAAATCGGGAAAGAGCTAGACTACAGACTTTTCCAGATAATTATGTTTTTTGTGGCTCTAAAGAAAGTGTTAGAAAACAAATTGGTATGGCTGTTCCACCTAAAGGAGTAAAAATAATTTTTGAAGCTATATTAAAAACGTTTGCTGGAATAGCATATGATAATGTTGCACCAAACATTGAGATAAAAAATCGAGACTTGTTTGGAAAGATGATTCTTGAGCCTTCTGAAGAATATATAACTAATTGATAATATGATTATTGAAGATTTATTTCCCAAAGCATTGATCGAGCCAAAGTTTAATGCTAACAAATTGTACATTGTAAGTGGTTATGCTTCAGCAACTTTCGCTAGAAGGCATATAATTGATTTATTACAAATAAATAATGACTTTGAAATAAATTTAATTATTGGAATGCCAACAGGTAAAAGTGATCATCTTGCATTTGTTTCATTGCATAGTGAGTTTAGAAATAACTTTAAAGGATATTATTACAAAAGTGGTGTTCCAGTCCATTGTAAAGTCTATTCTTGGTATAAAGATGAAGTGCCTTTTGTTGGATATACAGGGTCAGCAAATTACAGTCAATATGGTTTTTTTAATCATTTACAAGTTAATCAACTTAATGAGGATAATCCTGAAGAAATTAAGAATTTATATTATAAACTTTTAGGAGAAAGTGTTTTTATACCTGATCATGAAGTGGTAATGCCAAAAAGTCACATTATTCCCTTTGAAGCTAGTATTGCCCCGGGAACGATTTTATGGCAAGTTCCTAATGTTAGGGTTAAGATAAGTTTTTTGACACATAAAAATGAATTGCCACAAGTTTCAGGTTTAAATTGGGGGCAAAGAGAATCAAAAAGTACAAACAAAAATACAGGTAAAGTCACTTGGAGTAAAAGAGAGCCAAATCAAGCGTATTTAAGTTTGCGAAAAGGTGCCAGAGTTGAAGGTTTTTTACCTGAAATTGGATATACATTCTCCTTGATTACAGACGATGGACATTCTTTTGACTGTGTTGTTGCTCAAGAAGGTAGGAAAGCTATACATTCTACAAATGATAATAGTGAACTTGGTAGATACATAAGGAATAGGATTGGAGTTCCTTTAGGACAACTTGTAACAGTTGAAGATTTGGAAAGGTATGGTCGAACCGATTATACAATTGAAAAGATTAATGAAGAAACTTTTCTATTTGATTTATCACTATAGCCTTATCTGTATTTTTATATAAAAATCCCAAGATTTCATTGGCGTGGCAGCCATAGGTTCCCAAATGCAGGTCGGAGATCACGACCAATTCTACTTTACGCTTTTTCATGGGATAATGTTTTCACAAAGGAATAGCATAGGTGTTGTGTGAGCGTAAGCTTGACTTTATGAAAAGGTAAAGGTATTGCCGTGAAGAAAGATTTTCTGTAAGGATTTCTTAACGTGCTCGCTAGGCCTGACCGTCGTGGATATCCTGCCGGCGGGAGGGCGCTTTATCCGACTGCCGGCCGATAGCAACAAAGGGCAGGAGCAGGGTGGTAAAAACCTTGGGGGTGCTTCCTTCTAATCCGACTAAAAACAAGGAAGTAAGCGCAAATTTGTCGTTTTTTTCCGCAAAACATTTTGAAAGCTTTAACGGTCGTTTCTTTGTATTTCCTTGTATCTTTGCAATCTAAAATCAGTCTTAATAAAAATGAAGTTAGAACGCAAAGCAATTCTTCAAGCGCTTGAAACCATTACGGTGGCGGGTGAAGGAAAAAATATGGTAGAGAGCGGCGCTGTAAAAAATGTGGTTACGTTTGGCAACGAAGTTGTGGTCGATTTGGTGTTGAAAACGCCTGCCATGCACATTAAAAAACGCGCAGAAGACGATATTCGCAAATTGATTCACGAGCAGTTTTCTCCCGAGGCTGAAGTGAAAGTTAATATCAAAGTAGAAGTCCCCGAGAAAAATGAAATCAAAGGGCAACCCATACCGGGCATCAGTAATATCATTGCCGTAGCCTCTGGAAAAGGAGGCGTTGGGAAGTCAACCACCACAGCCAATTTGGCGGTAACCTTGGCCAAAATGGGCTTCAAAGTCGGCGTTTTGGATGCCGATATTTACGGTCCTTCGATGCCGATTATGTTTGACGTAGAAACCGAAAAACCGTTGTCGATTGAAGTCGATGGCAAGTCGAAAATGAAACCGATTGAGAGTTACGAAATCAAGTTGCTTTCCATCGGATTCTTCACGGCGCCCGGTCAAGCGGTTATTTGGCGTGGCCCGATGGCAGCCAAAGCGTTGAATCAAATGATTTTTGATGCGGCGTGGGGGGATTTGGACTTTATGCTGATCGATTTGCCGCCGGGTACAGGCGACATTCATTTGTCGATTATGCAGTCGTTGCCCGTCACAGGAGCCGTGGTGGTGAGTACGCCGCAACCTGTAGCCTTGGCCGATGCGCGCAAAGGGGTGGCCATGTTCCAATCGGAAGCCATCAACGTACCGGTACTCGGAATCATCGAAAACATGGCGTATTTCACGCCCGAAGAATTGCCCAACAACAAATACTATATTTTTGGAAAAGAAGGCGCGAAGCATTTGGCCGAAGACCTTCAGGTGCCGTTTTTGGGGGAAGTGCCGTTGGTACAAAGCATCCGTGAGGCGGGCGATTTCGGTCGACCAGCTGCCTTGCAAACGGCCTCTCCGCTGGAACAAGTATACGAAGCCATTGCGCGTAATGTAGTGGCCGAAGTGGTGCAGCGCAACGAACATTTGCCTCCTACCGAAGCGATCAAAATTACTACGATGGCAGGCTGTTCGGCGGTTAAGAAATAAATTAATTCATCATGCCTAGCGCGGTGCCTGCCGAACTGGGATTTTATACTTTTTTGAGAACATGAGTCAGGATCAATTAATTGAAAATATTGAGAAAGCCCTCGAGGAAATTCGTCCGTTTTTGAATTCCGATGGCGGCGATATTACCTTGGTTTCGGTGGAAGATGACAAACACGTGAAAGTCCGCTTTGAAGGCGCTTGCACAGGTTGTAGTGTCAATCAAATGACGCTCAAAGCAGGGGTCGAAACGACCATCAAACGCTATGCTCCTCAAATTGAAACTGTAGAAAACGTTTCCTAAAGTGTAGGTTGGGGCGCGTCCCTCGAGGCCAACACGGGATGTATCCATCGCGTGTGTCAATCCTCGGGGTCGGGCTTTTGGCACTCGCGTCCTAACGGCGCGCTCAAACAAAGCCGCAATCCCTCGCGCAACCCCTGCTGCCGATGACATTTATCATAGATTAGAAAATACGGTTCGCGATTTTTGTGCCGTATTTCAAACCCAAAACACGATGATTACAACTGATATTCTAATTATAGGCGCGGGCCCCACCGGATTATTTGCGGTGTTTGAAGCGGGTTTGCTTCAAATGAAATGCCACTTGATCGATGCCTTACCCCAACCGGGCGGGCAGTTGGCCGAACTCTATCCGAAGAAGCCCATTTTTGACATTCCCGGATTTCCCGAAGTGATGGCCGGCGATTTGGTCAACAACCTGATGGAGCAAATCAAACAGTTTCAACCCGGATTTACCTTAGGAGAAACGGCCGAAACAATCGATAAATGCGACGATGGAACGTTTATCGTGACGACCAATAAAGGAACCAAGCACCACGCCAAAGCCGTAGCGATTGCTGGAGGCTTAGGTACGTTTGAACCCCGAAAACCCTTGATCGACAACATTGCTACGTATGAAGAAAAAGGGGTGGAATACTTTGTAAAAGATCCCGAATTGTTTCGCGACAAACGCATCGTGATTGCGGGCGGTGGCGACTCGGCACTGGATTGGAGTATCTTCTTGTCGAATGTAGCGCGTGAAGTGACTTTGGTTCACCGTCGTAACGAATTCCGTGGCGCTTTGGATTCGGTGGAAAAAGTACAAGAACTCAAAAAATTAGGCAAAATCACCTTAATCACTCCCGCCGAAATAACCGCCATCGAAGGCGAGGGGCATGTAGAGCGTTTGACGCTAGATTGCAATGGCGCACAGCAAATTCTCGAGACCGATTATTTTATCCCGTTGTTTGGGTTAACTCCCAAATTGGGTGCTATCGCCAACTGGGGCTTAGAAATCGAGAAAAATGCGATTAAAGTCAACAATGCCTTAGATTACCAAACAAATATTGAAGGAATTTATGCGATTGGCGATGTCAATACTTATCCCGGTAAGTTGAAGCTCATTTTGTGTGGTTTCCATGAGGCTACCTTAATGTGTCAAAGTGTCTACAATCGGTTGAACCCAGGCAAACGTTACGTGTTGAAATACACCACTGTTTCGGGTGTCGACGGATTTGACGGTACGCGTAAAGAAGCCGAAAAAGCGGTGGTAAAATCTATTGAATAATTTCTATATTTAACCTATGGAAAACATGAAAATGGATAGAACTAGGGTTACAAAGTCTTCTTTTAAAGAAGCAGACAATCATGTCAATTTTTATGATGATAAAACGCCGAGAGAGAGGCTTGAGGCAGCTTACTACATTATAAAGCATGTTTTTCAAATTGACGAAAATTATAAAATGGATAAAACGATAACCTACACAAGAAAACATGCCAAATCTGTTTAATCCTGATTTTTTAGAATTTTTAAAACTATTAGATAAGCACAAGGTTAGCTATTTATTGGTGGGAGGATATGCGGTTATTCTTCATGGCTATGTAAGAAGTACAGGTGATTTAGACCTATGGATAAATAAGTCACCCGATAATTATGATAAACTTAAAAAAGTGTATTTTGAGTTCGGTGCTCCAATTTTCCCTTTTGAAGAATTCCTAAATGATAAATTTGATGTTTGGGGAATTGGAGCTGAGCCATCGAAAATAGAGGTTTTAACTCATGTTGATGGGTTAACTTTTGAAGATAGTTATCAAAATTGTGTTTATTGTGATTTAAATACCTTTAAAGTTCCTTATATAGACTTGGAAGATTTAATTAAAAACAAGACAGCTTCAGGACGATATAAAGACTTAGCGGATATTGAACAATTAAAGAAGAAAAAGGAATAAAATGCCTCAAGACATTACCATAAAAATCATTGATCGTGACGGAATACCTCACGAAGTGCAAGCCCCCACAGACATGAACATGAATGTCATGGAGTTGGTGCGGGCGTATGAATTGGCCCCCGAAGGAACCATAGGCGTTTGCGGCGGGATGGCCATGTGTGCCTCCTGTCAGTGTTATGTCTTGAACGAAATAGAATTACCCGAAAAAAATCCCGATGAAGAGGCTATGTTGTGGGAAGCCTACAACGTCAAAGACAACAGCCGATTGGGTTGTCAAATTCACATTACGCCCGAAATGGATGGTTTGGCTATTGAATTGGCCCCCTATGCTTAGTTACAATCCAAGTTTAGGTAAAACTACAGGCAACAATCGCTCTACAAATCGCGTATAGGCTAAGGTGGAGGGATGAAGGCCGTCTTGTGCGACCAATGCTGGTTGCTGCAACCCGAGCTGGGTGATATCGGTAATATATACAAAACTTACTTGTTGGCTCGCACAATAATCGGAAGCAAACTGGTTGTAGGTTTGCAGTGCCGCCGAAATCGAGGTATTCCCGTTGCCAAATGGGGTAAACGCATAATCGGGAATCGAGAGAACCACTACCTTATTTCGATCGCCTCCTGCTTTTTCAATCGCTTTTTGAACCAATTCAGGGAAATCATTTTCATAAAAACTAAACGGCATGTTTTGGTATTGATTGTTCACCCCAATCAAAAGGGTGACCAAGTCGAACGTATTGGGCGGATTGGTTTGATTGATGGCATTTTTGAGTTGCGGGGTGGTCCAACCTGTTTGGGCAATGATTTGCACCTCTGAAAGTCCGTTACCGCGTCGGACATTGATGCTATCGCGAAGTTGTGTTGGGAAATTGCAGGTGCTACAAACCGATTCGCCTTTGGTGTAACTATCACCCAACGCCAGAATTTTGAGCACACGCGTATCGGGCTGAGTGTTCACCTCTTTCTCGGAAGAACAGCTCACCAATATAATAAGTAAGACTACGAAACTCCATCTACCCCATTGTTTCATGAGCTGTAATTTTAAACGCAACTTGCCTTTTCTGTCACCATCTCTTCAATCGCATCCCATAATCCAAGGCGTTTTTCCAAGGCTTGTTGGGAAACTTCGAGCACTTCATTCCATTTGGTTGTGCTGTCTCCACAAAGTTCTGTAATCATTTGTATAGCCATCGGACCGTGCTCATCGCCATCCAATTCGATATGACGTTCAAAGTAATAAATCAGCTTTGACAAATCGGTTTGCGGGAAATTTTGCTGGAAGTTCTTTAAAATCTCGGTAAACATCGTCGGAATCAAATCTTCTCTCCCAAAAGTAAAAGCAGCTGCAATTTTATGCGCCTTCCCTTCTTCAATGACCCGAAAGGTGAAGTCTAAAAATGCGCGTACCTTCGGATGCACTTCCGCATGTTTGATGGAAACAAATATGTTTTGTGTTTTTTGAATATCCTCCAAAAAGCGTTGTATCGCTAGCGCATTGGATCCACATTGGTTCATAGCGTCCAAGTACATCTCAAAATGACTTTGCCGTTTCCCATCCATCGCAAGGTCTGTTTCTTCAGCCACTACAATTACATTAATCAAATAGCGCACTTCTGGATTGCCTACAGGTAACCATGGCGTTGTGGTGCAGGTAAGTTGCTGTTGCAACGCCTTTAACAACGACATAAAATCCCAAACCGCATAGACATGGTGTTCTAAGAAACAGTGTAAATCGTCAAGGGTTCGAATTTTATAGTAAAGCGGATGCAGTAGCAATCGGTCTTTCAACGGTTGAAGAACATTGTTTATGTCTGAAATTTGCATAGTATTTTTTTTGTAAAAATAAAAATGCTTCTCAAATACAAGAAGTATTTTATATCAATTTTATTTATTGTTTGATTTTTTTTGAAAGGTAATTTCTACTCTTTTGAGATTCTTTCCAAAGCGTAGGCATAAATAAAGAATTTTCTCTAAACATAAGATGTTAATTTTATTTTAAAGCAAAGCATTGTTAGTTCTTAATTGTATTTTTAACCAACTAAACTCACAAACATGAATAACCAATCTCTAAAAGTTTTTGTATTGCTTTTACTTTTTTTCAGTATTGAAACTAACGCCCAGAAAAAAGATAAAAATACTCCTCCACCCGCGCAAGAAGCCAAGAAACCCGAGGGCAAGAAAGAGCCAAAACCCTACAAAAAAGTAATCGATTCAACGGCCATCACTCAAAAAGGCTTGATTGATGTACATAAAGTTGCAGATAAATACTTGTTTCAAATTCCGAATTCCCTTATCGGAAAAGAAATTATGACCACCACACGGTATTCCAAAACACCCGCTGGAGGTGGAATTTTTGGAGGGGAAGAAGTAAATCGACAGGTAGTTCGTTTTGAAAAAGGGTTAAACAACACCATCATTTTGCGTTCCATCACCTATGTGATCATGGCCAAAGAGGAAGATAAACCCATCACCCAATCGGTGAGAAACTCCAGCGCCGATCCTATTATTGGGATTTATGACATTTTAGCCTATAAAAAAGACGAAGCAGGCAAAGAAAATGTGGCCAGTGTAATTGACATGACCCCCACTTTTGAAGCCGATGTGCAAACCTTTTCCTTGGACCCTATCAAAAAACAATTGTTAAGCATCCAAGCGTTTCAAAAAGATAAATCGTTCATTCAATATGTAAAAAGTTTCCCCATCAATACCGAAATCAGAACGACGAAAACGTTTACCACGGTAGCACCTCAAATCTCTAGAACTCCCGCTCCAAAAATTGGAGTTGATTTACCTGCAGGGTTAGATGCCGGGGTGGTAACTATGGAATTGAACACTTCTTTTATTTTATTGCCCGAAAAACCCATGCGCAAGCGTACTTTTGATAAACGGGTAGGGTATTTTGCCAACCGATACAGTGTTTTTGAAGAAGAATCACATAAAGCTGATACCGATATTTTTGCAGTTCGCTGGCGCTTGGAACCCAAAAATGAAGAAGACGCACAAAAGCAAAAACGAGGCGAGCTGATCGAACCGCTTAAGCCTATTGTCTATTATATCGATCCGGCAACCCCTGATAAGTGGAAACCCTTCATTAAGCAAGGGATTGACGATTGGCAAGTGGCCTTTGAAGGCGCAGGGTGGAAAAACGCTATTCGCGGAGAATATTGGCCCGAAAACGACCCGACCATGAGTTTGGAAGACGCACGGTTTTCGGTATTGCGCTACTTTGCTGCCGATATCCAAAATGCCTACGGTCCGAACGTGCACGACCCGAGAACAGGGGAAATTATGGAAAGTCATATCGGTTGGTACCATAATATTATGAGCTTGTTGCGGGATTGGTATCTCATTCAAACCGCGGCAGTCGACCCGAAAGCAAGAAATAAAAAATTTGACGATCAGTTAATGGGCGAACTCATTCGTTTTGTAGCCGCTCACGAAGTGGGACATACGCTTGGTTTACGACATAATATGGGAGCAAGTAATGCTACACCGGTGGAAATGTTGAGAAATCCCGAATACCAAAAGAAAAACGGACACACTTCTTCCATTATGGATTATGCTCGATTTAATTACGTGGCGCAACCCGGCGATGGGGTTACCGATTTATTCCCGCGCATTGGCGATTATGATAAATGGGCCATCAAATGGGGATATTCCTATTTTGCAGATGCGAAATCAGAAGAGGATGAAAAAGCCTTGCTCAATGAAATGACCAAAGAAGCCTACAAAAATCGCCGACTTTGGTTTGGTACCGAAAGCAGTCCTTTTGACCCGCGTTATCAAACAGAAGATTTAGGCGATAATGCCATGAAAGCCTCCGAATATGGGATTAAAAATCTAAAATATATTTTACCGAATCTTATCGAATGGAGTAAAGAAAAAGGCGAAGATTATTCCGAATTGGAAGACATGTACACCGCTTTGGTAGGCCAGTTCAGACGCTACATGGGTCATGTGACGAAAAATGTGGGTGGAATTTATGAAACGCCAAAAACCTACGACATGCAGGGCAACGAATACGAAACGGTGCCGTCAAGCATTCAAAATGAAGCGGTAGACTTTTTGAATAAGCAATTGTTTAAAACACCTACTTGGTTGTTGGATCAAAATATCTTGGCAAAAATTTATCCCGATAAAGGAGTCGAACT
>NZ_JBEILJ010000055.1:0-15771 GCF_040379285.1 Flavobacterium sp. | reverse complement strand
GCTTGAGCAGTATTCGCGTCCCCGTCAAAATGGAATTAATGCGATTACGATTCGTGAAGACGATGAATTATTGGAAGCAAAACTAACCACAGGAAACAGTCAGGTTCTTATCGCTGTGAAGTCGGGTAAATTGGTGCGCTTTGAAGAAAGCAAAACGCGTCCAATGGGTCGTACAGCCTCTGGAGTTCGCGGTATTACTTTAGCCGACGAAAAAGATGAAGTGATCGGAATGGTAGCGGTTGACGAAAAAGAAGTCAATGAGAAACAAATTTTGGTTGTTACCGAAAATGGATATGGGAAACGTACCAAATTGGTTGATGACGATGGCGAAGATGTGTACCGTATTACCAACCGCGGTGGAAAAGGGGTGAAAACCTTAAACATCACGGATAAAACCGGGCAGTTGATTTCGATTTCTGATGTTACCGATGAAGATGATTTGATGATTATCAACAAGTCGGGATTAACGATTCGTATGATGGTTTCCGATCTTCGCGTTATGGGTCGAGCTACCCAAGGAGTTCGTTTAATTAATATCAAGAATAACGATTCGATTGCCGCGGTCACCAAGGTAATGCGAGAGGAAGAATCGGAATCGATAGAAGACGACGAACTAAACGAGGGTATCGAATTAAATGACGATACTACTCCCGAAAATGAAGAATAAAAAGTAAAATAATTGTGTAAAAGCCATGTGTTGAATTTCAATCGTGGCTTTTTACGTTTTTAAATCAAATCGTATGAAAATCAATCATTTATTTTTAGCGGGAACCCTGTTCTTGGCTACAGCTTCATTCGCACAAAAAGACGAATTGAAAGCTTTAAAAAAATTATACGCTAAAGATGCGTTAAAAACCGAAGAGTATACCGAATACAAAAGTTTGGTTCAAAAATTGGAAGGATTAGCCACTGAAGAATCGGATAAAGTATACTTAAAGTTCTATAAAGCCATGGTTCCCATGATGGAAATGTCAACTTGGGATAAAAATATGTCACCGGCTGTGATGCAAGCCCAAATGGCTAAACTTTTTTCTCCTAATACCATTGAAGGTCTTGGTGTGGCTATGCGTGAAACCTTAGATTATGAAGCAAAATCGGGGAAAAAATTATATACCGACGATATCAATGAAACTATTCAAACCTTCAAAGGTCAGTTATTGAATGTGGCCATTAGTTTAGGCAATGCCAAGCAATTTGCAGAGTCTTCCAAAATTCTTTATAGCATTTATTTGATGGAACCTAAAGAAATGGAAAATCTCTATTTTGCCGCAAGTTATGCGGTAGAAGGTAAGGATTACGACAGTGCTTTGAAATATTATGAAATTTTAAAATCTAAAAACTATACTGGCGAAGGCACAAAGTATTTTGCTAAAAACAAATTAACGGGACAAATAGAAAGTTTTACCGACAAAGCCATCCGAAATAAATTTATTGAGTTAGGTCAGTACAGCGATCCAACAGAAGAAAAAGTGCCTTCCAAACGCGGTGAAATTGTTAAAAATATTGCATTGATTTATTTGCAACAAGGTAAAACGGATGCAGCGAAATCAGCAATAGCCGATGCCAAAAAAGAATTGCCTGGGGATACGAATTTGTTGTTGTCGGAAGCGGAGATTTATTTGAAGTTAAATGACGTTCCCAATTACCAAAAAACCATCAAAGAAGTATTGGAGAAAAATCCAAATGACCATATTTTGATTTATAACCTTGGGGTAACAAGTGGTAACAACAACCAATTTGATGAAGCGGAAAAATATTATCGTCGTGTCATTGAAATTAAACCTGATTACGTTGATGCGTATGTTAACCTAGCCGATATGATGTTGAAACCCGATCAAAAAATTGTGGACGAGATGAATAAATTAGGCTACACCGAAAAAGACCAAAAGCGATTTGAGTTTTTGAAAGGAGAACGTCAGAAATTATTCAACAAAGTACTGCCAATTTTAGAAAGCGCCTATAAACTTCAACCGAACAACGAAGGCGTAATCAATGGATTGCTTACAGTGTATAAGTTTTTGG
This sequence comes from Flavobacterium sp., assembly GCF_040379285.1. Lineage (GTDB taxonomy): Bacteria > Bacteroidota > Bacteroidia > Flavobacteriales > Flavobacteriaceae > Flavobacterium. Next base: position 13,749 of record NZ_JBEILJ010000055.1, on the reverse strand, counting down.
AACGCAATGATAAAGTAAAAGAGTTAAAAGCTCAATTAGGAAAATAAAATAACAAGCCGTCTCAATATTAAAAATTTGAAGCGATTTTTTAACCGCTCTTTTTTGCTCGGTCAGCGTTATCATTTACTTTCATGCGTTTTTTAATTTTCGTTGTATTTCTGAATTGCTCTTACAAATGCATTGAAGAAATAAAACACGAAAGGGCGGCTCGTTTTAATTCAAAACTATGAATTGCAGTAAAAGTTTTCATCATTAATTATTTCATCATACACTTGATCAGTAATCAGTCATCAATCTAAGTCGCAGTCTTTCCAAAGTCTAACGTCTAGTCACTAAAAACCAAACAAAATTTCTTCAATCGAGTTGGGTGTTGTACTTTTGCAATGTCGCGCTAGGGATGGAGGGATTGTTGAAGCTCACCCGAGGTGACGAGGGTAGCGACTCCCGACAGCCCGGCCCCGGAAGTATGGAGGGGAAGCGCCCGAAAATACAACATGTAAACACAACTTTTTTAATATCATACTATGAAGTTCTTTATTGACACGGCGAATTTGAATGAGATTCGCGAGGCCCAATCGTTGGGAATTTTGGATGGCGTAACGACCAATCCTTCGTTGATGGCCAAAGAGGGAATTACCGGCTTGGACAACATTTTGAAGCACTATGTGGACATTTGTACGATTGTCGAAGGGGATGTGAGTGCGGAGGTGAACGCTACCGATTTCGATGGAATGGTGCGTGAGGGCGAACAATTGGCCGATTTGCACCCTCAGATTGTGGTGAAACTTCCCATGACTAAAGACGGTGTGCGCGCGTGTAAATATTTCTCAGATAAAGGCATCAAAACGAACGTGACGTTGGTGTTCTCTGCGGGTCAGGCCTTGTTGGCTGCCAAAGCGGGTGCCACCTATGTTTCGCCGTTTGTTGGCCGTTTGGATGATATTTCCACTGACGGGTTGAATTTGATTCAAGAGATACGTGAAATCTATGATAATTACGGCTTTGAAACCGAAATTTTGGCCGCTTCTGTTCGTCATACTATGCATGTGGTAAATTGTTCGAAAATTGGAGCGGATGTGATGACAGGGCCCTTGTCGGCGATTCTAGGCCTGTTAAAACACCCGTTGACCGATATCGGATTGGCACAGTTTATTGCCGATTACCAAAAAGGAAATTCGTAACTCACGATATGCTACAATAAAGCCCTGATTTTTTCGTCAGGGCTTTTTTTATTGTAAGTCTTCTTCAAAACGGATGTCAAACATATTGGTGAATCCGTTTTTGATCGTGAGGTCTTTGTTGATGATCATGGTGCGGTGTACTTTGGTAATCGCCCATTTGTTTTTGATTTCATCAAAATTGGAGCAATGGTATTGTCGAATTGAACCGAAGGAATACTTTGTTAAGGCCTCTTTCCAAGTGTTCGGATTTTTATCCAAATTAATGGCAATGAATTCATAATTCGGGTATTTCTTCTGCAAATCCAAGGCCTTTTTGTGTGCTGCAACGAGGTGGGAATTTAATTCTTCACTCCAGAAAAACAGAATGGTATTTTTGGTGATTAGCGAGGAAGAATTGACATTTTTTCCCGCAGCATCGAGCAAGGTAACTGAGGGTAGTTTTTTACCATCGGTCAATTGGTTGATCGCTTTTCCTAGTTTTAAGATTTCGTTTTTCTTGCTCTTATCGGTGGCAATTTTGTAATAGTGTTTCAAAAACTCCTGATTGTTGACCATGTTTTGATCTTCCAACAAGTATTGAAAGGCAATGCTATTGACGACGATATTTTTAACCTTTTCGTTTTTGATGAGGGTATCGGCAATTTTGAGTTTGTTAACATTGGTTTTTAGCGCCAAGTCGACTTCCGAAAAATGGTTGTGGTAGTGAATCGACCCTACATTGTTGAGCATGTAGTTGAGATACATGACAAACGGACTGAAGTCGGTCATCTTTTCATCACTAAAGTCAATTGTTTTTCGAAAATCGTAGTAATCTTTGGGTAGTGCCTTACTCACATCGTTCCCTGTACGCATTTTGTGTACAATGGGGTAAATTTCTTTACGGGTATAGTGGGGGAAAAGGTACATGGCTTGGGCGTAGACATCAAACTCTTCATTCCATTTGATTTCCTCTTTTTTGGATTTGTAAAAAGCGATATTGTCTGCATTGACTTTGTTGATGTAATAGAGAAATTTGGGTGCTTCGTAATCCAAAACATCGAAAATTTTATTTTTCTCTTTCTCATTACGAAGGTACATTTCCATTAAGAAATTGTTCTTTTGATCGCCTCGACCACAAAAAATAATGGATTGATCAAAATCTTTGGAATCAATATGAACGCGAATTGAATCGTTTTTGTCAAAGAAAACGTATTGGTATTCCGGCTCATGTTTGAACGTATACAATCCGGGTGCTAGGGAATCAAATTTGACAAAAAACGTATTGTCTGCTTTCAACGGTAGGGTGTCCAATACCACATTATTTTGGCAAAAAAGTACATAACGCGATTGCGGATTTTCAACTTCACCGCCAAAGTACGCCACATAGTTGTCGGCATCGAACTCTTTTTTACAAGACGTCAATACTGAAAGTGCTACCGCAGTTAGGGCACCATACGTTGAGGCAATTTTGAAATTCATCTACAGTTCTGTTGTAATTCGCAAATGTATTTAGTACCTGTGCAATATATTGTTAACCATTAGTTAAAAGTGAAGCCCTCAAAATCGGCTGTGGTTTCCAATGCGCTTCAAATTTGAATTATCGGCGGAAAATAACAAGAGCCTCTAATTTTGGATGGTATTTTAGGGTGAAATTAGGATTGTTTTTTTTGGATTTTCCAATGGATATCAGGCATTAGCTGTTCGCGTCAAAGGATAAAAAAACCATAGCTTGAGATGGGTAAAGTCGCCCTATTTGCTTACTTTTGCACCAAATTTAAAATCCACTTGTTACATGTTAACTGTATCTAATTTATCCGTTCAGTTTGGGAAACGAATTTTGTTTGATGAAGTGAATACCTCGTTTACCTTAGGGAACTGTTACGGAATTATTGGTGCCAATGGTGCCGGAAAGTCTACGTTTTTAAAAATTTTAGCAGGTGATATGGACCCTACGTCGGGGCGAGTGATATTGGAGCCAGGGAAACGGATGTCGGTTTTGAATCAGAACCACAACATGTTTGACGAACATACGGTGTTGGAAACGGTATTGATGGGGAATAAAGTGCTGCATGCGATTAAAACCGAAATGGATGCATTGTATGCGGATTATTCGGATGAAAATGCCGACCGTATTGGGGAGTTGCAAATTCAATTTGACGAAATGAACGGTTGGAATGCCGACAGTGATGCGGCTGCCTTGTTGTCGAACTTGGGTATTGGTTCGGACTTTCATTACACGCTGATGGCGGAGATGGAGGGGAAATTAAAAGTACGTGTCCTTTTGGCGCAAGCCTTATTTGGAAATCCTGATGTATTGATTATGGACGAGCCGACCAATGATTTGGACTTTGAAACGATTGGTTGGTTGGAAAACTTTTTGGCGAACTATGAGAATACGGTTATTGTAGTTTCGCACGACCGTCACTTTTTGGATGCGGTTTGTACCCATATTTCGGATATCGATTTTGGAAAAATTACACACTATTCTGGGAATTACACGTTTTGGTATGAATCGAGTCAGTTAGCCGCCAAACAACGGGCACAACAAAACAAGAAGGCAGAGGAGAAGAAAGCAGAGTTGGAAGAGTTTATCCGCCGTTTCAGTGCGAATGTGGCCAAATCAAAGCAGGCGACATCGCGTAAAAAAATGTTGGAAAAGCTTAATTTGGATGAGATTAAGCCTTCAAGTCGTCGTTACCCTGCCATTATTTTTGAACAAGAACGGGAAGCGGGCGATCAGATTTTGAACATTCAAAATTTAGCGGCCTCAATCGACGGTGAGGTTTTATTTCAAAATGTAGATTTAAACATGGCGAAAGGCGATAAAATTGTAGTGTTTTCAAAAGACTCACGGGCTACCACCGCTTTTTATGAAATCTTAAACGGTCATTTGCAAGCCGATTCGGGAACGTATGAATGGGGTGTGACCACGATTCAATCGTATTTGCCCAACGACAATCACGCGTTTTTTCAATCCGATATCAACTTAGTCGACTGGTTGCGTCAGTGGGCCAAAACCGAAGAAGAGCGCGATGAAGTTTACGTACGAGGCTTTTTAGGGAAAATGATTTTCTCGGGCGAAGAAGCGTTAAAAAAGTGTAATGTATTGTCGGGAGGTGAGAAAGTGCGTTGTATGTTATCGCGCATGATGATGCTTCGCGCCAATGTGTTAATGCTCGACGAGCCAACCAATCACTTGGATTTGGAATCGATTACGGCGTTTAACAATTCCTTGAAGAACTTCAAAGGATCGGTCTTGTTTACCACCCATGACCATGAATTTGCGCAAACAGTGGCCACACGTGTACTTGAACTTACACCACAGGGCGCTATCGACCGTTACATGACCTTTGATGATTACTTGGATGATTCCAAAATAAAAGAATTACGTGCTAAGATGTATGCTTAATTAAAAATCCCGAGTCATCGGGATTTTTTTTATGAGGTTCTTTTTTTATGTTTCCAACGTTTATGCGTCCACATATAGTATTCGGGTTGTTCCAATATTTGCGCCTCTACTTTGGCCATAAAAGCTTCCGATAGTTTATAATCGGGAACTTCATGCACGTTGTCGGATAGGATTTCAAAAGTGCCTTCATAGAACCCTCGTTTCACTTTTCGCACTTTTAAAAATAGGACATTCATGCCGTATTGTTTGGCCAATGATTCAGCGCCAATGTGAATAGGGGTTTCGATACCCATGAAATGATGCCAGTACAAATTAGTTTCACTCCAGCGCGGTGTTTGATCGCTAGCAAAGCCGTAAAGACCCAAGACGCCTTCGCGAGCATTTTTTTCGATGGTGGGTTTGGTTTCTTTGGTGGTGATTAAGTAGGCTTTATAGCGTGAACGAATTTTTTTGACCAAGCGATCAAAGTAGGGATTGGCAATTCGTTTATAGATGGCAAAGCCTTTAAATCGGGTATAATAATTCATCGAAATCACCCACTCATAACTCGCATAATGACCACACATTAAGGCAATACTTTTTCCTTTTTCCTCCATAGCATGAAACAAATCCATATTGGTGAAGGTGAACCGTGTCTCCATAGTTTTACGTGAAATAGACAAGGTTTTGATCATTTCCAAAAACATATCGCACAAATGCTGAAAGGATTTTTTCTCAATACGCAAGCGTTCGGTTTCACTAAGATGGGGCAATGCCATAGCTAGATTGCGTCGCACGGCTTTTTTACGATACCCAATTACTCGGTAAATTAAAAAATAGATTCCATCCGACAGTAAGTATAAAAGCGGAAAAGGCAATTTGGAAATCAACCAAATTATCGGATATATGATGAGATAGGCAAGAAATTGCATGTATGAAATTTGTGCAAATATAAAGGGTTTCCTTAAGATTTTATTTCGAATTAACAATTCTTAAGTTTGTACATTTACCCAAAATTAGATTTATGATTATTCTTTATATCTTAATCGGAATCACTGCGTTGATTAGTTGGAAAGGGTGGGAGGACACTTCCTTTTTCCGAAAATACATGTTTCATGTAGGCAGTATTCGTGCTGGGGAACATTTCCGAATGCTAACTTCTGGATTTTTACATGGTGACCTTACGCATTTGGCTTTCAATATGATTTCCTTGTATTTTTTTGCGCCAGTGGTGATATATCAGTTTGGCTTGTACACGTTCTTGTTTCTCTATGGTTCTAGTTTGTTGGCAGGGAGTATGTTGACCTTGTACTTCTACAAAAATCAGTACCATTACACCGCCATTGGAGCCTCTGGAGCGGTAACTGGAATTATCTACGCAGCGATTTTACTGTATCCTGATATGGATTTGTATTTATTTTTTATTCCCATTCCGATTAAAGCCTATCTTTTTGGTATTGGCTATTTATTGTATTCCATTTACGGGATGAAAGCGCAAAACGATGGTATTGGACATGCGGCTCACTTTGGCGGGGCTATTGCGGGATTGTTTTTTACGTTGCTAAAAGTACCTCATTTAATTTTTAAACAACCGCTTTTAGTCGCTGGATTGATACTACCCATCGTTATTCTTTTTTTTATGGAAAGAAAACGAAAATAAAATAGGCACAACTTTTGTAATCGAAATAAAAACCTAAAAAAATAAATATCATGAGAAAAATTATTGTCCTATTGCTACTTAGTTTTGGATTGTTTACCCAAGCTCAAGAAGTAAAATCACTTCCCCAAATTACTGTTTCAGGAGAAGGAAAGATTAAAGTAGCCCCTGATTATGCTATCATTTCTTTTGGCGTTGAAACCCAAGGAAAAGAAGCCTCAGAGGTAAAGAAGACTAATGATGCTACTGTGGATCTCGTATTGCGCTATTTGAAAAAGTTTGGGATTGCAGCCAACGATATGCAAACTAGAGGGGTTCATTTGGGTCGAATGTATACGGGTGAAAAAAACAAATTTCACTACCAAGCCATTCAAAATATGCAAGTTACCTTGCGTGATTTAAAACAGTACGATGCTTTGGTGATGGGGTTGGTCGATCAAGGGATTAATGCCATTTCGGGCGTTGAATTTAAAGCAACCAAGTTGGAGGAATACAAAACTCAAGTTCGTAAACTTGCCACACAAGATGCTTTAAAACGGGCTCAGGATTACACATCACCCTTACAGCAAAAAGTTGGAAAAGCCCATCAAATTTCAGAGACGGGGTCTATTTTGTTTCCCACGGTACAACGAGCTGAAGGTTTTTTTGCCAAAGAGGCCCATGCCATGCCACAAGAAACGCTCGCGATAGGCGAAATCGAAATTACTGCACAGGTGACCATAAGTTTTGTATTGGAATAAGGTGTTAGTTTTTTTAGATGGCAACATTCTAAGAATCAAAAAACGCGCTCGGGAAGGTAAACCGAATTGAGAAACGCTTTCCATTGGAGGGCATCCATAATGAGGTTGGGGTGGATTTGTTTTATCATTTCAAAGGGACGAACGACTTGGTGTCTTTGAAGATTGTATTTGTAAATCAATTGTTGCACAAGAGGGATGGCATTTTGTAAAACATTTTTAGGAATGGGGCCCTCGGCCGCACAGAGTTCGACACCTAAGGTAACATTATTGGCCGATTTTTCATTTCCCATGAATTGACGGGCTAGAGGGGTATAATTGTAAAAGGCCGAGCCAATATGATATCCCGCTTCTGTTTCGGGTATGGTTTGTATAATGGTAGTTCCGTTGATCACATAATGCGGCGCATAACGGATTAATTGACGCTCGGCGTTGTATCGTCGTTCATTCATAAACCGCAAACGTTCGTCTATTGATTTGGCAGTCGAATAGGGTAAAGAGCGATGAATAACCAAAGCATTTACACTAGCAATAAGCCTTCCCGAACGATTATAACCTTCCAAATACTTTGTGTCGATGGCAACCATAGGAAATTGGTTTTGAGTTATGATTAAAATGTAGTTCGATGCTTTTGTTTATACTGCCCTATTCTACGGACTTTTTGAAAGCCCAATGGGAATACTGCACCCAGTAAAAACGGAATGATTCCTAGTATTGTGGTGGGAGTACAAAGGACCAGCATGTATTCTGATAATCCACCGATGAATATACTTGTCACAAGTGCTTTGGCAGCCTGAATACTATCTCTAGACGAAAATTTAGATTGAAATGAAGCACACAAATAATAGTGAAGGGATAGATAGAGGCCTTGTCCAAGCATTCCCATTATAGCCCCCGTTATTAGTGCACATACCATACGTATTGGTTTAAAAAATTTGTCCTAAGCATTGGTTTGTTTTTTTAACCTTTAAGTAATTTGGGTACAACGTAAGGGTCTGAAGACCCTTACGTACCCAAGGCGTATAAATCGAATAATGGCTTGCGTGACAAAATGGAATTATTATCTTGTTTGTCATTGTTGTTGCAATATTACTACCCCTATTTTGAATAATCTCTAGGGTTTTTACTGACAATTCAAAGTATTTTTCCTTGAGTTTTAAGGGAAAAATACTTAGATGCTTAGGGTAAAATACCAAAGCACTGTAAATCAATAATTTGCGATAATTTTATTTAGGTGTTTTTTAAGTATTAGTTTTTAACAAGTTATATTGTAATGCCTAAATCCTAAAAATTTAACATTTGAAAAGAAGCATAAAATAAAAAAACCAACCGCGTGGATTGGTTTTCATATGAAAAAAAGGTGTCATTTGCTATTCTTGCATCGTGTGGTACACATTCATCACATCGTCATCATCTTCAATTTTCTCCAATAATTTTTCCACATCAGTGATTTGTTCTGTGGTTAAGGCTTTTGTCACTTGTGGAATACGTTCAAATCCAGAGGATAAAATCTCAATACTGCGACTTTCCAATTCTTTCTGAATGGCCCCAAAACTTTCAAAGGGCGCATACATCATGATCCCGTCTTCATCAGCGAAAATTTCTTCTACCCCAAAATCAATCATTTCCAATTCCAATTCTTCAATGTCTTGCCCCGTATTAGGAATTCTAAAATTGCAAGTATGATCAAACATGAATTCAACCGAGCCTTGGGTGCTCAATGTTCCGTTACATTTATTAAAATAACTGCGAATATTGGCAACTGTACGGTTATTGTTGTCGGTAGCTGTTTCAATTAAAATGGCAATACCATGAGGTGCATACCCTTCAAATAAAACTTCCTTATAGTTTGCCGTGTCTTTATCCGATGCTTTTTTTATGGCACGCTCTACATTTTCTTTGGGCATGTTGGCCGCTTTGGCATTTTGAATGACCGCGCGTAAACGGGCGTTGGTCTCCGGATTGGGGCCTCCTTCTTTTACTGCAATAACAATGTCTTTACCAATGCGTGTAAACGTTTTGGCCATGGCAGACCAACGTTTCATTTTTCGGGCTTTTCTAAATTCAAATGCTCTTCCCATAGGAATTCTTCTTTAGCTGTTAATTATTTTTAATCGGCAAATTTACATGATATCACGGATTTTGCCTTCATTTTTTTCTGTACTTATTTTTTGTAAAATGGGAGTTTAACCACTTGAGCCGCCACTTGATTGTTTCTGATTTTTATATAAATCACAGATCCCACCGTAGCATATGCTGTAGCGACATATCCCATACCAATACCTTTGCCCAATGAGGGTGCCATCGTACCTGAAGTTACAATTCCAATGGCATTACCATCAGTATCTACGATCTCATAATCATGACGAGGAATCCCACGTTCGGTCAATTCAAAACCAACCAATTTTCGGGTTACGCCTTGTTCTTTTTGTGCTTTTAAGGCCTCATGATTGGTGAAATTCTTGGTGAATTTTGTAATCCAACCCAAGCCAGCTTCAATAGGAGAGGTGGTGTCGTTGATGTCGTTGCCGTACAAACAGAATCCCATTTCAAGACGTAAGGTATCCCGTGCTGCGAGACCGATGGGTTTGATTCCATAAGCGGCGCCAGCTTCAAATACCTTATGCCAAAGTTTTTCAGCATCTTCATTTTTACAGTATACTTCAAATCCACCCGACCCAGTATATCCAGTAGCAGAGATGATTACATCATCAATGCCAGCAAAGGTGCCCACTTCAAAGTGATAGTATTTGATGTTGGACAAGTCAATAGCCGTTAAGGATTGCATGGCTTCGACGGCTTTCGGACCTTGGATAGCAAGGAGCGAATACGAATCGGAAAGATTTTCCATAACGGCTCCTTCGGTATTGTGTTGGGCAATCCAACACCAATCTTTTTCAATATTGGAAGCATTAACCACCAATAAATAGCTTATTTCACCGAGTCGATATACAATTAAATCATCGACAATGCCGCCAGTCGCATTGGGCATACACGAATATTGAGCACGTCCAATGTCAAGCGTTGCCGCATCGTTGGTCGTTACGCGTTGAATCAAGTCCAGCGCTTGGGGACCCGAAAGTAGAAATTCGCCCATGTGTGACACATCAAAAACGCCCACTCCGTCGCGAACGGTTTCATGTTCGGCATTGACGCCTTCATATTGAACAGGCATGTTGTATCCAGCAAACGGAACCATTTTGGCGCCTAATTGGATATGAATGGGAGTTAAAGCTGTATTTTTCATCCGTTGAATGTTAGTTTGTGGCGCAAAAATACAAAATTAGCCTCCAAGTTTAGAGGTGCTTTTTTGATTATTTCTTGGCAAAAATGGACAAAAAAACCAAACTTTTCATTTAAAGTTTGGTTTAAGATTTTATATAGGTTAATTACGTTTTGTTATAAAAAGGGTTCCGTTAAACGATGTTTGTAGGAAAACAAAACCAATCCTACTTTGGAACGAATTTGAAAACGATCAAATAAGGTGGTGCGGTAGGCATCAATGGTTTTTCCTGTGACATTCATGATTTTTGCCATTTGGTCATAGGTAAGTTCTCTTTCGTCGCAGACCAAAGTTAGAAACTCTAGTTCTTTATCGGTCATTTCGAAAGTAATGGGGAGATTTTCTTCTTTTCGAATATCATAATTTTTGATACGATTTAAAATTTCAGTGATGTTGTTGTAGCCAAAATTGATGATGTTGTCAATGGCAAATTTAAGGTCGGCAGCGGAACAATTTTTATGTAAAAACCCACGTGCTCCATGGTGGTACGCATCGTCAATGATTTGTTCGTCAATGTGTTGGGTGAGCAGTAATACTTTGTATTCTCCTGTTTTTTTTTCAAGCTCTTGCAACACTTCAATACCATTTTTATGCGGCATTGAGTAATCCAAGATATATACGTCGGGAATGGGAACAAGGGGTAAGGACTCTAGGAATTGATCGCCATCATCAAATTCATGGACAATCTGATATTCACCGAGGCGTTGAATGAGTTCTTTAAGACCTTGCCTAACGATGGCATGATCATCGATTAAGCAAATGTGTATGAGTTCCATAGGCGTTTTAATTGCGTTGAAGGGTTATTATTGTTCCTCGTCCAGATTTGGAATCAATGACCAGCGAACATTGAATTAATTCCGCTCGTTTTTTCATATTTGCCAAACCCAATGATAGCGTTTTTGTTGTTACATCAAATCCTTTTCCGTCATCCTCTATCTGCAGGCGAAACTTAGGTTGTGCGGCTAATTGTACGCGTATTTTTTTCGCCTGGGCATGTTTGATGCAATTGTTTATCGACTCTTGAAAGATACGATAAATAATTAACTTTTCATCATCTTTCAAAAAGGGTTGCGTATCGCCCAAAATCATTTCAAATTGGATACTGCTATTTTTTTGCAAGCGTTCCATTTCGGTTCGAATGGCTTTGGCTAAATCTTGTTGCAAGACCAACTGACTATTGAGCGAGTGACTTATACTGCGCACGGATTGTGACAATCGCTTTAATGAGTCACTAAGACTTTCCATGCGTTCGGACTGTTCTGGATGATCGTATTTGTAATTCTCAATTTGAAAATTCAATGCCGTTATCTGTTGCCCTGCATCGTCGTGTAAATCACGCGAGATATTTTGTAAAACCTGTTCTTGGGTTTCAATAATGGTTTGCGTGATGTTGCGTTGAAACTCGAGGTCTTTTTCAAACAGTTGTTGGGTATATTTTTTCACTTTCCCAATGTGCATACGCGCCAGCATAATACTAAAGGTGGTGATAAGGCTTATAAAAATTAAGCTAATAAGGATTCCAATGGCAAGACTGAAATTACTCATAAAATACAATTAATGATATTCTTCGGAAATGACCCGTTTATGATTGCGGTATTCGATATAGACATACCATAAGAAAATGGAGTAACTCACAATATTTATGTAATCAGTTATAATCGAATATAAATTATAGTTTGAGATAATTATGATTTCCCCAATTTCTGAATTTACAAAACTAAAAAGCAATGAAAGTCCAAAAAACATTAGAATAGGTGCGCATAGCAGTCTAAAATCGTTATCAAGCAGAAAATTAAAATCTTCATTTTTGAGTTTGTTAAAGCTTAAAATAAAGAAAATTATCAAATACAAAAATGAACCCATACAAAAGATGTAGGTTTTTAAATCATTATCTTTTTGAATTGCTAAAAAATCAACTAAGACAAATGATAAAAAAAACAAATAAACAAAACGCATTATTTTTTTATTTACACCATTTTGTTCTAGTAAAAAAAACCATAATAAAAATGTTATTACAAATGACAATTCATAGTTTATTGAATTTAAAAAAAGTCTTTGATTTTTTTCTGGAATTGTCAATTTTAAAGTTACAGTAATAACCTCAGTTAATGTATAATATGTTATAATACTGTAAAATACTCTATTTGTTTTACGTTTTAAGGGTAAAAAAAATGTAGCTAAAAAAAATGTAATTAATTGAAAATAAACAATAATTTTTATGGAGCAAAAAAAATCATAAATTATTGTCATTACAGAACTATTTAATACAAGCCGCTTTGGATTTTGAAGCGTTTAAAATATTATAAGTAGGTCCTGTCGAATAATCATAATATGACACCTTATTTTCAATATACACTTTGAATGCCACGGTTGATTCGTCGCGATCGTTGGTGACTTTAGTGAAAACAAAGTTAATATTTTCTCTTTGAGATGGATTTATATCCCATAAAGCAAAAATACTTTTTATAAGAGCCACAGAGAAAATTGTTATTTCGGCGTTATATTGATCAACTACTTTTATTCCGTCAGGAATTCCTGAATTGTTTATTTGAATTTGATAATAAAAAGGATAATTTTTGGTGTCAAAATTTTTAACTAAATCCGCCAAGTCTTCTCCCTGTATCGCATAATACAGCCCGGCTTTTATAGCGTCTTCAATTTGAGTTTCATAAATTGAATTTTTCAACTCATGGCCCAAAGTAATAAACCAAAAACTGTCTTGAAAACTAATTAGCGAATTGTTTGCGGTAAGCCATTCCATTAAAACAGCAAACTGTTTACTAATCAAACTTAAATCAATAACATAATAGGTTGGAATTTTGGGGTTGGGTAAAACATTACTCGCCATGAAAGGGGTGTGCGTGTTAATCCATTTTTTATCGGGTAAAGCTCCATCGACAATGATGATGTTCTCAGGATCGGCAATGTGTTGGGTTAAGTTTTGTGCGAGGTTCATACGAATGGTTTTTAAGGTTAGGAGTTGATTTTATTTGAGTTACAAATTTGACTATTGATAGGGAAAAATCCTATAGGAAAAATACCTAGATTTATAGGTATTTTTCCTGTAGCCGATCGGTATTTTTCCTAAATCACTTGTAGTCAATACTTTGTATATTATTTTATCTTAATTAAAAAATTACATTCAAAATCATTAATATTAATAATTAATAAAAAAATAATACTTTTCGTACTTTTACTTATCTAGAACTTTTTAAGTTTCTAGGTTATTTGGTTTGAAATTTAAGGATAAATAAAAGGTTGAAATTCAAAATAAATAATTTAAAAAGACCTGTTGTCTATTTAGGATAAATTTACTTTGAACCCGTTGGGTGAAATTAAATCAGTTGATTTTTGATGTAGTTTATTGGTCTATCAAAGATAAATTTATTGATATATTGAACTAGAGTTAGCGCTGTTATTTTAGCTAAAATTAGAGTTTTAAATCCTTCAAAAGTTTTGGCATAATTTCTTGTTTTGTGAAGCACTAAAACCTTTGTAAGGAGCCGTTTCAAAATCGCCTTTGC
>NZ_JBEILJ010000054.1:0-16308 GCF_040379285.1 Flavobacterium sp. | reverse complement strand
TCCAGAAGCCATGATTCGTGGCTACAAAGCAGGCCGTTTCAGTTTCAACGTATCCGGCGGTCGTTGTGAAACCTGTGAAGGTTCGGGGGTACGTACGATCGAGATGAGTTTTTTACCCGATGTCTATGTCGAATGTGAAACCTGTCAAGGCAAACGCTTTAATCGGGAAACCCTTGAAATTCGCTACAAAGGAAAATCCATATCCGATGTATTGAATATGACGGTCGATGAAGCGGTTGATTTCTTTGAAAACATTCCGAAAATCTACCGAAAAATCAAAACGATACAAGACGTAGGTTTGGGCTATATCACTTTAGGGCAACAAAGTACAACCCTTTCAGGCGGCGAAGCGCAACGCATCAAATTGGCCACCGAATTGTCTAAAAAAGATACCGGGAATACATTTTACATTTTGGATGAACCCACTACGGGCTTGCATTTTGAGGACATACGCGTGTTGATGGAAGTCATTCAAAAGCTGGTCGACAAAGGCAATACCGTGTTGATCATCGAACACAATTTGGATGTTATCAAATTGGCCGATCATATCATCGACGTCGGACCCGAAGGCGGGAAAGGCGGTGGACAAATCTTGTGTGTCGGCACCCCTGAAGAAGTGAGTAAAAACAAAAAAAGTCATACTGCACGTTTTTTAGCCAAAGAATTATAAACTTAAAATTTATGAAAAAAATAATTGTCCTTCTCCTATGTACATGTGCTGCAGCATTTGCACAAACGCCCACTCCCGAACAAATGGCACAAAAGCAACTGGAAGCCTACAACCAAAAAGACATTAAGGCTTTTATGGACTGTTTCAGTGAAGATGTAAAGATTTATACCTACCCCAATACCCTCGAGGTGGAAGGCAAAGCCAAAATGCAAGAACAATATGCCCTGTTCTTCAACAGCGCCCAAACCTTGCATTGTACCGTTATCAAACGTATCGTCCGCGGGGCATTTGTGATTGATGAAGAATCCGTGCAATACAATGCAACCACTTTCGGAGGCGTCGCGATTTATGAAGTCAAAGAGGGGAAGATTGTTGCTGTGACTTTTATCAAATAAACCTAATTCATCATTTAAAATTCATAATTCAAAATTTGCTGAACCTCCAAATCCACTCCTCGTTCCCCAACCGTCCCACCCTAGTATTTTTGCACGATTCGTTGGGGTGTATCGAATTATGGCGGGATTTTCCAGAGCGTTTGGCGGCAGCAACCCAATGCAATTATTTGGTGTACGACCGTTTGGGTTATGGAAAATCGGGACCGTTTGCAAATCCGGTGCGGGACAAGCATTACTTGGAACAGGAAGCGACTGTGTTAAACCAAGTTTTAGTCGAACATAAGATCGAGAAAGCCCTGCTTTTTGGGCACAGCGACGGGGGTTCGATTGCCTTGTTAGCGGCTGCCCTATACCCCGAACGCATCCAAGCCATCATCACGGAGGGGGCGCATGTGTTTGTGGAGGAAGTTACCTTAGATGGCATTCGCGCCGCACAAGCAGCCTACTACACCACCAACTTGCCCCAGCGATTAGCCAAATACCACGGAGTAAATACCGATTCCATGGTAAAAGCGTGGACTGAAACTTGGTTAGCGCCTATGTTTCGGGATTGGGACATCACTGACTTTTTACCCCAAATCACCTGTCCCGCCCTCATCATTCAAGGCGAAGACGATGAATTTGGTACACCCAAACAAGTCGAAACGATAGTTGCGCGCTGTTCAGGGCCAGCCCAAGCATGGCTAATTCCGGGGGTGCAACACAATGCGCATAAAGAAGTACCGGAGGAGGTGATTGAAAAAGGGGGTGATTTTTTACAACAATTCTTATCTTAGTTATTTATTTGATTATTAAATAGCATGATGATTCGCTTACTCTTACTATTATTGTGTCTAGCTCCAAAACTTGTGGCCCAAACCCTCTACACCAAAGCCTTTGGGAATCCGCAGCACCCGGCCTTGCTTTTTTTACATGGCGGTCCTGGGTACAATTGTACGAGTTTTGAAATCTCCACAGCACCCCTACTAGCCGAACAAGGGTACTATGTTATTGTTTATGACCGCCGTGGTGAAGGACGCAGTACCGATCCCAATGCCGAATTCTCCTTGGCCGAAGCCGCCGCCGACATGCAAAGTGTACTCGAACAGTATAAGGTCACTAAAGCGCATTTGTTAGGCCATAGCTTCGGAGGAATTCTCGCGCTTAAATTCGCCCGTACGCATCCCGAAATGGTGAGTTCGGTGGTTCTTATCAGTGCACCTCTTGATTTACAGGAATCATTTCAACACATCATTACGCAGTGCAAAATCATCTATGAAGCCAAAGAAGATTTGGTCAACCTAAAGTATTTAGGTCTTTTACAGGAAATGGACCCGCATTCGATGCTATTTGCCTCCTATTGTTTCATGCATGCCCTACGCAACGGCTTTTATGCCACACCCAACCCTACTCCGGAAGCCCAACAACGCTATACCTCCTTAGTTGATCATCCCGACTACAAACGCTGGGGCAATGCCATGACCGAACAAGCTCCGTTGGGATTTCATCGAAATGATGCCTACACCCAAATGAAAATGTACGACTTAATCCGACAAGTACTTCAAAAAAAAGTCCCCGTTTTCGGATTGTATGGCGAAGACGACCGTTTGTACCCCAAAACCCAGCGGCAAACCCTAGAAGCATTGCTTCCCCAAGGGCATTTCAAAAGCTGGGAGCGTTGTGGACATGCCGTATTTATCGATCAACAAGCTTTATTTTTTGACACAATGGATTTGTTACCAAAAGGTTGAGAATTCGCTTACGTTTAAGACCTTGCGTACGCTATTTTGAAATGTATTCTTGAGGAATTAAAGTCCTTATGTACGATTTTTTTAATTTTCATTCAAAAAGTCTATTTTTGCAACAAGGTTATGATAACAACCTATTTGAGCGATCGTATTGCGAGCCATGAAGCACTTCTTTTTACAAACCCATTTGTTCTGGATACTTACCAAATTTATGCTGGCCATCGCTGGTATTGGCGGATTCATTAGCATGTGGTCGTTGGGAATTTTCCGTGATCAATTTACCCTAATGGCCAATGGCCTTTTGGTACTTTACGGCTTACTGTTGGGCTATAGTGGCTATGCCGACATTCGAAGTATCCCTCCCAATACTGTTATCCGTCTCATCACTGGTACTTTATCAGTTGTTTCGGGATTGGCGTTATTATTGCTAATTTTTCTGCAACATGTTCGCAATCCCTTGATTACCTTATTTATGGCGTTGTGGGTCATTGTGTTGGGACTCTATGAATGGGCGCAACTGGTTCGAGAATAGCGGATTACAATTTTATTTTTTTTTATAAAAAGCGTTGGCAAAGCACTGAAGTTGTCCCACAATTTTTAAACAATCGTTAAAGTCGTCGCTTGCTGTTTTTTTCCCATTTATCTTTGGGTACAAACCACAATATTACGTTTTTACCCCTTATGGAAACTTTAAAAATTGCACTCGATTGGACCCCCAACGTCAATCACCTTGGCTTTTTCATCGCTCAAGAAAAAGAATTTTATCACGAATTGGGACTCACGGTCTCTTTCCTCAACCCACAAGATGATGATTACCAAATCACGCCGGGCAAAAAATTGGAGTTAGGACTTGCCGACTTGGCCCTTGCCCCATTGGAAACAGTTATAAGTTTAAACAACAAATCCAACCGCGTAGACGCTATCGCCGTATATGCATTACTGCAATCCGATTTAAGCAGCATCACTACCTTGGCCTCCTCGGGGATCAATAGTCCCCGCGAATTAGTGGGCAAAACGTATGCTTCCTACAAAGCCCGATACGAAGATACCATTGTACAAGAGTTGGTTCGCCACGACGGCGGGCAAGGGGATTTTACCGTAAGTTACCCCGAAAAATTAGGCATTTGGAATACCTTATTGGAAGGAAAAGCTGATGCTACCTGGATTTTTGACAATTGGGAAGGCGTTGAAGCGGCCACACGCGGGATAGCGCTACAATCCTTTCAACTTGAAGCTTATGGCATTCCGTATGGTTATTCGCCCGTACTTATTGCCAAGAAAGAACAACTCGATGCCAACAAAGCAGTGTATAAAAAATGCATCGCTGCAATACAAAAAGGGTATGCTTTCGCCCAAACCCACCCCGAAGAAGCGACGGCAATTTTAAAAAATGTGGTCTCAGAACGGGATCGAACCCATATCGACCTAGCGCAAACCTTAGCTGTAACTGCTCCTCATTTTGGCGAAAACGGACAACACGGGTTCATGGAGCCTGCACGGGTTCATGCATTTCTACATTGGTTGGTCAACCATGAATTAGAAAAAGAGGTGATACTGAACCAAACGCTATTTACCAACGAGCTACTTTCGTAGTTCCCTGAGGTCAAGGAGTTAAATCAACTACACTTTGTTATAGTACATATATAGAAGCTTATAGAGCCACTTGGGCGTATGAGCTTCTTTTTTTTGTGAAAATACAAAAGGATTTAAAAAGGTATTTCCTCGATTTTAGTATTTTTGGGAAACCAACCCTAAACTCAAAAAAACACAAATGGCTGAACAATGTACCCACTGCGCCTTAACCGTTGAAGGGAATTTCTGCAGTTCTTGCGGTCAGAAAAAATTCAAACGCATCGATCGAAAGTATTTATGGGATGAAATTCAATACACCCTTTTACACACCAACAAAGGATTATTATTTTCCCTGAAAAAGATTGCCCGAAATCCTGGGAAAACGGCGCGCGAATTTATTGAAGGTGATCGGGTAAGCCATTACAAACCCATACTTCTTGTCTTTTTACTGAGTGGTTTCTCAACATTCATCTCTTTCAAAGTAACCAACATGCAAAAAGTCATGGCGGAACATTTTGCAGCGCAAAAGATGAATTCGCCGATGATGAATGATTTTTTGAACTTTACGTCCAGTTACAATTCATTACTTATGCTGGTGTATATCCCGTTGTTTGCCATCGCGACTTACCTCTGTTTCCGAAAATGGGGGCAAAACTACTATGAGCATGTTGTTATGAACGCCTATATATTGAGTTTTTACACATTACTCTGTTTGGTTTTTCTCTATCCTCCCTTGTATTTTTTACAAAACGATTCAGGGGCGTATTTTACGTTCAATCAATATGCCTTATTGGCTGTTCCACTTATGTTGGTCTGGTTTTTTAAAGGCTATTATCATGAACACTCCCTAAAAGCAGTCCTCCTTCGCGTGTTGGGAGTATTGGGGATTACTTTTCTAGGTTACCTACTCATTATTATAGTCGTGGGCGTGTTGATGTTTGTATATGCCATGTCTTTAGGACCCGACGCATTGGAGTATGTAAAACCTATGAAGTAGCGTATACTTCTTTATGGAGATACTAAAATGGAATGTGCTCCGTTATAACATACTAACCTAAACCTGTTGCTTTGATGCTTCGTGTATTTTTCCTTAGTTGTATACTATTAGGATTCTCAAGCTATACCGAGCCCAAAGCAGGGATGATTCCCGACGGTACCTATAATGTACAACTCGATGCCGCTTATGCTGAAACAGGGCCTGCCCATTTTCGCCTGCACCTAAAAGGAGATACGGTGACGATGGAATTGGCTGACCAAACCCATACCTATCCGCTAAAATGGATCGACGCCGATTCTTTTATCATTATGGGATACACCCAACCCGCCGAACCAACCGCATTAGAGCAAGAAATGTTACGAGGCTACACACCCTCCTTTAATATAACGAGTACTTCCCAAGGTACTTTTCGTTTTATTTTTGGCGATCAACATCAAGCCGATTGCATTTACAGTGGGAGTTTGGTGCCCTTTCCTTAAAATTTGAATTCGTATTCCTGAGGATAGAAATCCTTACTTTTGTCCATAGGCTTTAACTCGGAATAGCGTCAACGGTTGCTTTTATTGCGCAGTAAGTCTTACGATTTCAATGATGTCCTCAAACCAAAAAACAACTCATTCGTTTTTTTCTACGCTGCAATTCCAGGGGATTGGAATAGGAGTCGGTATGTTGTTAAGTATCCCAATTGGAAGCAGCGCCGCTTTTTTTCTGTGGGCTTTAGCGGAAGTGACACAAATTCGAATGGGCCATTCCTATTTATTATTTGGGTTGCCGCTTGTGGGTTGGGGAATGGGATATCTTTACCACCGTTGGGGAAAACAAGCCAATGGAGGTAATACCTTAGTGCGTACCTCGCTGGTAGATGCCCAAACGCCTATTCCCAGACGCATGGGACCAATGGTTTTGGGAAGTACGCTTGTAGCCCATTTGTTTGGAGCCTCTGTCGGACGGGAAGGCACGGCGTTGCAAATGGCAGCGGCGATGGTACGTCCTGTAGTACGTTTTTTGAACCTTTCAAAAAAACAGTATCGTGTGGCGTTAACCGCAGCGATAGCGGGTGGATTTGGAGCTGTTTTTGGAACGCCTTGGGCGGGGTTGGTTTTTGCATTGGAATGGAACAGGAAGCAACCGTTTCGCGCGCTAACATTACTGCCGGCTTGTATAACGGCACTTTTATCCGATAGGGTTTGTACCGCTTGGGGAATTTCTCACGGCGTATTTCATGTACCTCAAATCCCTGAATTTTCCTTAACTTATATCGGTTGGCTGTTGGCGGCGGGGGTGTTGTTTGGACTCCTCGCCCGAAGTTTTATACTTCTGCAAATGGTCGTGCGAAAAATAGCCTTAACATGGATTCCTTATCCGCCCCTTCGTTTGTTTTGGGGAGGAGTACTTTTTGTGGTAATAGTCAATTTGCTACACACTGATCGCTATACAGGATTGGGATTACCGGTAATTGAAGAAGCATTTTTAAAAACCCTTTCGTGGGAAGATTCGTTTTGGAAACTGGCTCTAACTGCTTTAGCTCTTGGCGTAGGTTTTAAAGGAGGGGAAGTTACCCCATTGTTTTTCATGGGGGCTACTATGGGTAGTACTTTAACGTTAGTTTTCCCTTATTCCCCTGGATTGTGGGCCGCAATGGGTTGGGTAGCGGTATTTGCAGGTGCAACACATACACCCTTGGCATGTATCTTCATGGCGGGTGAACTTTTTGGCCCCGAAGTCCTCCCTGGGGCTGCAATAGCTTGTGCCTTAGCCTATAGCATTTCAGGAAAAAATTCAGTGTATTCAGAATGACCGTTTAGTTAGTTTCCACCTCGGTAAATACCATTGCTGCATCGGGGAAAATCAATTCTTGATCTGAAAAATCCAATACCTCAGCTTTTGCAATGGAACGCGCAATTTCTTCAATCCCTTTTTGTAAAAGTCGTTCTGTGGTGTATTTACGACTCGTAGCTAATACCAAGCCATCTTTGGTGAGTCGAAAAAAGAATTTACCCCCTGAGGCTTTGCTTTGGGTAAGCGTAAATCGCTCCCATTGCGCTTGAAAGGCTTGGATCATTTCTTCACAATCGCTTTTTTGCTTGCAGGACAGACTTGTGAAAATGGTTTTTCCTTTTCGGGAAGCGAAGATAAATTTATAAGTACCGTTGAGGCGTTTACTGATAACAAATGCACCCATTACATTTTTTTTCATTTTTTTTCAAAAATAAAACACGGATATAATGTTGAGAAGCGCCTTAAAAAAAGTTATAAAAAAGTTACCACAAAGAAGGGTAAAACGTAAAATACAGGAAACCAACATCAAAGAATTAAATTACAAGACGAAAGGTGTTTTTCCTCCGTTAAAATGGAGTTTTTCCCAAAAACCTAGGGGAAAAAACTTGCATTTTTTAGGAAAAATACGTTGAATTTCGTGTTCAACTATTTTATTATTTTTCTTATTTTTGGAATTATTAAGCCCCAATTTAATAGCATATGACTTACAAGGATTTTGAAATTAACCAAAATTTCATTGTGAAAGCTCAGGATTTCTTAGAGAAAATGGATCCTGTACATTACATCCCTTTCCCTGAAATGAATGTGCATTTGTACAACATGTTCAGTCAAAATCGGGATAAAATCAAGAACACTTATTTCATCGAATTGATCAAAGACTTGAAAGCTGGTGACTACAAGAGTTTGAATCGCTACGTCTTATTCATCGTTTTAGATCCGTTTGAGGAAAATGATGCGAATTATTTTCTGGAGATTTTTAAATCTATTTCTACGACTATGGACACGTTTGGGTGTACCAATGATTTGTTGGAATTCCTCTGGTGGCAATTGGACTTTACCGCCAATGAGGGATTGTACATGAATCAGTTGGAACAATTCCAAAACATTTTCAGTACGTTGCAGAAGCAAGTTTCGGAGCATGATCCGCTTGATGATTATCAGATTCAAAAGAAAATTTATGAAATTTTAGTCTATTAAAGGATAAGGAAGCCGGTTTAAAAGCCGGCTTTTTTTATGTTTATCTTATCGATTCGCTTTTAAAATATGTTGTATCTTAGCACGCTTTTCTAGTCTGGACCTACCTACCGGCATGGAGGTTGACCCATTGTTGGAGCACGCCCGGAATGAAGCGAGTGGCGAAAGCTGGAAATAACTACTAAAAAATAGAAAAAATAATAGAAGTGTTATGGCATTAGAAAATTATAAAAACGATGACGAACGTATCAAGGATAAATTGAAGCAAAAAACCTGGAACGAAGTTCGCACCAACGATTCTTGGGCGATTTTTAAAATTATGTCCGAATTTGTAAACGGCTATGAAACTATGGCGCGTATTGGGCCTTGTGTTTCTATTTTTGGATCTGCACGTACCAAACCAGATCACAAATATTACCAGCTTGCTGAGCGTATTGCTTTCAAAATCAGTAAAGCGGGTTACGGGGTTATTACCGGTGGCGGACCTGGAATTATGGAAGCGGGTAACAAAGGGGCGCACCATGGAGGTGGTACCTCAGTAGGGTTGAATATTGAACTGCCGTTTGAGCAGCATTTCAATCCGTATATCGATAAAGATAAGAACTTAAACTTTGATTATTTCTTTGTACGCAAGGTCATGTTTGTAAAATATTCACAAGGTTTTGTAGTGATGCCAGGTGGATTTGGAACGTTGGACGAACTTTTCGAAGCGTTGACCTTGATTCAAACGAAAAAAATCGGAAAATTCCCTATCATTTTGGTGGGTTCTGAATTTTGGTCCGGACTTTTGGATTGGATTAAAACGGTGATCATTGAAAAATACCACAATGCCAATCCAGAAGATATGAAGTTGATTCAGGTGGTTGACAACGAAGATGAAGTCGTAGAAGCGTTAGATGCCTTCTACAAAAAATACAATTTAAGTCCGAATTTCTAATCCCATTCGAAATTCTTCTCACGCCCCGGTGTAACTGTTATCGTGGGCGTTTTTTTATTTAGAAAAGAAATAAAGCACCTAATTAACGCGTTAACAGATATTAAAGCAACCTTTTACAGGGTATTGCATCGAATTATATATCTTTGTTTGTTGGCGTATCCCATCGTAAAAAAGATACTCGTTTTTCCCAAATTGCCTCGTATGAATAAAGTTTTTTTTTGGTGGTTCGGCTTTTTATCCTTCGGATTTTCCGCTCCCCTTTTGGCGCAACACCAAATGAAACTCACCGTGGATTACCTGCCTGAAAAACAAACCTTGAATGTCTATCAGGAGCTTACTTATCACAATACAACAGGAACCTTCTTATCGGTGTTGGTACTCAATGACTGGATTCATGCGTATTCGGACCGAAATACACCCTTGGCCGAACGTTTTGCCGATGAATTTGTACGCAGTTTTCACGTAGCTTCGGCCAAAGAACGCGGGGCTACCCATGGCCTTTCGGTTATCGATGATCAAAAAACACTGCTGGATTGGTCGCGTTTGCCCAACCACCCCGATTTGATTGCTATTCCTTTGCGGGAACATTTGGCGCCCCAAGCAAAGACTACTTTGACGCTTTCCTACCATTTAAAACTTCCCGACCAACGGTTTACGGGGATAGGATTTAATGCCGACAACGAAGTCATTTTAGACCAATGGATACTCACGCCTGCGCGTTGGGAAAATGGTGATTTTTTGAAGTATAGCAACTTAAACATTGACGATGCTACCAATGCCCCGATGGATGTGGAATTACACATTCGTCCCGCAGGATTTCAGGTGATCAGCGACTTGACGTTGCAAACGCAAACCGATACGGCCTACCACTTTGAAGGAAAAAACAGAATCCAGGTACATCTATACCTCACCCGTGGCAACGACTTCCAGAGTTTTAATAACGAACGCGGCAGTATCGTCACTAATTTGCAGGAAAAACGAATCAATGCGGTACATAAAGCCATTTTAATTGAGAAAATTGAAAATTACGTTACTACATTTCTCGGCAACAATCCCCTTCCTAAAACCACCATTACACAAGCCGATTACGATAGAAATCCGTTCTACGGTTTAAATCAGTTACCCAATTTTATACGCCCATTTCCTGATGATTTTGTGTTTGAACTCAAATTCCTTAAAACCTACGTTTACAATCGATTAAAAACGACCTTACAAATCGATCCACGTCGCGACAATTGGCTTTTTGATGCACTTCAAATTTACATCATGATGCAATACATCGATGAGCATTATCCCGATATGAAAATGATGGGTGCATTGGGGAAAATAAATCTGTTAAAAGGGTATCGTTTGCTCTCCCTAGATTTCAACGAACAATACAGCTATTTCTACATGCTCATGGCGCGAAAGAATTTGGACCAACCCTTAGGCGATTCGAAGGATAAGCTCTTGAAATTTAACGAGAAAATTGCATCTAAGTACCGTGCAGGATTGAGTTTTCGCTACCTTTCAGAGTACATTGGTAAAGATCAACTGCGGCAAGCTTTGGACAAATTTTTAAAACAAGCCCTAGTGCAACCCACCTCAACTACCGATTTTAAACAAATCGTAGCGCAACAAACAGAAAAAGACATCCAATGGTTTTTTGATTACATTATTCAATCCAGAAAAATAATCGATTACAAGCTAGATCTGCTTTCCAAATCAAAGGACAGTGTCACTTTTCAGTTAAAAAACCGAACGGGGGTTGAAGTCCCGATTCCGATTTACGGCATTAAGAAAAAAGAAGTGGTGTTCAAAACATGGTTGGATCCGAAAAATCAAAATCAAGTGTTTACCTTACCCCGAAAAGAAGCCGATAAATTGGTTTTGAATTATGAAAATACCGTTCCTGAGTTCAACCAACGCAACAATTGGAAATCGTTAAAATCGTTTTTCATCAGCAACCGCCCCTTGAAGTTTCGTTTTTTGAAAGATTTGGAAGACCCCAACTACAACCAGATTATGTACTTGCCCGTCATGGGATTTAACTACTACGATGGGGTGATTTTAGGATTAAGTCTAAACAACCGAACCGTTTTGGACAAACCCATCAATTTTGATGTGATTCCCTCCTACTCGACCAATTCGTCATCGCTTTCGGGGAGTGCCAACCTAACGTTTAACCAGTTTTTACGGAATTCCAATTTGTTTTCCATAAAATACGGTGTGGGTGGCAGTCATTTTCGGTATGCCCCTGATGCGACCTACCAGAAACTCACGCCGTTTATCCAAATGCGTATTCGCGAAAAAGACTACCGAAAAAACCACATTCAGATTATTAATTTTCGCAATGTGTATGTCAATCGTGAACCGAGTTTGTTTGTGAAAACCCCCGGTGAGAATCGGTATTCTGTAGCTGATTTCCGCTATGTCAATACCGATATGACCATAACGCATACCTTTTCGTATAGTGCCAATTTTCAAATCGCCTCCCAATTTTCCAAAACCTCGGCCGAAATGGTTTACCGCCATTTGTTTCAAAACAACCGACAGCTCAACATTCGCTTCTTTGGAGGAATCTTTTTGCGCAATACCGACACCAAAGACTTTTTTAGTTTTGCTCTAGAACGTCCTACCGACTACTTGTTTGATTATCCCTTTTTAGGACGTTCGGAAAGTACAGGTATCTTTCGTCAACAATTTATCACTGCCGAGGGAGGTTTTAAGTCCCGTTTTACCAACCAATTGGCCAATGAATGGCTAGTAAGTACCAATTTAAGCGGTAGTATTTGGAACTGGATTGAGGCTTATGCCGATTTTGGGGTATTGAAAGACCGAGGACAAGAAGCGGTATTCCGCATGGATTCGGGCATTCGTTTTAATTTAATTACCGATTATTTGGAATTCTATTTCCCTATCTACTCCAGTATGGGTTGGGATTTTGGCCGACCCAACTACCACGAACAGATTCGCTTTGTGTTTACGATTGATCCGCGTTCGTTGGTCGGACTTTTTACCCGGAAATGGTTTTAATTGCTGTTTTTTATTTATTTATCGCATCGAATTGCGGTGTTTTATGTTTAAAATGAAATTATTTGGTAAAAAATCGGGGTTAAATTAGAGATTGTTCAAAATTAAATTATAAACAACGGTACCAACCAATCTTTTTTTTATCTAACTTTGTTTTTTGATGTTTATTCGAACGCTATGACGACAGCACAAACCAACACAGCCATCAGTTTTGAAGATTTCAAAGCAGAAGTTCTTAACGATTACAAGATTGCGCGCATCAGTCGGGAATGCAGTCTTTTGGGACGCAAAGAAGTACTGACCGGTAAGGCAAAGTTTGGAATTTTCGGCGATGGGAAAGAAGTGCCGCAATTGGCGATGGCCAAAGCTTTTCAAAACGGGGATTTCCGTTCGGGCTATTACCGCGATCAAACCTTTATGATGGCTATTGGTGCGCTTACCATTGAACATTTTTTTGCAGGTTTGTATGGGCACACCGATTTGCAACATGATCCGATGAGTGCTGGTCGACAAATGGGCGGGCATTTTGCAACCCATTCCTTGGATGAAAAAGGACAATGGAACGATTTGACAGCGCAAAAGAATTCAAGTTCAGATATATCACCCACAGCGGGACAGATGCCACGTTTATTGGGTTTGGCGCAAGCCTCCAAAATATACCGTCATGTATCGGGAATAGATGCCCTTCTTTTTTCCAAAGAAGGAAACGAAGTGGCTTGGGGAACCATTGGAAACGCCTCCACCTCTGAAGGTTTATTTTTTGAAACGATGAATGCAGCAGGGGTTCTTCAAGTGCCCATGGTTATGAGTGTTTGGGATGATGAATATGGCATTTCAGTGCATGCCCGTCATCAAACTACTAAAGAGAATATTTCGGCTTTATTGGCTGGTTTCCAACGGGATAAAAATCAAAAAGGTTTTGAAATCTTCATCGTCATGGGATGGGATTATCCTGCACTCGTAGAAACGTATCAAAAAGCTTCAACTATCGCCCGCGAATCGCATGTTCCAGTGTTAATCCATGTTCGTGAACTGACACAACCGCAAGGCCATTCGACTTCGGGAAGTCACGAACGTTACAAAGACGAAACCCGTTTGGCATGGGAAGCAGAATACGATTGTTTGGTGCAAATGCGTCAATGGTTAATCGACAACAACCTCGCTACTGAATCCGACTTAGATACCCTTGATTCTTCCTGTAAAAAAGATGTTTTAGAGGGTAAAAAAGCAGCTTGGAATGCGTTTATTGCTCCTTTCAAAGCCGAACAAAACGAATTATGTTCGCTTTTGAATGATTTGGCCCATAGCAGTAGTCAAAAAGTTTTTATCGAAAAATACTGCAGCGATTTAGCAGCTATCAAAGAGCCTATTCGAAAAGATATTTTAAGTACAGCGCGAAAAGTAGTACGTTTACTCATCGGTGAGTCAGGACAAGCTACTTTAGCCCAATGGATTCAATCGTATACAGCCAAAATCCAACCCAAATACAGTTCCCATTTATTTTCTGAATCGGAAAACAATACCACCACCATTCAAGAAGTAGCGCCACAATTTGAGGCTACCTCCGAACTTGTGGATGCACGCTTGGTGTTGCGGGATAACTTTGATGCGTTATTTACCAAATATCCCAACACCTTAATTTTTGGAGAAGATTCGGGAAATATTGGCGATGTAAACCAAGGATTGGAGGGTATGCAACTCAAATATGGAGAACAACGCGTGGCCGATGTTGGAATTCGTGAAGCAACCATATTGGGTCAAGGAATTGGTATGGCGATGCGTGGCTTGCGTCCCATAGCTGAAATTCAGTATTTGGATTACCTATTGTATGCCATTCAAATTATGAGCGACGACTTGGCTACCTTGCAATACCGTACACGAGGACGCCAAAAAGCACCTGTAATAATTCGTACCCGGGGGCACCGTTTGGAAGGCATCTGGCATTCTGGATCTCCCATGGGTATGATCATCAATGCGGTGCGAGGCATCCATGTTTTAGTTCCAAGAAACATGACCAAAGCCGCTGGTTTTTATAATGCATTAATGGAAAAAGACGAACCTGCATTGGTGGTTGAATGTTTGAACGGCTATCGTTTAAAAGAAAAAATGCCAACGAATTTAGGTGAATTTAAAACCCCGTTAGGCGTTGTAGAAACGATAAAAGAGGGCTCCGATATTACCTTAGTATCCTACGGTTCGACTTTGCGTTTGGTAGAACAGGCAGCCAACGAATTAGAAGCAGTAGGCATTAGTGCTGAAATTATAGACATTCAATCGTTATTACCATTTGACGTGGCGCATGATATTGTAAAAAGTGTTGCCAAAACCAACCGCCTTTTGGTGATTGATGAGGATGTACCTGGAGGAGCGAGTGCTTTTATTTTACAACAAATTGTAGAGGATCAAAAGGCGTATCACTACTTGGATAGTGCACCTGAAACTCTAACCGCCAAAGCACACCGACCCGCTTATGGCACCGACGGCGATTATTTTTCAAAACCTTCGGTGGAAGATATCTTCGAGAAAGTCTATGCAATGATGCACGAAGCCAATCCCAAGCGTTATCCCGCTTTATTCTAAAATAAAATAATCGGCTTGAAGCCGATTTTTCTTTTTTATTTCAAGATCCTAAATTCACAACGCCGGTTGATGGAATGTTCTGCTTCGGTACATTTATCCCCGCATTTCACTAGCGGTGTACTTTCCCCAAAACCTTTATGACGCAGGCGTGAACGGTCAATTCCTTGATTAACGATATACTCCAGCGTAGAAGAAGCACGGTTATTGGAAAGCATCAAGTTATACGTTTCTGACGCTCGAGAGTCGGTATGTGCTCCAATTTGAATTTCCATACGCGGATATTTTTTCAACAATCCCACCAATACATGGAGAATTTTTGCGGCTTCAGGTTTGATATTCCATTTATTCAAATCAAAGTAAATATTTTCCAACTCGATATAGACATACCCGTCGTTTTTGGTAACAACGATATCCTCGGCATCGTCATAGGATTCAACTTCCAATTCGATAGAATACCGCGCCTTACCTTCATCATTGGTTGAAAATTGTTCGCTGTGGGGAATATACAAGTCTCGGATAGCCTCCAAACGATAGGTATTGTTGGGCTTGGTGTTGAAAAAGTAATCGGCATTCAAACCCACTACCATTTGCCCAACCAAAACATCATTTTCATCATACAAACTTACCTGAGTTCCTGGCAGTAATTGTTTGGTTACTTTATCGCGAACATCCCCTTCTACCAAATAACGACGCTCGTTATCCTTGCGCTTAAAGCTATACAAATTGTCATATCCTTTGCGGTTGGATGAAAAGAAACCTTCTTGTGTTTTTTCATTCAACACAAAACCAAAATCGTCTAAGCCACTGTTGATAGTTTGACCCAAGTTCAGAGGTTTGGCGTAGTTATCTTGGTATTTTTTGGTCATGAACAAATCCAAACCGCCCATACCTTCATGACCGTTGGATGCAAAATATAAAGTTCCGTCCGTAGTGATAAATGGAAATTGCTCTAAATGTTCGGTATTGATAACATCGCCCAAATTTTGAGGTTCCCCAACGGTACCATCGGGACGGACTTCAACTACATACAAATCAAAAGAACCTTTCCCACCAGGACGATCACTCGAAAAGTAAAGTTGAGTTCCATTTGGTGAGAGATAAGGATGCTGGGTAGAAAATGTGTCGCTACAAAAAGGCAATTCCGTGATGTTTTTCCAATCGTTGTCTAGCCATTCGGCACGGAATAACTTCACGGATGCAAACTTTTCATCGCCAACTTTGACGCGTTTACTATTGGTTCTACTGAAATACATAATTTTCCCATCCGTGGAAAAGACAGCATTACTTTCGTGCGTCTTTGTATTGATCGATTTTGGAAAGGGTTGAATGTTTTCCAACTGATTTTGTGCATTTAAAGTCGCTTCAAAAAGATCCAAATAAGGTTTGTCGTTCCAACTAAAAAGGGGTTGCTCCGTACTTCGTAAGGAAGCAAAAACCACTTTATC
>NZ_JBEILJ010000053.1:0-16336 GCF_040379285.1 Flavobacterium sp. | reverse complement strand
TTTGGTGATTTGTTCTGCGGTTTGCGTGTTAGTCCCAAGGAATTGAACGTATTGTGCTGCCAGTCCCAAGGTATTGTCGTTAAGGGTCCCGATGTTGTAACGGTAACGCAAACGGAACAACGAATTGTCTTTGTTGGGAACATACAACACTTCGGCATTGCCTATTTTGGCTTTTTGAATGTCTTTATCAAAATTCAAAAATACAGGGGTAGCTGGGGTAGCGGGCATGTCGTTCACCATTTTCACAAAAGCCGATTGCTTGTCGGGGTTGGTCGCAACGGGTGTGATTTGCGGTTTTTCAATTTTCGACGATTGTGGTGCATCGCCTTTACGTTTGAAAACGCATACATAATTGTTGCCTAAGTATTTGTTGGCAAAAGCAATAAGGTCGGCTTTCTTGATTTTCGACAGATTGTTTACATAAGCGACCTGATCTTTCCAATCCAATTCTGAGGTGAAAGCATCCATCAATGCACTCGCGCGGTCACCATAATTCTCGGATTCATTGATTTTGCTTTTCTTGATATTGTTGATGATGGAAACAATCAATTCTTCATCAAAATTTCCTTTTTTCAAGTTTTCAATTTCACCCAACACCAAGGCTTTCACCTCTTCTAGCGATTGTCCGCTGGTAGGGGAAGCCGAGAAGTATAAAACTCCATGATCGATAAGGGCATAAGTAAACGCATTGGCACGAAGCAATTTTTGCTTTTTCACCAAATTCAAATCCAATAATCCCGCACGACCATTGGTCAACACTTGTCCCACCAAATCTGCCAACAAAGCATCTTTATCTTTATTGCCAGGTAAGCGGAAGCCAATGGTCAAACTCTCTGCGTCGGGCCCTACGATTTCTTTTTCAACCGGAGCAGCAATCGGATCTTCGGGAGCGAAGGTGTATTTTTTTACAGGTTTGGATTGCATATAGCCAAACATACGGTCGATAGTGGCAATTACCGTATCGGGATTAAAATCGCCCGAAAGGATAATTCCCATATTGTTGGGAACATAATAGGTGTTGAAGTACTTGCGAATTTCAACCAACGACGGATTTTTCAAGTGTTCTACAGTGCCAATGGTGGTTTGCAATCCGTAATTATGTTTTTGAAATAAGGTCGCAAATAAGGTTTCAAATACCTTGCGGCCATCGTTGTCTAGCGAGCGGTTTTTCTCTTCATAAACGGCTTCCAATTCGGTATGGAAAATGCGCAAAATCGGGTTGCGAAAACGCTCGGCTTGCACGGTAAGGTATTTGTCGATGGCACTAGCGGGCACATCGTCGGTATAAACGGTTTGTTCAAAGGAAGTAAAAGCATTGGTTCCTTGCGCCCCCATAGCAGTCATCATTTTGTCGTATTCGTTGGCAATAGCATAGGTACTGGCAACGCCTGAAATCGAGTCGATTTTTCGGTAAATGATTTTGCGTTGGGCTTCGTCTTTTGTGGTGTTGTATTGTTCGTAAAGCGCATCAATTTTGTCGAGTTCCACTTTTTCTTTGGCCCAATCCAAACTACCGTATTTGTCGGTGCCTTTAAACAACATGTGTTCCAAGTAGTGCGCGAGTCCTGTATTGGTTGCTGGGTCGGTTTTGCTTCCGGCTTTCACCGCGACGTAGGCTTGAATGCGTGGGTCTTTGGGCGTTGGACTCAAAATAACGGTCAACCCATTTTTTAAGGTATAAAACCGCGCTTTCATCGGGTCATTGGTGACATACTTGTAGCGATAGCCAGCAGCTTCGGTCTCTTTCCATTGGTGGTCGGTTTGTTGTGCTTGGGAATGGTAAACCGCGGAGGCCAAAAAGAACAAAAACAACATTGATTTTTTCATGGATGTAAATTTGATGTGTAAAGGTATAAAAAAACCCAACTTATCGGTTGGGAGTATCACTTTCGATGATGCCGTCTCTTAAACGGATAATGCGGTGCGCATATTGTGCAATGTCTTCTTCATGGGTGACTAAAATGACGGTATTCCCAAGGGTATGAATATCATCAAATAATTTCATGATTTCTTCAGAGGTTTTACTATCCAAGTTTCCGGTGGGTTCATCGGCCAAAATAATGGAGGGTTTGTTGACTAGAGCGCGTGCTACAGCTACCCGTTGGCGTTGTCCCCCCGAGAGTTGGTTGGGCTGGTGGTCCATTCGATCGGCGAGTCCCACTTGCGTCAACACTTCTTTGGCGCGTGCATGGCGGTCGGTTTTATTGTATCCGGCATACACCATGGGTAAGGCTACATTATCAAGCGCGGTGGTTCGCGGTAAAAGGTTGAATGTTTGAAAGACAAAACCGATTTCTTTGTTGCGCACTTCAGCCAAATCGTCGTCGTGCATTTGCGAAACGTCTTTTCCGTTGAGGATATAAGTGCCTGAAGTGGGGGTGTCTAAACAGCCCAAGATATTCATCAAAGTCGATTTTCCCGAACCCGACGGACCCATCAAGGCGACGTATTCTCCTTTATTTATTTGGAGATCAATCCCTTTGAGGACATTGATGGTTTCACTTCCCAATTGGAAATCGCGTTTGATGTCG
Organism: Flavobacterium sp.; assembly: GCF_040379285.1. Classification (GTDB taxonomy): domain Bacteria; phylum Bacteroidota; class Bacteroidia; order Flavobacteriales; family Flavobacteriaceae; genus Flavobacterium. Next base: position 13,805 of record NZ_JBEILJ010000053.1, on the reverse strand, counting down.
GTGATGTTAATGAGTGATTCAGCCATAATGGTATAATTCAGCATGCGGCAAAAAAGCCTGTGCTCTTATAAGTAAACTGCTTTGTAAAAATGTTACAGCGGGGAGTGAATTTAAACCCGTAAGGTGAAATGTTCTTTGGCCAAGCGTTGTTCTTTGCGAAAAAAAACGATGCCCCATTGAAACGTATCGATACTGACGGTGACGTCGGGATGGTTTTTGATGTTTTCCCAAGCTTCCTCCATACCTTTTGACCAATGAATATCGTCAAAAATCCACACAGAATCGTTGGTGGCTGTAGGCAATAATTGTTCGAAATACGCTAAAGTGGCGGCTTTCGAATGATTGCCATCAAAATAGATGAGGTCAAAGGGGGTCGTTGTTTGAAGTTTGGATAAGGCTTCCGAAAATTCAGTGGTGATGAATTCAATCGAACGCGAGGTGGGTTGCCATTTTTGCAGTTCCGATTGGGCGACGGTATGCGTGTTGCGACATCCTTCGAGGGTGGTAATCTTTGCGTTCGGATTTCCCAAATGCAGGGCTGCGGTCGCTAATCCCAACGAGGTGCCAATTTCTAGCATGGATTGGGGTTGAAAATACTGTACGAGTCGGAATAACAATTGCGCTCTTTTGGGGGAAATTCCTGCGTTTTTCGCAATGGCGTTAATCGCTCGGGTATTGGATTTGAACACGCGCGAACCCGCACCGAAGTCGGTTACGTCAATCGTGTTCGTGTTTTTTAAAAGTCGGTTTCGGTAGCTAGCTAGGTTTTCATACGCTGGGTATTTTTTTCTGTCGTAAAAACATTGGGTCACCAAATCAAATACAAACGGCGAATGGACTCCATGTTCGTTTTTGGAGTGCCATAAGAATTGTATATATGCTAAAATTTGATGCATGATTCCTCTTTTTATCCTCAAAATACTGTTCACTGCGACTGTTCACTGCGACTGCCCACTGCTACTCTCCACTGTAAACTGCGACTGCAGACTTGAATCAACCTTCCATCTTCGCCGACAATTCAAACCATCGTTCTTCTTTCTCTTCCAAGGATTTGATGATTTTTTGCAATTCCAAGGCCTTGGTTTCAATGGCATCGGGGGCTAATGTACCAGCGGTGAACTGCTGTTCAATTTGTTTTTTTTCGTATTCCAAGTCTTTGATTTCGCGCTCGATTTTCTGGAATTCTTTTTGTTCGTTGAAGGAAATTCCTTGTTTGACCTGTTTTTCTTTCCAGTTTTTGGCCGTGTTGCCGTCCGTTTTCTCCTCTTTCTCAGGAGCAGCACTGTCTTCATAGGCCCGGAAATCGGAATAGTTGCCCGGAAAATCTTCAATTTCCCCTTGCCCTCGGAATACAAAAAGATGGTCTACAATTTTGTCCATGAAATAGCGGTCGTGGGAAACGACCAATAGACAGCCAGGATAATCCAGCAAGAAATTTTCCAACACATTCAAGGTAACAATATCCAAGTCGTTGGTAGGCTCGTCGAGAATCAAAAAGTTTGGATTCTGAATCAACACGGTACACAAATACAAGCGTTTCAATTCGCCTCCACTCAATTTTTCGACAAAATCATGTTGCTTTTTGCGATCAAACAAAAAACGCTCGAGTAAACCGCCTGCCGAGATGGTTCGTCCTTTGGTCAGAGGAATGTATTCACCGTATTCTTTAATGATGTCAATGACTTTTTGTTCGGGTTTGGGGTTGATGCCACTTTGGGTGTAATAGCCAATTTTAATGGTGTCGCCGATGATTACTTTTCCGGCATCGGGTGCGAGGGTTTGCGTAATAACATTTAAAAATGTCGATTTTCCCGTTCCATTTTTACCAATAATTCCGATGCGTTCGCCCCGATTGAAGGTGTAGTCAAAGCCGTCGAGGATAACTTTATCATGGAATTTTTTCGATACTTTATGCAGCTCGACCACTTTACTGCCCATGCGCTCCATATTGATTTCCAGTTCCATCACATGTTCCTTCCGTCGGGAATGCGCTTTTTCTTTGATGACATAAAAGTCGTCGATACGCGATTTGGATTTGGTGGTTCGGGCTTTGGGTTGCCGACGCATCCAATCCAATTCTTTCACAAAAAGGTTTTTCGCCTTTTCTACCGAGGCATTTTCACTGGCGATGCGCTCTTCTTTTTTCTGCAAATAATAGGAGTAATTCCCTTTGTATTGGTAGAGTTTGCCGTTGTCGAGTTCGATGATTTCATTACACACGCGTTCCAAGAAGAAACGGTCGTGCGTCACCATAAACAGGGTCATGTTTTCTTTGGAGAAATAATTTTCCAGCCATTCAATCATCTCTAGATCGAGGTGGTTGGTGGGTTCGTCCAAAATCAATAAATCGGGACGATTGATGAGAATTATCGCGAGGGCCAAGCGCTTTTTTTGTCCTCCCGACAAACTTTTCACTTTCAGTTTTAAATCATCGAGTTTGAGTTTGAACAAAATCTGCTTGTATTGCGTTTCAAAGTCCCACGCATTATGCCGTTCCATATTTTCAAAAGCTTTTTGATAGGCCTCTTCGTCTTCGGGATTATCAAGTGCTTTTTCGTATTGTTCGATGATTTTCAGGGTGTCATTATCACTAGCAAAAATGCTTTCCTCGATGGTTAGCTCGGGTTGCAATTGCGGTTCTTGTGCCAAAAAAGCCATTTTGATGTCCTTACGCATTACGATTTGCCCCGCATCCGGAGTGTCTTCGCCGGTAATCATTTTGAGCAAGGAGGTTTTTCCGGTACCGTTTTTGGCTACAAAAGCAATTTTTTGGTCCTTATTAATTCCAAACGATAGGTTTTCAAAAAGGGTGCGCTCTCCGTAGGATTTGGCGATATTTTCAACCGATAAATAATTCAAAATTGAGGGAATTTTAAGTTCTGATTTCAAGGAACAAAAGTAACGGATTCATGGGCAATCACCAATTTTATTTCCACGTCAAATAATAATGGGCAATCCCTATCTTTGTGCCATGCAACTCTCGGTCATTATATTGAATTACAACGTTAGATACTTTTTGGAGCAATGTTTATATAGTGTTCAAAAAGCTATTGCGCCGTTGGAGGCCGAGATTATTGTGGTGGACAATGCCTCTTCCGATGCCAGTTGTGCGATGGTTCGAGAACGTTTTCCCGAAGTCAAGTTGATTGCCAATACGGAGAATTACGGTTTTCCAAAAGGGAACAACCAGGGCGTTGCTGCGGCAAAAGGGGAATACATTTGTATTTTAAATCCCGATACCGTGGTGGCTGAAGATACATTTACCAAAATTTTTTCATATTTGGCGACACATCCCGAATTGGAAGCAAATTTGGGCATTTTGGGATGCAAGTTGATCGACGGCACGGGCCATTTTTTACCCGAAAGCAAACGCGGCATTCCTAGGCCATGGGTGGCTTTTACCAAGATTTTTGGATTGTACAAAGTGTTTCCAAAATCAGCGCGATTTACACGGTATTATGCCGAGCATCTCACTGAAAATCAATCGGGAGCGGTCGATATTTTGGTCGGGGCTTTTATGGTGATGCCACGGGAGGTGTATCTCAAGTTGGGCGGCTTTGATGAAAACTGTTTTATGTATTCCGATGATATCGATTTGAGTTATATGAGTTTGAAGTCGGGACGAACAAATTATTACTTCGCGGATACTACGGTGATCCACTACAAAGGCGAGAGTACTGTTCGCGATGGGTTGTATATGAAGCGCTTTCGGGAGGCTATGCAGTTTTTTTACCAAAAACATTTTCGTCGTTCCCTAATTTTTGACGGCATGATGTATGGAGGGAGTTTTCTTTTTTCGTTATTGAAAAGTACCCAACAAAAGAAGCGCACCCTTCCCTTTCAAGAGATTATTGTTTTTACCAAACACCAGTTGCAACTCCAATCGGTTTTCACTGTGACTTATTTTAATACGTTGCATGATTTTCCCACTCGGAAGTACAAGGCTGTTCGCGTCGTTTTTGACACCCGGTCGTTCTCCTTTGAGGAGATTATAGCATTTATGCAACAACACAAGGGTTCAGGCTGTAGCTTTCGCAACTATATGCCCCACTATGAGGGTTTGATAGGAAGTGATCACGCAAACGATGTAGGTGGGGTAGAATTTTTGTGAAATTTTACACAATGAACTGTAAAGACACGTAAGAATTAGTATTTTTGCAATCCAAAATAGCAAACACAACGATATACTACGAATATGGCAAAGTTTGAATTGAAATTACCGAAAATGGGGGAGAGTGTTGCTGAGGCAACCATTACCAATTGGTTAAAAAACGTGGGCGATACCATTGCTGCTGATGAAGCGGTTTTGGAAATTGCCACAGATAAAGTGGATAGCGAAGTGCCCAGTGAAGTTTCGGGAACGCTATCTGAAATTTTATTTCAAGTCAACGATGTTGTAAAAGTAGGACAAACCATTGCCATTATCGAAACGGAAGGTGGTGCTGTTGCTGAACCCGTTGCACAAGCCGTAGCAGCTGCTCCTGTGGTTGAAGCGGTGGCCGCTGCTGTCGAAGTAGCGAAAGAAATGGCAGCTCCAGCCGATTTTTCAGGTTCGGATAAATTTTATTCTCCTTTGGTTAAAAATATTGCCAAGGAAGAAGGAATTTCTGTGGCCGAATTGGATACGATTGCCGGTTCGGGTAAAGACGGCCGTGTCACCAAAGAAGATTTGTTACACTACATCAAAAATAGAGGAAACCAACCTGTAGCTCCTGCAGCTACTACGGCTCCTGAAGCGACACTGGCTCCTGTAGCAGCTCCTGCAGCGCAAGCAGTACCTGTTTCAGTAAATGGTGCCGACGAAATTGTCGAAATGGACCGTATGCGCAAATTGATTTCAAAGTACATGGTCGAATCGGTGCAGACTTCGGCTCACGTTCAGTCGTTTATTGAGGTCGATGTGACCAATATTGTAAAATGGCGTGATAAGGTGAAAAACGAGTTTGAAAAGCGCGAAGGGGAGAAGCTTACCTTTACCCCGATATTTATGGAAGCGGTGGCTAAAGCGTTGAAAGATTTCCCCATGATGAATATATCTGTAGAAGGAGAATACATTATCAAGAAGAAAAATATCAATTTGGGAATGGCTGCAGCCTTACCCAATGGCAATTTGATTGTTCCCGTGATTAAAAATGCCGATCAGTTGAATTTGGTGGGAATGGCCAAAGCGGTGAATGATTTAGGAAACCGTGCCAAAGCGGGGAAATTAAAACCCGATGATACCCAAGGAGGAACGTATACCGTAACCAATGTGGGAACGTTTGGTTCGGTTTTTGGGACGCCGATCATCAACCAACCTCAAGTGGGCATTTTAGCTTTGGGGGCAATCCGAAAAGTGCCTGCGGTCATTGAAACGCCAGAGGGAGACTTCATTGGTATTCGTCAGAAAATGTTTTTATCACACAGTTATGATCACCGCGTAGTCGATGGTGCTTTGGGCGGAAGTTTTGTGAAGCGCGTCGCCGATTATTTGGAAGCGTGGGATAGTAACCGTACGATTTAATACAACCTATAAAACCCGACATCACGTCGGGTTTTTTTTACGCATTAGGTTTGATGGTAATCACCACAGATTCCTCAAATCGGTATTCTCCTTTCTTATAAATTTCTTTATTCGAGAGTATTACCTCATAAGTGTAAATTCCTTTGGGGAGTTCCAACAAACACTCTTTTCCGTCGTTTTGGACAACAAGTTCTTTCTTGATTTCCTCACCATCTTCTCCTTTTCCAGTAATTCGGAACGTTATTTTTTCAGTTAATTTGTTTTTAATACACACCTGCTCAAGGGTAGTTTTGGACGCGTTGGAATTTCCTTTAGCGATTTTAAAAATCGTTAATCCGTTCAACAACAATTCGCCTCCTCGAATCACCGTTTGTAAATCAGCTTGGGCTTGGGTACCCGAAAAACAAAATATCCAGAAAAAGAGTCCAATTGTACGAAATTGTAACATCCTAAAGTCTTAACCTGTTATGGATGCGATGAGCATTTTTCGTAAACGGGTAACCGTGGCTGCTACTTCAGCGCACCCCACGGTTGCAGAAGCTGTAACGGTAACACTCGCCAGACCCACAGACATGGTGACACTAACTTCAAGAGATACTTCGCATTTATCTGCATTGCGCTGCGTTTCGGTGTTGACTAGAGTACCTTCTTTAAGAATAATTTCGAGTCCTTCATCAAATTCGGCTAGGGATTTAAATTGGTAGGCTACCTTTTCGGTATTTGTTTTACTGATCAAAGAAATGGATTCCACTATCGCTTTTTCGGTCATTGTTTCTCTGTTTTGCGCTTGGGAGGGGATTCCGATGAATAGGATGGCGATAAGGCCAAAGATTAGATTTTTCATAATTTTGAATGGCTTAAAAATGAGGTCCGAAGACCGGTTTTGATTTGTTAGTTCCGTCCTTTGAAGTATAACAAATCGTCTAATTTCTTCAAAGGTTCCTTTCCATTAGGCAATGCGCGGAAACAGCACTACTGGGTCACATGTGGGGGTTAGCCACGATTTAACCGAAGTTGGACTTTAGTCATGTATTAAAAATTATTTCCAACACTTTCAGGTTTTTACGAACTTCAAGTGGAAATTATCAGATTCCCATTTCAGAAAAATGAGTTAATTTAATGTCTTCCAATCGGGTGTTGAATTGGAACATGTTTTAACGAATTAAATAAGAATATCAAAGAATTCCATTTCTACAATGAATTCATAGGATGTTTTATAATCCTTCGTCACAGCGCCTTACTTTTTCTATTTATCGCTTTCATTTGGCATATGCTTGAAATCATTTTAAAGGTGTTTATTGTTGAGGTAAAACTATCGCTTTTTTTTCAAAGGAGCTTTACACTAAAAGTGTACTATTTGTTAAAATTTACCGTCCAAAGCGCAGTAAAATGGTGATAATAATTAGGATACGGTCAGCTTATGCCCAAAAAAAAGACCGATTAGGAATGCAGTAAATTATGTTGAAATATCGATTAACGGTACACGCAATCCCGTATATTTGTCCGCTTGATTTTTTAAAATGGAATTAAAATTAAACCGACCGCTTTGTTTTTTTGATTTAGAAACAACCGGAATTGATGTGGCGCGTGACCGCATTGTTGAAATTTCAATTGTTAAGGTATATCCCAACGGGAACCAAGAAAGTCGAACGTGGTTGGTAAACCCCACAATTCCCATTCCCCCACAAGCAACGGCTGTGCATGGAATTTCCAATGAAAAAGTTGCCCAAGAGCCTACCTTTAAAGAATTAGCCCCTCAAATCCATGCGATGATCAAGGATTCCGATTTGGCCGGATACAATTCCGATCGATTTGATATTCCGTTGTTGGCCGAGGAGTTATTGCGCGCGGAGGTGGATTTTGACATGAAAAATCGGGTCGCCGTCGATGTGCAAACCATTTTCCATAAAAAAGAGGAACGTACCTTGAGTGCAGCCTATCGTTTTTATTGTAATCAAACCCTGGATAATGCCCACAGTGCTGAAGCAGATACCAAAGCAACTTTTGAAATTCTCAAAGCGCAATTGGACCGTTATCCCGATTTACCCAACGATGTTAAAGCGCTTTCAGAGTATACTACACGAAAAAAAGCGGTTGATTTTGCAGGGTTCATTGCATTGGACGATAAAGGTCGAGAGATTTTTACTTTCGGGAAGCATAAAGGTGCTCTTGTGGAAGATGTTTTTGAAAAAGAGCCCGGTTATTTTGGTTGGATTCAAGGAGCTGATTTCCCTTTGTACACCAAAAAGGTGCTTACAGGCATCAAACTCCGTAAGTTAAATACTAAATCCTAATCGCTTTCTAAGTTAAGGTAGGGTAAAACCGCTTAAAACTGTTACCATGAAAATCATTTGTATCGGAAGAAATTATGTGCAACACATTGCCGAACTTCAGAATGAGCGTCCTGAGGCCCCGGTTGTGTTTTTAAAACCGGATTCTTCGATTTTATTGAAGCAACATCCTTTTGTGATTCCCGAGTTTTCCAACGATGTGCATCATGAAGTAGAGGTTTTGGTTAAAATCAATAAAGTCGGAAAATACATCGATGTTAAAATGGCGCATCAGTACTATGACGAGATTGGATTAGGCATCGATTTTACAGCCCGCGATCTTCAAGAACAACTCAAAAAGAAGGGATTGCCTTGGGAAAAAGCTAAGGCATTTGACGGTTCAGCGGTTATTGGTGAATTTTATCCGAAATCTGATTTTGAATCGATTGAAAATATTAATTTTGAGTTACATTCCAACGGAAACGTGGTTCAAAAAGGAAATACAGCGCAGATGTTGTGGAAAATAGACGAGCAAATTGCGTATGTTTCACAGTATTTTACGTTAAAAAAAGGGGATATCTTATTTACGGGAACGCCCGAAGGTGTCGCCAAAGTTCATCCCAATGATAAATTGGAAGGATTTATAGAAGGAAAAAAAGCATTTCGAATACACATTAAATAAAGGCAAAAAAACGAATATCTAAGAATGGCAATTAATTATAACCTCGCAAAAGTATATGCATTATCGGATAATGATCCGGAGTTTGTCATGCAAATCATTACCTTGTTTGTTACTGAAGTTCCACAAGACTTGCAACAAATAGAATTGGGCATCAAAACCAAAGACCACAAATTGGCCTATGCGTATGCTCATAAAATCAAACCCACACTCGATTTGTTGGGTATGACCATGGCCCATGAAGAAATTCTACAAGTAGAAGCTTGGACCAAAGCTGAAGGAAAACGCAAAGAAATTGAAGCTACTTTTGAAAGTATTCAGGTTCAAGTTGAAAAAGCGGTTAAAGAGATAAAAAAAGATTTCGAAATTTAATCGAATATTTAGTTACTCATGAAAGCTGCCATTGTGACCATTGGAGACGAAATCCTTATTGGGCAAATCGCCGATACCAATTCAACATTTATCGCCAAGGCTTTGGATCGAATTGGGGTGCAAACAGTGGAAATGCGTTCCATAAGCGATCAACGGGAAGCGTTACTGCAAACCTTTTCGGCCTATCAGAATCAAGTCGATTTTGTAGTGATGACCGGAGGTTTGGGGCCTACCAAAGACGATATCACCAAAAAAACCTTGGCCGACTATTTTGAAGACACGTTGGTGCGCAACACCGACGTTGAACAGCATGTGGTTGCGCTCATCGAGAAAGTGCTGCAACGACCTGCTTCACAGTTGAATAAAGACCAAGCGTTGGTGCCTTCCCATGCTCAGGTGCTTTTCAATGCTGTAGGTACGGCTCCTGGTATGTGGATTCAAAAAGAGCAAACGGTATTCATTTCGATGCCTGGTGTTCCTTATGAGATGAAACATTTGATGGAACAACAAGTGATTCCCAAAATAGCCGCCGAATATCAACGTCCCTATATTCTTCATAAAACCTTATTAACCTATGGTTTGGGCGAAAGTGTTGTCGCAGAGCGCATTGAGGCTTGGGAAAATCAATTGCCCGAATACATAAAACTCGCCTATTTACCCGCTCCGGGGCGCGTACGTTTACGTCTTACAGCACGCGGAATCGATTTAAAACTATTGGAAGAAGCAGTGGCTCAAGCAGTGGCAGCGGTTACCCCGTTGATTAGCGATATTCTGGTTGGTTTTGAAGAAGACGAAACGATAGAAGTTGTTGTGGGTCGATTGTTGGCACAAAGAGGTCAAACGTTGGCAACCGCTGAAAGTTGTACGGGAGGAAAAATAGCCCAACTGCTAACATCCGTTTCAGGCGCTTCTGCCTATTTCAAAGGAAGTGTAGTATGTTATGCGACCGAAATAAAAACAAAACTTTTGGGTGTCGACCCTCAGCTGATTGCCACCCATAGTGTGGTCAGTGCCGAAGTGGCAAAAGCGATGGCTTTGGGAGTGCAAACGCAAATGCAATCAGATTATGCTTTAGCGACAACCGGTAATGCCGGGCCCCAAAAAGGAGATTCAGATGCCGAAGTGGGTACCGTATTTATTGCATTGGCTACCCCGCAAGAGGTTGTTGTTGAGCACTTTAATTTTGGTCAACCCCGTGAGAAAGTAGTAGACCGAGCCACCGTAAAAGCCTTGGAAATGCTGCAAAAAGAAATTTTAAAAAATCTCTAATATTTTTTTGTGTGTAAGGTTTCTTTTTTGTTTCTTTGCACCCTGATTTTGAATAACGATAAAAGAAAAGCATAATGTCAAGAGTTTGTGACCTTACAGGTAAGAGAGCGATGGTTGGAAACAACGTTTCTCACGCGATGAACAAAACGAAACGTAAGTTTTCTGTGAACTTAGTTAAAAAACGTTTCTACCTTGCTGAAGAAGATAGATGGGTTACCTTACGTGTAGCTGCATCAACGATTAAAACAATCAACAAAAAAGGCATTGCGGCTGTATTGAAAGATGCAAAAGCAAAAGGCTTTATTTAATCGGTAATCCTTAATATTAAAGACAATGGCAAAGAAAGGTAATAGAATCCAAGTAATCTTAGAATGTACTGAGCATAAAGAATCAGGGATGCCTGGTACGTCTCGTTATATCACGAAAAAGAACAAAAAAAATACGCCAGATCGTATGGAGTTGAAAAAATTCAACCCGATCTTAAAGCGAATGACTGTACACAAAGAAATTAAATAATTACGAGATTTTTATTGTTTTAAAAATTTCAAATACCCTTTTGAATCATGGCAAAGAAAACCGTAGCAACGTTACAAACCGCTTCAAAGAGATTAACAAAAGCCATTAAAATGGTAAAATCTCCCAAAACAGGTGCTTACACTTTCGTAGAGGCGATTATGTCTCCTGAAGAAGTTGATGAGTATTTGAAAAAGAAATAATCAGAAGCGAACCCAATATATTAAAGCTACTTTCTCTTGAAAGTGGCTTTTTTATTTATATTTGTCGAACAAAATTCACTGTAGTTGTAGTTCCTTATGAGCTTTTTTAAACGCATATTTTCCTCCGAGAAAAAAGAGACCTTAGATAAAGGTTTGGAAAAAACAAAAACAAGTTTCTTTTCCAAACTCACCAAAGCCGTTGCCGGTAAGTCTAAAGTCGATGATGAGGTGTTGGATAATTTGGAAGAAATTCTTGTTTCCTCCGATGTTGGGGTCAATACAACCCTTAAAATTATTGAGCGTATTGAAGAACGCGTAGCACAAGACAAATACCTCGGAACCGATGAATTGAATCAAATTTTACGCGAAGAAATTGCAGGTTTACTCTCCGAAACCCAATCGGGTGAAGAAACGGAGTTTGTTATACCCACTTCCTCACGACCTTACGTGATCATGGTCGTAGGGGTCAACGGCGTGGGAAAAACAACCACCATCGGAAAATTGGCCCATCAATTCAAAAAAGCAGGGCACCAAGTCGTACTCGGAGCTGCCGATACTTTTCGTGCCGCAGCTATTGATCAATTGCAAATCTGGGCCGATCGCGTGGGTGTACCCATTGTAAAACAACAAATGGGTTCTGACCCAGCTTCCGTTGCATTTGACACCTTACAATCGGCTGTCGCGCAAAAAGCAGATGTCGTCATTATCGATACCGCGGGCCGTTTACACAACAAAGTGGGCTTAATGAACGAATTGTCCAAAGTCAAAAAAGTAATGCAAAAAGTAGTCCCCGATGCCCCACACGATGTGCTTTTAGTTTTGGATGGCTCCACGGGTCAAAACGCTTTTGAACAAGCCAAACAGTTTACAGCGGCCACTGAAGTGAGTTGTCTCGCAGTCACCAAATTGGACGGAACCGCCAAAGGAGGCGTCGTCATTGGGATCTCCGATCAGTTTCAAATCCCGGTTAAGTATATCGGAGTAGGTGAAGGGATTAATGACTTACAAGTGTTTAATAAATACGAATTTGTAGATAGTTTTTTCGCGTAACATGAAGAAAGTCATTTATTGGTACCGTAATGTACCTTTCTTAATTCTAATCCTTTTAAGCTTCGGCATTGGACTCTTATCCAAACTCGTAGAAGGACATTTTACCGACATCGCCATGGGCATGCAACTCATCGCTTTCTTTTTCCTGCTTTCCGGTTTGATTCGTCTCTTTGACCGCCTTTTCTTTAAAACCAAATAAAAAATGCGCCTAAAAAAGCGCATTTATTTTTGTCCATAACGTATCATCAAAATCCGATAAAGCCATATTCACCGAATCTGCAGCCTCACCCATTCGTATCACAACCATCTTTTTACTCGGAACCACATAGATCTTTTGATCGTTTTTCCCCAAAGCACAATACATATCCGCAGGCCCATTGGGGATTATCGAACCGTTAAATTGAAATTGCGTTTGCGGCAATCGATACGTCGATTTTCCATTCAACCACCACATATAGCCATAGGCTTGATTCAAATTTTGGGACGTATTCGCTGCCTCATTAAAAAACGCTTCATTGACAACCTGTACGCCATTCCATTTCCCTTTATTCAACGCCAAAAGTCCAAATCGCGCCATATTTCGCGTGGTACTCCAATACACACTCAAATCATCACCACTCGCGATCCAAGCGCCACCAGTCATACCAATACGATCGCGAAGTTTGGTGTTAAAATACGTACTCCACGATTGACCACTCGCCGCAGCCACTACATCCTGTAATTTTACATACACATTGTGATAGGCCCAACGCGTTCCTGCATCGGCGACGTACAACAAATTTGACGGACTCACACTGTCGCCCATGCTGTCATCCAAGCCCGAATTCATCGACAACAAATTTTTGCACGTAATCAAATTCTCTTTTGCCAAAGGAGCACTCGTCCAACCTGTTCCCAAATAATCGGATACTTTATTATTAATATTGATAAGCCCCTCTTGCTGCGCAATCCCAGTGACGGCTGCCGTCAACGTTTTCCCCGCACTCGCCCAATACCAAGGCGTTGTTGCGCTGTGCCCGTTCAAATAGTACTCCATGACAATGCGGCCATTGACCAAAATCATAAACGATTTGGTGTTTTTTAAAGTCAAATAATCGACCAAAGGTTGCACTGCGGCTTGATTCCAACCCAAGGCAGCTACCGATTGCGTCTCCCACGTATTACTTCCATCACTAGGCGGAAAATACATGGTTTCCTCGGGAGGCGTTGGACTGCTATTGTCCGAATCCGAACAGGAAACGGTCAATAACAAACTGCTGAAAAGCAACGAGGCGTAGGCTATTTTTCTCATGATCAACGATTTTTAAGGTTAGAGTCTTTTTGCAGAAAAAGGTTTAATCAAAGGTACTAGAATATCGCATAAAATCGATACCTTTAGGTTTTTAGAATGACTATGAAAAGAAGCTTAATTTTAGGAGGAATGGCCGTGCTTTTGTACGCATGTTCTTCTCCCATTCCCGAAAAAGATTTGGTTAAATTAAATGGCTATTGGGAAATTACCAAAGCCGAACATCCCGAAGGAGAGCCGATAGACTACAAAGCGAGCACCACAGTCGATTATCTTCAAATCAAAGGCAAATCGGGTTTTCGTCAAAAAGTAATGCCACAACTCGATGGAACATTTCGCACCAATACGTTACAAGAAAAAATTACATTAAAGGACTCCAATGCCACCTGGTACCTGCATTATCAAACCGATTATGGACGCTGGAAAGAGGCCCTAGTTAAACTCTCCGACTCGGTACTTGTGCTTAAAAACGACGATAATATCGAATACCGTTACAAGAAATTCAAACCCTTCTCTCGAAAGTAATAATGAAACGTCAAAGCAATGAAAATTCACTTGCCGAAGTGTTAAAAGCCTTCGTACAAACGCATAAACTGGAGGCAGGACTCGATCGCGTCGATGCCGAGCACGTATGGCGCACCCTTTTGGGCAACGGAGT
>NZ_JBEILJ010000052.1:0-16760 GCF_040379285.1 Flavobacterium sp. | reverse complement strand
GCTTCCAAAATTAAATTGACCAACCGGTTGATGACGCGTTTGTACACCAAAAAAAAGCCCTCTCGATTTTCGCGGTCGACTTCTTTGGTCAAGATTGTTTTGGTAAATTCCAAAATGATAATGTTGTTCAGTAACGCTTCATTGATGTGTAAGGTCGCCGAATCGTCTTTGACTTTTTCAGTTAATATTTCGATGCCCTTTAACAATTTTGTTTTAGGGTCAGGAATGTTGTTGGTTTCCAAAACCAAGCGGTATTCCATCCATCCCCAATACCAGGAGGAAAGGTACAACAATAATTTGTGTTTGTTTTCAAAATAGCGGTACAACGAACTTTCATTCGAACCAATGCGTTCCCCAAGTTTTTTAAACGTAAAGGCATCAAAGCCAATTTCGTCAATCAAGAGGATGCTGTGCTGGATAATCTTGCGTCCCAAATCGGAAGACTCCGGATTTTTAACATAAAGTTTATCGTTTACAGCAATAATGATCTGGTTTAAAATCATGGTTTAGTCTTTTTTTTGCGGAATCGTTTTCATCTGAATCACATCGACCAAAAAGGCAAATGCCATCGAGAAATAAATGTATCCTTTGGGTATTTCAAAGTGCAATCCTTCAGCAATCAAGGAGACACCAATCATCATTAAAAAGCATAATGCCAACACTTTAAACGAAGGATGTTTGCTGATAAACTCACTAATGGGTTTGGAGGCAAACAACATGATGGCCACCGTGATAATCACCGCCGTATACATGATCCAAATTTCGGTAACCATTCCCACCGCTGTAATGATTGAGTCGATGGAAAAGACCAAATCCAAAAGGATAACTTCACCCAGCAAACGACCAAAGGTGGTTTTTTTCGGCGCACTTAAAGCGTCGGCATTGGCGGCCTCGGTTTTATGGTAAATTTCTTTGGTGCTTTTATAAATCAAAAAAAGCCCTCCCAGCAATAAGATGATGCCTTTCCCCGAAAAAGGAATATCGGCTATTGTGAAAAGGGTGGCATCCAATTTCATGATCCAAGCGATTACGGTCAACAGCACCAAACGCATGATCATCGCCAATCCTAGTCCCCAAAAACGCAGCTTTTTTCGCTCTTGTTCGGGCAAACGATCGGCCAAAATGGAAATAAAAATAACATTGTCAAGACCCAAAATAACTTCAAGGGTCACTAAAGAAAGTAAGGCAATAATAGCGTCAGTCATGATTACAATTGAATTTTAAAACCAAAATTTAAGTTACGGGTATCGATTACATCAGGTTGTAATTTATTGTTGCGCATCTCAAGGTATTGCAAATGGGGTAGCCCTTCCAATTGACGCGGAATCTCAGGTAATTTGTTGTTGTTCAAGTAAAGTGACTCCAACTGCTTCAAGGCATACAACTCTTGAGGCAGTTGTACCAGTCCGTCATTATCTAAATGCAAGGACTTTAGTTTAGGCAACTTTGCCAAGATTTTTAAGGTTTGGGGTAAATCCAATGCTGCATCGTTGTTGAGGTAGAGTTCTTCCAGTGTAGTCAACTGGGCCATCGACTCGGGTACTGTGCGTATCGGATTCCCGCTCAAATTGAGTACTTTCAATTTTTTGAGACGTGTGATGCTGGCGGGAACTTCAAGCAGGTTGTCATTTTGAAGGGATAACGACTCCAAGTTAGGGAACAATACATCCCAATCGGTGGGTAATGTCCCCGAAAAGTTGTTCAAATCCAATTGTTTTACAGCCAAAGCATTTTTTTTGGCTTCTTCCAAATTAGTGAAGTAGCCGGGCAATGTTTGCTGAGCGGCTACTGGCATGCTTAAAAAGAGCATGCAACCGATGATTCCTAAAAGTAGTCCGCGTTTCATATATGAGTATTTTTACGCAAAGATAATAGTAATACTTTCAATTGTGAAATTTTAACTTTTAATTATAAAAAAAGAGGCTCCCGAATGAAAGCCTCTTTACACGATTATTAGGGTCGTATTAAACGAGCGAACGACCCGTCATGGCAGCCGGTTGAGGAATTCCCATCAACGATAAAATGGTGGGTGCGATATCTCCCAAAATCCCACTTTCGATGTGGTTGCGGTCGGGGTCAATTAAAATCAACGGTACAGGATTGGTGGTATGCGCAGTGTTGGGAGAACCGTCGGGATTAATCATGGTTTCACAGTTCCCGTGGTCGGCAATAAGCAACGTAGTATACCCATGTGCCAAGGCTACGGGAATAATTTCGGAAACACATTGATCGACAGCTTCACAAGCTTTAATGGCGGCTTCCATAATACCGGTGTGACCTACCATATCGCCGTTGGCAAAATTCAAACAAACAAAATCGGCGGTTTCTTTTGCCAATTCGGGAATCAAAGCGTCTTTCAATTCAAACGCACTCATTTCAGGTTGTAAATCGTAGGTAGCCACTTTTGGGGAATTGCGTAAAATGCGACTTTCACCTTCAAAGGGAACTTCGCGTCCGCCCGAAAAAAAGAAGGTCACGTGGGGATATTTCTCGGTTTCGGCAATGCGAATCTGTTTTTTCCCAGCTTTTTCTAATACTTCCCCCAAGGTTTCACTCAGATTGTCTTTGTCGTAAATGACATGTACATTTTCGTAAGTGTCATCATAGTTGGTCATGGTAACGTAATACAAGGGCAATTTGTGCATCCCAAACTCAGGAAAGTCTTTTTGTGACAATGTTTCTGTCAATTCGCGCCCACGATCGGTGCGGAAATTGAAGAAAATCACGACATCATCTTCGGCGATGATAGCTGTGGGTTCACCATTAGCCTGCGTTACGACCAAAGGCTTGATAAATTCATCGGTTACGCCCTCGTTATAACTCTGCTGAATACTGGTGAGGATGTCGCTGGTTTTTTCCCCTTCGGCATGTACGAGTAAATCATAAGCAAGTTTTACCCGCTCCCAACGTTTGTCACGGTCCATGGCATAATACCGTCCGATGACACTGGCAATTTTTGCGTTTGATTGTTGGGTGTAAGAAAGTAAATTCGCCAAGTCCGTTTGTGCCGATTTCGGGTCAACGTCGCGGCCATCCGTAAATGCGTGAATATATATATGGTCAAGGTCGTATGAAGTTGCGGCATCCAATAACCCATACAAATGCGAGGTATGCGAGTGCACACCCCCATTGGAAACCAATCCTAAAAAATGGACTTTTTTTCCATGGGTTTTGGCATATTCAAAAGCGTTTTTCAAAGGTTGCTCGTGGCGTAACGTTTGATTTTGTACGGCCAAATTAATTTTTGCCAAATCCTGATATACAATGCGACCGGCACCGAGATTCATATGCCCTACTTCGGAGTTCCCCATTTGTCCTTCCGGGAGTCCTACATGCAACCCATCGGTGCGCAATTCGGCATGGGCATAGCGGGTGTAGAGACTTTGAATAAAAGGAACTTGGGCATTGTCGATAGCCGAAACTTTAGGGTCAGGCGATTTTCCCCAACCGTCCAATATCATGAGAATGACTTTTGTGTTCATTGCAAAAAAATTTAAACAAAGGTACGGCAATTCGGTGGGCTGAATCAAGTCCGAACTCATAGAATATTCTCAAAAATAAAGGAGGAATTTTACTTTTTTCGTAACGAATTATAGTCTACAAAATAGCGAACGCTAACCGAAAGGATATGGTCGAGACTATTGGCGCTCAATACTCTTCCGAAATTGCTACGGGTGTCGATGTTAAAATCGGAGCGGTCAAATAAAAAGGCATTGTTACGGTACAAGATATTGATTTGACTTCCTGGTGCAAACCACCATGAAAAATTCAAGTCGCAGTTCCAGGTGTTGAAATTCTGATCGGCATCAAAGGCATCGGCGCCCAAATTGGTTAACGAACCATCGGAATTCAAACTGTAATAACGGTTGTATAAGGCATACGACCAATAGTAGCGGGTAATAAGATTAATGGTTATATTGTGATTAATGGAGTATTTTCCTGTGATGGCCAAGGTGTGTGTGGTGACATCGCGGCGCCCCATATAAATATCGCCCAAGACATCATTTTGTCCTGTGTATCCGATATTGTTGTTTTGAAAAGTATAACTGTAGTCCCACACCATCGAAAATTTATTGGAAAAACGATAGCGCGGGGCCAATTGCACATAATACGAACGACGCCCCTCTTCATTGTGATAGGTGAACGAAGGATTGAAATCTATGGCAAAAGGACGGTTGTAATTGGTAGAAATATAGGCAAATACATAGAAGTTTTCGGGAAGCGTTAAAAATCGAGTGTCAAATTCGGTCCGCGCTTCATAAAAATCATAGACTTTTACGGGGCGTGTACTCATACCGAAGCCGTAGTAATCATTTTTTTTGTCCACAATATTTACATTGTAGCGCAAATTGAATTCCTGAACCCGTCCGGTTCGGTTATCAAATTCTGAATACCCGTTTAAAAACAAACTAAAGGTGTTGAATCGTTTGGTGGGATTCAAAATGCGGTAACTAGCATTGGCATACAACGAATGGTAATGCGTTTGAAAATTGACGCCCAAATCATTAATGTCAAAAAACGTACTCACATATTGCCCGCCGATTCCAAAACGATAGTTGCCACTAGTTTCGCCAAAAAATAGCGATGTGTTGTATCCTGTTAAATCGCGTGCCTCAGGACGTTTGATGGTGCTAATTTTATAATCGCCACTCAAGTTGAAAGTATTCTTACGGGTATTTAAGTCAAACAACAACGCCGTCACATTGGCATCCCGAAAATGGCCTTCGCGGGTCACATTGGTATTGATTAAACTCACCGATGAATTCTTGCGAAAACGTTGGTCCAACACCATTAAGTTGTAATTGGTTAAAGGTTCAACCAATTCCTTTCGTGTCTCTCCCGTAACCGTATTGCGTATATCCGAAAACATACGTTGGGTCAAGGCATTCAAGATCCCCACACCCAATCCTTTTTCGGTGCGTCCGGAGACTTTCATGGCATTGTAAAGATTCACATTGACTGGGCGCTCCACGACCTCTTCATTGGGTCCTAAATTTTCTTGTAAAATGGGTGTTCCTCCAATACGACGCGAATAGAGTAGATCACCTTTGCTGAACATTTCGGTACCTTCTGTAAAAAACGGACGGTTTTCATTGAACGTTTGTTCAAAAGGCCCCAAGTTGAGCACTACATTGTCAAATTTGGTTTGGCCAAAATCGGGAATCAAAATGGCATCTAGTGTAAAAGCATCATTGATTCCGTATTTGATGTCCATCCCGCCTTTGAGTTCCCCATTTGTTTTTTGGGTGTTGTTGGTGTTGAGGTAAAATGACGAATAGGGAATAAAGAAAAGGCGCGTAGGGGTTTTGATGTTTTCAATGCCTTCCAAAATTCCCGCTTGGTTGGCTTCGGTACCAATTTTATTATCGATTAAATTCCAAGTATATTGAAAACGAATGGTTTTCACTTCCCGATAAAAGTTAATGCCCCAAGTTTGTTTCGGATTGGGAGGAAATCGCAAAGCGGCATAGGGAATTTTAAACTCGGCTACCCAACCGAAATCAGTGATTTTAACATCGCTCTCCCAAATGGCATCCCAAGAAAAATCTTCATCACTCGCGTCCGTGTACACACAGTCTTGTTGCACGCCTGCTGCACTTACAAAAAAGCGAAAATCTTGTTGACCATCGTTGTATCCGTTTAAAATAACACCAAAATGATCGGCTGTCGCAAAGTCATCGCGTATGGTTAACTCCCGTAAAATGGTTTCCGGCTGACTGTCGTACATAATTGCTCCCACATACAAAGCTTCATTGCTGTAGACCACTTTTACCACCGATTTTCGGGTGGGTTCTTCCAACTTACCATTGTCGGGTTCAACCATCACAAAATCGGTAGCCGTATCCGCAGTAGCCCATGCTTTTTCGTCGAGAACGCCATCGATGGTAAATTTCTCATCCGAGAATTTAGTGCGCAATGTTTTCTTTGGCGCCTGAGCTAGGCCGTAAAACGAAAGCAATAAAAAGAGGAAGATAAATCCGATTTTTGGCTTCATTAACAGTGGGTTGGTGAGCAAATATAACGATATTCCCGAATCGTATCGGGTTGTGCGAAGTTAATTGGAATTTAAATTGCCCGTCAATTTATTGGTTGAAAATCTTATATTTTTAACATAAAAATGCCTTTAATCGATAAAATACAACTTTAATCGTCTTTTTTGTGCTATTTTTCTTGGTCGTTTCAAACCAACTCCCTACATTTGAAATCCCAAATCATACTACTTAACCTAAAAATTCGGATGCCTGATGCGTGGTCTTCTATTGGTTTTATCGCTCTTATTGGTTTCTTTTTCGTCGGTACCCTGCCCTGAGAAAGTGCCTTCATTTTCGCTTTCTGAAGCACAATTTCATTTTCAAAAACTTACAGCCCATTCGCGTTCCTATCCTTCATGGAGCTGTTTTGCTTATGCCGAACAGGGGTACCAAAAACTAGTCGCTTCAGGGAATATCAATAATCCGTACCTCACGGTCGTCGACTTTAGTTTGCCTTCCACCCAAAAGCGATTATGGGTTATCGATATGCAACAACTTAAAGTGGTTCAACATACCTACGTTGCCCATGGTCGTAATTCAGGTTGGATCACCCCAACAGAATTTTCCAACATACCTGAATCGCTACAAAGCAGTCTTGGGTTTTATCTCACTGGAGGGACTTATTTTGGGAAACACGGTTTGGCGTTGAAGTTAAAAGGTATGGAACCCGGATTTAATGATAAAGCTGCCGAACGGGCCATAGTGATGCACGGCGCCACGTATGTTTCAGCGCAACACATTCAAAGGCACCAACGGTTAGGCAGAAGTCAGGGGTGTCCCGCGCTTTCGCAACAGGATGCTCAAGTGATAATCCCTACCATTCAAAACGGTTCTTGTCTTTTTATTTATGCCCCACAGAATTCCTATTTGGAGCAATCAACTTTTATAGCGCAGCAAAGTATATAAATCGGAATCGAGGCA
Organism: Flavobacterium sp.; assembly: GCF_040379285.1. Lineage (GTDB taxonomy): Bacteria > Bacteroidota > Bacteroidia > Flavobacteriales > Flavobacteriaceae > Flavobacterium. The sequence goes on along the minus strand of NZ_JBEILJ010000052.1, from coordinate 9,807 downwards.
GTATATATCCTCTCTAAACTGTAGTGTCCCGTTTTCCTCCCAAGCGGTCCAATAGAATTGGTGTACCCGAATATCGTCTTTGATTTTAAGGACTATGGTTTTTAACTCGGCTTTCGGAAGTTGGATTGGGGCTAGTTTTGCTTTCGGATTCTTGGCTTTGACGAGGGCTTGTTTTTTTTCTAAAGCTTTGATTTTGGCCTCACGTAATTTTTGATAATGCTTAATATTGGTAGTGTCTTTAATCTTTTGTAACGGCCATTGCAAGGTATCGTTGAGTAAATGAGCCGCCATTTCCAGGGGACGTTCCAAACGCACACAGCCCGAACTCAATGAGCGAAATGAAAGCGAAAAATAATCCCGATGGTTGGTATCGTGTAAGTACACCGTATATCGGTTAGGAAAGTTAATTTTCATCAACCCCAGCGAGTTGTTGCGCCCCGGGTTTTGAACATAACGGTATTTATATGCTTCCCCCAAGCGCCAGAGTTCGGGGGCAACTTCTTGGTTGTTACGATCGATAATTTGTAAGCCTTTTTTACGGAAAAAGTAGGGGTTTTTTTCAGCCACTGGAAAAATGTCTTCCTTCAAAATGGTAGGCGGTACAGTCCAATTCGGATTCAAATTCAGGTTGGTGATTTTTGACGTAAGTATAGGTGTTCGTCGACTGTCGCGTCCCACAACCACGCGTTGCCTTTGAACAGTATCGTTGGCTTTGACAGCAACCAAAGTGTAATCGGGAATGTTAATTAGTAAATAGTGTGCCCCCAAATCCTTTGGGTACCAACGCCATCGTTCCATATTGACTACAATCTGTTCGATACGTTGATCCCGCGAATAATTTAGAGCATCTATCGTTGCGCGCGCAATAATGCCATCGGGACGCAAACCGTGTCTTTTTTGAAAACGAAGTACCGCAGCCCGTGTTTTGGCATCATAGGTAGTAGTAAGCAGCGTGTCTTTCTCAGGGAGGTCTCCCCAATACATCAAACGTTTTTTAATGATAGGCATGTACCTACTCTTTTGTTGGGGTTTAATGACTTCCTTTAAGTTGACCAAACCGATAAATTTATCGGGGTAGGCTTTCAGGAGTCGGAGTGCGCGTTTTAATTTTAGGTATACGGGATGTTTGGGGTGACAGTTTGTAAGTAAAGCCGAAAGCTGATGGCGCTGCAATCCTTCATGCAGCAGTTGTGCCACAGGGGTCGGCGTACGCTTTAAGTCCCAATCTTCATAAAGTAAATCAGGATTCAGTTTTCCATCCGAAGCATGACGTAACCAACGCAAGGCACTACGACTGAAACGAATTTCGGTGTCTATTTGTAGCGAATCGGGGAGGCTGTCAAACTGTGCATGCCGTTGCGCTAGGAGCGTGTAATCATAGTCGGAGGCCCGCAATCCTTCCCATTCGGCTTGACCGATGTGCAGGAGTAAGGTGTCGCGTAGCGCTGATTCGGTCCATACGGGAGAAAATTGGGTGCGCCGGTAAAAGTCTTTGAGCAGCCCATTTTTTTCAAACAAAATATGGGTTGAATCCAGTGTGGTTTGTTGGTGTTTTGGACTATATAAGGGCTTTGGATTGTTTGTCATCAATCCAAACCAAAGCATTCCCGGGAGAACAATGCTCCAAAATCCTGCGTTTCTCATAGTGTTTTGACCATTCGCCAGTGGGGACCTACTTCGGGAATTTCAAATTCGTTGCCTTCACACACATAACCAAGGCGTTGGTAAAACGGTACTGCCCCGGTTCGAGCATTGCACCAAATTCGTTCTACACCGTTTGATTTTAGTGCATTTTCCAGGACTGTTAATAGCCGTTTTCCAATCGATTTCCCTTGGTGCTCAGGTAATATGGCCATGCCCCGTAACTGGTATTCTCGATCGTTGGTAGCGTCGGGTCGCGCTACGGCATATACCGAAGCAACGCCAATCAAAAGCCCATTTTCGAATACCCCCCAATGTTGGGTAGTTGCCGCATCATCTCCTTGAAAATAACAGCTAGCGACGGGTTTTCCCTGGCGCAAAACCGCATGCCGTATCGGAATCACTTCAGTGGCCGAAACGGGAGCACAATGTAAATTAGCAGGAAAAGGGGATAAATTATTCATCCTAAAATTGTTAGCTTTCGCGCAATTGAGAGTATAAATGTCGGGCAAAAAATTTTTATAAAAAACTTGCACAGATAAAAACAATCGTCTTATATTTGCATCCACAAAAGCGGAAGTAGCTCAGTTGGTAGAGATCCAGCCTTCCAAGCTGGTTGTCGCGAGTTCGAGCCTCGTCTTCCGCTCCAAAAGATAAACCTCTAGGAAACTAGAGGTTTTTTTATGTTCAAAAGCTACGTTTTAGATGCGTCTTTCCTTGGCCACGTTGTTCCCGATTCCAATTCTACGGGGGGTTCCTGGGCCACAAACCATCGGGCAGTCCAGGGGCCCATCAACCGAATGCATTCGCCCTCCACGTCCAACCAACGTCCTTCGCGTAAGCCCAAAACAGGGATTGAATTATAGGCATGAAATTCCTGAATTCGGGTTTCTCGCGTTTCGCCCATGTGGGTGCTACTCGGATCAGGATCTAAATAATGCGGATTCAGGTTAAACGGAATCGCACCCAACGTTTCAAACGAGGGCGGATACACAATCGGCATATCGTTGGTCGTTTGCATTGAAATCCCTGTGATGTTACTGCCAGCACTGCACCCTAAATAAGGTGTGCCTTGTTCGATCGCCTCGCGCAAACTCCCCCACAAGTTTAAGGCATACAATTGCGAAACCAATTGAAAGGTATTGCCGCCCCCTGTAAATAGGGCCTCAGCTTCCAATACAGCTTGTTTCGGATTGGCAAAGGTATGTAACCCAACTACCTCAATGCCTATTTTGGCGAAAGCCTCTTGAACCTTGGCCGTGTAGGCGTCGTGCGATATTCCGCCGGGTCGTGCAAAAGGAATAAATACCAAGGTTTTGACTCCTTCAAAATGCGTTGACAATCGGGGGAGAAGGTAGTCTAAGTATGCCCCTCCATGTAACGTGGAAGTGCTAGCAATCACCATTTTTTTCATGAGTAAGCAACATTTCGTAAGCGACAAAGGTAACAATTAACAAAAATTTAGACGCATAATACCACCGAAGCCCTTTGAAATTTCGGTATTTTTACCCCATGCGATACGTCTGGATTTTACTCTTATTCACGGCAACCCTGCTTCAAGCGCAACCCAAACCCAAACCCTTTCGTTTGGAAGGTATTGTGCTCTCGGAAATGCGCAACGAATTGTCCAACATCAATGTGACCAACATGGTATCGCAAGTGACTGTCGTTACCGATGCGCAAGGAAAGTTTAGCATTCCCGTACAACAGCAAGAGGCCTTAAAGTTTAGTGCCGTAGGACATGAAGATTTTTACCTGCGTATCGAACCTATTCACCAACAACAAGGACGCGTGATGGTCAAAATAAAAACTGCAGTTTACCAATTGGATGAAGTCAATATCATTCATTTGGATGCGCAAAAAATGGGGATTATCGATTACAAACCCAAAAAGTATACGCCTGCCGAACGACGATTGGAAACTGCGGGTCGTTTTAGTCCTTGGCAATTTTTATTAATTCCCTTAGGAGGAATGCCCTTGGACCCCCTCATCAATGCCATTTCGGGGCGTACCAAACGATTGGAAAAAGAACTCGAAGTCGAACGTCGGGAGTTTGCACTCGAAGCGATGGAAGTGCAATTGGATTCGGTTTATTTTACAGATAAACTCCGTTTGCCTCCCGATCGCATCAAAGCGTTTCAATACTATGCCGTCGAAAATGCCGAAGTACGCGATTTGTTGAAAACAAATAATGTAACCCGTCTGCAATTCAAATTAACACAATTGGTCGTAGAATTTTTAAAAACCAAAGAAAATGAGTAAGCGCTTACTTATGGGATGTTTAGGGTTGTGGCTTTTAACCTCTGGATTTTCCGCTCATAAATTTTATGTAGCCATCTTTCAAGTAGACCACAATGCAGCCAAAAAACGTATGGAAATTACGGCCCGCGTTTTTGCCGACGACCTAAATTCTGCGTTGGATAAAAAATACAAAACGCGCCACCATTTGGCCACCGATCAAGAGACGGAAGCCGATATCGCCGATATGAAAAAGTATTTTACAGCCCATTTGCGACTCACCATTGGAGGGCAACCCAAGACGTTGCAATTCAAAAGCAAAGCCTTAGATGGCAATGTATATGTGTGCTATTTCTCGATTCCCGACGTTCCGAAAGCAACGCCTATGGAAGTCGAAAATACGGTGTTTACCGAGCTTTTTGAGGATCAACAAAACATGATGCACTTTCAATACAACGGCACCAAGCAAACGTTAGTGCTGACCGGAGAGAACTCCAAAGGAATGTTAAAATAATTCGCCCTATTGCAATTAACCCCGCAAAAAAAAGTATTTTTAGGGCGCTAAAAAATATAGCTATGCGTAAATCATTACTTACCTTTTTCGGACTCGCTTCTTGTATCACTTTTATGGCGTGGGGACAAGATAAACCCCAACCGGATCCGAATTATCGAAATCCAGATAAATTCAAACAGATGTACGATTTGTTGGCCACACCCAATATGTACCGTACCGCTTCTGGGGCTCCGGGTCCCGAATATTATCAGCAGCAAGCCGATTATAAAATTAAAGTGGAATTAGACGACCGTACTCAAAAAGTATATGGTACGGAAACCATCACCTATACCAACAATGCCCGTGAGGCCCTCGACTACCTTTGGTTGCAACTGGACCAAAATCAGCAGTCGCGTACCTCGTTGTCTCCCTTGCAAAATGGTGATCGTACGGAACCTGCCATGGGTGTGAAGCAATTTTCTCGTAAATACCTGGAAGAGCGTTTTGACGGAGGATTTCGCATCGAATATGTGAACGACGCCAAAGGGAATCCGATGCCCTATACCATCAATCAAACGATGATGCGTGTGGAATTGCCCAAACCTTTAGCCAAAGGCGAAAAAGTGGAACTTCATCTCAAATGGTGGTACAATGTAAACAACTATTTGCTAGACGGGGGCCGCTCGGGGTACGAACATTTTGATGCCGATGGAAATAATGTGTATATCATCGCTCAGTTTTACCCACGTATGGCGGTGTACAATGATGTAGAGGGGTGGCAAAACCAGCAATTTTGGGGATCGGGTGAATTTACCTTGCCTTTCGGAAATTTTGACGTAGAAATTACGGTTCCTGCTGATCATATTCTCGAAGCGACAGGCGACTTACTCAACCGCAAAGAAGTGTTTACCAAAGCCCAACTCGAGCGCTATGCCTTGGCCGAAAAAACGTTTGACAAACCCGTAATTGTAGTCACGCAAGACGAAGCGATCGCTGCAGAAAAAGGGTTTTCTGACGCCAAAAAAACCTGGAAGTTTAAAGCGTTGAACGTACGCGACTTTGCTTTTTCGACCTCCCGAAAATTCATTTACGACGCTATGGCGGTGCAATTGGCGGGTAAGACAGCCATGGCTATTTCCCTGTATCCAAAGGAAGGAAATCCATTATGGGGTGAGTATTCTACACGCGTAGTGGCGCACACTTTAAAAAGTTATTCGGCCCATACGTTTGATTATCCTTATCCCAAAGCCATTTCGGTGCATGCCCAAGACCAAGGAATGGAGTATCCGATGATTTGTTGGAATTGGGGGCGACCCGATCCTGATGGGAAGTATACCGATCGCGTGAAAAACGGAATGATTTCTGTTATCGTTCATGAGGTGGGGCACAACTATTTCCCTATGATTGTAAATTCGGATGAGCGCCAATGGACTTGGATGGACGAAGGGTTAAATTCGTTTATGGAATACATGGCCTTGATGGAATGGGATCCAAAGTTTCCTGCGACTCGTGGACCTGCCAAAAATATAGTGCCCTACATGAGTGGCGACCAAAAGAACCTCGAGCCCATTATGTCCAACTCTGAAAGCATTCGTCAATTTGGAAACAATGCCTACGGTAAACCCGCTTGTGGATTGAATATTTTACGCGAAACCATTATGGGGCGGGAGTTGTTTGATTATGCGTTTAAAGTGTATGCCAACCGTTGGAAATTCAAACACCCTACGCCAGAAGATTTTTTCCGTACCATGGAAGATGCTTCAGCTGTTGACTTGGACTGGTTTTGGCGGGGTTGGTTCTTTACAACCGATTACAATGACATCGGGGTTAAAGAAGTAAAAAAATATTTTGTGAGCAACGAACCTTCCAAAGAAGTGGAAGAGTTTCTCAAAAACCGCCGTCGTCGCAATGCGCCTGTGGGTCCGATGGTCTATATGATTGAAGAAGGTTCGGCCGATTACAAACCCGAACTCAACAAGCCTTTTGTGATTAAAGAGTTCCAAGCCTTAGATACCTATCTCAACGAACGCTTTACCGCCGAAGAACGCGCTGCTTTAAAGTCGCCGAAGTATTTTTACCAAGTTACTTTTGACAAGCCCGGCGGATTGGTGATGCCGTTGTTGGTCGAACTTACCTTTGAAGATGGTACCACCGAAATGCATCGTTTTCCAGCACAAATTTGGCGTATGAACGACAAAGAAGTGAGCCGTACGTTTGCAACGAACAAAGCCATTACGAAGATTACGGTGGACCCGAAAGAGGAAACTGCCGATATTGATACCCAAAACAATGTGTGGCCAAAACAAGTGGAGAAATCCAAATTTGATTAAAGAACTTTGTACCTTTGGGTCGTTAAAAAAGTAGGACTTATGTTTGGAATTGGGGGAGGAGAATTACTCTTTATCATTTTCATCGCCTTGATGCTCTTTGGAACCGATAAGATTCCCGAATTTGCGCGCACTTTTGGGAAGTTTATGGCCAATTTGAAGAGTACGACCAACGAAATCAAATACGAAATTCAGAAAAGCGCCCAAACTGAAGACCTTACCAAGTCCATGAACAGTTTGACGGACTCGTTTACGCGTGAAGTGGAAGAGGTTAAAGAAAGTGTGGCCCCTGGCGGCATCATTGATTTAAATGAAAATGCGTTACTCGAAGATTCTTTACAGCCCGTTAAAGCGATTGAAGAAGATATCGAATCACTTACGGGGCCGATTAAAAGGAAACGGTAATGCTAGCACGATTGATTTCTTGGGACCAACAACTGTTTGTTTGGCTTAACAATTTAGGGTCAAAACCCTTCGATGCGTATTGGTTGTTTTTGACCAAGCAACTCCACTGGACTCCCTTTTTTATCGTGGTTTTTTATGTAGTATACCGCAAATTGGGTCGGGTTTCGTTTCTTTACCTGCTGCTCTTTATGGCCCTGTTGTTGGTAGTTACCGATCAATCCGCCAATGCCTTTAAAAATTATTTCATGCGCTTACGGCCTTGCAATGAGCCAGCACTCGAAGGGTTGATTCGCGTAGTGAAACACAGCAATTCATTTAGTTTTTACTCGGGACATGCCACCAATTCGATGGCCACGACGGTAGTAATTTTTGCGCTGTTGCGGCCCTATTACAAGTATGCCGCCCTGTTGTTCTTGTTTCCTTTGATTTTTGCCTACAGTCGCATTTACTTGGGCTTGCATTACCCTGGCGATATTTTGACCGGATACTTTTTTGGCGCGGTTTATGGCTATGGTACGTACCGCTTGTTTCGCAAGTACGTTTTAAAACAATAATTAAAGTACCCGACTTACCGTCAATCCATCGCGGATGGGCAGCAACACGGTTTCCACACGCGGATCGTTTTTCAAAAGGGTGTTGTATTCCAACAACACTTTCGTACTGGTATCACGTGGGTCCAATTCCTCCAAGACTTTTCCACTCCACAGTACATTGTCGGATAAAATAATGCCGCCCGGATTCATAATGGGTACGATGAGGTGGAAATAAGCGATGTAGTTTTCTTTATCGGCGTCGATAAAGACCAAGTCAAATTTTTTATCCAGCGTTGGAATCACTTCTAGGGCATCTCCTAAGTGCGCCGTGATTTGATTTTTCCAAGGCGAAAGGGAGAAATATTTTTGTTGGATGCCCACCAATTCTTCTTTGATGTCAATGGTATCCAATGTGCCTTCAGGGGCTAAACCTTCGGCCAAACAAAGAGCAGCATATCCAGTATACGTTCCAATTTCGAGTATGTGTTTGGGGCGAATGATTTTCGACAGCATACTCAACACCCGACCTTGGAAATGTCCGCTGAGCATACGCGGTTGCAATACTTTTTGGTGCGTTTCGCGAAAGAGTTGCACCAACAATTCGGGTTCGTCTTGCGAATGTTGCTCCACATAGTGCTCCAGATCTTCAGAGATGAAATGCATAAGGATGAATTTTGGGCAAAAGTACGAATAGAAACTGGAATAAGCCCGTATTGTTGCTAGAGCTGATTATAGATTTCACATAACAGCAAAAATCAATAATCACCGGGAACGAAACCTTTTTCTGAACTAGCGCATGAAGATTGGGATGCGATTTCTCCTAACGTCGAAATGACAGCGCGTCGGTTGGGAATGTTTCTTTTCAACGTAAGTTATTGCTAAATTGATACATAGAAAGCGTTTTTGCACAGCGAAAACTAATTTTTTTACGCCCAGTTTGTCATTTCGACGGAGGAGAAATCACATAATCAATGGCTAATCTGCTCCCGACAGCGATAGCGCTGATTTTCAATCTTTACTTTGATAATTTGGTTTTTTCATCCTTACTTAAAACTTCAAAGTCCTCTAATTCGTTTTCATTTTAAACAAGGCTGGGTGCTACCAGCATGTATTGACAAACCAACTGTCGGATTGTCCGATCCACTTTTCAACCTAAAGCACTCCTGCATTAGAATAAACTTTCGATCAAATTTCTATTTCTCAAACAACAAAATATCTTCGTATCTTCGAACGGAAAGTGGTGATCCAACGTCGCTAACCAAGGGTTTAAGCGATCTGCTTTGTTTTTAAAATAATATCCCATGAAATTCATCAGCCTCCTGCTTGTGCTTTGCCTTACCCATGAAGGGCCACGAAAGAAAATAGTTACGTTTACCTCCGAAACCAATCTGCGGGAATGGCGTATCGTCAATGATGGCGTCATGGGCGGGGTTTCCAGCAGTACAATTCGCCTCTCTCCCGAAGGCCATGGCGTGTTCTCGGGTCAGGTTTCCCTAGCCTATAACGGAGGTTTTGCTTCTGTTCAATGGGACACTGCCCAATCGCTTACGCCCGATCAAACCCACGTAGTTCTTCGTGTAAAAGGCGATGGCAAACGCTATGAGTTTCGTCTCAAAAGCACGCGAAACCAACCCGAATCATACGTCCAACCTTTTCTCACCAATGATCAGTGGCAGGAAATTCGATTGCCCCTGAAAGACTTTTACCCTCAATTCCGAGGTCGTATGTTGGCGATGCCTAACTTTAATTTTGACCGCATCGCTCAAATTAGTTTTCTTATTGCCAATAAACAGGAAGAAGATTTCACGCTGCTTATCGATTGGATTGCTTTGGAATGAGTCAATGTGCCGATGTGCCAATGAGTCAATGAGCCAATTTGAAAATTTGCCAATTTGAAAATGAACGTATCAACCTATTTCCCGTTACACTATTAAACCTAATAAACATTTAAACTAAACTCCACTTTTTACTCCACCTGAAACTATAGCCACTAAGTCACTAAGATTCTGAGTTGTAAATGTGCTAATTTGTCAAATTGATGTACTTTCCCAGCTCCACTTTTAAACCCATTCAACCCGATAAACCCAAAACGTTCTTTATCACTCTAAACCCACTGAAAACTGCGACTGCGACTAAGACAATGCGGTAAAAAACCTTGTGAAACTCTGTG
>NZ_JBEILJ010000051.1:0-17367 GCF_040379285.1 Flavobacterium sp. | reverse complement strand
TTAAGTGGTAACTCACCTGCACGTTGGGATTGGTAGTAATCTCTGGAGTCTTAGTGCTCAACACAAAAGTACAAGCCACACCATCGTTGTTGTCATCACACACTTCGTAAGGGGTGGGGGTGTTGGCTGTGGGAGCGGTGATGGGATTTACGGTAGCAATACTACTATCGAAGACACATGGAGCAACGCCAGAAACCGTGTAAGTAAACGTACTTAGAGTTGCATTAAAACCGGGAATAAAAGTTCCTGCAGCAGCATTAAATGTTCCTCCTGTACCTCCAGTTCGAATCCATGAACCACCAACTTGCTCACCCGTGATAATATCGGCTAAGTTAATGGGGGTTGAAGACTGACAAACTGTAAAGGAACCGTCATTTCCGGCATTGGGAGCAACTGAAATAGAAACGGTTGCTATGCTGGAATCGGGGCCACAGGGAGCAACACCATTAACCGTGTAGGTAAATGTACTTGTGGTAGCACCTGGCGCAGGAGTATATGTCTCTGCCAAAGCATCAAAAGTACCCCCAGTTCCAGTAGTACGAGTCCAAATCCCTCCGGTTTGTTCCCCAGTGATCAGGGAAGATAGATTGACAGCTGCGGTACTAGTTTCACAAACAGCAATTGAACCGTCATTCCCCGCAGTGGGCTGAACATTGACCGTAAGCGTAGCAACACTACTATCCGCAATACATGGAGCTACACCACTTACGGTATAGGTAAAGGTACTTGAAGTGGTTGTTAAAGAAGGGGTAAATGTACCTAGGGCGGCATTGAACGTTCCTCCTGTACCGGTCGTTCTTGTCCAAGTACCTCCCGTTTGCTCCCCAGTGATTAGCGTAAACAAATCGATAACCGTCGCACTAGTGTTACAAATAGTTAATCCTCCATCGATACCCGCTTGTGGTTGGGGCTGAATAGTGACAACTACTTCACTGGAGTCATTTGCACAAGGTGTAGTTCCTGTTAAAGTATAAGTAAATATACTAGAGGTTGCACCGAGAGCAGGGGTAAATGTACCTGCCGCTGCATTGAAAACACCACCAGACCCTAAAGTTCTTGTCCAAGTTCCTCCCGTTTGTTCTCCTGTAATTAAGGAGAATAAATCTATAGCTACTGTACTGGTTTCACAAACGGTAGTGGCGCCATCAACCCCTGCATTGGATTGTGGCACTATGTTCACTGAAGCGATACTAGAAGAAGGCACACAAGGAAGAACTCCAGAGATAGTGTAAGTAAACGAACTTGAAGTAGCTCCCACGGTAAGGGTGAAAGTCCCCGCAGCGGCATTGAAAACACCCCCAGTACCGGTCGTTCTCGTCCAAACTCCTCCAGTTTGCTGTCCTGAAATAACCGTGCTTAAATCTATAGTTGAGGGATCATTGCTACAAATGGAAACCGATCCGCTAGTCCCAGCATTGGGCTGTGAAACAACATTTACTGTTGCCACACTACTATCATCTACACAAGGGGCTGCCCCTACTATAGTGTAAGTGAATGTACTAGTAGTAACTCCAGCTCCGGGTGTAAATGTTCCAGCAGTGGCATTAAAAACACCGCCTGTACCTGTGGTTCGAACCCATGTCCCGCCTGTTTCTTCTCCAGAAATCAAAGAGAATAAATTGATGGTAGTCACACTTGTCTCACAAATTTGAATTTGTCCATCAAGGCCGGCGTCAGGTTGCGAATTAATGATTACAGAAGCAACACTAGAATCATTGGAACAGGGAGGTATTCCATTAACGGTATACGTAAAGGTGCTCGAAGTACTTCCTGCTGTTGGAGTAAATGAACCCGCCGCCGCATTGAACACACCTCCAGTTCCCGTTGCTCTAACCCATGTGCCCCCCGGATCTTGTCCCGATATGAGCGTATTTAAATTAATTGTAGCTGTATTGGTTTCACAAATGGTAACAGAGCCATCTATTCCTGCATTCGCTCCATCATTTACTACAACTTGTATCAATTGATTGGGACGACAGGTTGCATCAGATGGGGTAGGATTTAAAACGGCATACACATAATAAGTGCCAGGAGTATTTGGCAAAGAGCCTGTTGTCCCTAGCACACCTGCATCATAAGTAGCCACACCTGCGGCAGGAGTTACTGTCCCTAGTACAGTACCTCCAGTATACATTGCGTCCCCTGTTTGAGGTGCATTGAAATAGACAAACTTGATGGAGTTTGCTGCTGTAGCACTAGTAGTTACACCAAATACAATGGGATCTCCACCCTCACACAACACTTGATTACTAGAGGGATTTGTTATTGTTGGACAAACCGCAGCATAATTCAAGGTAAAAGTACGAATTGTTAAACAAGGGTATGTACCAAATTGATCGTATATCAATGCGTAAATAGTTTGCCCATTTGACAATGAAGGATAGGCATTAATATTGGTTATTTCATTTTGTTGATTTTGTAAATCTGTAAGACTTGCATAATAGCTAACCGCAAAGTCTCCAGAATTTGGAATACCATTTAAAATTAAAGGTGTATTTGTGGAAAGATTAAAAATGGTATTTAACCCCACATTAAACAAATCTAATGGTGTTCCGGCTGGTAGCGGTGGAAACACCTCTACTAAGAAAGTGTTGGAGACTGGTATCTGACATCCTCCTGGTGCGATTACTTCAACCGAATATGTACCTGGCGCCGATACCGAAAGTACATTGGAGGGCCCTGATTGTACTAAGGCTGTTCCATTGAACCAGTTGTAAGTAGCTCCTGGAATCAAGGTTCCTACAACAATATTTTGTGGACTACCCGCACACAAAGCAGTACCTTCTGCCAAGGTGAATCCGGGTAACCCTCCTGTTATTGGATCGGAAGCAATATCTAATTCCCCGATATCAAAACTACCTCCTGCTAAAAATACAGCGGAATCATAACTTTGGTCATTTCGATCGGCAATCACTAGTTTAATATGGTAGGTTTCACCAGGAACTACTGAAGAAGAAGCCGTCATTCGAATGGTATGCCCATTGAAATTTGTGGCTGTAATCAATGGCCCTTCCAAATTATACACTCCAAAGAAATTTGGATTAACAGACCCACAATCGGTATTGTAAGCATCACTTCGTATAGTCGTCACCGATATGGGATCGTTAGTATTTGGCACTAAGGCTAAATTTGTGACTGGGGTTCCTTGTGTAGTGTTTTGAAGAAAAAAAGCAAATGCATCGGAAAAAGAACATTGAAATGTTCCATATTCTTCCGAAGCAAACAAAAAATCAAAACTCATACTGTTTGCAAAAGGAACAAAATCAAACTCTAAAATCGTTGCATTATTATAACTATTTAACTGAGGATCAATTCCTAAGGCAGCTATATAATTAAAAAGCTCTGCATCCCCAGGCCAATTAAAAGCACCGTTATTTTGTGTATTGGCATTAGGTCCTGCAGCAGCTGTAGCCCTACCCGTACTCAATATCACTCCGTTAGCCAATGGAAATGTGGTATTCACATTGGTAAAATAACCAATTCCATTATCGGGTTGCCCTGCTGTATTGGAACCAAAATTAGTTCCCGTACTCCATGTTACATTAGAAATGGTTCCCACACAAGCTGCTCCACCTGAGCCTCCTGAGAATAAAACTTGGGTTACTAACTGAGGAACCGTATACGTGTTTAAGTTAACATTTATGGCTTGTGAGAATCCAAGTTGCATTCCCAATAAAAAAAGGGTTAATTTTAATCTCATTTGAAATCTAATTTGAAACAAAAAACATTTCTTTTATAACTATAATTTTGTTAATTAATTGTTTAAATCATCAAATATAAATATTCTCAAAAATAACTTTGTTAAATTTGCATAAAATAGCCTTAAATACATGAAAATTACGATAAAAAAAACCCAAATTCCTACAATTTTAAAATTTGAATTTTCTGATTTTTTAACCCGCGGAAAAAACTATGAATATAAAAACATTGACGAAGCCCAAAATTCGCCGCTAGCCCAAAAATTGTTCTACCTCCCTTTTGTGAAAACGGTTTATATTTCTGGGAACTTTGTGGCTATTGAACGGTTTAGCATTGTAGAATGGACTGATGTTCAAGAGGAAGTCGCCGAACAGATAGAAAACTTCCTAGCACAGGGCGGAAAAGTACTTTTGGAGGATACAGCTCCAAAAAAGATTCCGATTTCTGTTTATGGCGAAACCACCCCGAATCCCGCAACCTTGAAATTTGTTGTTAACCGAAAAATCACGCCTCATCCGGTCGAATTTAAAAATATAGATGCCACCAAAGTATCTCCCCTAGCCCAAGCTTTGTTTCAATTTCCATTTGTCAAAGAATTGTTTTTCGACGAAAATTACATCTCCATCACCAAATACGATATCGCCTCCTGGGGTGAGGTAACCATAGAATTGCGTACGTTTATCAAAGAATATATTGAAAACGGTGGCGTCGTTGTGGAGGAAAACCTTTTGGAGCAAGCGCCACAACAGGAAAAGCAGCAAATCAAGAATTTTGATCATTTGGATACCACCTCACAACAAATCATCAACATCTTGGAAGAATATGTAAAACCTGCTGTAGCGGCCGATGGGGGCAACATTCTTTTTGATTCATTTGACGAACAATCGAAGCGTGTAAAAGTAGTATTGCAAGGCTCCTGCAACGGTTGCCCCTCTTCTACTTTTACGCTTAAAAATGGCATTGAAAACATGTTGAAGGACATGCTTAAAGATCCCGAAATCGTAGTTGAAGCATTAAATTCATAAAACATGAAAAAATTAGCTTTCCTATGTTTGTTAAGCCTCTTTGGTGCTCTTGGCTGTCAAAAAAACAACACAACCGTTGATTTTTCAAAAATAACACAAACCTATTTTGAAGGCAAAAACCGTCTTAATCCCTTGGATGCCACAGTAAATGGTCAATCGAAATTCAACGACCAATTGCAGTTTGAAATGACCGAGAGTTATCGAAAAGCTCAACAAGAATTTTACATGCAAACCAAAATCCAGTTGGCCGATGTGGACTATGAATCACTAACGGCTGAAGAAAAAATTAGTTACGATATCATAAAATGGGAAGTTGCTGTAGGTGAGGAACTTTTAAAACATCCCACACATTATCTCCCTATCAATCAATTCTCAGGAACGCATTTAACCATGGGCCAGTATGCAGGTGCAGAAAGTGCGCAACCTTTTAAAAATGAAAAAGATTACCGCAACTTTTTACGTCGAATGGAATTGTTTGCCATGTGGATGGATTCGGCTCAAGTGGCGATGAAAAAAGGAATGAAAAAAGGATACGTGCTTCCCAAAGCATTGACCGAAAAATTAATTCCACAATTTGAAGATATGGTCACCGAAAAACTGGAAAACCATTTGTACTTCACCGCAATCACCAAATTACCTTCAACGATAGATGCGGCAACACAACAGAAACTGACCAAAGCCTACCGTGAAACGATTCAAAACCAATTGGTTCCCTCGTTTCAACGAATGGTCGCCTTCTTAAAAAACGATTATTTGCCACAATCGCGCAAAAGTAGCGGAATCGGTAGTTTAGAAGGTGGGAGAACCTGGTATGCCGCGCTCGCCAAACAATGGACAACAACGACCAAAACCCCCGATGAAATTCACCAATTGGGACTACAAGAGGTGGCTCGTATTAAAAGTGAAATGGAGAAGGTAAAAAAACAAGTTGGATTCAAAGGGAGTATCATTGAATTTTTTGATTTCGTGCGCAACAAAAAAGAACTCATGCCCTTCAAGTCGCCTGAGGAAGTTATTGCCAATTTTGAAAAAATTCATACCACCATCAAACCCAATGTCGATAAGCTATTTGCCTTGCAACCCAAAACGCCTTTTCGCGTAAAAAGGACAGAGGCTTTTCGTGAAAAAACAGCCAGTGCCGAATATGTACAAGGCGCCACCGACGGATCGCGCCCGGGCACATTCTACGTCCCTATTCCCGATGTGACAAAATACAATTACTATGGGGATGAAGATTTATTTTTACACGAAGCAATCCCCGGCCATCACTTTCAAATATCCTTGCAACAAGAAAACAAAAGTCTCCCTGACTTCCGTAAATTCAACTGGTTTGGCGCTTATGGCGAAGGCTGGGCATTGTATACCGAAAGTTTAGGATTTGAATTGGGACTCTACCGCGATCCCTACCAATACTTTGGCATGTTGAGCAGTGAAATGCACCGCGCCATTCGCTTGGTTGTCGACACCGGAATGCACACCAAAGGATGGACTCGGGAACAAGCTATCGCCTATTCTTTGGCCAACGAAGCCGAAAGTGAAGCGAGCATTATCGCCGAAATTGAGCGTTACATGGCCATTCCTGGGCAAGCGCTTTCCTATAAAATTGGACAGCTCAAAATTATGGAGCTACGAAAAAAAGCCGCCATGGAAATGGGCCAACGCTTTGACATCAAGAAATTCCATCAAATCGTTTTGGAATCAGGAGTAATGCCTCTTGCCTTGTTGGAACAAAAAGTACAACGTTGGATCGATTCCACAAAATAAATGAAAAGCCCACATTTGAACATGCCCCAAAAAGTTAGACACTATTTGGGGCATTTTTTAAGGTATCATCTTTTCTTCTACTTTTTTGAAATCAATGGCTTTGCCGTCGATGTCGTAAAATTGATAGCGGTATTTGAGTTTCCCGTTGAGTTCTTCAACATCCACATGCATTTGGTAAAACCCGCCATTCCACTCCAAAATAATGTCAAAATAATAATCGCCCACTCCGAAGCTGGAAGGTAAATTACAGACATACACTTGTTTTTTGGACTTTAAATTGAGCGTTGGAATTTCTACATTTTGGTAAGCCCCCACATCTTCAGTGCTAAAAGTGCGGCCCATATAAGTGTAATCTTTTGCTTTTTTCTTGCGGCCAGCGCCATTTTCGGTGTAAATGTCTTTGATGGAAAAAATAACATCCTTCAATGAAAACTTCCCCGTATTCACCAAATTAAATTTAAGTTGATGAATATACGTTAAGCGCTCCCCTTTTTTTCGGGCTTCATTGACTTCACGCGATTCACTCAAATCGGTGTCCGTGATTTCTACAATCGGAATGTTATCGGAGGCAATTAGTGCTTCAAGGTTGGGTTTGGCTTCTTCCAATTTACTCTCGGTTTCGACCAATTGCTCTTTAGTTTCAACAATTTCTTCTTGGATATCATCTATCGCTCGGTTGGCACGATCCACTTTCAATTCGCCAGTTTCCTGTTTGGTTTTGGCCACTTCGTTGGAACTGTATAAATAAAATAGGGCGCCTGTCACCAGGGCAATGCCTATAAATGCTACTACTAATGCAATCATAACGGTACTCTTTTTCATAAACCCTAACCGGAATGGTACAAAAATAAGTAAGCTTTTGATACTGTTAATCTTTATAAAGAGAAGTTCTTAACAGAAAGACGAAGCGTTATTAACTGTAGACGAAAAAAATTGAGCGATTCATGCAATTTTTCACCTCAAAAAACAACCCTGAATCGTTCCTCTTAGGATAAACTTCGCTTCGGGGGAACCTACACGCAAAAAAAAAATCCAGACTCTCGTCTGGATTTGTGCGGGTGATAGGACTCGAACCTACACGCCTTGCGGCACCAGATCCTAAGTCTGGCACGTCTACCAATTTCGCCACACCCGCAAAATGGTGAGTGCAAATATAGGCATTATTTTGAATTTCCAAACCGCAACAATCAATTTCGATAAAAAAGTACTTCAGGAGAAAATTGCGATTTAGAAATGAAAAAGATTGGCTTTTGAATTTGTATATTTGAAGATAGTAATTAAAAATCAAACATGGATACGATTAAACAATACGTTCAAACCCATAAAGATCGTTTTATCAACGAACTAATTGACATCCTCAAAATACCCTCCGTCAGTGCCGATAGTGCCTATGCACAAGATGTTATAGACATGGCCAATGCCGTCAAAGAAAGTTTGCTCCGCGCCGGCTGTGATGTGGTCGAATTATGTGAAACTCCCGGTTACCCTATCGTATTTGGCGAGAAAATCATCGACCCCAATTTGCCCACTGTGTTGGTCTATGGGCATTACGATGTGCAACCGCCCGATCCGATTGAATTGTGGGACTCGCCACCCTTTGAACCGATCATAAAAACCACCGAAATCCATCCCGAAGGGGCCATTTTTGCGCGTGGCGCATGCGATGACAAAGGACAAATGTACATGCACGTCAAAGCGTTTGAGTACATGATTCAAACCAACACCTTGCCCTGTAATGTCAAATTTATGATCGAAGGCGAAGAAGAGGTGGGCTCTAAATCCCTGAGCTGGTTTGTGGAACGCAACCAAGAAAAATTGGCCAACGACGTGATTTTGATTTCTGATACCGGAATGATTTCCAACCAACAACCCTCAATCACTACGGGATTGCGCGGTTTGAGCTATGTGGAAGTCGAAGTGACCGGACCCAATCGCGACTTGCATTCGGGCTTGTATGGTGGCGCTGTAGCAAACCCCATCAATATTTTAGCCAAAATGATTGCCTCGCTGCACGATGAAAACAACCACATTACCATTCCTGGTTTTTACGATAAAGTCGAAGAATTATCTGCAGCCGAGCGTACCGAAATGGCGAAACGTCCGTATAGTGAAGACGCCTACAAAAAAGCACTCGACATTGCCGAGGTTTATGGCGAAGCGGGCTACTCTACCAACGAACGCAATTCGATTCGTCCCACGCTGGATGTCAACGGCATTTGGGGAGGCTATACCGGCGAAGGCGCCAAAACCGTGATTGCAAGTAAAGCCTTTGCCAAAATCTCCATGCGTTTGGTGCCCCACCAAGACTGGGAAGAAATTACCGAGCTCTTTGCCCAACACTTCGAAAGCATCGCTCCCGCTGGGGTTAAAGTCAAAGTGACGCCCCACCACGGCGGACAAGGGTATGTGACCCCGATTGACAGCATTGGGTACCAAGCCGCCAATAAAGCCTATACCGAAACGTTTGGCGTGCCTGCCATTCCTGTGCGTTCCGGGGGAAGTATTCCCATTGTGGCGCTGTTTGAAAAAGAATTAAAGTCCAAAACCATCTTAATGGGCTTCGGACTCGATAGCGATGCCATCCACTCGCCCAACGAACATTATGGGATTTTCAACTACCTCAAAGGCATTGAAACGATACCATTGTTTTACAAATATTTTGTGGAATTGAGCCAATAAAAGCTAAGCTGTTTCGAAAGAGGCAGCTTTTTTTGTGGGCGTGCCCCCGTGATTCAACCCCGAAGTACTATCAAGTACGTGCCACGGGGTCGGGTCGTCCGTGGTGCGCGGCACCCTACTTCCACCCCTCACGCAACAGTGCAGCCCATAAACTATCGATATACAAGTCGAAAACTTCCTTGCGGTACGACAAT
Organism: Flavobacterium sp.; assembly: GCF_040379285.1. Classification (GTDB taxonomy): domain Bacteria; phylum Bacteroidota; class Bacteroidia; order Flavobacteriales; family Flavobacteriaceae; genus Flavobacterium. Next base: position 8,006 of record NZ_JBEILJ010000051.1, on the reverse strand, counting down.
CGTTCAACCCAGCCCCGGTAGCAGTGGAAATCCTGCAAAACGCAGTGGAGCAGATTGCAACGGATAACGGGACCCTGCCTTCATCGGGACAAAAAACAAACGGCTGCCCAAAAAAGAGAAAAAAACGACTGTATGTCAACGATTTAACAGAATTATGTTACGCTAAAAATACAATAAGGTCATTTTTGGCGTTACTTTTGTATCATCATCATCAATCAAAAATCAATCATCATGTTAAAACGTTTCTTCTTACTTTGTTCGGGTGTGGACAAAGACCTGATTGCGGGCTGTAGCAACGGCGAGCAAAACAAGTATGCCGGCATTGGTGCGACTGTATTTTTTACGGCTTTTATGGCTTTTTTGGCGGGGAGTTATGCGCTCTTCACCGTATTTGATAATTACTATATCGCAACGGCCTTCGGACTCGTATGGGGGTTGCTGATTTTTAATTTGGACCGCTTTATCGTGTCGACGTTAAAAAAGCGCGACTCGTTTTTGGATGAATTCATACAGGCCTCGCCGCGTATTGCGCTGGCTTTAATTATCGCCATAGTGATTTCGAAACCCTTGGAGATCAAAATTTTTGAAAAAGAAATCAATACCGTTATTCTTAAAGAGAAAAACGATATGGCTCTCGCCAACAAAACGCAAGTGGCTAATTTATATAAATCGGATTTAGACCAAAACCAAGCCGCCATGGACAGCGTAAAACGTTTGATTGCTACTAAAGAGAAGGAAGTCGCTGCCTTGTACCAAGCCTTCATCACCGAAGCGGAAGGCACGACGGGTACAAAGAAAATGGGTAAGGGTCCGATTTACAAAGAAAAACGCGCTGCTTACGACCGCGCTGCTTTACAGCTGGATTCGTTAAAAAAAGTATCGGCCGTCACCCTTACCGAGCGCGAGGTACGGGCCAAAACCTTACAAGCTGTGGTAGATAAAAAAGTGAGTGAAACGCAGCCGGTCATTGACGGATTTGACGGACTCATGGCGCGGATCAATGCGTTAGGAAAACTGCCTTTATTGCCGTCGTTTTTTATCATGCTGTTGTTTTTGGCGATTGAAACGGCGCCCGTGATTACCAAAATGCTGTCGCCCAAAGGGGAATATGATTTTAAACTAGAAGATCAAGAGATGGCGTTGAAAACGGTGTTGGAGCAAAACCGCTATCAGAGTAAACTGCAACAACAAACTGGTGCTGCGATTTATGATCGGGTGTATGACGACCTTCGAGAAGACAAAGCGTTGTACGACTACAAGCGGAAAGGCGCTAGAGAGCTTTTGCAACTGCAAGCCGATGGATTTGTAGCCCAACAGAAAAAAGTTTTGAAATAAAAATGTCCCTTTTGGGACTTTTAGCTTACTAAATTTGGGTAGTACTAACCGGGATTTATTTTATAACCCTAAAAAACATCTGCCGCCTACTGCAGAACCCGGTTAGCATCTAAATCTTAAAGGAGCACACTCTAAAACTCCTAGAAGAAATTCAACCCTTTATGGTAGGACTTGGAGGTAGTATTGTAACTGAAGGAATAGCGCTTCTTTACTTTGACTAAAATCCAAGGCGAACATGCGTTCATTTTTAACAAAATCAATTTTACTGTCCAAAATATTACTTGCTGTGCCCACGACCACTGGGATTTCCAGGGTGTTTAAGCGCACAAGATTAAGGAGGTCGCTGATATCATTGACAATAAAAAAGCAAATGGTATAGCTTTTAAATTGTGCTGCACTGAACTTTTTTTTCGACGTACAGGCAGCTATGGGATAGGTTTTTCCAAAATTTTTTTTTACAAAGGAGGAAAAACCTTTTGTCGTATCGTACACAATAATGTAGTGTTTTGCACTCATTATACGGCTTTCAAATACGATTCCTCGGGTTGCAATCGTTCCTTTATTTTTTTGACGATTAATTTAGCATCCTCACGACCTTCATGATGCACTTTGATGTGTATGGGTTGATACTGGTGGGTAATCAACTGTATTTTATACACATATTTTTTGTTCAAGAGCATATTGATCGTAAAAAAAACAGCAAAGAACAGCACAATTCCAATAATAATCATAATTTGTGCGTGAACCATAAAAGAACACAATAAGATCACTGCTGCTATTAAAAGGATGAGAACGTTGGCGGTATTATCTCGAAATTTTTGCAATTGTATTTTTCGCAATTGGGTATACGAAAAAGTACGAACAACGCCATGGTCGCTGAGGCAAAAAAAAGATTCCGAAAGCACACCTAAATTATTATTAAATATGACTTTATCCACGGTAAATCTGGGTTTGGAAATTCATCTCCCCAAAACTAATAAGGAAGCTTCTGTCAAATTTATTTTTTCGACTTTGGAGGAGTATCTAACGACAAAAACGGCTTACCTTTCGACGAAATGACATTTTACCATTAGATAAGGTTGATTCGTTCGATGAGGTTTATACGATTATTCTTACTAACAGGTATAATTTCTTTTCCAATTAATACCGTCGAATCTTTAATATCGATGATTTTTGCACAATTAATGATGAACGAACGATGGGTTTTTACAAAAAACTCAGGGGGAAGTTTGGCTTGTAACTTAGACAACGTAGTATGCACTACATAATTTTGAGTCTCTGTTTTGATAATAATATAATCACCATTGGCTTTGATATAATCAATGCTATTGAGGTCTATTTTTATGAGGCGCTTATCAATATTTACATAGATTTCTTGAGTGATTTTTGGGGTTACCGATTTTTGGTTGGCGGGTACAGCTTTTTTTTGTCGAACCCGTTCCATCGCTTTTTCAAAGCGGCTTTGCGTAATAGGCTTGACCAAATAGTCTACGATACAATCAAAATTGAACGCTTCCAGTGCTAGGTTTTTGTCATTGGTGACCAAAATAACCAAGGGAGGATTCTTGATAGTTTGTAAAAAATCAAATCCAGAGAAGTTTGGCAAGTGAATGTCCAAAAAAATCACATCTAAGCGCGGATTCGTATTTAAATACTTCATTACTTCAATGGCGTTGGTAAACACCCCGTCGATCAAGAGATCAGGCGTTTTTAAGACCAAATGACTTAATACTTCACGTGCTAACAACTCATCGTCTACTATGATACATTTCATCTTTCTTCAAGGGTATTAATAAAGTCCTCTATTTGAGTCATAATATATTCAAATTCAGGCGCGAGGCGACCCTCATTTTTATGCAACTCTTCTTCATACTTATGTGCAATTTGAAACGAATATTCCATCCCCAAAAATCCAATCTTATGCTTTAGTCGATGTACAAATGTAATTATTTTCTTAAAATCAAATTCAGCACTTGCTTTTTTATACTCGGTATAATCGGCCTGAAATTCAGAAACCATCACGGCAATTAACCGTTTCTTTAAAAAGGTATCGCCGTCGGTCAAACGATGTACATAGTCTAAATTAGGTTGCTCGTGTGCCATATTTATGAAGGGTAAAGTAAAAAACACTGCCTACGCCGGGCTCACTTTCAAGATATATCTTTTCATGCATATCGTCGAGAATCTTCTTAACAATGGTGAGACCAATTCCCGTAGAACGGTCATTAGGATTAAGAAATTCAAACATTTTGAAAATTCGTTTTACATCTTTTTCATAAATACCTTTTCCGTTGTCGCGAATGCTAAAGGTAAACTGATGCGGTTCCTCTTGGTAGTCAATTTCGACCCACCCTTCGGCTTTATCATTATATAAAATGGCGTTGGTCATTAAGTTAAGAAATAGTTGTTGTAAGCGATAAGCATCTCCTTGAACAGTGGGGAGTTCACGATTGACACGAATCGTAATGTGTAGAGGCACTTCAATAATAGAAGTGACAGATTGAATTAATTGATTTAAATTGATTTGTTCGGTTTTGTATTGGGTATGATCGATGCGCGAGTAGGATAAGATCCCTTGAATAAGACGTTCCATCTTTTCTACTTTCTCCTGAATCATTTCAAAATACTGTGCCGTAACACTATTAAACGCTTGATTGTTATCTTCTTTTATGAACGTGATGAGCGAGTGAATACTTCGCAATGGCGACTTTAAATCGTGGGATACGATTTGAGCATACTCGTTTAACTGCCGGTTTTGTTGTTCTAACTTGGCCAACAATTCCTCTCGAAGTCGTTCCAAATTTCGGGTCTCAGTAACATCAAAATGAAGTCCAATCGACCCTATTACCGATCCTTTAATATCGTAATTCGGACCACCACTGACCAACCAAACACGTTCCTCGCCCTTACTATCGGTCACTTCCAACTCATACGAATCGGAAATCTTACTTTTACGCAGTTCCGATTTTTCACTGATTAAGCGTCGGGCTTCTTCGTTGAGAAAAACATCGACTCCTTTTTTTCCAATTAAATCTTCTGGAGTATACCCACTCATCGCGCAAAAACGCTGGTTGGTTAGTAGAATATTATCTTCATTATCCACCTCCAACAACCCAATATTCATGTTTTCAATGATGCGTCGGTACTTTTCTTTTTCATAATTTAAATTTTCCTGAAAATTGCGTTCCAAAGTGATGTCTTGATAGGCCCATAAATGACCTTTATGTACTTTGTCTATCACAATCGGAATATAAGTACGAGTAAAAAAACGGCCATCCTTTAGCTCCAAGACCTCATTGATAACGGTTTCTTTTTGCACCAAAATTTCTTCTATCCGTTGTACAAACCCTTCTGGATTTTGGAAGTGAAATTTGGACTCTTGGGCTGAATTAGAACAATCGGCACCAATCAAATGTTCAGGGTCAACTGGGATTCCGAACATGGAGCAAAACTTTTGGTTGACCAATAAAATACGTCGATTTTCATCTTCCAACAAAATACTATCATGAAGATTAAGAATCAACGTTCGCATACGTTGTTCAGATTCTCGTAGTCGATCTTCCATTTCCCTCTTGGGCGTAATATCCTCAATGATTGTATAATATTCGATGAAATTTCCAAGTTGATCAAATACGGGTTGCCCTTTGATACGCGCCCAAAAAGCGCCTCCGTCCCGATGTTTGTGTTGTACTTCAAAATCAAACCATTGGGCATCCCGAAAGGCTATCAACATTTGGAGTAAGGTATTTTTATTGGTGTGCTCAATTAAGCCCAAATCATATAGTGTTTTACCTAGCACCTCTTCCTCTCCATACCCCGTCATTTTTAAATACGAAGGATTTACCCAGAATATTTCGCCGTGAAAATCAGAAAGTAACACTCCGTTTTCATTGGTACTTACAACTAAAGACAACTTTTTAATTTCCTCCTTGTCGCGTTGCAACTCTTTTTTCTGACCCGAAATGGCGTGTACCATGTACTTCAAATCGCTGTTACTGATTTCTAAACTTCGCAACATATTGAGCATATCAACACTCGAATCGTGGTAAGCAAAATCGCCGATATCTAACTTCTTCTCTTGCAATTCTTCAATATTGGAAACCCAAGGAGAACCCACAAAAAGATACTCATCGTGATGCTCTAGAAATTGACCGCGCAAAAAGGTACGCGATTGGGTAATCACATTAATAACTAGTAAAGAGTCGGTTAGCTTTTCAAAAACAAACGCTTTTCCTTGGGGAAAATTAGGGTTTTTGAATTGAAAATAGGTTTCAAACAACGTATTCTCTTGCAATTCAGGCACCATTTTATGAAGACTGGGGCCGAAATGACGCAGCATACGATTTTTGTCTACCACCATATAAAAGGGAAATAGTGTAGAAAAAGTATCCCGATCAAAATGAAACATTGAGGCACTCATAAAAATTGAATACGATAATGAAATGAATCTCCAGTTCTATCTAATAGATGCAAAGAAAAGCTTTGGTTAGGAACCGTAAATAGCGCTGCAAAACCGTGTAAAAGGCCCTCTGAAAAACGAGGATCATTCAGTCGGTAGGGCGTATGAAAAAAATCAATGGCCTCCTCGGAAAAGTTAATCGATCGAAATTGAGTTAGGGTTAGCTTATCATAAATCAAGGACAACCGATTGATAAAAAGTGGGAAATCTAAAAGAAATTGTCGGTAAGCGAGAACACCTTTTTCAAATTTTCCATAATACAATTTTGGTACCGAATGCAACGCCCACCAATATCCGATTTGATAATACAAATCGGCCGTGGTCTTTCCAGAGTAGTGCACTAACGCTTTTAAAATATTATCAAGAATGGGGTCGGGATAAAACTCGGAGTTGATAAAAAAATCATCCTCCAACCCTGCCGATTCACAGACTTGTCGCCAAACCTGATGCCCTTCATTTTGGAGGGCACACTCTTTAATTGCGTTGATAAAAATACCGTACATACTGACTTTTAAACTAAATGACTATTGTTCCAATACGCTAGAATGGATTGAATTAGTGCCACATAATCGTCGTAGCGCAAGGGTTTCAAAAAATACCCAGCAATGCCTTCCCGGTAACAATCCATCAAATCGATTCGGTTATCGGAAGTGGTTAAAACCACACAGGGAATATGACACCAAGCGGGTTCTTTTTTGACACTTCGTAAAAATTCTATCCCATTAAAATTGGGCATTTTCAAATCTAAAAGAATCAATTCGGGCAAATGCTCCTTGGCTTGTTGCAGGATTTCTAAAGCTATAGCTCCATCATGGGCAATGGAGAGGGTAAAAGAAGTGGCTAACTTTTGAATAACGCGTTCAAATTTCATGATTTCAATAGCGTCATCTTCCAACAACAACAAATGTGTCAAGGCTTTCATTTTAGTGGAAATTTTAATCAAATATCTGTTTTAAAAACGAAACGGACTTGCATTCGAAAAAAAAGTCGTTTAAACGAAATTAGCTGTAGACGAAAGTGGTAAAAACAAAAAATACACATCGATGAAAAGGATGTGCATTTCGCCCAATGAATTTGGATTTTATAAATACTTTAAAATTTCAGCTTTCAAACGATCGTATTCGCCTTGTAGGATAAGACCGTTGTCGAGGAGTTTCTTGTAGTTTTGAAGTTTTTCAAACAAGGCATCTTGGGAGAGTTCGGCAAGACTTTGCTCTGCCGCAGCTTCGGGAAATTGCTTTTCATCCCGATACCCGGATTGGGCTACGGGAATGATTTCGGCAAAGTCGTGTACTTCTTCCGCCTCGGTTTCTTCGACGGTTTCGGGTGTTGTTTCGGCCTTAGGCGTTTCGACCACAGGAGCTGCCGTTGGCATAACCCCCGGATTTTTTAAGGCATCCAATTGTTCTTTGGCAAACGTGTAGAGTTTTCGCGCTTGATTTTTAGGCAAATAATCAACGGTATGCGTCAAATCGGATTGTGTGGTAAAGGTAAAGTCCGAACCGAGAATCCCTTCTTTGACGAAGGTCCCCGCAATATCATTCCAATCGTAATCGACAAATTCCATGGACAAGCCCAAATTTTTGGGTTTGCATAAAATGATACGTTTGCTGGTCACCACAATACTGTCGGGAAAAACGGTGATGGCGGGTTTCTTTTGCACCGCAATGTAGCCTACTTCCTCATGTGACATTAATAGGTTTTCTAGTTTAGCCGTGATTTTTTCAATCGCTTTGGGATCTTGATCTTCGTTAAGAAGTTTTTTGAGATTATCTAACATGGTCTTAGTTACTTTTTTAAACGAATCGATGGGCTACAAAAGTAATGCCTAAATTGAATTGTAAAACAACGAAGGTATTTTTTCTTTTATAAGCGTGAACTACTCCATCGCATGCAGCGCCTCCCGTTCCTTTTTGGGCAATTTGGAAACGACCAATTCATAGGAGTGGTGGATAAAATGAATGATTTTCTTGTCGGGAATTTCGCGATTAACATACACGGTATTCCAATGCTTTTTATTCGAATGGTAGCCCGGTTGCACACTTTCAAATTCGGCCCGCAACTCCTCCGCATAGTCGGGATCGCATTTTACATTGACCGCTGGATTTCCTTTTTCCCATTCTTGCAAGGAAGCCAAACAAAACATTTTCCCCATCACTTTAAAGACCAACGTGTCTTCATCAAACGGAAAATGTTCGGTTACTCCTTTTTT
>NZ_JBEILJ010000050.1:0-17799 GCF_040379285.1 Flavobacterium sp. | reverse complement strand
GCTCAAAAAATTACAAGCTATCCATTCGCCATCGGCTACTTCATTGTAGGTAGTATTGCCATTTAAATTACAACCATAAACAGCAGGTAGTAAGGTAGAAGCATTACCCGGTGTTTGTATGTCAATGCTATTCCGGTTGGCATTGGTACTACTCAATGCTCCAGTTCCGGCTACTGAAGTGGGTACAACCGCTGTACGATTGACCTGTTGTGCATAAGTAAGCGAGTTCAAAAAATCGCGGTATTGCCCCTGGCTTGCTTCGTACTTCATACTGTAAAAAGCATTATAGCCATTGGGCCAACTAGCACTGGTAGGAGCTGTTTGCCCGGTAGGATAACCGCCGGCTTGGCCACCCAAACTTCCTGTACCACTAGGCACTGTAGTAGCATTGCCTGTATTAATGGTGGTGCTGGTAAATTGTGATCCGTTACCGCCACCGCCACCAACATTAAAATCAACCCCACCCGGCACGTGCACCATTTCTATGGCAAATACCTGCACACTAATCACCACATTATCATTGATACCATTGACCCCATAGTTCCAGCGCAGTTGGGTATTGTTGAATGTATTGGTACCTGTACCCTGTGTATCGCGGTACACAAACACGCCCAAAGCCGGGTTGGTGGTGGCATCAAATGCACTTCCCGGTGTTAACAAGCCTGCATCAATAGTGCTGCCTGTTGGCGCAGTATGACCGGTATTGTTGAGGCGGGCATGCTCCCAAATGCGGATGCACTCGATACTAGCGTTGCTTAACGCTGTAGTAGGTGCAATACTGACCACAAACTGAGTAGCACTGGTAATGCTGGTAATAACCGTGTTGGCTGCAAATACGCCTGTGCCGCTGGTTACACGCAGGGGCATACCCACACGCAGGTTGGTGGTGCTGCTTACCGTTATGGTTGTGCCACTGCTGCTTACACCGGTAAAGCTGGGGTTGTTACCTCCAACCCTAAACTTAACAAATACCCAGGCAGCATCCCTGTTAGACGGACCTACGTTAACGCGCCAGCTATTTTCCCACCTCAAATCAAATTGCACCAAACTAAAGTTGGCTACATTATTAACCCCGGCAGATGTATTTTGACCAGTTACTGTACAATTTGTAACGGTAATATTGTTGGAATAACTTAAAAAATTTCCAAAAAAGAAAACAGCTATGAATAAGATTTTATAAAGAAAACATTTTTTCATTAGTTAATAATTTAATTGATTAAAGGAGTATTCTGTATATTTATATGGTGTTATTTGAAATCGATAGGCTGAAAAATCATTATAGAAACTGGCTATTTTTAAACCTAATGATTTGTTTTGTTTTTTTGTGTTGAGATTAGAAAGTTTTGGCGTAAGAAAGTTTGCCATTAGCAGCATTTCTGATAATTGAATGATTCTTAATGCATGTGTTTTAAAATACCACAATAAACTAGTTGACCCATGCAAAGTGACGTGTTTACTCAAAGAACTCCAGAAAATGTTACTACTGAAATTATTTTGGGCTGGAGTGGTGAATTTTATTTGTGCTTTGAGAGTCGTTCCGAAAAAAAAAAAAGAAGAAAAAAACGAGAATAAAGCCTTAAAATAAATATGTAAACTACTTTTTGTGACAGAAGTATTAGATGACGATTCACTAAACATTTCAGGCGTTTTTCCAAACGAAGAAAAAAAATAAGCAGATAAATTTGATTCAATTATTTTCATGCTGTAAGATGATTCGCATTAATAATTACGGCTTGTTATAAGCAAGAAATAAATATTTAACAAATATACTACATTTTAAAGAAAACACATGACACATATGTGTCATGTGTTTTCTTTAAAATTCTGATCATTAATTAAATAATTAAACCCAACGGGTTATAACAATATGTTATGCTGTTTTTTAAGGAGCGAGTAAAAAGAAACCTAACAAATTTTTATGGTTTTTCCTCTCCTCCTACTAAGAACGGTGCTTTTCCGTCGGTAATGATGATTTTACTGTTATTGGATTTAGCCAATTCCAAGAAGGCTTCTATACTGCGGAGTTTTATGATTTCTTGCGATAATCCTTCGGCTAAAATTTTCTGTGCATCGCGGGTGCCTTTTGCCTGAATAATCACGCGGTCGGCTTCCAATTTTTCTTGTAGCAACACAAATTCCATTCGCATGGCCTCCTGTTCTGCTTGCAATTTACGCTCAATTGATTTGGCCAATCCATCGGGAAGTTGAATACTCTTTAACAACACCGATTCGATGCGGATGCCTTGTGGCCCTAAAATGATATCCATTTGTTTTCGGATTTCCTCTTCAATATTGGAACGCATTCCCGAGTGCATGTCCTTGGCAAAAAAACGCGCACAAACATCGGCTGAGGCTGAACGAAAGACATTTGAAATAATACCTTCATAACTTAACCCTAAATTGCGAATGATATTAGGCACTTTATCTTGATCCAAACGGTATAAAATTGAAATTTGAGAACTAATACTAAGCCCTTCTTTACTAGGCAAACTCAAGGTCAATTCTAAATCGTTGGTTTGAATGGAAGTCTTCACCACTTTGGAGGTAAAAGGGTTGAAAAACACAGCACCTTGTGTGTGAATTTTATCGGATAATTTTCCCATTTTCTGACGAATGCCCACCTCGCCGGGACGAACAACCGCACAACTTACTGAAAGTATCGCGAGGCCTGAAAGTAAAAGTATCTTTTTCATAGTCAAAAGTTTTTATTTCAAATTTAAAAGTGTTACTTTCAAATTGCTCTTAATAAAATCCCAATTATTTATTATAAAAATCTTAATTTTTTTCATCACAATACATTTCTTTTCCTAAGGAATGACTAGTTTTAGCCCATGGAACTGCCTACTCATTTTATTCCTTTCTCCATTCCTATAGAAGGTATTGTATTGCCTGAAAAATTTACGTTCCCCTTTTTCTATGAACCTCATGATTTTAGTCGTATCGCAGCAAAAGAGCTTCAGACCTATTTGGGACAACAAACCGATTTCGACCATAATTTTGGATTAGATGAAAATCAAACAGGGCCTGTTATTGGGAAAATGTTTGGCGTTTTGGTGGTCCAAACCGCATCCGGAGAACTGGGACAACTGTGGGCCTTTTCAGGAAAATTAGCCGATCATAACCATTGGCCCAAATTTGTTCCAACCGTATATGATATGCTTACGGAGAAAGGGTACTTTAAAAAGGAAGAGCGCGTTTTGAATGCCTTAAACGAGAAGATTGCCCAAAAAGAAGCCGCTCCCGAAGGACTGGAAGCGCAAACAAATTTAACTTTATTAAGCAACCAAGCCTCCAAAGAAATAGCGGAATATAAAAAACTTCAAAAGAAAAATAAGCAGCGAAGATCCGATTTTCGAACAAACAACCCTAATGTATCGGAAGAAGTATTGCACCAACTGATTCAGAAAAGTCAATTAGAAAACATTCGACTACGCCATATGCAACTCGAATGGAAAGCAAAAATAGAGTCTGCTCAAGCAACTTTTCATCTATGGGAACAAGAAATTGAATCGCTTAAAGAAGAACGTAGGCAACGCTCAGCCCAATTGCAAAATCAACTGTTTTCTGAATATGCGTTTCTCAATCGATATGGCGTTTCTAAGAATTTATTGGACTTGTTTGAAGGAAATCCACCGGCTGGAGCGGGCGAATGTGCTGCCCCTAAATTGTTGCATTATGCCTTTCAACATCGGTTGACTCCTATAGCGATGGCTGAATTTTGGTGGGGACAATCGCCTAAGTCGGAAATCAGAAAGCACCAACAGTTTTATCCCGCTTGTACAGGCAAATGCGCCCCGATACTGTCTCACATGCTCGAAGGCATCCCGATGGAAGACAATCCATTTTTGGTGAATCAGGGCCAAACAAAAACCTTTCAAATTGTCTACGAAGATGCCTATCTCATGGTGATCAACAAACCCGAATCGTTATTATCAACACCGGGAAAAAACATTTCCGATTCGGTATACACCCGAATAAAAGCACAATATCCTGATGCAACCGGTCCTTTATTGGTGCATCGTTTGGACCAAGCGACTTCGGGATTGCTTTTGATCGCAAAGACACAAGAAATACATAAAAAATTGCAGTACCAATTCATCTCTAGAAAAATTGAAAAAAAATATATCGCCATTTTAGAAGGCATTCCCCAAAATAATTCAGGTACTATCGATTTACCATTGCGCGTGGATTTGGACAACCGCCCCCAACAAATCGTTTGTGAAACCTATGGAAAAACTGCTACTACGCTGTGGAAAGTGTTGCGGAAAGAAGCCAATAATGTCGTTGTAGAATTTCAACCTATAACTGGAAGAACGCATCAATTACGGGTACATGCCGCCCATCCAAATGGCCTCAATTGCCCGATTAAAGGAGATGATTTATATGGGACAAAAGCAGACCGACTTTATTTACATGCCGTAACATTACGCTTTTGGCATCCTATAGAAAAAAAGGTAATGACACTTGAATGTACCGACCCTTTTGATTTGGAAAAAAAATCCTTGTGATAGGTGTATATTAATTATTATTTTTACCTAAAAATTTAATTACTATGAAAAAATTATTTGCTTTAGCGATTTTTTGTACCCTTTTAAGTTGTTCCAGCGATGATAGTTTTACACCAACGCCTCCTAACACAACCATTGCATTCATGGATTATAGGGTTGATAATACCAATAAAAGTACTACTAGCGTAAGTTACATCTATAGTGGTACCAATACTTTAAAAGCTACGGGATCTCAAGACGGAGCTAATAATTGTGTGATTTTTGTCAATGACTCTGGTACGGGTTCAAACATTATTCAAACAATCGAAATTAAGCATCAAGCTTTAAATTATTTGCCAGGGACTAATTTTACTACCAATATTTCAGTTAATGATGCTGAGCGAATCGAAGGGACTTTTAGTGGTATTTTCCTAAAAGATAGTGACCCCAATATTCAAATTTCCATAACTAATGGTTTTTTTCGCATTATGAAATAATCTATTTATGCGCTTATTCATTCTCCTGCTTATTTTATTTACCCAGGTTGGAGTTGCCCAACCCTTCACCCGAAAAGACTCGCTGATGGGTGGATTTCCTAAAGAACGGCTGAGTTTTGATGTGAAGCGCTATGAAATTAATATACGTGTAAATCCGGAGAAAAAATACATTTCTGGTCACAATTCCATTCGATTTGAAGTGGTAGAAGCCACCAAGCGCATACAGTTGGACTTGTTTGCCAACATGCACGTGGATTCCATCATTTGGCAAACAAAAAAACTATCGTATACCCGCGAATTCAATGCTGTTTTTGTTGATTTTCCCGAATTATTAACCCCAGGAGCATCCGAGCAACTCACTTTTTATTACTCAGGAAACCCGATTATTGCACGTCAAGCCCCTTGGGATGGCGGTTTTGTTTTTTCGAAAGACAAGTTAAATCGTCCTTGGATTGGGGTCGCGGTGCAAGGTACAGGTGCCTCTGTTTGGTATCCCGTTAAAGATGGACAAAGCGACGAACCCGAACAAGGAGTGCTACTAAAGGTGGCCGTTCCCAACGAACTGATGAATGTCTCCAACGGCCGATGTAAAGGATCGACACCAATGAATGACGGCTATACCCGCTGGGATTGGGAAGTATTGAATCCAATCAATACCTATAATGTGACCCTAAATATTGGACACTACACCCGAATCACTGACCGTTTGGAGGACTTAGATATTGACTATTATGTCTTGGATTACAACCGCGAAAAAGCCATCAAACACTTTGAAGAAGTCAAACCGATGTTGACCTGCTTCCAATCTAAATTTGGTCCCTATCCATTTAAAGAAGATGGGTATAAATTGGTCGAAACTCCTTATTTGGGTATGGAACACCAAAGTGCGGTTGCCTATGGAAACAATTACCTCAAAGGGTATCGCGGGATGGATTTATCGGGCAGTGGTGTCGGACTCACCTTTGATTATATCACCATTCACGAATGCGGTCATGAATGGTTTGGGAATAGTATTACTTCACGCGATATAGCCGATATGTGGATTCATGAAGGCTTTACGCAGTACAGTGAATTGGTATTTATTGAATGTCAGTTAGGGTATGAAAAAATGTTGAAGTATGCCTTTGGATTACGTCGCAATGTTGCTCACGACCGTCCCATTATCGGTCCCTACGGTGTAAATCAAGAAGGTTCGGGCGATATGTATCCCAAAGGAGCATTATTACTCCATACCATCAGACATGCGCTTAACAACGATACCCTTTGGTGGAATCTAATATGGGACTATTGCCATACGTTTAAACATAAAATTATTGACACCGAAACGGTTGTGCAATTTTTTAATGAAGCTTCGGGTATAGATTGGACACCCGTTTTCAATCAATATTTACATCATACACGCCTACCCATTTTACATGTACGTTCGCGCGGTAAACGCTTAGAAGCACGTTGGGTAGCCGATGCAACTTCATTTGCCATGCCCATAACGTTAACCGTCAACGGCACGCCATATCAAATCACTCCCCAATCGGATTGGACCCGAACGAAAGTAAAAATGAAGAAGAATGCGATTGTAACGATGGATCATCAGAAGTTTTTTGTCAAACTCAATCTTGAAAAAAACGAGGCTCAGTAATACGTTACTTTAGCAAACTTACTTTACGGATAATTTTTCCATTCTCAGTTTCTGTAAAATGAGGGATAAAATGAATCGATTTGGGACGTTCGTATTTATCCAAGCGCTCAAAAGTTTTGGGTGAAATATCAAAAGGTTCGCCCTCCACAATTAAAACTACTTTATCTCCTAATTCGGGATCTTCTTCGCTTGAAATAAAAAAGCGTCGATCGAGTTGACCATCCAGCTTATGCTCAACTTGTTCGGGTAGAATTTTTACTCCACCACTGTTGATGATATTGTCAATTCGTCCCAAAAAAACAAATTGGTTTTCATTGACTAATTCCACCAAATCATTGGTCACAACCGTTTCCTGAGCAATGATGTGCGGTGCATGAATCACCAAACAATTTCTCTCATCATAAGAAATGGTTACGTGAGGCAAAACAGTAAAAGCCTTTTCCCCTACGCGCTTGGCGGCAATATGAGTTATGGTTTCGGTCATGCCATAGGTTTCAAAAACTTGCGTAGGCAACTGCATTAATTGTTGTTCTAATACAGCGTTAATTCTCGCACCGCCGACGATTAACTTCTTGATTTGTGCTAATTTCGGAATAGAGCATTGTGCTTGTAAAGGAACCATAGCTGCAAAATCATATTTGTCCTCCAAGCGCTCCATAGGATGGGATGTTGGTGCCACATAATCCAAATCAAGACCTAGAACAATGGAACGAATAAGCATCATTTTACCCGCGACATATTTTACGGGTAAGCATTGCAATGCGCGATCGCCGGGTTTTAAATCAAAAAAAACTCCTGTCGCTATGGCTGAGTGCACCATAGCTTGTTTGTCTACTTGAATAATTTTAGGCAAACCTGTCGAACCCGAAGTTTGCATTTCTATATACGGTTTTTCATCAAACCAATCCAATAGAAATTCTCCTACGGGCTTTTCAAAATCTTCACCTTCTTTAATGAAGCTATAGGCTACACGGCATAAATCATCACGATCTAAATGAAAACCGTTTAACTTAAATTGATTGTGTACGTTGGCAAAATGAGGTGTCATAATTTAGGTGTATTTATTGGTTTAGGGATTAAAACAGGACCTGTTAAGCGTTGCTTCCAGTCGGTCCAACGGTATAATTTTGAAAAAATAAAAATCAACAACGGATACAATACCAATAAAGGTAAAAACAGCTCCAAGCTCAGTTGAGGTTTTTCGGTGTCTTTAAAAATCGCATACGTTTGAAATATAGAGCTATCAGAGGTAATCAATAGCGCAGTCATAAGATTGTTGGCCGCATGAAATCCAAGAGCCAATTCCATACCCTCATCCATCAGGGTAATGATTCCCAGAAACAATCCTGTTCCTACATAATAAAAAAGTACAACATACCCCAAAGCGTCTACCTCTGGGTTGGAAATGTGTAAGAGTCCAAAAATGAGTGAGGTCCAAAGTAAGGGAAACCAACGATGCGGATGCAATTGTGCAAATCCTTGCATAAGATAACCGCGGAATAAAAATTCTTCCAAGGAGGTTTGTATAGGAATCAACGCTACTGCAATGAGGGCTAAAATCAAAAACCGCTCGGGCTGAAAGTTCCACACCAAAGTAGTATTGGAAGCTTTATAAGAAATAATGGTTATCACCAAAGTAAGAATAGCCCAAATGGAAAATGCTGTAATCACACGCTTCCAATCCAATTGCATTCGTGATGTAGCGATACTTCGTAAGGTTTGTTTATGCACAAAACGAATCACAATGTAAAAACCAAAAAAGGCAATAACAAAAGTGAGAAGCAATAAAAACAAGGACAGATTTAGGTCCATAACTTGCAAAATTTCTTTCATTGTTTTGGGCAACCCTTTTCCTGAGGCCATAGTTTTAAATGCAATAGCTACTGTAAAAGGAATTTGTCCAATCAATGAAGCGACAATAACAATAACAGAACCCAAGAGATACCAACCGAAATTCAGTGGTCGTTCCAAACCAAAAAGTGGTGTCATACAACTTTATTTTATTGTAGCAATTTAGTTATTTTAGCTATATAAAAACATGACAATGATCACAATTTATCACAATCCTCGTTGTGGCAAGTCTCGCGATTGTGTGCGCTATTTTGAAGCTGAAAATTCGAAAATAAAAGTGGTTCACTACCTGCAGTCGCCTTTAGACCGAGAGGCAATTATCAATTTTTTTCAACAATTAAATTGTAACGCATTGCAATTAGTACGGACAAAGGAGCCGATTTGGATTGCAAAGCACAAAGGGAAAAAACTTTCTGAAAATGAAATTATTGACACCTTGGTGCAACATCCTATTTTGATGGAAAGTCCCGTTGTTGTAAAAAGCAATAAGGCTGTAATTGCGTGTTTGTTGGAACGAATTATCGAATTGTTTTAACGATTGCTGAAGTTTAAGATTAACAAAACTTTGGCAACCATGCCCTCGAGTTATTCTAATTTTGCACCCAACAGGAAAGCAAAAAATTAATACATGAATTTAGCAAAAGTTCTACTCACTACTTTTGCACTCATCGCCGGATTATACGCTAATGCTCAAGAGCGTCCCGGAGGAGGCAAAAAAGTAAAAGTAACAGGGACCGTCGTGGCCCAAACAACCAAACAACCCTTAGAGTATACGGAAGTTCGCTTTGTAAGTACTAAAACCAACAAAGTGATAACGGGAGGTTTAACCGATTCCAAAGGAGTCTTCGCTATCGAAGTTCCTCAAGGTACGTATGCCGTTAACATTGAATTTCTATCGTTCAAACCCAAAGTATTGCCCAACAAAACCCTTCAAACCGATACGGATTTAGGAACAATTGCTTTGGAAGATGCCGCAACCCAATTGGATGAAGTGGTGATTCGTAAAGAAAAAACAACCGTAGAAATTAAATTGGACAAAAAAGTCTACAATGTAGGGCAAGACCTCATGGTTAAAGGAGGAACAGTTAGTGATGTCCTAGATAACATCCCCTCGGTGGCAGTTGATGCCGAAGGGAATGTGAGTCTGCGTGGAAATGAAAACGTGCGTATCCTCATCGATGGTCGTCCCTCCAATGCCATCAGTATGACCGATGCATTGCGGATGATACCCGCTGATGCGATCGACAAAGTGGAAGTCATTACCAACCCTTCTGCTCGTTATGATGCCGAAGGGGGTGGTGGTATTTTGAATATTATCCTTAAAAAAGGAAAGACCAACGGAATTAACGGTACCCTTATGGCAACTACTGGGGTTCCTGACAACCACGGTTTAACGGCAGCGATTAATTTCAAATCCAAAGAATTTAACTTTTTTACCAATCAAGGATACAACTACCGTAACAATCCCGGGAAGTTCCGTATGGACAGCCGTTATTTGACGTCCACCAATGAAACCAGAGATTTCATTGACGAAACACGCGATACCGATCGATTCAGTAAAGGGTATAATGGTAACTTTGGTTTTGACTGGTTTTTGGACAAACAAACCACGTGGACCAATAGTGTGAATTATCGCCGTAATACAGGAACAACCGAAGATGATGTAGATCAGGTGACCTACGATGCTAATCGGATGTTTACAGGAACCTTATTTCGTGATAATTTTGAAGATACGCGCAGTGAAAACATTGAATTTGCTTCCAACTTGATTCGCAATTTCAAAGGCGATGGTCATAAATTGACGGTTGACTTTTCGATTTCAAAAAATAAAGATGACAATACGGCTGACATCAAGAATTTCTCTACGATTAACCCCAATGTCTTTTTAGACCAATCGTTCAATATCCAACGTCAAGATCGTTTATTGTTGCAGGCCGACTACATATTGCCTTTTGGAAAAAATAAAGAAAGTCAGTTTGAAGCTGGATACCGTGGAAACTTTTTGGATTTAGCCACCGACTATACTGTACTGAATGACGGGGTTTTGAATACGTTCTTTACCAATTTTCTAAATTATATTGAAAATGTAAATGCCTTATACACTCAGTTTGGCACCAAATGGAAGAAATTTTCGTTCTTGGCGGGATTGCGTTACGAACATTCAGACATTGTAGTTGATCAAGTAACCTCAAATATTTATGCCAATAAAGTGTACGGTAACTTTTTTCCCTCGGGAACTATTGCTTACGAATTTGATGCTACTTCCAACATTTCAGTAAACTACAGCAAACGAATCAACCGTCCGCGTGGTCGTGAAATCAATCCTTTCAGCAGCTATTCAAGCAACATCAATTTGTTTCAAGGAAATCCCGATTTGGATCCTTCACGAACCGATGCGTATGATTTAGGATTCTTAAAACGATGGAGCAAATTGACCTTTAACACCTCTGTGTATTTTAATAGAACGGTTGATAATGTGCAATATGTACGACGTGAAAGTGGTGAATTTGTGGGTTCTACACCCATAATTGTAACGACTCCTGTAAATTTATCTACCGAATATCGCGCTGGTTTTGAATTCAACTTTAATTATAACCCTTTCAAATGGTGGCGTGTGAATACCAACTTTAACTTTTTTCGTTTGGAAACAGTGGGAGTATATCGTTACCTAACGTCCACCAACATTGAGCGGGTCATTGATTTTGCCAACGTAGCCAATACTTGGTCAGCACGTGTCAATTCAAAACTTACCTTACCCGGAAAAATAGATTGGCAAACAAATATCAACTACAATGGTCCTCAAACTACGGCCCAAGGGTTAAACAAAGGAATCTTTGCTATGAATTTAGGCTTTAGCAAAGATGTGCTTAAAGATAAAGCGACAGTAGCCTTAAATATTAACGACGTATTTAACTCACGCGTGCGTCGCTACGAAAACTTCATTGACGGTCAAGTAGAAACCGATGGAGCAATGCAATGGCGAGTGCGTCAAATTACATTATCATTCACGTATCGCTTCAATAAAACCAAAAACGAACGGGAAAATAACCGTCCCCGTCGCGGTGGTGAAGACGGTGATGGAGGCGAATATGCCGGATAAGCACACAAAAAAAAGTCCCGATTCATCGGGACTTTTTTTTAAAACAAAACGATTACGCTTGTTCTAAAGCTTTTTTCTCTTTTCGCTCCTGAAGTAACTCTTTTGTCACTCCAAACACCCAGTAAAATACAAAGTGGATTAAGAAAATCATCAACCAGAAACCGGCTGTGAGAATCGTAAGGAAAAGAAGAAAACCGAGGTACTGTTGAAATTCAAACATTGTTTTCCGGAATAATTTGTGAATTCTCTACAAAATTACGCCTTAATATTCAAACGACCAATATTTGAAGGAATTTTTTCACGAGGTTATGAACATTAGAACCATTTCCGCTTTTTGAAATAAATAATCATCCCAAGAAGCAATACAAACATCACTCCAAGAATGATAAAATACCCATACTTCCAATGCAATTCGGGCATATGATCGAAATTCATCCCATACACTCCAACGATGAAAGTCAGCGGCATAAAAAAGACGGATACCACGGTTAATGTTTTCATTACCTCATTCATCTTCTGACTTTGGGAGGCAAAATAAAAATTGGAAGCACTATCCAATGTAGTCATATCTAATCGATTTGTTCCAATAATTCCTGTGCCTTTTGATACAAACGGTCAAAAAAACTATAATTTTCATGGGCTATTGCATTGAATACATCGTCGTCTTTGATGGTTTTAATGGAATACAACGAATCGCGTAACGGGACAATTGAACGCTTTAAAAAATTAAAATTATCGCGATGTTTTTCAATTTGCTCCAAGACAATAGGTCGGGAATGAGACTTCGATAAGTTTATCAACTCCTCTACCTTATCTTCTTCATTTTCAATGGTAATGTAAAAGTTTTCCATCACGGCATCCAACGTCAAGTAAAGCAGATAGTCGGCTCCTTTTTCACGAACAATACCCGAATGCATGCGCAATCGTTCCCGGATATGACTAAAGAAATCACTCCTTTTTTCTTGAAAGGATACCAAACAATCCTTTTTTAATAAAAAACTGATTTGCTCCACTTGGATATTATCTGAATGTTCAATGGGGAGTAGTGATTTGATGTTAAAAAAAAGAACGTCGTGGTATTCATCCAATTTGGTTCGCTTGGTCGTATTTAAAATATCCGATAACATGAAGGCATCTACTTTCAAGAAATCACCAATCCGTTGAATAATCGGCGTATCATTCAACCCGTGAATATTCAACCAATTTACCTTTTGGGGAACAAAGGAAGTACCTAGTGCGTCTACATGAAACTTTTCAAACTCCGTAATCGTGTCTGAATCGTAAACAAAAAGCTGCAATTCTGTTTTCACCGATTTGTGACTACCTGTATATTCTAGCAAGGTGGGCTGTACTTTGCGCCCTTTTTTATAACTAATCTTTCGCACCTAAAGGAATTTGGACTAAAGTTAGAAATAAATCGTTTTTAAAAGTACTTTTACCAAAAATATCCTAATGCGAACTTTAATTATTCACATAAAAACACTGCTACAAGTTAGAGAACCTGGAATTGACAAAGTATCAGGAACTGCAATGGCCGAGTTGCCCCATCTTGAGGAGGCTTATTTGTTAATAGAAAACGATATTATCTTGGATTATGGATTGATGAGCGATTGCCCAGTCCTAGAAGATGCCTTGATTATTGATGCGCAACAGGGTACGCTTCTCCCCTCTTGGATTGACAGTCATACGCATTTGGTTTATGCCGGCAATCGGGTGCAGGAATTTGTAGATCGGATTACCGGACTTTCGTATGCTGAAATTGCGCAACGAGGTGGTGGCATTTTAAATTCGGCAACGCGACTCAATGCGATGGAAGAGGATCAATTGTATCGCGAATCGGCGGTTCGTTTGGAGGAAATAATCCGGCAAGGAACAGGAGCGGTAGAAATCAAATCGGGATATGGACTAACGGTCGAAGGGGAACTCAAAATGCTACGCGTGATTCAACGCTTGCGCGAGAATTATCCCATGACTATAAAAGCCACTTTCCTTGGTGCACATGCCCTTCCCCATGCGTACAAAGAAAATCGCGAAGGATATTTACAATTATTAGAAACTATCATACCTCAAATCGCCGAAGATAGATTGGCTGATTATCTGGATGTTTTTTGTGAAACGGATTATTTTACGGTAGCGGAAACGGAACGATTGATGGCTTTGGGAAATCAGTATGGATTGCGACCTAAAATTCATGTCAATCAATTTACAGCCATTGGCGGTATTGCAGCTGCCGTGCGCCATAATGCCTTGTCGGTAGATCATTTGGAACTTGTAACAGAAGAAGATCTTGCAGCTTTGCAAGGGGCCGTCACTATGCCCGTAGCACTCCCCTCCTGTTCCTATTTCATTAGTATTCCCTATACACCCGCCCGTCAAATGCTTCAAGCGGGACTCCCCTTGGCCTTGGCTTCCGATTTTAATCCAGGAACGTCACCCAGTGGTAATATGAATTTTGTGGTGGCTACCGCTTGTATCAAAATGAAAATGACCCCCGAAGAAGCCATCAATGCAGCCACTATTAATGCCGCGTATGCTATGGACATTAGCGCCACTCATGGAAGCATCACACGCGGAAAGAAAGCCAATTTTATACTTACACAACCCAATATTCATTACCATGAATTGCCTTATGCTTTTGGTTCCAATCGCATTGCCAAGGTATTTTTAAACGGTGCGTTGATTCCATAAAAAAAGTCCGAAATTTTATTCGGACATTTTTTTATCTATTGAAAAAGATTAACGAAGGGTAAAACTCGATTTAGAAACCAATTCGCCCTTGTCAAAAATATTTACAAAATAAGTTCCTTTTTCAAAACTTTTTCCGGGTAAATCCTGACTCACATCTACCGTTTTATTTTCATACTTCACTTTGGCAATAAAACTATAGGTTAGTGATTGTGACCCGAAAGTAACCGTTTCTTTATCGCCCAAAACATTGCTTTTGGAGTCAATAATTTGCACATAATAATTTTTATCCCCAGACTTTGCCACCGCATTTTCGGCTATGGTGAAGCTAATTTTCAAAATGTCGGCACGACTTGCTTTATCTGTTTCAATTTGTTTTCCAGAGCTTTTTTGTTTGTAAGCCGCTGTTTTTAAATTCAATACCGACAATTTAGACGCTTTTTCAACGGTTTTTGACAATTGCTCGTTTTGACCCACCAAAACTTGGTTGTAATTTTTAGAATCTTGTAAAACGACTTCGGTACTGTCTAAATTTTTAGCCAATTTCTGATTCTCACCTTTCAACGTTTCAACTTCTACCATCAAGGTTTTCATCTTCGCTTCTAGCGCTTTGTATTGATCTCTGTATTTTCTTAATGCTCCAGCATCTCCTTTGGCTTTTTCCAATTGCGCCATCAGTTGTACCACCTTTTCACGCTCGGCAATCAATTCGTCCGACATAGAGGTGTTTTCGGCAATCGCGGCATCATAAGTCGCCTTTAGCGCTTGAAGATCTTTAAGAACATTGTCCTTTTCTGTAGTAACAGCTGTAACCTTGGTTTCCAAATTCTGCGTATCGGTTGTGAGTTTGAAAATGTAAAACAAACTACCCAACAACAAGAGGGCAAGAATTAAAATAATCGCTTTTAACGAAGAGTTGCTTTTCTGATTTTCCATATCAAAAGATTTAGTAGTGAAGCAAATTTAATAATTAATACGAGGATAACGTTGGTTTTGGGAATTATATTATTTTTGGACGTTAACTTTTTGTATGGAACATTTAAATCGATTTACCGCCGCTGATTTATCTAAAATTACCAACCATCGAAGTGGAGAGGTAAAATTTGGGGAACGCATGCAAGTTATTCCCGATAACGAACCTATACTCGACTACTTAAAAAAGACGGATGCCCAGTTTGTTTTATTTGGAATACCCGAAGACATTGGTATTCGCGCCAATTCAGGTCGCCCGGGTGCAGCCACCGCATGGGAGAGTGCAATTCGAAGCATTGCTAACATTCAGCACAATCGTTTTTGCAAAGGGTCGCAAATCCTTATTTTGGGTACACTCGATGTTACAGCTCTAAATCAACAAGCCGATTCCCTAAAATTCTCCGAAACTTCCGATCGAAAGACATTCCATACCTTGGTGAGTGAAATTGACAAAGAAGTATCGCATATCCTCAGCCTCATTGTTCAAAGTGGTAAAATTCCGATTGTCATAGGCGGTGGTCACAATAATGCGTATGGTAACATCAAAGGGACCGCGCTAGCCAAGGGAAAACCCATTAATGCAATAAATCTCGATGCGCATTCTGATTTTCGAATTCTCGAAGGGCGACACAGTGGAAACGGTTTTTCGTATGCGTTTGAAGAAGGGTTTTTAAAAAAATATTTTATCTTCGGATTGCATGAAAGTTATACCTCCAAAAATGTTTTAGACAAATTGAAGTCGCTGAAAGAACGTGTGTTGTACAATACCTATGACGCTTTGAATATTCGTCGGGAGAAAGATTTTCGATTAGAAATGCAGATTGCCATCGATTTTATCAAATCGGATGCTTACGGCGTTGAAATTGATCTTGATTCCTTACCCATGGTGCCCACTAGTGCCATGACGCCTAGTGGTTTTTCGGTGGAAGAAGTTCGCCAATTCGTTTATTTTTTCGGAAAACATACACAAGCGGCTTACTTGCATA
Source organism: Flavobacterium sp. (assembly GCF_040379285.1). GTDB lineage: Bacteria > Bacteroidota > Bacteroidia > Flavobacteriales > Flavobacteriaceae > Flavobacterium. Next base: position 1,585 of record NZ_JBEILJ010000050.1, on the reverse strand, counting down.
TTTGTGAAGGCGCACCGGCTTTGGACTTTGAAACCAACAAACATATGGTGGGGAAATTGATTGGTTATTTGGTCACGGATTTTATCAAAGCCAAAAACAGTTTGGATTAATCCCTATCTTTGCGTCCATGCTGTGCTAATGCAGCTTTTTGTATGACATTTCAAGACCTTCATTTATTACGCAATATTCAAGAAGCCCTAGCTGAAGAAGGCTATACGCAACCCACTCCCATTCAAGAAAAAGCCATTCCTGTTATTTTAAAGGGAGATGATTTGGTCGGCTGTGCGCAAACGGGTACCGGAAAAACGGCAGCCTTTGCGATTCCAATTATTCACCAAATTCATCCTATTGTAGGTTCGGCAAAAAAACGGAAATTAATTCGTGCTTTAATCATTACCCCAACGCGTGAATTGGCTATCCAAATTCAAGAAAGTTTTGCCACTTATGGACGCTATACCAATATCGTATCTGCGGTTTTGTTTGGCGGCGTAAATCAAGTTCCGCAGGTAGACCAACTCAAACGCGGGGTGGATGTGTTGATTGCCACTCCCGGGCGATTATTGGATTTGCATAAACAAGGGCATGTCAATCTTGATCATTTGCATCATTTGGTGTTGGATGAAGCCGACTTAATGCTGGATATGGGTTTTATCAACGACGTAAAAAAGATTGTCAAGTTAACTCCCGATAACCGTCAAACGCTACTCTTTTCAGCGACAATGCCGCTACCGATACGCGAGTTGGCTGAACAGTTTTTGACCCAACCTCAATATGTGACCGTAACGCCTGTAGCCTCAACGGCAGAGAAAATCACGCAACACGTTTATCAAGTGGAAAAAGAGGACAAACGTAAATTACTCCATGATATCCTTCAAGCGCATCCCGAGGAGCAGATTCTTATTTTCACGCGAACCAAACACGGAGCTGATAATGTCGTAAAGTTTTTAAAAAAACAACACTATAAAGCCGAAGCCATTCACGGCGATAAGTCGCAAACGGCTCGGCAACGGGTGTTGGAACAATTCAAAAACAAAGAAATTCAACTCCTCGCCGCGACCGATATTGCAGCACGAGGACTCGACATTGAGAGTTTACCCTTTGTCATCAACTTTGATATTCCGAATATTCCCGATACCTATGTACATCGTATTGGGCGAACAGGTCGTGCTGGAAAAGAAGGCAAAGCAATTTCATTGTGCGGCAAAGACGAATGGGTGTATTGGCAAGCCATTGAGAAATTGATTCGTTTAAAAATAAAAGTGGTCGAAAACCATGCTTTTCCTTGGAAAGATGCGGCTACCGCCAAGTCCAATGAGAGCAAAGTAAATGCAGAAGCGCCCAAAAAAGATTTTAGAAACAAGAAAAAGTTTTCATTCCGTGGAAAAAAATCGGGAGGAAAACGATAAGCCTACCGTTCAATCAAGGTGCTGATTACTTGAAACAGCTTCGAAGGTTCAAAAGGTTTGATGATAATATCATTTATGCCGCTTGACAGCGCTTGTTCGGTGATTTCTTGTTTGTCAAAGGCCGTTAACGCGACAACGGGAGTTTCTATGCCCTTTTTACGGATCAATTTTGTAGTTTC
>NZ_JBEILJ010000049.1:0-18182 GCF_040379285.1 Flavobacterium sp. | reverse complement strand
GTGGTTATTGCGTAGGGGCTCACCTCTTCCCATTCCGAACAGAGAAGTTAAGCCCGACAGCGCAGATGGTACTGCATAACTGTGGGAGAGTATGTCGCCGCCTTGTTTTTAGTGAGGCCCTTCAATTTGAAGGGCCTCATTTTTTTTATCGGCGTGGCATGTCTCAAGGGTCGATTGCTTCGCCAGTTCGGCTAAAGCCATAGGTCGCCGCCTTCTTTTTAGTGAGTCCGTCTCAAATTTTAATATTGATTCGGCTTATATTTTCATAGGTTTTGCAAGCGATTTTTTAACAGATCTATCTCTGAAAGGATGGACGCAATTTGGGCTTCTTTTTCAACACTTTTGGCGAGGTTCAATCCTTTTTCTTCCAAAATCCCTGTGATTGCTTCAATGGCTTGTGGATTAAAATCAATCAGGTGTAAGAGTTTAACGCGGTACCAAGCAACGAGAACCAGTTGAACTTCAATACGCAGTAGTGAGGCCAATAAACGGGCTTGCGCTTGTGTTGGAATCCTGTTTCCATTTTCAAATTTACTGATTAATGCTTGATCAATCCCTGACAAGTGGGCTAATGCTCGTGTAGACAGACCTGAAGTTTCGCGACCCTGTTTCAAAAGTTGATCCAGCATACTAAAACACCTTTTTTAAACGGTCAATATCCCGTTGCGTATCCCGATCTTTTAGGGTTTCCCGTTTATCGTAGTTTTTTTTACCGCGGCACAAACCAATATCCAATTTGGCCAACCCTTTTTCATTAGTAAAAAGACGAAGTGGGACGATAGTAAGTCCTTTGGTTTCTACTTTTCTGGCGAGCGATTTTAATTCTTTTTTATTCAAAAGCAATTTACGTTCACTACTCGATTGGTGATTAAATGCAGTGCCAAACGCGTATTCTTCAATATACGTATTTATGGCAAAAAGTTCGTGCCTGTGAAATTCGCAGAAGCTTTCCGCAATTTGCGCTTTTCCCAATCGTATCGACTTGATTTCGGTTCCCGTCAATACAATCCCAGCCGTATAGGTTTCAAGGATTTCATAGTCAAAACGAGCGCGTTTATTTTGTATCGAAACTTCTTTAATCATGCCACAAAGGTACAATAAAACACCATTAAAAGGGAGCTATTTTACATGGAAAAAGCAGGGGAACAATGATTAATTTCAGGTTTTTACTGTTTTGATGCGGGTACATTTGTCCTGTAAATCTTTTACAAAAAACAAAATAATTTTTTTTTAATAGTAATAGTAGCCTTAATGATTTGGAACGGAAATACAATGGATAAACAAAACTAAGGACTAGAAGGGCACATGGTGGGCTGTAAGACAAGTGACGTTCGCTGAAGATGACAAAGGTACTTCTGAAACCACTTCGTCAACTTTTGTTCCATTGGCAGGGTATTTCATTACAACTGATGTGACTTTGGGTATTGGAATTCCATTAGTTCCAAGACCGAAACTACAGACATACCGTCGTTGACCACAGCCGAAACCAGCATGTTTATTGTACAGCCTTTGGTGTGTAAGTATTGGATTTTAGATGGGAATTTCTATTTCTTCAGTCAGACTTCTTTGTCTATGACCTTTGGAAAGGAAAAAATATCAGATTATAAACTTACACACTTTTTGGGATAGTGTCAAACTATAACTAACTATAAACGTTTAAGCTGTTCTTTCATCATGGTAATTTGCTCTTTCAGCATGCCTTGCTTGTCGAGTTTTTTGACTTCGTTGATCAAGTTCGTCGCTTCCATTTTTCGACGACGGGATAAGGCGATTCCTGCCAAGTTGAGTTTGGCCACTGCCAAGTCCATGTCCATATTCAAGCCCAATTCAATCGCTTTTTTGAAAAACTTCTCGGCTTGGTTCAAGTTGGTTTGTGATACCATCAAGCCTTGCAGATAATTATAGTAGCCTTGTTGTTTGCGAATTAAAGCGGTTTCAGGGTTTTTAATTTTGGACAACCATTTTTGAGCGCCTGGGAAATTTTGTTTCCGCATTTGTAAAAACGCCAATAAGATGTACTCATTACGGAAGTATAGAGCCAACGGAATCAAAGCAACTAAAATCAAAAAAATCCCATTGCCAATATTGTTTTCTGTGAATTGCCAAACCGCAGCTGCAAAAATCAGTACGGTTAAAACGATCTTACTATTTCTGTGAAACATGAGGGTAAAATTTAGGTTGCAAATGTAGTAAAAGGAATTTGAAATATTTTTAAAAAAGCACTTGCATGTAATAAAAAGCTTTGTATATTTGCACTCGGTTTTGAAAAGCCGTAGATAGCGAACAAGTACCAGATTTTAAAGATATCGAACAATGAGTAAAAGAACATTTCAACCCTCGAAAAGAAAAAGAAGAAATAAACACGGGTTTATGGAGAGAATGGCTACTGCAAATGGTAGAAAAGTCCTTGCTCGTCGTCGTGCCAAAGGAAGACATAAGTTGACGGTATCTTCTGAACCAAGACATAAGAAATAATGATGATTCCATCATATTATAAGGCGTTACTTTTATCAGTAGCGCCTTTTTTTTTATCCTGTTTATAACTAATGATAAGTTGGCAACCCCGTTTTTTTTATAAGTTTTGGAAACCGACTAATTTTGACACACACAACCTAAACGACTAAACTACTAAACCACATGCCGAAAGATTCCGCTATCAAATCCGTTTTGATTATTGGTTCAGGTCCGATCATTATTGGTCAAGCCTGTGAATTTGACTACTCTGGGTCGCAATCGGCCCGCTCCCTTCGCGAAGAAGGAATTGAGGTCATCCTTATCAACTCCAACCCCGCTACCATCATGACCGACCCTGCTATGGCCGATCATGTATACCTCAAGCCGCTCACCTCCAAATCGATTATTGAAATTCTCAAAGCACATCCCAACATCGATGCCGTACTTCCTACTATGGGAGGACAAACGGCATTGAACTTATGTTTGGAAGCCGAAGAAAAGGGGATTTGGAAGGATTTTAATGTGCGCTTAATTGGCGTCGATATCAATGCAATTAACGTTACCGAGGACCGCGACAAATTTAAAACGCTGTTGAGCGAAATCGGAATTCCGTATGCGCCCGCTAAGACGGCCAATTCGTTTTTGAAAGGGAAAGAAATTGCGCAGGAGTTTGGGTTTCCGTTGGTCATTCGTCCTTCGTTTACGCTGGGTGGAACAGGAGCCGCTTTTGTGCATCGCAAAGAGGATTTTGATGAGTTGTTGACCCGTGGTCTAGAAGCGTCCCCCATTCACGAGGTATTGATTGACAAGGCCTTGTTGGGTTGGAAAGAATATGAATTGGAATTGTTGCGGGATCAAAATGACAATGTTGTCATCATTTGTTCTATCGAAAATATGGATCCTATGGGAATTCACACCGGCGACTCGATTACCGTGGCGCCAGCAATGACCTTGTCGGATCGTACTTTCCAAAAAATGCGCGACATGGCAATTCACATGATGCGCTCGATTGGAAACTTTGCTGGAGGATGTAATGTGCAGTTTGCCGTTTCACCTGACGAAAAAGAAGATATCGTGGCGATTGAAATCAATCCACGGGTGTCGCGCTCTTCGGCCTTGGCGTCAAAAGCAACGGGCTATCCCATCGCGAAGATTGCTACCAAATTGGCATTAGGGTATACGCTCGACGAACTGCAAAATCAAATTACCAAATCGACCTCTGCTTTGTTTGAACCCACGTTGGACTATGTGATTGTGAAAATCCCGCGTTGGAACTTCGATAAGTTTGAAGGCGCCGACCGAACGCTGGGCTTACAAATGAAATCGGTAGGCGAGGTAATGGGTATCGGACGTTCCTTTCAAGAAGCCTTGCATAAAGCTACCCAATCGTTGGAAATCAAACGCAATGGATTGGGCGCGGATGGAAAAGGCTATAAAAACTACGAACAAATTATTGAAAAACTCACCTATGCCAGTTGGGATCGTGTATTTGTAATTTACGATGCGATTCAAATGGGGATTCCGTTGAGTCGTATTCATGAGATTACCAAAATCGATATGTGGTTCTTGAAGCAATACGAGGAATTGTATTTGTTGGAAAAAGAAATCTCAAACTACCGTATCGATACGCTTCCGAAAGAGTTGCTCCTGGAAGCCAAGCAAAAAGGCTATGGCGACCGTCAAATTGCACACATGCTGGGCTGTTTGGAGAGTCAGGTGCACCGTTTGCGGGAAGAAATGTATGTGCGACGGGTTTATAAATTGGTCGATACTTGTGCGGCCGAATTTAAAGCGCAAACGCCCTACTATTATTCGACTTTTGAGGCTGAAATTGAGACGCCTTCAGGAGAACGCTACACGGCCAATGAAAGTGTAGTCACCGACCGTAAGAAGGTCGTTGTGTTGGGGTCAGGACCTAACCGAATTGGGCAGGGTATTGAGTTTGATTATTCCTGTGTGCACGGGGTTTTGGCGGCCAAAGAATGCGGCTATGAAACCATTATGATCAACTGTAATCCAGAGACGGTTTCAACGGACTTTGATACGGCCGATAAGTTGTATTTTGAACCCGTATTTTGGGAACATATTTACGACATTATCCAGCACGAAAAACCCGATGGAGTGATTGTGCAGCTGGGAGGACAAACAGCCTTGAAGTTGGCTGAAAAATTAAACCGCTACGGGATAAAAATCTTCGGAACCAGTTACGATGCTTTGGATTTGGCCGAAGATCGCGGTCGTTTTTCGGGCTTGTTGAAAGAATTGAATATTCCGTATCCTAAATTTGGGGTAGCCGAAAACGCCGATCAAGCCTTGCAATTGGCAGACGAATTGGAATTCCCCCTATTGGTTCGCCCTTCCTATGTGTTGGGGGGACAAGGGATGAAAATTGTGATTAATAAGCAAGAGTTGGAAGAGCATGTGATCGAGATTTTAAAACATATTCCCAACAATAAATTGCTGTTGGATTACTACTTGGATGGTGCGATTGAAGCCGAAGCCGATGCGATTTGTGATGGTGAAAATGTCTATATCATCGGAATTATGGAGCATATCGAACCTTGTGGGATTCACTCGGGCGACAGCAATGCGACGTTACCTCCTTTTAACTTGGGGGAGTTTGTGATGCAACAAATTAAAGACCATACCAAAAACATCGCATTAGCGCTTCAAACGGTGGGTCTGATCAACATTCAATTTGCCATTAAAGATGATATTGTATATATTATCGAAGCCAATCCACGTGCCTCACGTACGGTGCCTTTTATTGCCAAAGCGTATGGCGAACCCTATGTGAATTATGCCACCAAAGTGATGTTGGGAGAGAAGAAGGTGAGTGATTTCGATTTTAATCCGAAGTTAAATGGTTTTGCTATCAAGCAACCAGTGTTTTCCTTTAATAAATTTCCCAACGTTAACAAAGCCTTGGGTCCTGAAATGAAATCCACAGGCGAGAGTATTTTGTTTATTGAGGATTTGAAAGACGATCAGTTTTACGATCTCTATTCCCGACGAAAAATGTATTTGTCTAAATAAGTATAGTACCGCTCTTCGGAGCGGTTTTTTTGTGTAAAATGTGTAGTTTTACCTCAAAATAACCCTTATGGATTTTCGAAAAACCTTCAATGCCAAGCCAAAACCGAAGCCAATACCGGTTTGGGAACAAATGCTTCCAGTTATGGGGGACGTTTCTTTACCAAATCGGGTAAGGCCAATATACGTCTTACGGGATTTCCTTTTTTAGAGTCCATCAGTTGGTACCATAAGATGCTGACTTTACCGCGATGGAAGTTTTTAATGATTATCCTTTTGTTTTATTTTTTGGTGAATGCTTTTTTTGCCACACTGTATGTGCTTATCGGCGTAGACCATCTCAAGGGGTTACCACAACATCGCCTTGGGATGCTTTTGGACAAGCGTTCTTTTTTAGTGTGCAAACCTTTACAACGGTGGGCTACGGGCATGTGAGTCCGCGATGTTTTTTGGACAGTTTTATCGCCGCTGTAGAAGCTTGTCTGGGTTGTTGAGCTTTGCTATTGCTACGGGTTTGTTTTAGGGACGGTTTAGCCAACCCAAAGCCCATCTTTTGTTTTCCGATACTGCTTTGATTGCTCCTTATAAAGACGGTACAGCCTTGATGCTGCGCTTATGTCCTTTTAAGAATGTCAATTTATCCGATGCAGAGGCGCGGGTTACCCTGGGTATGCATGTGGAGGAAAACGGCCAAAAAGTCAACAAATTTTTCACTTTGGATTTAGAGTTGGATAAAATCAACGCCTTGAATTTAAATTGGACCTTAGTACATCCGATTACGCCTCAAAGTCCGTTGTATCAATTTGCCGAAAATGATTTTCAAGAAACGGTGGGGGAGTTGATCGTTTTTATCAAAGTATTTGACGATATGTTTAGTACTTCAGTGGTAAAACGCGCTTCATATACTTTTGATGAGATTGTTCACGGGGCTCGCTTTTTACCGATGTTTTCCCGTGATGGCTACCAAAGAAAAACCTTTTTGCATATCGACAAACTGCATGCCTTTGAAAAAGTTACCCTATAAAAAAAGCTCCGATGTACTCGGAGCTTTTTGTTTTTTCTAGTATGGATTGTGTTAGTTTTTCACAATTTTCTGGGTGAATTTAGTACCATTAGCATCCATAACCATCAACAAGTAATTACCATTTTCTAAGGATTGTAATGAGATAGACTCGTTTTCAATTTTGGATGACAATACCAAGCGACCGTTTAAGTCGTATACTTCTGCTTTAACTGCGGTGAAGCCCTCTTGGATTTTAATGGTCAATTGGTTACGCGTTGGGATTGGAAATACACTAACCGTTGTGCTGTCAAAAGAAGGATTGTTTAAGCTAGAACCTTCTGTAACGGTCAACAATTGGTTAATGTTGGGATTGTTGATTGTATCGACAATCCCTGAAGGCCAACGGATAATTACTTGGTTAATAGCTGTGTTGGTTCCAATACCGAAGTGTGCATTAATCGAACTCATATAACGGAACCCTTCTCCACTGCGTACATCGCGAATTTGTTTTCCGAATGCACCGTAGATTTCAATGCGCGCTCCAATACCGTTGCTGTTACTTTGTACACCGTTTAAGCGAACTTTTAACCAATTGTTTCCGTTTGGTACAGCATAACGAATGGTTGAGCCGTTTTGAATATCTAGGAACCCGTCGTTGTTTAAGTCGCCCACTGCGCCTACACCGATACCTGTGTAAGTAATACCTTGGAAAGTATTGTTTCCTTGGTTGAACATGATTTTGCTTCCACCGCCAAGTACGTCTACTTTTCCGTCGTTGTCAAAGTCGTAAGCAATGTTGTCAACATTGGTCGATGGATTTGTATCCCAACCTGATCCCGTTGTAATATTTGTAAATGCACTCAAAGTACCTGTAGTTTCGAAGTTGTTTCTAAAGAAACGGTGCGTTCCGGCACTCGCTGTAATGATTACATCCATATCACCATCATTGTCAAAATCGGCTATTCCAGACGACCAAGTTTGTATCGGAGTTACATTAACTCCAGTAGCCGCAGAAACGTTGGTATAGGTTGTTCCCCCATCGTAACGAATCAATTGACATGGAGGGCCTGAACATTTAGAAATAAATACATCAGAATCCCCATCGTTATCGAAATCGGTGAATAGCGTAGCATAATTTCCACCTCCATTACTGATTGCCATCGCGCCAGGCGTTACATTCGCTTGGTAGTAGGTAAGATTTCCAGCACCATCATTCAAATAATATACGTTTTCATTGATATCGTGGCAAGAGAAGATATCTAAGTTGCCATCTTTATTTAAATCGGTAAAGTTGGTACGCTGACAAAAAATATACTCTCCGGGAGTAATTCCTGTGTATTGTGTGCCGTTGTTTCCAGAACGTAAGATGGATAATCCTTGACCTGCACCTAAGATAATATCATTGTAGCCATCCTTGTTGTAATCGCCAGCAGCCAAACTCCAAGATGGGTAGAAATTCACATTGGAAAATGGATAACTTACAATGTTGAAAGTACCTGGAGTAGCCGTTTGGTAATGAACTTTCATCGTTCCTGTACTAATCCCTACAATATCATCCAATCCGTCATTGTTCATGTCAACTACACAAATATTGTATTGGTTGTTGATGGTAGAAACCGTTTGTGCATTGTAGGTAATGGGTGATGTAGGTTGAACCACTACTGCATTTTCAATTAATTGAAAGGTAAACCCATTACTAGTCCAGCGGTTATCCCAAACAATGGTATACGTTGTTCCTGCGGTTACATTGAACGTAGCAACAGAAGAAAAATTCTGACCGCTATCGTCATCACCATCAAAACACACCATTGAACCGCAAGTTCCAGTATACACGTGTACACGGGTATCCACACGCGGTGTGTTTGCCGCAATGTTTGAAGTAATAGTTACGGTATAATTTTGCGTTGGTGTATACGAATACCATTCCGCTTTTCCATTGGTACCCAAGGCTCCATTGTCGGCACAAATGGCTGGTGGTAAGTCGGTGCCATCTACCGCTGTAACCACATGGGTTCCCGCCGAAATAGGCAATGCAGTAGCACAGGTGTTCTGCGCTTGGGTAAATCCTAGAAAGAGAAAAAATAGGAGTAAAGTAATTTTTGTCATAAAGTTGTTATTAGTTGCAGGGTTGAAGCGATTCAATCCATTGTTTTACGAGTAATACACCCTCTTCGTGGAGGATCGAACGCCCGTGTAATGGCATCATAAACGCTTCGTTTTCAGTATTTAATCGGTAATAAAGCATAGAGCGATTAATGTTGTTTGGTGAAACAATACGGCTTAATGCAGGAGGAAAATCTTGCAAGTCAGCCGTGGGAACACAGACGCCCATATTGGTTAAATTGTTATTTGTTTCATTAAAACTCATGCGCATAGGTCGGTAATAACAGTGTCCTTTTTCACTATGACAATGGGCACAATTGATATCAAAATAGGAACGAACTCGCTGCTCAAGTGGTTTTGAAACATCTTTATAATCTACCATGGCAGTAGCTGGGTCAGAAATAGGTGCATTACTTTCTAAAATACCCCATTCTTTCCATTTCGCCAACTGATTTTTCGTTTCAGCGCCATAGTTATAGTTGAAGTTAATGTTTTGAGGTTTGATTCCAATAGGTGAATTGGAGTAAATATTCGTGTTTGGATCACGTAGTTTGTGACAAGTTACGCACTGTGCTTCATTGGGAATACGGTAATTGGCTGTTTTTTGCACTCCGTTTTCTGTAAAAGTAATTGTGCGGTTGCTTCCGTTTATATCAAAAAACGCTTCCGTTTGTTCGTCATTCCAAACATATTCTGCAAAAATCCATCCGTTGGATTTACGAATCATGATACGCGTTTCTATGATTTTACGCGTGTTAGTGGGTTGTAATTCGTCGTAATAAAAGTTTTTGATAATGGCAGCGCCCACGGGCAATTCCAAAACCGAACCGTCTCCATTGTACGTTGCTTTTGTTCCCGGAGGCAACCATACGAAACGCTTTTTGTAGGCATAGTCGGTAAATAACTGGCTAATGGGTTCGTAAATATGGACATCTTTTTCGGGCACCATGGCACTCATGGGCGCTTTAAAAAAGTGGTAGTCGGAAAGCTTAGCATAAGGCACTTGTGTTAAATCAACCGAAACGGGGCTCGGTTCCACATACTCCTCATTATCATTGGAAGAACAAGAATAAATAAATAAAGAAATGATTCCCGTAAAAATCCCTAAAAGGTAATACTTTCTCATGTTAAAAATATCTACACCAAAAGTAACAAAAAAAATCTATTTGCTTCAAAATTCCTGTAGTTATATGAGGATTTTTTAAAAATAAATAAGAATTTGGAAATTTTACCGTTCTTTCATTCCAATTTTCACATTGTAATTTTCTAGGTTTTTTAGGGCAGTTTCTGACAGGTAATCAAACTCCAATTCGTGTCGATTTCGGGTTTTTCGAGCTTCAATATGTTGGATACAATTGTAAAAACGCCGCACTTCATCACCGTTGGTTAAAATCAAACCGGGGACTTCCGTATTTTGGCCGTTTTCATCTTTGGCCACCATGGTGAAATAACTCGAATTGCAGTGTTTCGATTTGCCGGTTTGAATATCCTCTGATTCCACGCGAATCCCTATCACCATTGAACTGCGTCCCACATAATTTACACAGGCTTTCATGATCACGAGCTCGCCCACTTCAATAGGGTGTAGAAAGTCGACGGTATCCACCGAAGCGGTCACACAATAATTGCCCGAATATTTGGAGGCACAAGCAAAAGCAATTTGGTCCATTAAGGAAAGAATATACCCTCCATGAATTTTTCCACTAAAGTTGGAATGGGAAGGGAGCATCAATTGTGAAATGGATATTCGAGAGGATTTTACCGTTTTAAATTGTTTCTTCATGGGTCGTGTCAATATCGTTCGTTTGGCCTACTCCAGCGCGTTGCAACAAGGCTTCTGGCATTGTTTTTTTGGCTTTAGCTCCCATTTTTTTCAAGCGTTCTACACTCGAAATCAGGTTGCCTTTGCCTTCGGTGAGTTTATTCATCGCCCCTTGGTATTCTACTTTGGCTTCATCCATTTTTTTACCAATTTTTATCAAATCGGTGACAAACCCTTCAAATTTATCATACAAAGCCCCTGCTTGACGGGCAATCTCTAGCGCATTTTCTTGCTGCTTTTGATTGGTCCACATGCTGTTAATTGTTTTCAGAGTAGCCAATAAAGTTGAAGGTGTTACAATGACAATATTCTTTTCAAAGGCTTTGTTGTACAATGAGTTGTCTTCTTGTAATGCGACAGCAAAAGCCGATTCAATTGGGATGAAAAGCAACACAAAATCGGGACTCTCCATTTGGTACAAGTCGTGATAATTTTTGCTACTCAATTGCTCCACATGGCGATGAATAGCGATAAGGTGTTCGCGTAAATGCTGTTTTTGTTCCTCCTCAGTTTCGGCGTTGCACAAGCGTTCGTAGGCGGTTAACGTCACTTTTGAATCGACAATCATTTTTTTGCCATCGGGTAGAGCAATGACCACATCGGGTTGAAGTCGTTGTCCCTCCGGGGTGGTAAAGCTCTGTTGCACAAAATATTCGCGGTCTTTTTCCAATCCTGATTTTTCCAAAACCCGCTCCAGTACCAATTCGCCCCAATTTCCTTGCATTTTATTATCGCCTTTTAAGGCTTTGGTCAGATTAATGGTTTCTTGCGACATTTTTTCATTCATTTCCCGCAGTCCTAGTATTTGTTGGCGTAATGCGGCATGGTGATCGATGCTTTCTTTGTGTGTATCTTCTACTTTTTTCTCAAAAAGCTGAATCTTTTCTTGTAAGGGAGAAAGAATTGTTTTTAAGTTTTCTTTGTTTTGTTCGGTAAACTTGGTTGTTTTTTCTTCCAGAATTTTCTGAGCCAAGAGTTCAAATTCTTTGGTAAACTTTTCTTGTAATTGTTCCACTTCTTGACGGTATTCTTTGTTGCGTTCGACCAAATTGGAAAAATCCACTTCTTTTTTGGTGAGTTGTAAAGCCAAAGCCTCGCGTTCGGTACGCAACGTTTCTTTCTCCCCTTGGGCCGTTTGCCATTGCTGCTGCCCCGAAGTTACTTGTTGGGTTAATTGACGAATTTGCTCTTCTTTTTGAGCAAGGGTAGCACTGGTTTGATTGCTGGAGAGTAATTTTCCGATGAAAAATCCCAATCCCAAAAACACGGCAGATAAAACAATGGTTACAGTCATACGTTATTTTTTAAGGTTTTAAATTTACAAAACTTCAAGGCGATTTGCTACACAATTTTTCTTTGTCAAAATGGATTAAGTTTGTAAAAAACAAAAGTCGCCATGCACCGTCACTTTCTTTTGCACAAGCCCCATGGGTATTTGAGTCAGTTTATTTACCAAAAAAAGCGCGCCAAAAAGCTGTTGGGCGAACTGTATGATTTCCCCGAAAAAACGATGGCTATTGGACGTTTGGACGAAGATTCAGAGGGGCTATTGTTATTGACTACTGATGGTCAAGAAAGCGAACGGGTGCGCAGTAAAACGGTAGAAAAAGAATACTACGCTCAAGTCGATGGTTTGATTGACCCTACTGCGATAGCACAACTGGAGGCGGGGGTTGAAATTGGCTTCAAAGGCATTCGATACACCACCCAACCGTGTCAAGTTCGACTTGTGACGGTTTTACCGCCCTGTATTGGCGAAGGTCGACGCATACGCGATGCCCGTCATGGGCCCACCTGTTGGATATCTTTAACGCTCACCGAAGGAAAGTTTCGACAAGTACGCAAAATGACGGCGGCAGTGGGTTTTCCAACGTTACGTTTAGTTCGGGTTCGCGTAGGCCGTATTTCCTTGCATTTACATGCAGGCAGCGTGCAAGAAGTTCCCCATTTTGAACAGGTGGGCTTGTAGCGATTTTACTAAAAAAATAAATTTGACTTAATTTTTGAATTTGGAAATTAACAGATAACCCGTATTTTTACCAAAAAAACAATCATCATGAAAAAAATTACTTCTGTACTGTTTGTGCTACTTTCGGCAGTTTCCATGGCTCAAGTAGGACAAATAGGACACTTGACTATTTTCTCTGAAGATGGAGACAAATTTTACCTTATTTTAAATGGGGAAATGCAAAATGATATCCCCCAAACCAACATTCGGGTTGAGGACTTGAATCAGCCGTACTATAACGCGCGTATTCAGTTTGAAGACAAAACGTTGATGGATATTACCACCAACAACATGATGATCGCCGATCCGGACGGTATCATGTCGGATGTGACCTATAAAATTCGTCGCGACCGAAACAAGAAAGGGAAAATGAAATTGAATTTTTTCTAAGCAGTGCCTGTACAACCCAATTTTGTTCCCCCAGCCAATGTGTATGTTATGCATTACGGGCAACCGCGTCCGCGTCCTGTAAACCCCGGGCAAACTGTAGTGGTGCAACAACCTGCCCCTGTTCGTGGCGGTACCGTTACACAAACTACAACAACGACTACAACTAATGGTGGGGACAATATCAACGCCAACATCAATATTGGTGGACTTAACATGGGTGTTTCAATCAATGACAATATGGGCATGGGTGGCACCGTAACGCAAACTACTACCACTACAACTTCTTCTTCTCATGTGGGCGGTCATGTGGCTCCCGAACCTGTTGAAGTGGCGCCTGTAGGATGTCCAAGTCGTAGTTGTATGCGTCCAGCCGATTACAATGCTGCTTTAACGACCTTAAAAAACCAGGCTTTTGAAGATTCTCGTATGAAAACAGCCAAGCAAATTGTAGCGGTAAACTGTTTGAATGTCGATCAAATCATGCAAATTGCGAATTTGTTTAGCTTCGACGATAACAAATTAGAGTTCGCTAAATTCGCTTATGACTACTGCATCGAACCCCGTAATTACTTTAAATTAAACGGAATTTTCAGTTTTAGTTCAAACGCTGATGAATTATCCGATTACGTGCAAAGTCGCCAATAATCGGTCGCAATATCCCAATCAAAAGCTGTTCTTCGGAGCAGCTTTTTTTATGGTATCAAAAAATGGATGTTTGGTCGAATTAGAATGATAAAGAAAATGCCATTAGGATATGACAAACCGTCCTTTTTCAGCATCAAAGCGAATGTGTTCGTCGGTAAATAGCGTGTTAAATATGCCCGATTCAATATGATTGCACGGTTGGTCTAACACCAATTGATGGGGCGTCATAATCAACATTTCGTCCGAAAGTTGAATGGCAAGATCAATGTCATGGGTTGAAAAGAGAATGCATTTTCCCGTTTGATGCGCCACCCGTTGCAACAATTGAAACACGCCCACTTTGTGCACTAAATCCAAATGGGTCGTGGGTTCGTCCAATACAATCCAAGGGGTGTCTTGGGCCAAGGCTCGGGCGATCAAAACGCGTTGCAACTGTCCATCGCTTAATTCATAATGTTTTCGGTCCCGCCAAAGGCTTACCTCCGTTTGCTCCATCGCGGTTTCGATGGCCTTTATGTCGTCGGGGGCGAGTTGCCCAAGCCAGTTGGTGTAAGGATGGCGACCGAGCGCAATCAATTCATAAACCGTAAGGTTGCTTTTCGGAATCTTATCGGTCAACACCAAGGCCAATTTTCGAGCGCGTTGTTCGGCAGTCCATTCCTCCAAGGGTTTGTCCTCCCAAAAAATCGATCCCGACAACGGGGGTTGAATCCCACAAAGGGTTCGCAACAAGGTCGATTTTCCTACGCCGTTGGGACCAATGAGACTAACTAACTGCCCCGCTTTGAGTTCAAAATGCAATTGAGTTGCCAAGGGAAGTGCCTGGTTTCCTTTTCCATACCCAATGGTAAGATCGCACACGCGAAGCAGGGAATTTACACTCATAACAAGGCTTTTTTTCGAATGATTAATCCAATAACAACGGGCGCGCCAACGAGCGAGGTAATGGCATTGATGGGTAATGTAAAATCGAAACCGGGCATTTGTGCCACCGTATCACAACCGAGCATGATGATGGCTCCAATGAGTAACGTGGCAGCCAATAAAATACCGTGTTTGCTGGTTTGAAACAAGAGTTTTGCCAAATGCGGCACCGCCAAACCAATAAAGGCGATCGGCCCCACAAACGCCGTAATGCTGCCGCAAAGTAAAGCGGTGGCCCAAATGATACGCAAACGTGATTTTCCTAACGCTATGCCTAAACTGGCAGCATAGTTTTCGCCCAACAACAATCCGTCCAAGGCTTTTATACTTTGCAAGGTGAGGAGCAACCCCACTGCGAAACAAACCGTGAGAATTCCTATTTGTGCATAGGTCATATTGCCCAAATTACCCATACTCCAAAACGTAAACCTTTGCAATTGTTCGGCCGAACTGAAGTAGGTAAGTACAGAAACCGCGGCGGCTGTAAAACTTCCAAACATGAGCCCCACAATCAATAAACCCGCACTGTCTCGGAGTTTTCGCGATAAAACCAACACTAAGGCCATAACCCCTAAACTGCCCAAGCACGAAGCGGTCACCAATCCGTAGGGGCCTGTGAGTAGGGTGTATAGTCCGGTGGGCAACAATCCCGCACCCAAGAGTACCAAGGCTACGCCCAAACTCGACCCCGAGCTGAGTCCGAGCACATACGGTCCCGCCAAAGGATTGCGGAAAAGCGTTTGCATCAATAACCCACAAGTCGATAAGCCCATGCCTACTAAAATAGCCGTGAGCGCTTTTGGGATTCGAAATTCAAGGATAATATAGGACCAAGTTGATTTGACTGGCGTTTGTCCAAAAATGGTTTGCAAAACATCACCCAAGGGAATAGCCACTTGCCCCCAAGCGATATTGCTGAGAAAGGCCAACAGTAGGAGTCCACTTAACAGGGCAAAAAGCCCGCGATGACGAGAGGTTAGGGTCACGGTTGTAACGGCATAAAAAAATAGGGTTGGTACGAAGGTAACAATTCTGGGTGGAGTATTTTCACCAAATCTTTCAGTACTAAATCGGGTCGGTTGGGTGCCAATTCGTAGTAGAGACTGCCGCCGTTTTTTCCCTTTTTTCGGTGAAACGAATACACTTTTTGATTTTTAAACGCTTTGAATTGGCGGTAATGCGGATTCTGGGCTGCCATTTCACTGAGGGTTTGAAACTGACCCGAGGTGATCCACAGGTCGGCGTTGTGTGCTTTTTCAAATACCGTTTCAAAAGAGAGTGCAAGGCTTCCCGTGCCTTTTGTGGCGCTCCATAGGTAGTTGCCGCGGGCTTCTTTGAGTAGCAAACTGCCCCAACTGTCGCCTTTGGGAAGGTACCATTGTCCTTCAAACACATCGCCGGCCATGACGGTAGGTGCGTTGGGTGCTCGTGCCGCGATGCGCTTGGTGTTGAGGTAGTCTTTTTCAATTTTTGTAAAAACGCTTTCAGCCTCGTCTTGTGCATCGTAAAGCGCTCCAAAGAATTTAATCCACTCCGCCCGACCCAGTGGCGTTTGTTCATTCCAGTCGCCGTTGAGCATCACTTTTAAGCCACTGCGTTGCACGTTGTCTAGGGTGGGATTGTGATTGTCGATACCGTATCCAATGACAACCTCGGGTTGCAGCGTGATAAGTCGCTCGATATTTAAGGATTGGTTTTTCCCCAGTTCGGCCACTTTTCCGCGGGCGATTCGCGCTTGCACTTGCGCCGAGGAAATGTATTGCAGTTGTGGAAATCCTATGAGTGTGGGTACCTTTTTCAACATTTCCAAGGAAGGAATGTGGGTGGTAGAGGTGACCACTATTTTTTGAATAGGGATGCGAATGGCGGGGAGTTGCTGCAGCGAATCGGGTATGCGCGCCCCTTTTTTATACAAAACATAGCGGTACGTTTGTCGGGCTTCGGGCCAAGGATTGCGCACGGTAACCACGGTAAGGTCGTTGTAGTTTTGCAAAGCGAATCCCTGGGCATACCGCACGGTGTTATGGCTTTGTGCCATGGGCGTTTGGGAACGATCGGACTGGCATCCGAATCCCATGATGACAAGGAGTAGGCCCAGTAGCCTGACGCAACAATTCATATCGGATACTTTGTACAAAAGTAATGTTTTTTGGGTGATAGAATACTTCATGGCCATGGCTCCGTTTAGCACTAGGGCGAAGCTACGAACTTTAGGGTACAAATTAAGGAGCTATTGGTTTTTTATGTGTATAGAAGTTGCAACATTGTAGAGGGCGCAAAGTCAGGAGACGTTGTGCAGCGTGGGCGCAAAGTTGGGAACGGTTTGGGAAGGGTGCTTTTGGGAAAAACAGTAAGGGGTGCGATTTTTTCTTTACTAGACCACGCGAAGGGGCTGAAGTTTCGGGAGCGGGGCTTTACTTTTCAATAGCTAAGTATCTCAGTAGTTTTACAACGCCCTGTTGTCATTTCGACGATAGGAGAAATCCCATCCCATTTTTCACGCTACAGTTAAAAAACAAATTCGAGGTTATTTCCGACAGCTGGCACGGCAGTGGGAAAATCTAAGGGCTACAAAGTCAGGAGACTTCGCAGAGCGGGTAACTATATAGTTTTTTTAACAATTTACTTCCACAATTCCTCCTCTTGCCAATTTTGTTTCATGCCTAAAGCTTTTGGATCAACGTTTGGGTATTTTTCAAATAATATATTTAATCGCGCTGTAAATTGATTTTCTGTTTCTATAGTATTCAAAAGATACTTCATTATACATAAATGAATGTATAAATATTGAAAATCATTTTGATTAGGTACATCTGTTATCCACTTATAAGGCGGTTTCGATAATAACTTTATTGTAGATGGTAAGTTTTTATTCCATAATCTAGAGTGATGTGCACAATAGTTACGAATCTGTGTAATCGATTGCAACCAACTTGGCAAATAAGTATGATTAACGGCTCCAAATTCTTGTGCAATTATATCTTTTGACTTTATAGTATTTTTTAAATTACCATATAGTTTGGAAAGCGTTCCAAAACTAGTTTGTTCTAACGATTTCCATGATGGAGGAAAACGCTTATCGTCTTTATGCTTTTTATTATGATTTTTAATAGTAGCTTCCTTTGTTCGTTCTAGTTCTTCCTCTAAACTTGCTAAGGTTTTTACTAATGCTTTGCTATCGTCAAACAATTCAAAATTTTGAAACCACCAAGGATTAAACTCGTGTGAAAGATGATAAATCAACTTGGTTCTCAAACTAATCTCAATGCGCTCTATAACATCAAAAAGTAAAAAGCGTAATTCTCTATCAAAATTGTATAAAGCCATTACCTCTTCAAACTTGCTGTTGGGTTTAAAGGTATGATTTACTTTATCATCTTGCATTACATACCAATATTCCCCTAATCGATAATAGCTAATATTAGCCAACTGATGTGCAGCAAATGCTTCATCTTTAAACGTCAACCCCCTATTCTTTAAAATTTCAATTTGCTGTGAAATTGAAGTAGCATTTTTATCAAACATACCTAAAATATAAAACCCCAAAGTAAGCAGTTGTACTTATTTTGGGGTGTGAAGTTATTTCTATAAAAGCAAAAGACACACCCTGGGACGCTGTTCTTATGGGTAGCGTGGTGTGTACTGTTGCTGCAAATATACACCACTTTTTTATTAGTTTACAAATTTTTTGTGTTTTTTAAACTTTCTGTTTTTATTGCCATTCTGTTGAACTCCTTGGCGCATCGCATTATTGTTGAAACGAATGTGAAGGCATTAACTCCGTCGAATTTCATTTCGCG
>NZ_JBEILJ010000048.1:0-18996 GCF_040379285.1 Flavobacterium sp. | reverse complement strand
GAGTCCCTCCATCGGCTCAGTTTTAAGGAACACCTAAGTGTTCCTTTTTTTATTTATGAAAGGGATGAGAAGTTTATCCCGAGTAACGCAGTGGATTCGGGGAGTCCCTCCATCGGCTCTTCAAAGGAACACAAATGTGTTCCTTTTTTGTATATATGTCATCGAATTATTTTCTAGCTATGACTTTATCACAAGCGGCTACAATTGAAGCGCTGTTCAAGCCATATTTTTCCATCAACTGTTCGGGTGTGCCACTTTCTCCAAACGAATCTTTTACAGCAACAAACTCTTGCGGAGCAGGGTGGTGTAAAACCAAGGTTCGTGCCACACTCTCGCCCAAGCCACCTAGGAAATTATGTTCTTCAGCAGTTACAACGCAACCCGTTTTGGTCACCGATTTTAAAATCGCCTCTTCATCCAACGGTTTAATCGTGTGAATATTGATGACTTCTGCCGATATTCCTCGTGCTTCAAGGGCCTCTGCGGCAACCAATGCTTCCCAAACTAAATGTCCTGTTGCGATAATGGTCACATCGGTTCCTTCATTCAATACAATCGCTTTTCCGATGATAAAAGGTTCGTCTGCCGGTGTAAAGTTAGGCACTACAGGACGGCCAAATCGTAAATAAGCTGGGCCATGATGTTCGGCCAAGGCCAAAGTCGCCGATTTTGTTTGGTTATAGTCACAGGTATTGATCACGGTCATTCCGGGTAGCATTTTCATCAAACCAATATCTTCAAGAATTTGGTGCGTGGCGCCATCTTCTCCTAAGGTCAATCCGGCATGCGAGGCACAAATTTTGACATTTTTATCGGAATAGGCTACCGATTGACGAATTTGGTCATAAACGCGACCGGTTGAGAAATTGGCAAAGGTTCCCGTAAACGGAATTTTCCCACCAATAGTCAACCCTGCGGCAATACCAATCATATTGGCTTCAGCAATTCCCACTTGGAAAAAGCGTTCGGGGTGGTTTTTTTTGAAATCGTCAAACTTTAACGAGCCAATTAAATCGGCACATAAAGCGACCACATTTTCGTTTTTCTGACCCAATTCGGTCATCCCTGCGCCAAATCCGGAGCGGGTATCTTTACTTCCTGTATTTTCGTATTTTTTCATGATGTGTTGCCAATTAATAGTCTCCTAACGTTGCTGGATTTTGCGCCAAACCACTTTCTAGTTGCGCATCATTGGGTGCTTTTCCGTGCCAAGCGTGGGTATGCATCATAAAGTCTACACCATTCCCCATTTCAGTATACAATAAAACGGCTACCGGTTTTCCTTTCCCCGTTTTCGCTTTGGCTTCCTTCATCCCGGCTAAAATCGCTTCGATGTTGTTTCCTTCTTTGATTTCCAAAACGTCCCAATCAAAGGCTTCAAATTTGGCACGTAAATTCCCCAATGACATGACATCATCGGTTGAACCGTCAATTTGTTGCCCATTGTAATCTACTGTTGCAATGAGGTTGTCTACTTTTTTGGCTGAAGCATACATAATGGCTTCCCAATTTTGACCTTCTTGTAATTCACCATCACCGGTTAAAATATAGACTAATTTGTTGTCTTTATTTAATTTCTTGGCTTCTGCTGCACCAAGGGCAACCGAAAGTCCCTGACCCAATGATCCCGAAGCCATTCGCACTCCCGGGAGTCCTTCGTGGGTGGTAGGGTGTCCTTGTAAACGAGAGTTTAATTTTCGGAAGGTGGCCAATTCTTCCACTTGAAAATACCCGCTTCGTGCGAGTACACTGTAAAAAACAGGGGAAATATGACCGTTGGAAAGGAAGAAAATATCTTCTCCAATCCCGTTCATATCAAAGCCTTCTTTGCGTTCCATCACCTCTTGAAAAAGGCATACTAAAAACTCAGCACAACCCAAAGACCCCCCCGGGTGACCTGAATTTACAGCATGTACCATACGAAGAATGTCGCGACGTACTTGTGTTGTTAAATCGTGTAGTTGTTGCATGTTAGACATTGTTGTGGTATTAAAATGTGGCACAAAAGTACACCGATTCTGCGGCTTATACAAATCTTAAAAACGTACTCACTCCGTAACTCATAATTCATAATTTATAATTCCCAATTCATAATTCATTTAGAGCGTGTCCCCGCCATCCTTCTTCGCTTTCAATTCACTCTAGTCAAGCGGGGTCGGGCTGTCCGTTACAAGTCCGCGCTTGTCGTACCTCCGCGCTGTGGGCTTTCCACTGCCATCCCTCACGCAATCCTACTTTAAACAACCTTTGGTGCTTTGTGTCAAATTTCGTGTTACACTATAAGTATATTTCATCATTGCCATATTGTCCCATTGTCTAATTGTCTAATTGACTCATTGGCACATTGGCATATTATCTAATTAAGGAAATCTTAATCCCACTAGCCCTTTTCCAAAAAAAAGTATCTTTGTCGGCTGAAATCCCTTTCGATGAAATTTGAGTTACTGCATACCGATCCACAATCCCAAGCCCGTGCGGGTAAAATTACCACTGACCACGGTGTCATTGAAACCCCTATTTTTATGCCTGTAGGCACCGTAGCTTCAGTCAAAGGGGTGCATCAACGCGAACTCCGTGACGATATTAATCCCGATATTATTTTAGGAAATACCTACCATTTATACTTGCGTCCACAGTTGGATATTTTAGAAAAAGCTGGCGGCTTGCACAAATTCATGAATTGGAATCGAAATATTTTGACCGATAGTGGAGGATATCAAGTATATTCCCTTTCTGCCAATCGAAAAATCAAGGAAGAAGGGGTGAAATTTAAATCACATATCGATGGTTCCTACCATTTTTTCTCCCCCGAAAATGTCATGGAAATTCAACGCACCATTGGCGCCGATATTATCATGGCTTTTGACGAGTGTACACCCTATCCGTGTGATTACCGCTATGCCAAACGCAGTATGCACATGACTCACCGCTGGTTGGACCGTTGTGTGGCACATTTAAAAACATTACCGCCAAAATACGGGTACGAACAAACGTTATTTCCCATTGTTCAAGGAAGTACGTACAAAGATCTACGCCAAATGTCGGCCGAATATATCGCTAGTGTAGGGGCAGAAGGCAATGCTATTGGTGGATTGTCGGTGGGTGAACCGGCTGAGGAAATGTATGCCATGACCGAAGTGGTGACCGCCGTACTTCCGAAAGATAAACCCCGCTATTTAATGGGGGTAGGTACGCCCATTAATATTTTGGAAAATATTGCTTTGGGAATTGATATGTTTGACTGTGTCATGCCCACACGCAATGCCCGTAACGGAATGTTGTTTACCGCTCACGGAGTGATTAATATTAAAAATAAAAAGTGGGAAGACGATTTTTCTCCTATCGACGAAATGGGAATTACCTTTGTCGATACCGAATATTCCAAAGCTTACCTACGTCACTTGTTTGCTGCCAATGAATACTTGGGCAAACAAATTGCTACGATTCACAATTTAGGGTTCTACCTTTGGTTGGTTCGTGAAGCCCGAAAACATATCATCGCAGGCGATTTCCGGGATTGGAAAAATAAAATGGTACAACAAATGAGTCAACGTTTGTAATGAAAATTATTGATCGCTACATCTTAAAACGGTACTTGGTGACTTTTGCCACCATGCTATTGCTATTTATTCCCATTGGGATAACTATTGACGTAGCTGAAAAAGTCAATAAAATGATTGAAAATCGCGTTCCTTTTCCTGCGATTGCCCAATACTATGTGGACTTTACCATTTATTTTGCCAATTTATTATTCCCTATTTTTCTGTTTCTTTCCATCATTTGGTTTACCTCCAAATTGGCCAATAACACCGAAGTTATCGCCATATTGAGTTCGGGAATTTCCTTTACCCGCTTTTTACGTCCGTACCTGATAGGCGCTGCTATGGTTTCGGTTTTTGCCCTGCTGATGGGATTCTTTTTGGTGCCCAAAGCCAGTGAAGGGTTCAAAACATTTCGATTCATGTATTTGATTGGAAATGGTCAAAATGAAATGCGCGACAACTCTGATGTGTACCGACAAATCAGCGATAACGAATATATTTATGTCAGTTCATACAATCCCGATAGCAAATTAGGGTTCAACTTTTCAATGGAGCGGTTTAAAGGCGATTCATTAGTCTACAAAATTACCGCCGATCGGATTAAATTCAACGAGAATGACAGTACCTATTCGCTTTTTGAATATAAAAAACGAAAAGTAGGTGCGCTCAATGATGTGCTCGAGATTGGAACGCGAAAAGACACCATTCTGAAGTTTGATGTCGATGAGCTAACCCCAACGGTCTATGTTGCAGAGACCTTAAATTACTTTGACTTGGTAAAATTTATCGAGAAAGAAAAAAAACGGGGTTCCGCCAATATGAACACCTATTTGGTCGTGTTATATAAAAAATATAGCGTTCCTGTTTCTGCCTTTATTTTAACCGTGATTGCCGTGGCAGTCTCTTCTATGAAACGACGAGGCGGTATGGGTATCAATTTGGTAATTGGAATTGTCATTGCTTTTGCTTTTGTCTTTATGGACAAGGTTTTTGGGGTTTTGGCCGAAAAATCCAGTGCGCCACCCATGCTTTTGGTTTGGTTGCCCAATCTTATTTTTGGTATTTTAGCTCTTTACTTACTGCGCAATGCCAAACGATAAATTTCGAAGTCTCCTGCTGCTTCACCTCATTGTATTCATTTGGGGATTTACGGCCATTATCGGCAAGCTCATTACCTTGGACGCTTTAGCTTTGGTATGGTTTCGCATGTTGTTTGCTGTTTTTTTTATTGGCGCTTATGTGGTGTATCAAAAAATCTCATGGCGGCATTCTCGATCCATGATTCCCATTTTTCTGGGCGCTGGAATTGTAATTGCCTTACATTGGTTTACGTTTTTCAAAGCGATTAAAGTGTCAAATGTTTCTGTTACCCTAGCCTGTTTGTCTACAGGTGCTTTTTTTACCTCGTTATTGGAACCTCTTTTCACAAAAAAAAAAATGGTGTGTTACGAGCTCTTTTTCGGATTGCTGGTTATCGGTGGGTTGACCTTGATTTTTAAAGTAGAATTCCATTTTATTACAGGCATCGGTCTGGCCTTGCTCTCTGCATTTTTGTCGGCTTTGTTTACGGTGTTTAATTCCCGTTGGGTCATCCGCTATGAGCCAGTAGTAATTACTTTGTTTGAAATGTTGGGAGGTGTGTTGTTTTTCTCAATTTTATTGTCACTATCGGGTAGTTTTACAGCCACTTTTTTCGAATTATCCTGGAGCGATTTGGGGTATTTATTATTGCTTAGTTCGGTGTGTACTGCTTTTGCTATGATTGCCTCCACCGCCTTACTTCGGGTGTTGGATGCTTATACGGTGATGCTCACGATCAACTTGGAACCCGTTTATGGAATTATCTTGGCCATGGTACTTTTTGAAGACACCGAAACCATGAGCGGTACCTTTTATTTGGGCGCTGTTATTATTTTGGTCACGGTTATCGCCAATGGGATTATAAAATCACGTACAACTTCCTAGCCTATTGTTTACAATTAATCCCTTTTTTTTATTTCCTCAAAAAAAGGAAACCCCTATCTTTGTGTTTCGAACTTTTACTAAACCCTATATTGTATGGAGTATTTAGATTTTGAGCTTCCCATTAAAGAGTTGGAAGACCAATTAGAAAAATGTGAGCTTATTGGTCAGGAGTCCAATGTGGATGTTACGAATACCTGCAAACAAATCGAAAAGAAATTAGAAGAAACCAAAAAGAAAATATATAAGAATCTCACGGCTTGGCAACGTGTGCAACTTTCGCGTCATCCCAATCGTCCGTATACGCTAGAATACATCACTACGCTTACCGACGGCACGTTCTTAGAGCTGTTCGGAGACCGTAATTTTAAAGATGATAAAGCCATGATTGGCGGATTAGGAAAGATAGGCGGACAGTCTTTTATGCTCATCGGTCAACAAAAAGGAATCAATACCAAAATGCGTCAATACCGTAATTTCGGGATGGCCAATCCTGAAGGCTATCGCAAAGCCTTGCGTTTGATGAAAATGGCTGAAAAATTCGGTATTCCTGTAATCACCTTTATCGATACACCAGGGGCTTATCCAGGAATGGAAGCGGAAGAACGTGGACAAGGGGAGGCCATTGCACGAAACATCTTCGAAATGTCACGCTTACAAGTGCCCATTATTTGTGTCATTATTGGCGAAGGCGCTTCTGGAGGGGCTTTAGGAATTGGTGTTGGAGATCGCGTATTCATGTTGGAAAACACCTGGTATTCAGTAATTTCTCCCGAATCATGTTCGTCTATTTTGTGGAAAAGTTGGGATTATAAAGAGAAAGCTGCCGAAGCGTTGAAACTGACGTCTACCGATATGAAAAAGCAAAAGTTGGTCGACGATGTCATTCCCGAACCGCTAGGTGGAGCACACTACGATAAAGCAACGACATTTGCAACAGTGAAGGAATATATTTTAAACGCTTTCCAAGAACTCAAAGATTTATCAACATCCGAGCTAGTAACCAATAGAATGGACAAGTACAGCAAGATGGGCGAGTTTAAAGAGTAAAAAAGTAGTTTTCAATACCCTTAATCCGAAGCCCGTGGTTTCGGATTTTTTTTGTGTTGTTAACAAAATATTATGAGTTATAAACAAGATGGTGGTAATAAATCCTCCACCGATTTTTGGTAGAATTGGTTACATTCGCTTTATGGAAAATTTACGCAATATTAACCCCGTAAAGGTGGATAAAACCACCTTGATTACTTTAGAAAAAGGCAAACTACCTCCGCAAGCATTGGACTTGGAAGAGGCGGTTTTAGGGGCAATGATGATTGATAAAAAAGGAGTCGATGAGGTAATTGATATCCTGCAGCCCGACGCTTTTTACAAAGAAGCACATAAGTTCATTTTTGAGGCTATTTTCCAACTCTTTACCGATTCTCAACCCATAGACTTATTAACCGTTTCGGCCCAATTGAAGAAAAACGGAAAGTTGGAAATGGCTGGAGGCGATTTTTACCTCATTCAGCTTACGCAAAAGATTTCTTCTTCGGCGCATATTGAGTTCCACTCGCGAATCATACTCCAGAAATACATTCAACGTTCGCTTATTAAAATTTCTTCCGATATCATCGAAGAAGCCTATGAAGACGCGACCGATGTTTTCGATTTGCTCGATATGGCCGAGTCCAAATTGTACGAAGTTACCCAAGGCAACATCAAACGCAGCTCCGAAACAGCGCAAAGTTTGGTGATGCAAGCCAAAAAACGCATCGAAGAAATTTCCAACAAAGAAGGATTGAGTGGCGTCCCTACCGGATTCCACAAACTCGATCAAGTGACCTCTGGTTGGCAACCCTCCGATTTGATTATTATCGCGGCACGCCCTGGTATGGGTAAAACAGCCTTTGTATTGTCTATGGCTCGAAACATTGCCATCGATTCCCAAAGTCCCGTAGCCGTATTTTCGCTTGAAATGTCCTCCGTGCAGTTGATTACCCGTTTGATATCCTCCGAAACCGGATTATCTTCTGAGAAACTCCGTACGGGGAAATTAGAAAAACACGAGTGGGAACAATTAAGTGTTAAAGTGCGCGATTTGGAAAAAGCACCGCTTTACATCGATGATACGCCTTCATTGTCCATTTTTGATTTACGAGCCAAAGCCCGACGATTGGCCTCACAGCACGGCATTAAACTTATTATTATCGATTATTTACAGTTGATGACTGCCGGTGGCGCAGGGAAAGGCGGCGGAAATCGCGAGCAAGAAATTTCTACGATTTCACGTAATTTAAAAGCCTTGGCCAAAGAATTGGATGTTCCCGTGATTGCGTTATCACAATTGTCTCGTGCCGTTGAAACACGGGGTTCAAGCAAACGACCTTTGCTTTCGGACTTGCGTGAATCGGGAGCGATTGAGCAAGATGCCGATATCGTATCGTTTATTTATCGCCCCGAATACTATAAAATTGAAGAATGGGATGATGATGAACAATCGCCAACGCAAGGACAAGCGGAGTTTATCATTGCAAAACACCGTAACGGTTCGTTGGAAAATATTCGCTTGAAATTTATCGGAAACCTCGGTAAATTCGACAACCTTGATGATTTTGCCGGTGGTTTTAGTGATTTACCGTCCAAAATGAATGCCGATGATAATCCGTTTTTCACCAAAAATCTGCCTTCACCCAACGATGCTTTTGGTGGACCGCCACCCACTCTCGAGGATGATAGTGATGTTCCTTTTTAAGAACATCATTTCAAAAATAGGTTTCTGAACCTGTTTTTTGTTATTTCACAATAATTAACAATACCTTGCTTCCAATTTTAGGTGAATAATTGTACCTTCGAAATCATTATAGTTGGAACTCCATGAACAACCGCTTTTTATTTAGTATACTACTGTTTTCGTTGATTACGCTTCCTATTCGTGCCAATTTTATTCTCTTACCCATGGACGATGTGTCGCAAAAAAACCATCTAAAGGCCTATGGGATTACCTATTGGGTGCTATCCAAAGACTATAAAGCCAGCTGGCTTCTGAATTATCGTGGCGGATCTTTTTTACTTCCCGATGCGCCCGAAATTCGCAAAGAATGTCAGATTCGTGGCGTCAGTTTTGAAATGCTCTCCGACGGCGAAGCCAACCAAATTCTGGAAGAGATTTTGAGTCCCTCCCAAAACATGGAAACGGTTGTGTTGGAAAAAGCCCCTAAAATCGCGGTCTATACCCCCAAAGGCAAACAACCCTGGGACGACGCCGTAACCATGGTGCTCACCTATGCCGAAATTCCGTTTACCCCAATCTATGACGAAGAAGTTCTCACCGATCAGTTGCTTTTATACGATTGGCTCCACTTGCACCATGAAGATTTTTCGGGCCAATACGGTAAATTCTATGGCGCCTACCGCAATGCTCCCTGGTATATCGAACAAAAGCGCGAGGCCGAACTCCTAGCCGCCAAACTAGGATTCGCTAAAGTCTCTGAAGCTAAATTGGCCGTGGCCAAAAAAATACGTGATTTCGTCATTGGAGGCGGCTTTATGTTTGCCATGTGCTCGGCCACCGACAGTTTTGATATTGCGCTAGCAGCTGAAGGTGTGGATATTTGCGAACCCATGTTTGACGGCGATGATAGCGATCCCAACTACCAAGCGCGTATCGACTACACCCGCACTTTTGCCTTCAAAGATTTTATCCTCGAACGCCGCCCTGAACGCTACGAGTTCTCCGATATCGATATGACCGAAAAACGACGCGTGCCTTTTGAAAAAGATTATTTTACTCTAATGGAATACTCTGCCAAATGGGACGTGATTCCGAGCATGTTGTGCCAAAATCATACCCAATTGGTCAAAGGGTTTATGGGACAAACGACCGCTTTCGACCGCGCGAATATCAAATCCAATGTATTGGTCTTGGGCGAATGCCAAATTAATGAAGAAGCCCGCTACATCCACGGCCAAAAAGGGAAAGGCTTCTATACCTTCTTCGGCGGCCACGATCCCGAAGATTACCGCCATCAAGTGGGCGATGAACCTACCGTATTGGACCTGCATCCCACCTCACCCGGATTTCGTTTGATTCTCAACAACGTTTTATTTCCCGCCGCCAAAAAGAAAAAACAAAAAACGTAAAGACTCACAGTAAAGACTCACAATTGTGAGTCTTTACTGTGAGTCTTTACTGTGCGTTTTTACAGGAGCACCCGTATCGTTTTCAAAAGCACCCTCCTCCCGTTTTCGCCCGTCGCTTTTCCGCTGCGCTACAAGAGCTCCAACAAGGGCTCTACCGGGGCTAGCCATAACCTATCGTCTTTCAAAGGCATAAAAAAATCCCAAATTCCAATTGGTTTTTCAGTTGGAATTTGGGATTTGGTCCCGAAACTTCGGGAGGAATTTTACTATTTATTATTCTCAATCACATAATCCAATACCTTTTTCATAAGGTGTACCCGATCTTTCCCCGTTACATTGTGTTTGTGCATCGGGTAGGGGAAGTAGTCGGCTTGTTTGCCCGCCTCAACCAATTTTTTAACCAAAGCCAAATTATGTTGTTCTACCACCACATCATCCGAAGTACCGTGAATCAGCAATAACTTTCCGGTCAAATTTTTAGCGTATTGACTCACATTCGCCGTAGCATAGCCCTCAGGATTTTCTTCGGGAGTGTCCATATAACGTTCACCATACATCACTTCATACCATTTCCAGTCAATCACGGGACCACCCGCTACCCCTACTTTAAACACATCGGGGTGACGTAACAGTAACGAAGTCGTCATAAAACCACCATAACTCCACCCATGTAGCGCCAATCGATTGGCATCCACATAGGGTAGGGACTTTAAATATGCAATACCGTTCAATTGATCGGCCATTTCATGATTGCCCAAATTGCGGTGTATTACACTTTCAAAGGCAAAACCTCGATTGTCCGATCCGCGGTTGTCTACCGTAAAAACCAAATACCCTTGTTCAGCCATCCAATACATCCACAAATTGGCCCCCAAAAGGTAGGAATTGGTAATCATTTGTGCATGCGGTCCCCCATATACATACACCAATACTGGGTATTTTTTGGTAGGATCAAAATTACTCGGCTTGATCAAGCGCGTAAACAAATCGGTAACGCCATCGGCTGCTTTTATCGTTTTGATTTCAGCGCTTCCTAGAGCATATCCCTCATATTTATTGCTGCTCGTCATCAATACCGTCGCTTTTCCTTTGGCATTCCAAAGTACCGATTGTGAAGGCGTTGTTGCATTCGAATATTCATCAAACAACCACTGTCCGTCGGGAGACAAAACACCATTGTGCACGCCAAGCGTAGTCGAAACCAACGTTTGCTTTCCTTTCAAGGTTACTTTATACAAGAGCATATTGATCCCCTGTTCCCCCGTAGCTTTAAAATACACTACTGTCCCCGCCGGATTCGCTCCGATGATTTCGCGGGTGGGAAACTTATTTTGCGTTAATTGTTGTATCAATTTCCCATTTAAATCATAGTAATACAAGTTTTGAAAGCCATCCCGTTCACTAAACCAAATGAAGTTTGAGGATTGTGCCGAGGGGAAAAAAGCCTCATGTTCGGGTTCAACCCAACGCTCATGGGTTTCCTGTAGCAAAGTGCGCACATAGGTTCCCGTAGCGGCTTCATACAAGTTTAAGTGCATTGTATTTTGCCCACGGTTTAATTCGGCTACCAAAATATATTTTTCATCCGGTGTCCAAGACAGATTGGTCATATAATCATTCAACCCCCCACTTTTTGGGCGAATAAAAACAGTTTTACCCGAGGCCAAATGATAAATTCCTACACGTACTTGCTCCGATGCTTGTCCCGCCATCGGATATTTGATAGGCATTAATTTTCCAGGTGTTTGGGTCATGTCCAATAACGGATAGTCAGCCACTTGGGTTTCGTCTTTTTGGTAAAAGGCAAGAAAAGTACTTTTGGGTGACCAAAAGATTCCACCACTAATCCCAAATTCATTGCGCGATATCGACTGTCCCGACACGATGCCTAAAGAAGATTCTTGGGTCACCGCAATTTCTTGAGAACCCGAATGAAAATAGAGGTTGTTGCCTTTGGTGTATGCCATTTTTTGTTTGGCCGCATCAGGAGTCGTGTTTTCAGCCTCTTCAGGAAGGGAGAAGAGAAGTTTTCCCGATTTTGTCACCCGATTGTATTGATAATAATTTCCGTTTTCAGAAACTAAAATATGACTATTATCGATCCATTGAACGCCAAAAAAATTACTGATTTTAATACCCAAAGCTGCATTGATTTCCGCTTGCGTGATCCCTTCTTTCGCTACAACATTGGTTGCTGACGCTTGCATCATTTTCGTCCACGCATTGGTATAATAGACATAATCCGTTGATCCAGGTATCCATTGAAATCCCGTCATGCGATCGGCACCAAATTTTCGGTTTTGTTGCAAGACGCTCTCTTCCAACGTGATTGTTTTTAATTGGGCAGAACTCAAGCCAAAAACCAAAAGCCATCCCAATACAATTACAAATTTTTTCTTCATGAGTTAAGAGGTTTGTGGCGTAAAAATACGGATTTCAGGGTGAAGTCCCTACTGCCACTAGTCGCGAATCGGCAAAAAAAGGACAACCGTTACGTTGCCCTTTACATTTATTTTTTACACGCCGGGTATTCTTTGGCGATGTTGATTAAATTTCGTTCTATTTTCAGGTCCATTTCCCCTTTGCGAATTGAGGTGGTGGTTGTGGGACAGGCTTTGAGGTACTCTGCCAAAACAGGTGCCAATTCATCGGTGTCGCGAAGGTCAATCATCTGTCCTTTGGATTCGCTTTTGATTTTTATCATATAGCGATCGGTTTCGACAGGATCTTGCAATACCAAGATGGAATCTTCTTTATAGATTAACTGATAAAAATAAGCGTTATCAAAACTGAGGCTCCCCATATTTTGTAATTTTTTCATCGAATCGCCTTTCACTGCCATGCCATAAAAAAATGTTTCTTTCCCTTGCTTTTGTATGCAAAAGTAAGCGCCACTGTTGGCTTTAAACGATTTGGTGCGCTCCTGATTTTTGTCGTTCTTGTACGTAATAGAAACGGTTTTCCCATATCGATCGGCTGTATTTTCAGGGAGTACTTGTCCGGTTTGGTTGACATCCAACATTTGAAAATTAATACTCAAAATTCCGTTGTATTTCACACCTTCTTCATCAATTAAATACCCCGGTTTTTGATAAATATTAACGCTGCGTTCTTTGGCTAAATTGATTTTTGCTTGTTGCAATTGCTGTTGTTCCATCTTCGCTTGATGGTTCAACATATACTCACGACTCACCAAGTCACACAAAAATTCATATAAAAAGGTGCTGTTAGTATTGTTATACTGACTTTTAATATAAAAATCATAGTTTTTACCATCATAGGTTTCAATACGGTATTTGTAAAAATCCATAACCGTATTGGACAAACGCGCCACAGGTATGCCATCCAAGTCATAAACAGTCACATATTGATTGACACCATTGCCTACCACATAGGGTTTGACTTGAATACTTCCCACGATCGTTAATCGACCGTTGAGGTTCATTGTAATACTGTTGTCGGCTTTTATTTGTGGATTTAACGAACTTTTTACTTGTTGAACTTTGCGTTTTTGTTCGTCGGCTTCAAATTTTGCAGAGGCGACGATTTTGCCATATTTTTCACTCAAGGATTCTCTCGGCATATCAAAAAATGTTTTCAGTGCTTCTTCGTTGATGCCTTTTTCATTGATTAGATTGTATTTGACAGCCAGTAAGTGTACAATAATGCGATCAGAATTAAAGGCGGTAATCAATACTTCATACGGAATTTCTGCTTTTTGTTTTCCATCGGCCGAGGTGATTTCCAACCAATTGTACATTTGCATTTCATTAGCGTTTAATCCTTTGTAGGCTACGGTAAATCGTTTTTCACCGCTTAAAGTACCGATTTCCAAATGGTCGCGGTACGGTTCTTTGACGGTCGCTACTTCCACTTTATCCCATAAAATTTTGCCTTTTTTCAGTTGAATTTTTTGGGCCATAGTGGTCAAGCTCAAGCTCAAGCACCACAATAGAATACTATTTTTCATTTTCTTGATTTTCAGTAAAGATATATTTTGAAGTTATGCCAAAAATAAAACCGATGCGTAAACACCGGTTTTCTATTTTTATTTAAAGAGTGACCTAACTTTCTTGTTCTTTGTCTAAATATTCTTGGACAATTTCAATGGCATTGGTCACCACATCACTCAAAGCCGTAATAAAGCTTCCTTCTTCAGCCGTACTGATAGCGTGTTTGATTGCTTCGGTTTCTTTGGTGATGATCTCGTGGGTAACACTCGATCCACTTTCTTGAATGCCTTCCATGATGAGTCCGATAATCTCTTCCTCCGTGCGGCCGCGTAAGTGTTTTTCTTGTCGAATGATAATATGATCAAACATACGTGCGGCAATTTTTGCACATTCTTTAATGTCCTCATCCCTACGGTCGCCAACTCCTGCAATGATGCCGATTTTTTTGGTGGCTTCTACATTGGATAAGAAATCTTCAATTCCACGGTAGCCTGCAGGATTGTGGGCAAAATCGATCATGACTTTGAATTTTTTAAACTCAAATATATTCATACGACCCGGTGTTTGTGCCGCGCCAGGGATGAATGTTTGCAGCGATAGACTGATGTCTTCTGTTTTAAACCCATGGAGATAGCCCGCTAGCGCAGCGGCCAAGACGTTGGCAATCATAAATTTGGCTTTTCCACCCATGGTCAACGGAATATGCGTGGCACGTTCGACACGGATTTTCCATTCCCCGCGTTTAATTGTGATAAATCCATTTTCGTACACGGCAACAATTTTCCCTTCTTTTGAAAGTTCTCGGACTTTGGGACTGTTTTCATCCATCGAAAAATAGGCAACTTGGCAACTTAAATCCTGTGCAATTTTCATACAATGCTCGTCGTCGGCATTCAAAATCGCCCAACCGTCTTTTTTTACACTGCGAACGACCACACTTTTTACGCGGGCCAAATCATCCAAGGTGTGAATATCTTGGAGTCCAAGATGATCTTCTTGAATATTGGTAATAATAGCAATATCACAACGGCTAAAGCCCAAACCTGACCGAAGAATTCCACCCCGCGCTGTCTCTAAAACCGCAAATTCCACCGTTGGATCTTTTAAGATGTATTCGGCCGAAATGGGTCCCGTAGTATCGCCTTTTTCCATCATGTGGTTTTGAACATAAATCCCGTCAGACGTTGTAAATCCCACACGGAACCCATTGTTTTTCACCATGTGTGCAATCAAACGAGTTGTCGTTGTCTTCCCGTTGGTTCCTGTAATCGCAATAATCGGAATGCGCGAAGGTTTTCCGGGGGGGTATAACATGTCAATCACTGGAGCGGCTACATTTCGTGGCAATCCCTCTGATGGCGCTAAGTGCATTCGGAATCCAGGAGCTGCATTGACCTCCAAAATACAACCTCCCGTTTCTTTAAGGGGTTGTGTTAAATTGGGTGCCATAATATCAATTCCACATACATCCAAGCCGATGACCCGTGAGATGCGTTCACACAAGAATATATTTTCGGGGTGCATCATATCGGTCACATCTACAGAGGTTCCGCCTGTGCTGAGATTGGCAGTAGATTTTAAATATACAATTTCATCTTTGGCGGGAATGGTATTCAAATCATAGCCTTTTTTAGTTAAAAGGTCAGTAGTATCCCGATCCACTGTAATTTCGGTCAATACATTTTCATGGCCATACCCCCGACGCGGATCTTTATTGGTTTTATCGATCAATTGTTGGATGGTATTCACACCATCGCCTCTCACATGGGCAGGTTCGCGCAATGCCGCAGCCACGAGTTTGTTGTCGATCACCAACACGCGGAAATCAAATCCCGTGATAAATTTTTCAACAATCACTCTTCGGCTATAGTTCTTAGCGTGGGCAAGACCCGCTTTGGCATCTTCTAAATTTTGCACATTGATGGAGGCGCCTTTACCGTGGTTTCCGTCCAAGGGCTTGATGACAATAGGAAAGCCAATTTTTTTGATGACCATTTCCAAATCTTCTTCATCCACACAAATGCCCCCGCTGGCTACGGGTATGGAGGCCATGTCGAGCATGCGTTTGGTTTCTTCTTTGTTGCAGGCAATGTCCACAGCAATATTACTCGTTTTACACGTAATGGTGGCTTGAAAGCGCATTTGATTTACGCCATAACCCAATTGTACGAGTGAATTGGTGCCCAAACGTATCCAAGGAATATCGCGGGCAACTGCCTCATCTACGATACTTCCGGTGGATGGGCCGAGTCGAACGCGTTCGCGAATTTCCCGCATTTTTTGGATATCGGCTTGCACATCATAGTCGGTTCCTGCAATTAGCGCTTCGGCAATGCGCACAGAGGCTTCGGCGGCATACATCCCCACACTTTCTTCGACATAACTAAAAACAACATTATATACACCCGGTGTTTTGGTTTCTCGGGTGCGACCAAATCCGGTTTCCATACCGGCTAGGGTTTGAATTTCAAGGGCAATATGTTCAATGACATGGCCCATCCAAGTCCCGCGATCAATGCGGGAAAAGAAGCCACCCCGCACGCCTTCAGAGCAGCGGTGTTCAATCATGGTAGGGAACATGGCTTCGATGCGTTCGCGAAATCCTGAAATTTTGTTGGTGGGTTTTTCTTCCATGTCTTCCAGGTCGAGACGCATTTGGATTAGTTTTTTGCGTTGTACACTCCAAATATTGGGTCCACGTAGGGCCTGAATCTTTTCAATTTTCATAAAACAAGGGTCTTGGGTTGAATTTAGCTAACGAATTTGTTAAAAATAAGGAATTATTTTTTTGATTGTATGATTTGATTGCGAAAAAATAAATTCTACAAACTATACTTCTGAATTTCAGTAAAATGATGCTTTTTTATTTTCTCAAGTCGTGGAAAACTTGGGGAAAACTCCTGCGGTAAATCTGTAGAAAGCGTTTGCGTAATGTGATGAAATTGTTATTTTTACCCTCATGAAAATACTAGGAAAATTGATCATTATCGGGGGGGCAGTAGACAAAGGAAGTTTTACCGAAACCGATTTGGATACGACAGCTCCTCAAAACTTAAACTTCTTTGAGGAAGGTATTTTAAAACGTATCATCAAAGAGTCCTTACATAAAGAAAATTCGCGTATCGAAGTGATTACAACAGCTTCGAAGATTCCGAGACAAATTGGACCCGAATACTTGAAAGCGTTTAATTATCTCGGCGCGCACAATGTCGATATATTGTATATCGAAAAACGGGAACAAGCTATGGATCCCGAAATTATTCAGCGTTTACGCGAAGCCGATGTTGTGATGTTTACGGGAGGTGATCAATTGCGATTGACTTCTATTTTGGGAGGTACACCGTTTCACGTTTTGTTATTGGATAAATACCGTAACGAGCATTTTATTTATGCCGGTACATCGGCAGGAGCTGCGGCAGCTTCCAACAATATGATTTACCAAGGAAGTAGTAGCGAAGCCTTGTTGAAAGGAGAAGTGAAAATCACTTCAGGTTTGGGATTGATTGACGATGTAGTGATTGATACGCATTTTGTTCAACGCGGACGCATCGGTCGTTTGTTTCAAGCTGTGGTCGGCAATCCCAAAGTATTGGGTGTCGGACTCGGAGAAGATACGGGTTTGTTTATTGCGAATGGAAAGCAGATGGAAGCGATTGGGTCCGGATTGGTTATTTTGGTGGACGGACGTGAAATTAAGGATACTAATTTGACGCAAGTCGAATTAGGGCAACCGATTTCCATCAACCATTTGGTGACCCATGTGTTGAGCAAGAATGATACTTTTGATTTGGACACGTTTAAAATGACGATCAAATCGTCACAATACGTTTAATTATTTAGGAAGTAAAGGTTTTTAGGTTTTTAATCAAAAACCTGAAACCTGAAACCTGAAACTTGACACGAGGCTTTAGCCGACTGATGTAGCGTAGCGAAATAAACCTTAAACCTGAAACTTTTCCATGAATCTCACACGAATCATCATCCACGGCGGATTTTTTTCGGAATCGTCGACTAGTCAAGAAACGAAAGTAGCCAAACAAGAAGCTTTGTTGCGTATTGTGAAAGAAGCGTATGCTTATTTGCAAACGCATTCCGCATTGGAAGCTGTGGTATATGCCGTTTCGTTATTGGAAGACGATGCCTTGTTTAATGCGGGGATTGGATCCCAGATTCAAAGCGATGGTAAGATTCGCATGAGTGCCTCGTTAATGGATAGTGTTACGATGAAAATGAGTGGCGTGATCAATATTGAAGAAGTGAAAAATCCGATTCAAGTGGCGCAGCATTTACTGGCGGTGGATGATCGAATATTAAGTGGAGAAGGAGCAACGGCCTATGCACGAGCCAACGGTTTTGAAGCCTTTTCAACCGAAATTACGCAGCGCCGAGCCGAGTACGAAGCCAAAGTGGCTGCTTCCCGTTTGGGAACCGTTGGCTGTGTGGCTTTGGATGCAGAAGGACGCATCGCGGTAGCAACGTCTACAGGAGGCAAAGGATTTGAATTGGTGGGTCGGGTATCCGATTCAGCGACGGTGGCGGGGAATTATTGCAATGCCGACTGCGGGGTGAGTTTGACCGGCGTAGGCGAAGACATTGTTTCAGGAGCCGTAGCGGCTAAGATTGTAACCCGCGTGACCGATGGTTTTACCTTGGAAAAAGCATTTGAAAAAACCTTTGCTGAATTAAGCCCGTTTGATGGATTTGCTGGTGCGATTGCCATTACCAAAGACGGAAAAATGTTTCATCAAGATTCGCATCCGAGTATGGTATTTGCGAGTTATGATGGAGAGAAAGAAGAAGTTTTTCAGTAAGAGGAAAGAGCAAATAAGCAAGAAGAAAGAAACCTGATTGAACAACGGGGTTTCTGTTTTATACGGGTTTGCGTGAAGGATCGCAGCGGCAGCCCGAAGGTGGAGCGGGAGCGGAACCGCACGGCTACAGCGGAGAGCCTGACAGCGGCGGAAGGATGGAGCCGGTGGCACGCCCAAAAATAAAAAATCCCAACCTTTCGATTGGGATTTGATATAGTAAGTAAATTGAATCTGGTTGTACAAACGTTTTTATTTTACTTTTTTCACGATAGCTTTGAAAGCTTCTGGGTGATTCATCGCTAAATCAGCCAATACTTTACGGTTCAATTCGATACCGTTTTTCTTCACTAATCCGATGAATTGTGAGTAACTCATTCCTTCTAAACGAGCTCCAGCGTTGATACGCTGAATCCATAAAGCGCGGAAGTTTCTCTTTTTCTGCTTTCTATCACGGTATGCATATAGCATTGCTTTTTCTACAGCGTTTTTCGCAACTGTCCAAACGTTTTTCCGACGGCCAAAGAAACCTTTATCCTTCTTCATCATTTTTTTTCGACGTGCTCTTTTAGCAACTGAATTTCCTGATCTTGGCATAATTTTTCT
>NZ_JBEILJ010000047.1:0-19851 GCF_040379285.1 Flavobacterium sp. | reverse complement strand
GCTCCACCTGGGTCAGTAAAAATTCCACCACATTGCGGAGGTGCAATTTGTGTTGTTATTGTTCTTGGACCAACCCAGTTACTTAAGTCGCCTGGCCCACAAACGGCCTGAACGTATAAGTCATAACAAGTATCGGGTGTTAATCCTGTAAATACATGTGGATTGGTGGTCGTTACCGTAAATCCAGTGGTAGCAGCGGTTGGTGCAGGTGAACCACAAGGAAGTGCAATAACATTCCAAGTTGTTGCGGTATTGGGGTTTGTCCACGCTAAAGTAGCACTGTTTGATGTAACAGCTGAAGTAACAAGGGTGTTAGGATTAGGACAGGTTGGAGGTAATGCACAAGTAACATTAGCAGTCCAACCAGCCAAATTAATAATAGCATCACTGATAAATTGGAAAGTCAAACAACCGTCAACAGCTGTAGAAGTAAATGTTGGTAAATTTCCTCCAGTTAGTGTACCCCAAAAAGCACCTGGAGTTGTTAAATCACCAAAACCTGGGCCATTTGTACTAGCTATTTGAGGCGACCCCACAGTAGGTCCATTGAACACATATAATCCATCCCAATTTGCTTCTGTGGCAAAACTAGTGAAGGTAACTGTGACTACTTGGCCAGAACCTGTAGGGGGGCAAATAGTTACGGTCGAATCAGTATTATTAGGATAATTTCCATTTCCTCCCTCATCAGCAAATACACCACCACAGGCTGGAGGGGCTACTTGCGTAGTAATCGATACAGGACCAGCCCAATTGCTCAATTCTGTTCCTGAACATACGGCACGAACATATACGTCATAACAGGTTAATCCCGACAATCCTGTCAATTGGAAAGGACGGGTGTTGGCTACAGTAAATCCTGTGGTAGCTGCATTCGGCGAAGGTGAACCACAAGGTACTGCGATAATATGCCATTGTGATTCAGTGCCGCCAGCCGTCCAGTTGAACGTAGCTGAGGTTCCTAAAACAATGGTTGATGCTAATGAGAAAGGAGCTGGACAAGCGGGAGGTGCCGCACAAGTAACATTGGCTACCCATCCTGCAGCTGTGGTTGTACCATTACTGCGGAAACGGAAGGTCAAACAACCATCAATGCTAGATGAAGTTACCGTACCAGGACTAGTTGTTCCCCAAAACGCTCCAGCCAATCCACCAGGCACCGACCCTGCAGGGTTTGGACTGGCAATTTGTGGTGCTGATGTTGAGTTTCCATTGAAAACATACAAACCGTCGTTGGTCGCCTCTACGTTGAAACTAGTGAAGGTTACCGTCACAACTTGACCAGAACCTATAGGAGGACAAATAGTCACTGTTTGATCAGCATTGTTGTTATAGTTGGCCGCGGTTCCTCCACCATCAGTAAAGGTTCCTCCACATGCTGGTGGGGGCACTAAAGTATTAAAGGTAAATGGACCTGCCCAAGCACTGAAGGTTCCGTTGCCACAATCGGCACGAACCCAGTATTGGTAGGCTGTATCAGGATTTAAACCCGTCACAGAGACGTTGGTATTGGTAGCCGAGGTGGTTCCCGCTCCAGATGGAACAGCTGAGCCTGCGGTTTGTACAACGTATTCCCATGAAGTCGCACCTCCAGGATTCCCCCAAGAGAGTGAAGCGCCATTGAGTCCGATATTGGAAACGGCTAAGTTTTCAGGTCGTGCACAGTTTAACTGTTGGATAACTAAGCTATAGTTGTAACTCTGAGTTCCCGCTGCAGACGACAATACAATAATATAGGTTTGCCCTGCGATGACATTCAAACTCGGAATCTCACGTATTGTAGTACCTGCATTAGCAACACCGGCAATGCAATTTACGCCCACATTGGCACAACCTTGGTATACAAAAATACCTGAATTGGCAGCCCCAGGGGTCATGGAGATACTAATGGCTCCTGTGGTGGTTGGTGTGAAAGAATAGAATACTTCATTCCCAATCATATAATTGGTAGTTGAACCACACGACCCTCCTTGGTTGGTATCGGTATTATCAGCGTAATTGGCTGTAGTATCATTGGAGCTGTAGGGTAAACTTGAAACCGCAA
Source organism: Flavobacterium sp. (assembly GCF_040379285.1). Lineage (GTDB taxonomy): Bacteria > Bacteroidota > Bacteroidia > Flavobacteriales > Flavobacteriaceae > Flavobacterium. The sequence continues at coordinate 17,807 of NZ_JBEILJ010000047.1, read as the reverse complement.
TGGCCGAGTTACAGGTAAGACCTGGGGTGGTCGTAGTAAAGTTAAACGGACCTACCCAAGCACTATTGCTCTGTGCACAAACGGCACGAACAAAGTAAACATACCCCGTAGCAGGTGTTAACCCGTTGGCAGTGTAACTATTTCCAGTAATCAATACGCCTGAACCTGTAGGGGTACTAGTAGCAGGGACTACCTCCACTTCATATTGAGGAGCAGTTCCATTCCAGCCTAAAAGCGCAGAGGTTTGTGTAATATTGTTAATCGTTAAATTGGTAGGCGCTATACAACGTTCAACCAAACTTACCGCATCAATCAACCAACGGTCTCCACCTGGAGCCCCTGTAGGCTGCGTGAAACGCATCATAAAAGCAATGTATACTTCCTGACCTGCAAACAGCGATAAATCAATCACCTTCTCTTCATATAAGTTGAAAGTTGCTGACAAAGTTGCTTCTGTATACGAGGCCGCGGTTTGGGTATAGCCTGCAATATTGGTTTGCGCGCCTGGTGCATTGGGCGTTGGATTCACTAATACAAAATACTCCGTACCCTGTGTACCTAATAGCGTAGAACGCGTCCAAAAACGCAATTCCCCGTTGGCAGGAACGGTTACTTTTGGAGTGGCTAAATAATCTTGGGCTGTATTGCCTTGACCAATGTTAACTTCATTATTCATAAAAGCGGCATTGGAACCAGCATATACATTGGCTGCTGAGGTGGTAATAGTCCAACGGCGTGCCCCCACACCGTTGTCAAAAACAGCCCACTGGTTACCCGTTGCTCCCGTTCCCAAAGTCCAAGGCGACGGATTTGTAGCTACGTCCGGTCCGGTCGTATTCTCAAATCCCTCAACTCCTGGAGTTGGAAATTGGGCAAAGCCAAAAAAAGTACACAGTAAAGCAAGAATGAAAGTGATTTTCTTCATTTACAATGGAGATTAAGTTAATTAAAGTATAGTGTTCGAATGATTTAATCTTCAAATTTAAAAAAAAATCTGAATCTAAGTAGAAAAACTCAATTTTAAGACGTATTCGATGGGTTTGATTGTGTATTTGAAAAAAAAAGTAAACATTAATGCCTATTTTTGTATTCTGTTTTTGAAGTTATGCTGGAAAAGGAAAAAATAAATTTTGAAAGAACGGTACTAGTCGGTATCGTTACACAATTTCAAAATGAAGATAAATTAAAAGAATATTTGGACGAATTAGCGTTTCTAACCTACACGGCAGGTGGAGAAGTTGTTAAGCGCTTTTGGCAAAAACTAGATAGACCGAATCCAAAGACCTTTTTGGGCACAGGAAAAATGAATGAAATTCACTTGTTTGTCAAAGAGCATGGGATATCTACTGTTATTTTTGACGACGAACTTTCCCCTTCCCAACAAAAAAATATTTCCAAAATACTCGATTGCAAGGTTTTGGACCGAACCAACCTCATCCTCGATATTTTTGCACAACGGGCCGAAACATCGTATGCGCGAACCCAAGTTGAATTGGCCCAATGCCAATATTTGTTACCGCGTCTTTCAGGTATGTGGACGCACTTGGAACGTCAAAAAGGGGGGATTGGCTTGAGAGGTCCGGGAGAAACCGAGATTGAAACCGACCGCCGAATTGTAAGAGACCGAATCGCTTTGTTAAAAGATAAAATCCGCACCATTGACAAACAAATGGCGGTGCAACGAAGTAACCGTGGGGCTATGGTTCGTGTCGCTTTGGTCGGGTACACCAATGTAGGGAAATCCACCTTAATGAATGCCGTAGGGAAAAGTGATGTTTTTGTTGAAAATAAACTTTTCGCCACCCTTGACACTACTGTTCGAAAAGTTGTCGTTAAAAACTTACCCTTCTTGCTCTCTGATACCGTAGGTTTTATCCGAAAACTCCCTACACAACTGATAGAATCCTTTAAAAGCACCTTGGACGAAGTTAGAGAAGCCGATTTGCTTCTTCATGTTGTCGATATTTCGCATCCTGATTTTGAAGAACATATTGAATCGGTAAATCAAATTTTAACCGATATCAAAAGTAGCGACAAGCCGACCTTGATGATTTTTAATAAAATTGATGCTTACCGAAACGATATCATTGCTGAAGATGATTTAACCACCGAACGAACCCGAAAACACCATACCTTGGAGGAGTGGAAACAAACGTGGATGAGTCATTTGGGGGAAGATCACACGATTTTTATCTCAGCCACGGAGAAAGTCAATTTTGAAGAATTTAGAGAAAAAGTATATGAAGCGGTTCGTAAAATCCACATCACCCGTTTCCCCTACAATAAATTCTTATATCCCGACTACAAAGACGCCGTTGAGAATAATTAACTTTCCATAAGCTTTAGGAAATTAGCTCATGAATTAAAAATTGTAGTTCACCCCCAAACCGATGATTTGACGCGTTTGAAAACCTGCAAAAGCGTTATCGTCATAAATGGTTTGAAAAGCAAAAATGGTGGTTAAATACTTGTTTACTTTCATATTGAGATTTAACGTATAATCCACATCCACATTTTGAGCGTCTTCATTGTAATTGGAGTAAAGGTTTAAAATATTCTCCATAGATACATTTTCCATCAATAAACATTTGTAATAACCACTCACAGCGGCACCAAATTCATACCGAATAGTTTCGCCTTGCAAGACACCAAAAGAGCCGCCTGTTCGGGTAAAATCGGCATCAACCAGCACTACTTTGGAAGTTGCAGGAGCCACGTTTACTTTGAAACTATCACTGCGTTTCCACAGCACACCGGGACCAAACTGAAAGAAAACGGGAGAAAGCAATTTGGAGGTTTTTATTCCTTTTTCAAATCCCGCATCAAATTGAGAGCGAAAATTGAAAAACATCGAATAATACCAAACCTGGGTAAATTTTTTCCCTAACAGCGAATTGAATTGAACGCGGTCATCAGTTTTTTGAAGTTCTTGCTTTTTAATCTTCGTGATACCGTATCCTGCGGTCAATTTATTATCCCAGTTCCAGGTATCGCTTTTGTAATTAAAATCATAACTCAACGAAATGTTTCCCGAAAAACTGGTTTGTCCCCCCGCCAACCAGTTGTTAAAAATTGCCTGGTTTGCAATAAAAGTAGCCAAGCCCTTACGAGACCATCCATTGGGTTTTTCTTGGGTGATGTTTTTGACCACTTCTTCTGTTTTATTCAAAAGATCGCGCTCGCTCAATTGGGCTTGAACAAGACTCACACTGCACAAGGCAAGGAAAATTAACTGTTTTTTCACGGAATTTCGGGTTATAAATTCGGCGCAAAAATAGCGATACTTCTGTGATTTCCAAATTGAAAATGACGAGAGTCTTCTACAATTTTGTAGTGCTTTTTTTAAATAGGGGTACAGCTGAACAGGCTTCCCCGTACATGATACTTTTGGCTACTTTTTGCAATTTTTGAATTGCGGCCACATAAGCACTATCCGGTACGGGCTTTTTGGAACACCCTTTTAAAATCACAGGCTTATCGGTGTAGGATGAATAATCCAAATGCTCTAAAATATTTTGATAATACTGGGCATCCAACGATTCAGGTGGCCCCAATACAACCCAGTACGCCTCGGAAGCGAGGTAGGAACTCACCAAAATAGGTGCCCATGTGGGTAAAATAGCGTCTGTACTACAATACACTGCACAAAGGTGGCCATGGTATTGTGTCCAATCGTGGTTCTTTAGCGCCTCTCGAAAGTCTTTTTCTTTCAATAAAAACCCTTCTTCGAGCCATTGCGCGATATCTATACCCGACTTGACTTGTTTTGGATAGTAATCCTCCAAATCAAAAACCATCAAGGTCGACTGGGCAACGCGATTTACTATTTCGTCCATAGCGTCGTTACAGCATTCCTAGTTCTAACTTGGCTTCTTCACTCATCAAATCCTTGCTCCAAGGCGGATCAAAAGTAATCTCGACCTCACAGGATTTCACATGCTCAATTTTTCTGATTTTTTCTTCCACTTCCGCGGGTAAAGTTTCCGCTACGGGACAATTGGGTGATGTCAAGGTCATCAACACTTTAACCTCATGATCTTCATTAATCATAACGTCATAAATTAATCCCAATTCATAAATATCCACAGGAATCTCGGGGTCGTAAATGCCTTTGAGCACTTTCACCACATTCTCTCCTAAATTGATGGTATCGTTAAATTCTTCCATAAAACTATCGTTAGTTTGTGTTTTTTGATTCAAATGCCAACGCGTACATCTTAATTTGTTTGATCATCGACACCAAACCGTTGGCCCGTGTAGGGGATAGATGTTCTTTAAGTCCAATTTCATCTACAAAAGTGGTATCGGTTTCCAAAATCACCTTGGGTTCTTGCCCTGAAAACACCCGAATTAATAACGCGATAATTCCTTTGGTCAAAATGGCATCACTGTCGGCTGTAAACCAAATTTTTCCGCCTTCTTCCTCCGCATGAACCCACACTTTCGATTGACAGCCTTTAATAATATTAGCATCGGTTTTATATTGGTCAGCGATAATCGGCAACGATTTCCCCAATTCTATAATGTATTCATAGCGCTGCATCCAGTCGTCAAACATTGAAAACTCATCTACAATCGCTTCTTGTATTTCTTGCGTTGTCATAGTCATTTATTCCTTGATTAGGGCCAACAAAGAGGTAATCAATGGTTGTATCTCTACGGGAGGTGTTCCGTGATCAAAATCTTTAGTACGGTAGGTGTTGCCTTTGTATTCTATAGTCAAATTGGCAATGGCTGCCCCATCATAGAAGCGTGCTTGCGTAGGGTCGGCATAGGTGTTCAATTGTTCCAAAGAAATGATTTTAAACTGTCCCACCAAAGCCTCCCACTCCGAATCTGATAGCGTTGAAGCCGTTAGAGATGCGTCTTTCCCACGGCCATTTTCATAGGTCAATTCTTTATTTTCCAAAACAATCACTTTGTGTATGCCGCGACTGTGTGCCGTGTACGTAAGTTTGGCCGAAGCTAAATCAGCGTTGCTTTGGGAACAACCTTTTCCCATCAAAAGGGTAAATAAAACGAGAGCTAGTGCTTTCATAAACGAAACTTTTAAGATAACATCATCACGGCTTTGTGCAGTGCTTCTACAAAAGTATCAATTTCTTCTTTGGTATTGTAAAAAGCAAAACTAGCGCGAACCGTTCCGGGAATTCCGAAGAAATCCATGACGGGTTGGGCACAATGGTGTCCTGTGCGCACCGCTATTCCTAACTTATCTACAATCGTGCCAATGTCGTAGGGGTGAATGGTTCCTACGTTAAAAGAGATAACCGAAGTTTTGTGGGTAGCGGTACCATAAATTCGCAACCCTTCTATTTGTAGCAACTTTTGGGTCGCGTATTCCAACAACTCTTGTTCGTAGGCTGCGATAGCGTCAAAACCGATTTCGTTCAAATAATCAATCGCCGTTCCCAACACTATTCCCCCAGCAATATGAGGCGTCCCGGCTTCAAATTTATGCGGTAAATCGGCATAGGTTGTCTTTTCAAAACTCACCGTGGCAATCATTTCCCCACCGCCTTGATAAGGGGGAAGTTTGTGCAACCACGCTTCTTTTCCATACAATATTCCAGTGCCTGTTGGACCACACACTTTATGTCCTGAAAAAACATAAAAATCACAATCCATGGCTTGCACATCGGGTTTTAAATGCGGCGTTGCTTGTGCTCCATCAATTAAAACTGCTGCGCCAACCTCGTGCGCTTTTTGAATAATATATTCCACCGGATTGATCGTACCTAACGCATTGGAAATATGATTCACCGTCACGATTTTAGTTTTATCCGATAATAAAACCTCGTATTCCGATAGAATTAATTCCCCTTTTTCATTCATAGGGATGACTTTCAACACGGCTCCTGTCCGTTCGCACAACATTTGCCAAGGAACTATATTGCTGTGGTGTTCCATCGCCGAGACTAATATTTCGTCACCCGCTTGTAATAAAGAGGCAAAACCGTTAGCTACCGCATTAATCCCATGGGTAGTACCGGAAGTAAATATAATTTCATGCGCGTGTTTGGCATTCAAATGACGCTGAATCTTACCGCGGGATACTTCGTAAGCATCGGTGGCAAGCTGACTCAAGGTATGAACACCGCGATGGATATTGGCGTTGATTTCGCTATAATACTTCGTGATGGCATCGAGCACTACTTGGGGTTTTTGGGCAGTAGCGCCGTTATCAAAATAGACCAACGGCTTACCATTCACTTGCTGTGTTAAAATGGGAAAATCCGCGCGTATTTTATGTAGGTCTAGCATTTTATTTAGAATTTTTCTAAATACAAAGATATTAAAACTTTTGCCTTTCAACGGGCATTTTAGTCAATTAACTTTTCCTTATCACTTGTCCATTTTGCGCTGTTTTTTTAATCTAATTTTTCTGTACTTTAGAACTTCCAAAACCAAACTTTTCTCATGAAAAAATTCCTGAAATACGTTGCTATACTCCTCACGCTTCTTGTCCTTATTTTTTATCTTACCGTATACCCAAAACTGGATTTAATTTCGGGATTTTCAGCCAAAAGTGTTGCCTCGGGAACATTCATCGACAACCGTCCTTTGGAGGCGATTGAATCGGGCGATAATGATATCTCGTTGGTTGATTTGGCCCGAAATTCGGTCAATAAAACGGAACTATTTGCCCTTTCCAGTGTCTATGGAATCAAAGAACGCAAAGCCATTTACCGTCCCGGACTAGGTGCCACTTTGATTGATGATGAATTTGATGTCTCTCAACCCTATCAAGTACCGCGGCGAACAATAAAACCCAATACTTCGATTCCCTATCCTTTTGGAGCTGGAGCGCCCAAAGACAGTACGTTTGCCAACATCGATTATGCCTTACTTCAAAAGACGGTGGCCCAAGCTTTTGATGCCAAGGGAGAAAAAAATAAACGTACTCGTGCGGTCGTGGTTTTGTATAAAGGCCACTTGGTGCTTGAACAGTATGCCAACGGATTTACAAAAGATTCGCGGTTGTTGGGATGGTCGATGACGAAGAGTTTAACGGGGACTTATTTCGGCATTTTACAATACCAAGGCAAACTCGATATTCATCAACCTGCTCCAATCGCAGCATGGCAAAATGATGCGCGTAAAAAAATTACCCTTCACAATTTATTGCAAATGAATTCGGGGTTGGAATGGGAAGAGCAATACGATAAAATTTGTGACGCCACGAATATGCTCTTTAAAACACGGGATATGCCAGCAGTACAACGCGACAAACCCTTGGTGGGAAAACCCAATGCAAGTTGGAACTACTCCTCGGGAACGACCAATTTGCTGAGTGGTATTTTACGGCAACAGTTTGCATCGCACCAAGAATACCTCGATTTTTGGTACAATAGTTTGTTGGATAAAATTGGCATGCATTCGGCACTCGTAGAGATCGACATGGCTGGAAATTTCGTAGGTTCTTCCTACGGGTGGGCCACGCCTAGAGATTGGGCAAGATTTGGGCAGTTGCATTTACAAAAAGGGTGGTGGAATGGAACGCAAATCTTTGCCGAAGATTGGGTAAAATATGTGGCTACGCCTACACCCACCTCAGCCAATCGGTACGGGGCTCAATTTTGGTTGAATGCAGGTGGAAAATTTCCCGATGTACCGCGCGATATGTTTTATTGTAGTGGCTATCAAGGGCAAATGATTGCCATTTTTCCAAGCCACTATTTGGTGGTAGTACGCATGGGATTGAAAGAAGATCCCGGCTTTGACTTTAACGCGTTGTTGAGCGGAATTGTGAAGAGTATCAAAAAATAACGCAGGTCGTAAAACCTGCGCCATCAATATCTTTTATAAAAAATTACAAATCAAATCCCAAATTCACACCCAATTTCTGTGCGATAATTTGAGTAATGCGCTGTTTTAATTCGGGGATTTTGATACTTTCGATTACCTCATTCGAAAAAGCATACATCAATAAGGCCTTGGCTTCTTTTTTGGGAATACCGCGTTGTTGCATATAAAACATGGCGCTTTCGTCCAATTGACCAATCGTACAGCCGTGGGAACATTTGACATCATCGGCAAAAATTTCTAATTGAGGCTTGGCGTTAATCACCGCTTTCTCACTCAATAAGATGTTGTTATTTTGCTGAAAAGCATCTGTTTTTTGCGCTTCTTTTTCTACAAAAATCTTCCCATTGAAAACCCCAGTTGCGCTGTCATTGACAATGCATTTATAGTTTTGATGGCTTTCGCAGTTGGGTTGTGCATGGTGCACCAAAGTATAATGATCCACATGCTGTTTTCTCCCGATAATGGTAATTCCTTTTAAGGTGGAGTCAATGCGCTCGCCTTGGTGGTAGAAATTCAAATTATTACGTGTTACATTCCCTCCAAAAGAGAAGGTATGTACCGAAACGTGACTTTCTTGCTTTTGGGCGATGTAGGTATTGTCAATCAAATTGGCAGATCCTAAATCGTTTTGAATTTTATAATAATCCACAATCGCACGTTTTTGGGCAAACACCTCCGTTACGGCATTGGTCAACACAGGATTTTCATTCAAACTTTGATGACGCTCAATGATTTGCACATGGGCATTTTCTCCCACCACAATCAAATTGCGCGGTTGTACCATTAAGGCGTTTTCTTGGCCAGTGGAAAAGTAAATGATTTCAATCGGTTTGTCTACAACTTTACTTTTGGGCACATTGATATAAGCTCCTTCTGCTGCAAATGCCGTGTTTAAGGACGTTAAGGTTTCGTCTTTGTTGGCGATTTGATTGAAGTAGGTGTCCATCACCATTTTATACTTCGGTTTGGTAAATGCTGATGACATTAAACAGACATCCAATCCTTCATGGGTGGTTTGCGATAAAAACGAGCTGTATTTTCCATCGATGAATATGACTTTGTAGGTGTCAATTTCATGCAAAAAATACTTTTTGACATCTTTAAACTCAATAGCCGAATCATACTTTGGGAACACGGTAAAATCATGTTTCAACACGGCATTCAACGACGTATATTTCCAAGCTTCTTCCTTTTTGGAGGGAAACCCTTTTAGCTCAAAATTCTTAATCGCCGTAGTGCGCACATCGTACAAATCGGAATTCACATCGATTTGCCCTTCAAAGGCCATGAATGAGGAAATAAGCTTTTCTTTCAATTCCATTGTATAAAGTTTCAAGTTTAAGGTTTCAAGTTTAACGTTAACGAAACTTGTTACCCTTGAATTCTTGTTTATTTAAATAGGTGATAAAACTTTGAATCTTACCACTTAGACTTTCATATTGTATCTTCAGTTCAAGGAACTGTTTTTCTGAAATGTATCCATAATCCAACAACCGATAGAGTTGTGATCGTGTCTCTCCAGAAGACCCTTTTGCAATCGCTAAATATTGTTTAAATTCAGCATTGCCATCACGTTCAAAACCTTCTGCAATATTGTCCATTATGGAGCCTGAAGAAGCTTTTATTTGTTGTTGAAATCTAAAATCTGTTTTCAGAGGAGTGTTTACCGTAATTTGGTGAATATCTTTAGCTAGTTTTCTTGCTTCTTGCCAAATTTCGAGGTCTTCAAATCGTTTGATGGTTGCCATGGCTTATAAATTATAAGGTTAAAACCACTAATTTATATGTTTTCTCGGAAACCTGAAACCTGAAACTTGAAACCTAATTCATCTCACTCTTAATCCAATCGTACCCTTTTTCTTCTAAAGCCAAGGCAAGATCAGCGCCTCCGGTTTTCACGATTTTACCGTCCATCAAGACGTGCACATAATCGGGGATGATGTAATCCAAAAGACGTTGGTAGTGGGTAATCACCAAAACGGCATTGTTTTCGTTTTTCAACTTGTTCACACCATTGGCTACGATTCGTAAAGCGTCGATATCCAAACCTGAATCGGTCTCATCGAGAATGGCCAATTTGGGTTCTAGCATCGCCATTTGAAAAATCTCATTACGCTTTTTCTCCCCGCCTGAAAAACCTTCGTTTAACGAACGTGACAAAAACTTGCGGTCCATTTCCAACAATTCCGATTTCTCGCGGATTTTCTTCAACATTTCATTGGCTGGCATTTCCTCTTCACCGTTGGCTTTACGCTTTTCGTTGATGGCGGTTTTGATGAAATTGGTCACCGAAACCCCTGGAATTTCTACCGGATATTGAAATGAAAGAAACACCCCTTTATGAGCCCGCTCTTCGGGAGCTAATTCTGAAATGTCTTCCCCATCCAAAATGATTTCTCCTTCGGAAACTTCATAATTTTCATTGCCCGCAATAATGGAGGATAAGGTACTTTTTCCCGCTCCATTTGGACCCATAATTGCGTGTACTTCACCCGCTTTAATTTCTAAATTAATGCCTTTCAAGATATCTTTATCTTCAACTGAAGCGTGTAAATTTTTTATACTTAACATTTTATTTTTTGTTTCAGGTTTAAAGTTTAAAGTTTCAGGTTGGCTTGGTGCGCTCTTAAAACTTTTATTTAAATCGTGTAATTTTTTCTATTTAGTTTACGTCAACCAGAATTCTTTTAAAATTCAAAATTTAGAATTTTCAAATTACCCCACGCTGCCTTCCAATGAAATCTCCAATAATTTCTGGGCTTCTACGGCGAATTCCATCGGTAATTTGTTTAGGACTTCTTTGCTAAAACCATTTACAATTAAAGCAATCGCCTTTTCGGTGGGAATTCCGCGTTGGTTGCAATAAAATACTTGATCTTCACCAATCTTGGACGTGGTGGCTTCGTGCTCAATACGAGCGGTCGCGTTTTTACTTTCGATATAGGGAAAGGTATGCGCCCCACATTGGTTCCCCATCAACAACGAGTCACATTGTGAAAAGTTACGCGCATTTTCGGCACGCGCTCCAATTTGGACTAAACCTCGGTAACTGTTTTGCGATTTCCCCGCCGAGATTCCTTTGGAAATAATGGTCGAACGGGTGTTTTTTCCTAAATGTATCATCTTCGTTCCCGTGTCGGCTTGTTGGAAGTTGTTGGTAACCGCAATGGAATAAAACTCTCCAATAGAATTATCGCCTTTCAACACACAACTTGGATACTTCCACGTAACAGCCGAACCGGTTTCTACCTGCGTCCACGAGATTTTGGCATTGGTTTCACACAATCCGCGTTTGGTCACAAAATTGTACACCCCGCCTTTCCCCTCTTTATTTCCAGGATACCAGTTTTGAACGGTAGAATATTTGATTTCAGCATTGTCCAAGGCAATCAATTCGACCACCGCCGCATGCAATTGATTTTCATCGCGACTAGGTGCGGTACAACCTTCTAAGTACGATACATAACTGCCTTCATCGGCAATGACGAGCGTACGCTCAAACTGTCCCGTTCCTCCCTGATTGATACGGAAGTAGGTAGACAATTCCATGGGGCAACGCACGCCTTTGGGAATGTAACAAAAACTACCGTCGGAGAATACGGCTGAATTCAACGCGGCATAAAAGTTATCTTTTTGGGGTACTACGGAACCGATATATTTTTGAACCAACTCGGGATGCTCTTGAATCGCTTCCGAAATCGAGCAGAAAATAATGCCTTTCTCTGCTAAAGTTTTTTTGAATGTGGTGGCCACTGAAACTGAATCCATCACAATATCAACGGCTACACCGGCCAATTTTTTTTGTTCGTCTAAAGAAATTCCCAACTTTTTGAAGGTGTCCAACAACTCGGGATCAACCTCATCAAGGGAAGCGTATTTATCTTTTTTCTTGGGTGCCGAATAATAGGAAATCGCTTGAAAATCGGGCTTTTCGTAATGCACATTGGCCCACTCGGGTTCTATCATTTCGCGCCAAGCTCGGAACGCTTCCAAACGCCACTCGGTCATCCATTCGGGCTCGTTTTTTTTCTTGGAAATAGCACGAACAATATCTTCATTTAAACCGGCTGGAAAGGTTTCGCTTTCGATATCGGTATAAAATCCATACTCGTACTCTTTATTTTCCAATTCGACTTTTAAGTCGTCTTCGGTATATTTTGCCATGGGTTTGTTGTAAAATTAAAAAATTGGAATTAGAGCGAAAAACTCTCCCCACATCCACAGGTGCGACTCGCATTGGGATTATTAAATACAAAGCCTTTACCATTCAAACCGCCTGAATATTCCAAAACAGTTCCCGCTAAATACAAAAAGGACTTTTTCTCTACAGCGATGCGAACGTTGTTGTCTTCAAAAACTTTATCGTTTTCCCCGATCGACTTATCAAATTTCAACTCATAAGACAAACCGGAACACCCACCGCTTTTCACCCCAACACGAACAAAGTCGTGAGCGGCATCAAAACCGTCGTCATGCATCATTTCGACAATTTTTTTACTGGCTGATTCGGACACTTTAATCATAGCTTATTTTAATTTTGTCTAAATTGTCGCAAAGATACACCTTAAAGCTTTTCACTCGTCGATTTAACATATTTTTTAGTCGAATTCTTATAAATAAAGTTTATAAAAAGTTCCCGATTGGATTTTGTACCTTGTCCACCCGAAATAGTGAACGTTTACACGGATTTATATGAAGAAACTCTATGCTATTGAAGCTGGTAACTTTAAGTTGGACGGCGGCGCTATGTTTGGGGTCGTTCCCAAAACCATTTGGCACAAAACCAATCCGGCAGATGCCAACAACCTCATCGATATCGCAGCGCGTTGTCTATTGATTGAAGAGGGAAATCGCTTGATTTTGATTGACACGGGAATGGGTAATAAACAGTCGGAAAAATTCTTCAGTTATTATTCCCTTTGGGGCAATCATTCGCTCGATGCCTCGTTGGCTCAGCACGGCTTTCACCGCGATGATGTGACCGATGTGTTTATGACGCACTTGCATTTTGACCATTGTGGCGGAAGTGTGAACCGCAAAGCATCGGGGGAAGGCTATGAAGTGGCGTTTAAAAATGCTGCGTTTTGGACCAACGAAAACCACTGGCAGTGGGCTACCCAACCGAATGCACGGGAAAAAGCGTCGTTTTTACACGAAAACATCATTCCAATGCAAGAGAGTGGTCAATTGCGTTTTATCAACCGCCCCGAAAGTGATTTTGGTTTTTCCAACGAAATGGGATTCAACATCTTCTACGCCGACGGTCATACCGAAAAGCAAATGTTACCTCACCTTTCCTACGGCGATAAAACCATTGTTTTTTGTGCCGATTTATTGGCTACCGCGGGGCATATTCCCATTCCTTATGTGATGGGTTATGATACGCGACCGCTGTTGACTTTGGATGAAAAAACAAAATTCCTGACCGCAGCTGCCGACCAAGGATACTATTTATGGTTGGAACACGATGCGCACAACCCCATTGTGACCGTGAAGCATACCGAAAAAGGCATCCGACTCGATCAGGTATATCGTTTGGAAGATATCTTAATCTAATGTTAATCGCTAAGGCTTTTCATGTAAAAGCGAATATTTTTAAACCCAATTATGGCAAATTGCCTTGAAATGAAAATTATGTTGCACTTGAATTTTGAAAAATCAGCATGGGTGGCACTTGTTGCTGCGTCCTTGCTCACCGGTTGTGGATCGTCTAATGCGCCGTTTGTAAGCACCGATCCTGCAAAAATTGACAAAACTGTTTTAAAAACTACCCCGATTAAGGAATCCGACTTAAAACGATGGAGCCATTTGGACTTGATTAAAGACACGGTACCTGGCATGAGTGTCGATCGAGCGTATGCAGAATTGTTAAAAAAACGAAAAGGAACGAAAGTTATCGTTGGCGTTATCGATTCGGGGGTGGATATTGATCATCCGGATTTGAAAGGGCGGATTTGGACCAATACTAAGGAAATTCCCAACAACAATATCGATGACGACAAAAATGGATTTATTGATGATGTAAATGGGTGGAACTTTTTGGGAGAGGCTACGGCCATGAATTTGGAGCTCACTCGGATTGTAAAAAAAGGCGACGATGGTTCAGAAACGTACAAACGGGCTAAAGCTGAACTCGACCAAAAGTTGCAGGAAATGAAACAGCAAAAGCCACAAGTGGACATGATTTCCAAAGCCGATAAAGACATTCGGACCTTCTTGAAAAAAGAAACATACACGAAAGAAGATCTCAAAGGAATAAGCACTTCTGATGCCACGCTCAATCGCAGCAAAATGATTATGATGAGTATTGCGGCACAAGCGGGGGACGAATTTCAAGAAGAAATCAAATCGTATGTGGATTATATCTATGACCAACTTAATTACAACCTCAACGTAGATTTTGATGGTCGAAAAGTGGTCGGGGATAATCCTGAAGATTTGAATAATCGCAACTACGGGAACGGAAATGTAAAAGGCCCCGATGTAGCCGATGCTTCACACGGTACACACGTAGCAGGAATCATTGCCCAAGTGAGAGGCAACGGTATCGGCGGCGATGGAGTGATGGCTAAAAATGTTGAAATCATGGCGATTCGTGCGGTGCCCAATGGCGATGAGTACGATAAAGACATTGCCTTGGCGATTCGTTATGCTGTGGATAATGGCGCCAAAGTCATCAATGGTAGTTTTGGAAAAGATTATTCTCCGCACAAAGAATGGGTGTGGGATGCAATTAAATATGCCGAAAGTAAAGATGTACTTATCGTGCACGCGGCAGGAAACGACAGCAAAGACATTGATGTTGAACCAAATTTCCCCACCGATGAAGTCAACGGTAAGGAAATTGCCGACAATTTCATTACCATCGGAGCTTTAAATACCGCGACAGGTGCTAAAATGGTCGCTGATTTCTCCAACTACGGACAGAAAAATGTCGATGTTTTTGCTCCTGGAGTAAAAATTTACGCTACTTATCCCAACAATAAATACAAATACGAACAAGGTACTTCGATGGCCGCTCCTAATGCGGCAGGCGTTGCCGCGTTAATCCGTTCGTATTACCCTTCCTTGACCGCTTCACAGGTGAAACACATTTTGATGGATTCAGGAATTGATATTGCAACTAATGTGGGTGTTGGCGAAGAAAAAGTACAAATTCCATTTAGTGCCACATGCGTATCGGGCAAAATTGTCAATGCTTACAATGCGTTGCTCATGGCGGATCAAATGGTACGTGCAGCAAAAAACTAAGCGCGTGTAAAACTCAACCGATACAGACACTCGGTTTTCTTTGCCCCGTTTAAAAATAAAAACACAAAACATGCCACAAGTTACCCCGTAGTTTGTGGCATTTTTGACTATAATTAACCCCTTGTTTCTTAAACTATGAAACCACTTTTGATTATTGTAACCGTATTTTGTTCCCTTTTGGGTCAAGCCCAAAACGGGTATTGGCAACAACATGTTGATTACAAAATGGACGTCACCATGGACGTCACCACCTATCGCTACACGGGAACGCAAGAACTCATCTACACCAACCATTCTCCCGATACCTTGCAAACGGTGTACTACCATCTGTACAACAACGCATTTCAACCCGGTAGTGAGATGGACATGCGCCTTCAACACGTCAAAGATCCTGACAGCCGCATGGTGAACAAAATCAAAGAAGGCGATAAAGAAATCAAACAGAGTCGCATAGCCCAACTCAAACCCGACGAAATTGGGTATTTGAACGTAAGCAATGTCCGTCAAGCGGGCGCGCTACTCGAAACCACCGTGAGTGGCACCTTACTCAAAGTGCCTTTGGCCGTGCCTTTGCTTCCGGGTAAATCAACCGTGCTTACCTTGAATTTTGAAGGCCAAGTGCCAGTGCAAATTCGCCGCTCCGGGCGAAACAATCGCGAAGGGGTTGCCCTTTCGATGAGTCAGTGGTATCCTAAAATGGCCGAATTTGATTTTGAAGGCTGGCATGTGGATCCTTACATCGCCCGTGAGTTTCAAGGTGTTTGGGGTAATTTTGATGTGAAAATTACTATTGATAAATCGTATATTCTTGGCGGCACAGGGTATTTGCAAAACGGAAATGAAATCGGATACAACTACCAAGGTCCTGGTGTAAAAGTGACTATTCCTAAAAAGCAAAAAACACTGACCTGGCATTTTGTAGCGCCTCAGGTACACGATTTTACTTGGGCTGCCGACCCCGACTATGTACATGACGTAGTTCAGGGTACGAACGGAGTCGCGTTACATTTTTTATACAAAAACAAACCTGAAATTGCGCTTACCTGGAAGGCGGTACAACCCAAAGTGGTCACGATCATGGATTTGTTTAATTATTGGGTGGGACCCTATCCGTACAAACAATATAGTGTGATTCAAGGCGGCGATGGCGGTATGGAATATGCAATGTGTACGTTGATTTTGGGCGAAGGCGAATTGAATGGCTTAACGGGATTGATCGCCCACGAAATGGGCCACTCTTGGTTTCAACACATTTTGGCCACCAACGAAAGCAAACACCCTTGGATGGATGAAGGATTTACCTCCTATATTGAAGACCGGGCGATGAACACGCTTTCTCCGCAACCCGTGGCCAATCCCTATGCAGGGGCGTACAAAGCTTATATCAATTTGGCCAACAGCGGAAAAGAACAACCTTTGTCGACGCATGCCGACCGTTACGATGAAAACCGCAGTTACAGCATTGCTTCGTACAGCAAAGGGGAAGTGTTTTTGGCGCAATTCGAATACCTTTTGGGTCGTGTGGCGGTGGACAAAATCTTACGCCGTTATTACCAGGACTTCAAGTTCAAACACCCAACGCCCAACGACATTAAACGCACAGCTGAGCGGGTTTCGGGTGCAGTGTTGGATTGGTATTTAATCGATTTTACCCAAACAACCAACACGATTGACTACAGCATTGCCTCGGTAGAGGAAAAAGAGGGCGCCACTTTGGTCAACTTGGAGCGCTTGGGCCGCATGCCGATGCCAATTGACCTACAAGTCAGCTACACCGACGGTTCAAAAGAGAATTTCTACATTCCTCTGCGAATGATGCATTATACCAAACCCAATCCCAATCCTGAATTGCCGCGTAAAGTCTTGACTGAATGGGCTTGGGGCAATCCCCGCTATCAATTCCGAATCGAGAAACCGTTGGCCAACATTAAAAGCATTGTGATTGATCCCGCAGGGTTGATGGCGGATGTGAAGGGGAATAATAATAAGTTTGAAAGGTAGGCCAATGTGTCAATGTGCCAATGTGCCAATGTGTCAATATGCCGATGAGCCGATGTGTCGATGTGCCAATACGTTTCGGCATGTATCAGGCATTAGCTGTTTACAAAACATCGTGAAACTTTGTGAAAAACTTAGTGAGACTTTGTGCTCCAGAGGTTTTACCATTAAGGAATTTAAAGTATCCCAAAGTACCGAATGTAAGTTAAGAAAAATTAAGACGGCCAAAGGCCGTGAACTTGGTGGACTTAAAATAATCGTAATACTTGATGTAAAACTTCTCGGACTTTGCGTAACCTTAGCGCCTTTGCGGTAAAAAACATTGTGGAACTTTGTGAAAAACCTAGTGGGACTTTGTGCTCCGGAGGTTTTACCATTAAGGTATTTAAAGTTTCCCGAAGTGCCGAATATAGGTTAAGAAAAATTAAGACGGCCAAAGGCCGTGAACTTGATGGACTTAAAATAATCGTAATACTTGATGTAAAACTTCTCGGACTTTGCGTAACCTTTGCGTCTTTACGGTAAAAAACATCGTGGAGCTTTGTGAAAAACCTAGTGTACCATTGTGCTCCAGAGGTTTAACCATTAAGGAATTTAAAGTACCCCAAAGTACTGAATATAGGTTAAGAAAAATTAAGACGGCCAAAGGCCGTGAACTTGATGGACTTAAAATAATCGTAATACTTGATGTAAAACTTCTCGGACTTTGCGTAACCTTTGAGTCTTTGCGGTAAAAAAAGCTCCTGAGC
>NZ_JBEILJ010000046.1:0-19992 GCF_040379285.1 Flavobacterium sp. | reverse complement strand
TTTCAATTTTATCTATGAACTGCGCTAAAACTCGTTAAACTTCCATTTTTTTATGTTTTTCAATGATTCATCTAAAAATATATGTTTTTCAACGACACATTTTCATCACTCAACGATATTAAACCGCATTTTGTGCTAAAAAAAGTTAAAAAAACATCGACAAAATGCATATTTTTAACAAAACGAAAGTACAGTGTTATATTTAGCCGACCAAATAAAACACCGATAAAGTGTAAAAAAAAATGGATAAAAAGCAAAAATGACTATATATAACATGTAAATTCTTACAAAATATGAAATTTAAACTTTCACTGATGCGACATGCTAAATCTTCATGGGAATTTCCTCTGGATGATCGGTTGCGCCCCTTAAATGAACGTGGAATTACTAATGCCAAAAAAATGCGAAAAGAGTTAACTCGTCAGAAATGTATACCACAAAAAATCTATACAAGTCCAGCAGTCAGGGCTCGGACTACAGCAAAAATAATCATGGAGAATCAAGATCTACCATTTCCAATTCTTGAAATCGTCGAGGAACTATATACGTTTGATGCAAAAAAATTAGAACGATTTGTTAAAAAAATGAATCCGGTATACACTAGCGTATTTCTTTTTGGTCATAACAACGCTATTACAGATTTTGTTAATAAATTTGGAGACCTGTTTATTCCCAATGTTCCCACGGCAGGTTGGGTAACTATCGAATTTGAAGCAGAAAATTGGGCTTCAATCACCAAGGGAAAAACAATACGATTTATAACTCCCAGCGCATTATAAAAATGACAAACTCACGTAAATTCAGCTATATTGACCGCGAAAAAAGTTGGCTCACCTTTAATGCTCGTGTCCTTCAAGAAGCTGCCGATCCCACGGTTCCTTTACTCGATAGACTTCGTTTTTTAGGTATTTTTTCTAATAATTTAGATGAATTTTTTAGGGTTCGTTATGCTGCTATTCGTCGTCTAAGCCTCTCTGGACAAACAGGTGAGAAAATTTTAGGTGGAATCTCTGCGCAACAACTAGTGAAAGAAATCATTGAAATTGTTATAAAGCAACAATCCGACAGTCTTCGTATTCTAAGTGCCATTGAAAAAGAGTTAGAAAAGGAAAATATTGTCATTGTCAACGAAAATCAACTCTGCCAAGAACATCAAAATTTTGTTCATGATTTTTTTATTCAAAATGTTAGTACAGAATTAGTTACGGTTATTTTAAATGATTTAGCTGAATTTCCTTTACTAAAAGATACCTTGGGCTACTTGGCTGTCAAATTGGTTATGCGAAGCGAAAATAAGTCAGGTCTATTTGGTAAAATGAAGCCGAAAGAAGTTCGTTACGCCCTCATTGAAATCCCCAAAAACATCAATCGTGTCGTTGTTTTACCTGCCATTGAAAACAAACAATACATTATGCTTTTGGACGATGTGATTCGCTATAATTTGAGTTCCATATTCAATATATTTGACTACGAAAGTATCTCAGCCCACATGATCAAAATCACCCGCGATGCCCAATTGGATATCGATAGTGACTTGAATAAGAGTATGTTACAGAAAATTGCCACTTCAGTCAAAGAGCGTCGCGTCGGTGAACCTGTACGTTTTGTCTACGACACCTCGATTGATAAAGATACCTTAAGTTTCTTCCTCAACCGAATGGGAATTGACAAGTCCGACAGTGTGATTCCCGGTGGACGTTACCACAACCGTCGTGACTACATGGATTTTCCCAATTTAGGACGATTTGATTTATTGTACCAAAAGAAGGTACCGCTCCCTGTTCCTGGCCTTTCGTTGGAGGGCAGTATGCTGCAAAAAATTGCGCAAAAAGATTATTTGGTGTATGCCCCTTTCCAATCGTTCTCTTACCTTATTAAGTTTTTAAGAGAAGCCGCCTTAGATCCGAAAGTTACTTCTATAAAAATTACGTTATACCGTCTGGCCAAAAATTCGCAAATCATTAGTTCTCTCATCAATGCGGCTAAAAATGGCAAACGGGTTGTCGTGCAAATTGAATTACAAGCCCGCTTTGATGAAGAAAGTAACATTTCGTATTCAGAAATGATGCAACAAGAAGGTATTGAGTTAATTTTTGGCATCAAAGGTTTGAAAGTACACAGTAAAATTTGTGTCGTAGAACGAATGGAAGAGCAAAAGTTAAAACGGTACGGATTTATTTCCACCGGTAATTTCAATGAATCTTCGGCCAAAGTGTATACCGACGTCACCTTATTTACCAGTCACCAACAAATCCTTAAAGATGTTACGAAAATATTTGAATTTTTTGATATCAACTACCGTTTACACCGCTACAAACACCTTATTGTTTCCCCGCATTATACAAGAAATCGCATCTATAAATTAATAGACCGCGAAATCCTCAATGCTACCCTCGGTAAAGTGGCTACGATTGATTTAAAAATGAATTCACTCTCTGATTTTGAGATGATTGATAAATTGTATGAAGCGAGTAATGCCGGGGTAAAAATTCGTTTGCAAATACGTGGAATTTGCACCTTAATTCCTGGAGTTCCTGGGATGAGCGAGAATATTCAAACCATAAGCATTGTCGATAATTTACTCGAACATGCCCGCGTTTTTATTTTTGGAAATGATGGAAACCCCGATATCTATATTTCCTCGGCCGATTTTATGACGCGAAATCTTGACGGTAGGGTAGAAGTGACCTGTCCCATTTATCAGGCCGATATTAAAAAAACACTTATCGATACGTTTGAAATTGGATGGAAAGGAAATGTAAAAGCGCGTTTTCATTCCGAAAAACTAGACAATCGCTACCGAACACGTGATGAACATTCCCCTGTATTTAGAGCACAATATGAAATGTATGCGTATTTTCAACGCCTCTATGATGAACAACCCTTACTCCCATAAAATAGCCCCAAACCTATGATTGCAATTCGTAAATATGCTGCGATTGATATTGGTTCCAATGCGATGCGCTTGTTAATCACTAATATTGTTGAGCAAGATGGAAAAGAGCCGCAGTTTAACAAGTCCTCTTTAATTCGGGTACCCATTCGTCTAGGGCAAGATTCATTTACTACCGGAATCATTTCTCAAGAAAATGCATTACGCATGGTCGATGCCATGGAAGCATTTCGATTGTTGATGAAAGTCTACAAAGTCGAACGGTACAAAGCCTGTGCCACTTCGGCCATGCGCGATTCGTTAAACGGACCCGATGTGGTGAAACTTGTTAAGGAAAAAGCAAATATTGATATTGAAATTATTGACGGGAAAACTGAGGCCATGATCATTGCTTCCTCTGATTTACACTCGTTTATTACAGCCGACAAAACCTACTTGTATGTCGATGTTGGGGGTGGAAGTACAGAGTTTTCCTTGTTTTCTGAGGGTAAAATGATTGCTTCCAAATCTTTCCGAAACGGAACCGTACGTTTACTCAACGATCGCGTTCCCGATCAAACGTGGAATGCTATTGAAGAATGGGTGCGAACCCAGTGTGAACCGTATGATGATATTATATTGGTGGGTTCTGGTGGCAACATCAACAAACTGTTTAAACTGTCGGGAAAATTACCCGATCAGCCTCTTTCTTATCTGTATCTAAATGCACAATATCAATATTTAAGTTCGTTAACTTATGAACAACGTGTGGCTGAATTAGCGCTCAATACAGACCGAGCCGACGTAATTATCCCAGCGACAAAGATTTATTTAAACGCCATGAAATGGAGTGGAGCAAGAAAAATCTATGTTCCCAAAATTGGGCTCTCCGATGGTATCGTAAAAGCAATTTATCTAGGAAAAATAGAATCTATTAAGTTTTAAAACACCTTATAAATCAAGGTCAAATTGTTTCCGCAACATTTCCAATGCGGGGTTGATTTCTTGTAGTCGATGGTATTTGTCTTGGGGCGTAAAGGCTATTTTACTTTTAACTTCTTCATTGACTTCGACTTCAAGTCCGATTTCATGATTGTGAAGTTTGGCGCGTAAAAATGCAACAAGCTCAGGTTTTTCTTTGTCAAAGTCCAATTTTGACCCCTGATTCGGTAACGTATGAATAATGGTCGTGCCTTCCAGTCGCGGATCATTGATGCGCAGTAATGCTTCCATGATTTTGTGCCCTTTGTCGTTTAATCGGTCGGCATATTTATACCATTGTTCCAACATTTCTGTAGCTGTAAAAGGTTCGGTAGGCAATGCTTTCTGTTCTTCACGAACTGTATTTTTTTGTTGCTCCAATAGTTCCTTTTTCGCTCGAATACTCGACAACGACAAAGCTGAAACTTTTCCTCCTTCGGTTTGACTTGGCAATAGTGTTTGCAAAGGTTTAGCAATAGATGGTTCGATACGGGCCTCCGTTTTGGGAAGATCCGTTGGAATCGATACCGGTGTCTCGGCAGCTTCGGGTTGAGGAACGCTAGTTCCAGTGGCTGGAGGGGATGTTGTTTTTTTATCCTGATTTTTTAGTTCAGTGATGGAGAAATTGCTGGTCCTGTAGTAGGTTGGCGGAATTATGAAGTCAACTTTTTTTTTTCTCCATCAAAGGAGATGGAGCACAATTGCATGAGTGTAAGTTCGACTAGTAAGCGCTGATTTTGAGACGTTTTATACTTCAAATCGCATTCGTTGGCCAAGGCAATGGCTTTAAGTAAGAAGTCACTTTCACATTTTTCAGCTTGCTCTTTATACAGCATTTGTGCGTGTTCTCCTGCTTCCAGCAAAGCCAGGGTCGCTGGATTTTTGCATACCATTAAATCTCTAAAATGCGATGCCAAACCAACAATAAAGTGATGGCCATCAAATCCTTTGGCCAAAACGTGATGAAAGGCTACTAAAATTTGAGGAATATCATGGGCTAAAATTAAATTAGTCATCGCAACATAAGTCTCAAAATCCAATACATTTAGATTTTCAGTTACCGCCTGACGGGTCAAATTAGTCCCACAATACGATACAACACGGTCAAATATAGATAGGGCATCCCGCATAGCACCATCCGCTTTTTGGGCTATAATATGTAAAGCATCATCTTCAAATTGCACCCCTTGATTTCGCGCCACTTCCGCCAAATGCTCTTTGGCATCTTTGACAGTGATTCTTTTGAAATCAAAAATTTGACAACGCGATAAGATGGTTGGAATGATTTTATGCTTCTCCGTAGTCGCCAAAATAAAAATAGCATGCTTCGGGGGTTCTTCCAAAGTTTTCAAAAAGGCATTGAACGCTGCCGTTGAAAGCATGTGAACCTCGTCGATAATATAAACTTTATATTGTCCGGTTTGGGGAGGAATGCGAACCTGATCAATCAAATTACGAATGTCATCTACAGAGTTATTTGACGCGGCATCCAATTCAAACACATTAAAGGCAAAATCTTCGTTGGGATCATCATACCCTGGTTGATTGATTTTTCGGGCAAGAATACGAGCACAAGTTGTTTTTCCTACTCCTCTAGGGCCTGTGAAAAGTAACGCCTGCGCCAAATGATTGGTTTCAATGGCATTCAATAAGGTATTGGTAATAGCCTGCTGCCCCACCACATCTTTAAACGTTTGCGGGCGGTATTTTCGTGCCGATACTACAAATTGTTCCATAAAACTCAATTGGATTACAAATATAGTTTTTTTACAAAATCAGTTCGCTTGCCCTATCCCTTTTTCATCAAAACTTATTCACAACCGTACCCTGTAAATGGAAGCCGTCCCCATCATTTTTTACGCCTATTTTTTAAAAATCAGAAAGCAGCTTTTTCCAAACAATTAAAGCTATCTTTGCGCCAGCAGACCGCCTTATCGCTATTCCGATTCGTTGGGAGAGAGGAAAGTCCGGACACCACAGAGTAGCATAGCGGGTAACACCCGTCGCTCGTTTTTTGAACGAGAAGGACCAGTGCAACAGAAAGGATGTACAGTTCGGCTGTAGTGAAATCAGGTAAACTCTATGCGGTGCAATGCCATGTATACCGGCAGTTAAGGGTTACTCGTCCGTTGCCGGGGGGTAGGCAGATGGATCGCGTTAGTAATAACGCGGCTAGATAAATGATAAGGGTTCCGATTTTCGGAATACAGAATCCGGCTTACAGGTCTGCTTTTTTTATGCTTCTTCTTTCTCGATATCAGGATATTCAAAAAAGGAAAAAACCGAGGCACCATAGTTTTTATCGTAGCTGTAAAAGTCCAAATCTTTCATAGGGGTATGCTTCGAATGTTCTACGACCAAAACGCCTTGTTCATCCAACAAATCCTGCGCAAAGATCAACGCTACCAAACGATGAAAATCTTTTTCTGCCATATCATACGGTGGGTCAGCAAAAATCACATCATAACTTCCCCGATGACGTTCCAAAAAGGTAAAAACATCACTTTTAATCGGTGTGATATTGAGGTTCAGTTCCTGTGCCGTATTCTTGATGTATTGAATGCAACTGTAGTTTGCATCCACACAAGTTAGGTCCTCACAACCGCGGGATCCAAATTCATAACTGATGTTTCCCGTGCCTGCAAATAAGTCCAATACCTTTAGATTCGCAAAATGAAAGTGGTTATTTAAAATATTAAACAATGATTCTTTACTCATATCCGTAGTAGGGCGAACGGGTAAATTTTTGGGCGCTACCAATCGACGTCCTTTGTATTTTCCAGATATAATTCTCATGCGTGAACAAGAATAAAATGGTGGCGGTTTTCATGTTCACTTCGCCCATTACTGATAGTGCGCAACGGCATGAGTTGCACATGACGAATATAGCTAAAGGCCATTTGATAAAACGCATCGTCTTCTTCAAATGTGCCCAACAGTTCCAATTGAAATTGCTCGGGATTAAGTTGCAACTGCTCGGCAGTAAATAAAATATAATAGATGAAATCCTCTGGCGTTTGATAGTCGAACGCATTGAAAAAAACTAACTTCCGTTGCGCAATCACCACAATTTCAAAATGTGAAGAGGCACGGTGAACATACATCACAGGTTCGACCGAATGTTTGCTGTACTCCAATAATTTTTGAACCAAGATGGAATGTGCATGGCAGTAATCAAAAGAACCGTATTGGTCGATGAAAAAATTATTCATGTTCACATACGGGATATACACATTGGTCATTTCATGTGACGCCAAGGTATCATAGGCAAAAAAGTCGGTTTCAAAAACTCGGGTATTGAATTGCAAATAACTTCCTTTGAACTCCCCATCAAAAAAAGGAGTAGGCACAAAAGTATTGAGTGTATTGGTATGAACAATTTGTATGGCATCATACCGCAGACGCAATTCGGGATGATCGTGAAAAACCACGTTGAACCAATCTTCAATAGGTGTATTACGTTGATAAGGATGATAAGGGAGCGGTTGTAAAACCTCAATTTGTTCTGTAATGGTATTCACAACTGCAAACGACAAGCCGTTCAGAGAAACCTGAATGGCTAAGCGTTTATATGTTTTGTCAAGTATACTCTCCATGAACTAATCGGGTGGAGGCAAACTTACGAAATATTGTTAATATAAGGAGGACTTCCGAGGGTTCAAATTTGAAGGCAGAATACTATCTTTGTTGTCTTATGCATAAATTTTACCAACGATTACAGCAGGCTTTTCCTTTTCAACCCACGTTGAAGCAAGACGTTTTTTTTCAAAAAATAGCAAAGTTTGTGACCGAACCCAACGACGATTCAATTTTTGTGTTAAAAGGCTATGCAGGTACGGGAAAAACCACCGTGATTGCCGCTTTGGTGCAAATTTTACCCGAAATACAATACAAATCGGTTTTGTTGGCTCCAACCGGTCGTGCTGCCAAAGTCATTTCCAATTATGCGCAAAAGCCGGCTTTTACCATTCATAAAAAGATTTATTTTCCTAAGAAAAAAGCAGGTAGCGTCACTTTTACCATGCAACAAAACAAGCATAAGAATACGCTTTTTCTTGTCGATGAGGCTTCCATGATTTCCGATTATGAAGGCGGTTCAGGAATGTATCAACATGGTTCTTTATTAGACGATTTGATCTTTTATGTCTATAACAATCAAAATTGCAAATTGATACTTTTGGGCGATACGGCTCAGCTACCTCCTGTTCATCGAACTGATTCACCCGCTTTGAATGTGGATTCATTATCCTTAAACTACCAAAAAAAGGTCGATACTATTGAGTTGGACGAGGTAATGCGTCAAGAGGAAAAGTCGGGGATATTATGGAATGCAACCCAGTTACGCGAATTATTGCACGACGCTTTTTTTGAAGGATTTCAGTTTCAATTGCGCGGATTCAAAGATATTATACGCTTGGTTGATGGGTATGATATTCAAGATGCCATCAATAATGCCTACAGTCAATTTTCTATTGAAGATACTGCTTTTATCGTTCGTTCCAATAAACGCGCCAATCAATACAATCAGCAAATTCGCGCGCGCATATTGTTTAAGGAAAGTGAACTTTCGGTAGGGGATTATTTGATGGTTGTGAAAAATAATTATTTCTGGTTAAAAGAAACCGATGAAGCAGGTTTTATTGCCAACGGTGATACCATTGAGGTGCTTGAAATATATGGTTTCAAAGCGCTATATGGGTTTCAATTTGCGCGGGTAAAAATCAGAATGGTTGATTATCCTGATCAACCCCCTTTTGAAACGATACTCATTTTAGATACCTTAACAAGCGAAGCTCCGTCGTTGACCCAAGAGCAATCCCAACGCTTGTATGAAGAGGTCTTATTGGACTATGCCGACGAACCCTCCAAGTACAAACGTTTGGAACATGTACGCCAAAATGAATATTTCAATGGGCTACAAGTAAAATTTGCCTATGCGATTACAGGACATAAATCACAAGGAGGCCAATGGAATACCGTTTTTGTGGAACAGCCTTATTTACCTGACGGACTTCAAATGGAGGATGTTCGATGGTTGTATACCGCTTTAACCCGCGCCAAAGAACGATTGTATCTCATTGGTTTTCAAGATCAGTTTTTTGAAATGTAGTTCGGACTTTCCCTTTAGAATGATTTCTATTTTAATTTTAGGTTATCTTACCGGTAGTATGATGATTATCATGTTTTCGTGCCAAAAGGGGCCGTAACTTTACAGTGCAAAAACTGAAATTATGAAAAAAATTGTCTTCCCTACCGACTTTTCTAAAGTGGCCACGAATGCATTTAGTTATGCACTTGAATTGGCAAAACAGTATCATGCAGAGATTATTCTTTTGCATACCTATGAATTACCCATTGTCGACCATCAATTTGCCCCTCAAAATTACAAGACTATTTTTGATTCCTTGGAGTTAATCAATTTTGATCGATTTAAGGAAGAAGCGGCCAAATTGAAGGAAATTGTGGCAAAGCATAAAGCCGAAAAGGTACGTTTGAGTCATGCCTTACGCGATGGTGATTTGGTTTTTAATCTAAAAGAATTGATTCGAGAGGAGCAAGCGGACTTTGTGGTCATGGGGACCGCGGGGGCTTCTGGATGGAGTGAATATTTTTTGGGGACAAATACCACAGAAGCGATTTCTAATTTGAATGTTCCCCTATTGAGTGTGCCCAAAGAAGCTACTTTCACCGGTATTGAGACGATTGCATTTACCACACGATTTCGAGAAAAAGATAAAAAAGCATTACAAGAAGTCATTCACTTAGCCAAAGGATTACAAGCCAAAGTAAAATGTTTGTATGTGGAAACACGTGATACCGACAATACGCCAGCCACCTATGAAGATTGGAAAAGCCATTTTAAGTTGGAACCCGTTCAATTTCATATTATCCCCAATGATGATGTTGAAGCAACAATTGCTGATTTCATCAGTGGAAATGACGTCGATGTATTGGCGATGATGACCTATAAAAAAGGATTTTTTGCCCAATTGTTTGCGCAATCCTTTACTGAGAAAATGGCCAATCATTTGAGTATTCCAGTTTTGGCGCTACATGAATAAAAAAAAGCCGCTTGTAAAAAAGCCGCTTCTTTCATTATAAAAGGTTGGGTTAGTGTTTGATCTAATTGTTCAACATCACAGGCATAACCAACATGGTTACGGTTTCGCCTTCATCCAAACCATCAACTGGGGTCAGGATTCCAGCGCGGTTAGGCATAGACATTTCCAATTGTATTTCATCCGATTGTAGGTTGGAAAGCATTTCTAATAAAAAGCGAGAGTTGAATCCAATTTGCATATCATCTCCCTGATAATCACAGGTTAAACGCTCTTCGGCTTTATTGCTGTAATCAATATCTTCGGCTGAAATGTTTAATTCGGCACCAGCAATTTTCAAACGAATTTGGTGGGTCGTTTTGTTGGAAAAAATAGCCACACGACGAACTGAGTTAAAGAATTGCGTGCGATCAATAATCAACTTATTGGGGTTTTCCTTTGGAATCACCGCTTCATAGTTGGGATATTTACCGTCAATCAAACGACAAGTTAAAATATAATTTTCAAAAGAAAACATAGCGTTAGAATCGTTGTATTCAATCTTCACTTCGGCATCGGAGGTCCCTAAAATATTTTTTAAAATATTCAACGGTTTTTTGGGCATAATAAAATCAGCCACTTGTGAAGCGCTAACATCAGTTCGAGCATATTTTACCAATTTGTGTGCATCGGTAGCCACAAAAATTAATCCTTCAGGAGCAAATTGGAAAAATACCCCTGACATCACTGGGCGTAAGTCGTCATTTCCAGCGGCAAAAATAGTTTTGCTAATCGCGGTAGCCAAAACTTCGGCAGGCACAAGGGTTGAAGAAGGATCTTCCAACTGTACAGATTTTGGAAATTCCTCTCCTGGCGCATAGGCTAAGGCGTATTTACCCGAATTTGAACTGATTTCAATGGTGTTATTTTCCTCCACTGTAAAGGTTAGCGGTTGCTCAGGAAACGTTTTTAAGATATCCAACAACAACTTGGACGGTACTGCAACACTTCCCGTATTGGTAGATTCAATTTCAAGAGTTGACGACATCGTAGTTTCTAGATCGGAGGCCGAAACGGTGAGCGTATTTTGATCCAATTCAAACAGGAAATTATCTAAAATCGGCAAAGTGTTGCTGCTGTTGATAACACTTCCTAAAACTTGAAGCTGTTTTAATAAATACGAACTCGATACAATGAATTTCATTTTTTTATTTTTTACAAATATATCCTAAAGCGGATGATTAAAAAAAGTTTTTTTATTAACATTAGCGGGCATAACGTCGCCTGCGAAGTAAGGTAAAAAACAGTCCGAAAATACCTAAAATTACTAAAGGGGACACTACGGTAACGATTTGCGTGAAGGTGTAATTCTCTTTTACTTTTTCAGTGTCCAATAGGGCTAACTTCACCTCTTTATTGCGAATGTTGATAAGTCCCGAGTCATCCAATAAATAATTGACGCAATTCAGTAAAAACTCTTTATTCGCATACATTTTTTCAGTCCATTTGTCATACCCTAATTCCAGCGGTTGGTAGTTTTTATCGTATTGATTTCGAATAACATCACCGTCGGCAATGACAATCATTTTCCCCGGTTTACCTACGGCTTTGAAGTTGGGATCTTTAAAAGCTGGAATACGGTTTTCATAAACCGAATGCATCTGACCCTCAAGCAAGACCGCCAAAGGAATCAACCCGCCACCCTTCGGAAAGGAAGCCGGTTCAGGACGTTCGGCCACCATGTTTAAAGCTACGGGAATGGGCGTGCCCACGGCTTTAGAATAGGGTGAAGAATGCAAAAGAACCGTTTTTTGAATAGCATTCTGCAGGAGTTCAATTGGGTTGCAGAAATCAAATTTAATCACATCCAAATTGGTCACTATCGGATTCTTGGCATCGGCATATACTGCGGGAGCATACAGCCAAGGATACTGATTGTATTGTGTGGCATTGCCTTGTTGCCCTGTGGCTAAGGTGATAGGACAGGCCATTACATCTTTAACAAGGTCGCGTTTTATGCGTATCCCGTATTTAAAGAACAAATCATCCAGATTCAAGTCCCTCGGAAAAGCCAATCCTTCGCCCGTGGTCATCAAACTATCCATTTCAATATTGACCTGATCCAACAACCATAATGATTTTCCACCATGAACCATAAATTGATCGAGCACCTGTTTTTCGGCATCAGAAAAAGCCTCAGTGGGTTTGGCAATGAGTGCTAAATCGTATTTTTTTAAATCGAGATTGGTTTTGGCAGGATTGGTAGCCACAGAATCTAGGGTGAAAGGTCCGATAAAATAATTTTCCTTTACTGTTCGTAGAAAATCACCAATCAACAATTCATGCAATTCGCCATTTCCTTTGATAACCGCAATTTTTTTCTGTCTTTTCTCAATTACCGTATTAAATCCATTGGCAAATGCATATTCTAAATGTTGCACCGAACTTTCTACTTTTTGAGCAGTCGAGGCACCCATCATGTTTTTGAGGAGTGGGACTTTGGTAATGCGATCGCCGTAACGAACCTCGGCCCAAGGGAATACCATCTCTTCGGTTTGTTTTCCTTTGTGATTTATGGTAATATTGATGGGCGTTAATCCGCGGTCATATAGTTTTTGAAGGGTGGCTTCAGACGTGTTTTCATCATCCAAAGGGTTGATAAATTGAAAGATGACATTGCTGTTTTTGGCTTTGAATTCTTCCAGTAATTGTTGGGTTTCACTTTGCAGTTTTTTGAATTCACCTGGAAAACTTCCTTCCAGATAAACATCGATGTAAAGAGGTTCTTTTGCTTTATCCACAATAGTCATCGAAGTATCCGATAGCGTGTACCGATGGTCAGCGGTAAGGTCAAACCGTTTGAAGAACAAATTACCCAAAACATTGATTACGATTAACAATCCGAGCGTGATGGCGATTTGTTTTGCCTGTTTTTGCTTCATTATGATTTAAGACCTTTTAATTGGTAAACAGTTAACGATAAGAAAAAGAAAGCAACGGAGGTAAAATATAGAATATCACGGGTATCCAAAACCCCTTTGCCCATACTTTTAAAATGGTAATCCATACCTATTCTAGAAACGTAGTCTCCTCCCGATCCAAAGAATACGGCAACGCCTTCGAATCCATAATAAAAAATGAAGCATAGAAATACAGCGAGTATAAAAGCTACAATTTGATTTTCAGATAAGGTAGAGGTGAAAATCCCAATAGAAGCATAGCCCGAAATTAAAAACAACAATCCAAAATAGGCTCCAACGGTACTCCCAAAATCAAAGGGATTGTCTTTCATCCCCAAATCATTTAACACAAAGACATAAAGTAACGTAGGTACAATGGCTAGGGCAATGAGAACAACCGCGCCCAAAAATTTGCCCCCTACAATTTGCCAAAGACTTAAGGGCTTGGTGAGGAGTAATTCAATCGTACCTTGTTTTTTTTCATCCGAGAAACTTCGCATGGTCACTGCAGGAATTAAAAACAACAAAATCCATGGGGCCAAAGTGAAAAAGGGTGTCATATCGGCAAAACCACTGTTGAGAATGTTGAATTCCCCTTCAAAAATCCAAAGAAATAAACCGTTTAAAAGCAAAAAAATAGCGATAACCAAGTACCCTACTGGAGCGCCGAAAAAAGATTTTATTTCTCTAAATAGTATTGATTTCATAGTGTAAGCTTAACCTTTATAGGTAAACGCAGTCTTTTAAATTTATTGCAAACTTACTAATTTATTCACACTCCAAGCTTGGGGTTTGTCGTTGAATAGTTTTTTGGTAAACGTCCAAATCTCATCAAATAAGGCCGATTGTCGGTACTGATTTAAAGCGGTTTCATCATCCCAATAACTGTAAGTAAAGAATATCCCGGGATTTTGAGCATCTTGGTACAATTCCAACAAGCGATTGCCAGGGCTGTTTCGAATGTGAGATTTCATTTGCTCAAACTGGGTCAAAAAAGTAGGAATATGCTCCTCATGAAAGGAGAGTTTTACAATACGAACTAACATACTAGTTATGATTTAAATTCAATCCAAATGGCATCTCGATAGCGTAATCCCAACAAACTAGCCGCATTCCCGGTGTGTAAGGTGCTTTTGTAGATACCAATTTCTAAATAACCCGACTCATTAAAAATGGCCATCGTTTTTCCAGCATGGTCGATTTTTGAGTCCAAGGCTTCAATGGCATGATAATGAGGGAATATAGTTTTTAGTTTTTCACGTTTTACGGTGATTTCATACGAACGTCCCCGAGCTGATTCCATAAACAACGATTGTTCAATGTTGGTCACCGCATTGCCAAAATGATCAATGTACATTACATAACCTTTCAGTTGGCGCTGTTCCTGGTCAATAACGGGTTGCAATTCGGTTACTTCATGGAGTGTTGAAATGGTTTTTCCAATCACACTGAGTGCCCCTCCTTTGGCTAAATGTATAGCAACAGTGGCAAAAACCTCCATGTCTGTAGCTTTCTCGTGCAAACGATCGTGAATCGTGATTTCAACCAGTGTTTCGGGGACTTTTTTACGGAAAATCATGCCCAAAACACCATTGTCAGCCGCAATAAAATAGTGCCCTTCCCACAAGGCTGCTATATGCCCTTTGGAAGGTGTTCTTCCTGCATCAACGCCAATAATATGAACGGTTCCTTTCGGAAAATGACGGTAACCCGCACCCACGAGATAACTGGCCTGTGCCAAGTCAAAAGCATCAACTTCATGTGATAAATCCACAAGCTGCACCGCTGGATATTGTGTGTACAATTGCCCTTTTAATGCGCCCACAAAATAATCTTTGTGTCCAAAATCGGTAGTAAGGGTAATTATTGACATAAAATTGTTTATAACTAAATTGGGAACAAACCGCGGTCTTTCTTAAATTTGAGATGCATGCAAAGCTAAGTAATTCTCAGTAATTTTTAACCCTAAAACCACGGCATTTGAACGAACGTATCATCGAACTGCACGACATCGCTCCGAAAGAATTTTGGGGCGCTCAAGATGCTCATTTAGAGACCATCAAAAAATATTATCCCAAGCTGAAAATCGTAGCACGGGGAACCACTTTAAAAGCCTTTGGTGAAAAAGAGGAGCTGGACGAATTTGAAACCCGTTTTAACCGATTGATGTTGCATTTTACACGTTACAATAATATAGATACCAATGTTATCGATCGGGTGATACAAAGTAATACTTTTGAGGAACAACGCATGCCCGACCACGACAAAATTTTGGTTCATGGGTTGGGGGGCAAGTTAATCAAAGCCATTACACCCAACCAACAAAAATTGGTGGAATCCGTACTGAAAAATGATATGGTTTTTGCCGTGGGGCCCGCAGGTACGGGTAAAACCTACACCGGGGTGGCTTTGGCTGTAAAAGCGTTAAAAGAAAAACAAGTAAAGCGTATCATTCTCACCCGTCCCGCCGTTGAAGCAGGAGAAAACCTGGGATTTTTACCAGGTGATATGAAAGAAAAACTTGATCCCTACATGCAACCCCTGTATGATGCTTTGCGCGACATGATTCCCCCGCAAACCTTAGAGGATTATCTTCTGAAAGGAATCATTCAAATTGCACCTTTGGCTTTCATGCGGGGGCGCACGCTAGATAATGCCTTTGTTATCTTGGATGAAGCACAAAATACGACGCATTCTCAGATGAAGATGTTTTTAACGCGTATGGGAAAAAACGCCAAGTTCATCATCACAGGCGACCCAGGACAGGTCGATTTACCGCGTCGCACGATTTCAGGATTGAAAGAAGCGCTCTTGATTTTGAAAGATGTAGAAGGCGTCGGCATATTGTACTTGGATGATAAAGATATTGTTCGTCATCGTTTGGTAAAAAAAATTATCGATGCCTACAAACGAATCGAAAACCAAGATTAATGAAAGAATATTTTAAATATGAAAAAGGCTACCTCTTAATTAATGAGGAAGCCTTTTTTTTAACATCATCGGGCAATTGGTCGGAAGCTCTGAGTTTGTCTGAAAAGTCAATTAGTTCCCGTAAAGTAAATAATCGTCGAGCAGATAGAATGTATTATTTTGTGGGCCTGCTAATGGTCGCTTGCTTTTATGCATTTTATTCAAAAAAAATACTTGCTGGATTTGGCGGAATGGCATTGTTATTTTTTGTTTGGAATTATTTGAAAAATGAAACAACAGCTCGGTATAAAATTCCGCTGCAAAAAATAATCCAGTTGAATGTATCAGAACCAGGGAAAATACAATTTCGATTTTACAACGAGATGGGGCAAGAGGACACCGAGTATATTCAAGGAGTTGAACACAAAGGTGTCGCTTTTCTCATAGAGAATTTTAATAAATTCATAGAGTCATAATTGATTTTTTCTTTTTTAAAAGTACTTTTGCACCGCACAACAACATAACTACAATAATGCAAACGCTCACAACTACACAATTCCAATTTCCGGAACAAAAATCAGTATATCGCGGAAAAGTTCGCGAAGTGTACAATATTAATGATGAGATATTGGTGATGATTGCCACCGACCGGCTCTCTGCATTTGATGTCGTTTTACCTAAAGGAATACCGTATAAAGGTCAGATTTTAAATCAAATCGCAACCCGTTTTATGGAGTTAACCTCCAACATTGTGCCCAATTGGTTGTTGGCGACACCCGATCCCAATGTTGCGGTAGGACATCTTTGTTCGCCTTTTAAGGTGGAAATGGTAATACGCGGGTATCTTTCAGGACATGCAGCTCGAGAGTATGCGGCAGGAAAACGCACTTTGTGTGGAGTACATTTGCCAGATGGAATGAAAGAAAATGATCGTTTTCCAGAACCCATCATTACGCCAACCACCAAAGCTGATTTTGGCGTGCATGACGAAGACATTTCAAGAGAAGCAATTTTAGCGAATGGTATTGTTTCAGAGGAAGATTATTTGATACTTGAAAAATACACGCGATCACTGTTTCAACGCGGAACCGAAATTGCGGCTTCCCGTGGTTTGATTTTGGTGGATACCAAATATGAATTTGGAAAAACTAAATCGGGTGAAATCGTACTTATCGATGAGATCCATACCCCAGATTCGTCACGTTATTTTTATGCCGAAGGGTATGAAGAACGACAAGAAAAAGGCGAAGCTCAAAAACAACTATCCAAAGAATTTGTACGTCAATGGTTAATTGCCCATAATTTTCAAGGAAAAGAGGGGCAAACCATCCCAGAAATGTCTGAAGAATATGTTAATTCTGTTTCTGAGCGTTATATCGAATTGTATGAAACGATTATGGGAGAAAAGTTTGTCAAAGCCGATTTGGAAAGCCTTGAGAAGCGAATTTCAGATAATGTGAATGCCTATTTGCAACAACGCTAGTGTTAATGGAATATTAAAATTACAAGGTCGCTTCAAAAAAGCGGCCTTTTTTTGTAACAACAGTTTCGAAGTGTCGTCTAGTAGTTTATAACCGAGCAGTTAATTTCGTCAACATTGACCAAGCTACTAGGTTATGCAAGGTATTTTTAATCATCATCAATCACAACAAATAACTAGTATCATGAAAACAACAAAAATGTATTTAGGATTAGCCGTTTTACTCGTTAGTAATTTTGCCTTAGCGCACGGCGATTTAGAACAATTTCAAATGGAAGTTGAAGATTCAAATGTAACGGCTTATCTAGCGAAAGAAAAAATAAGTAAGCCTGAAACAGCTTCTGAAATGGATGCGCAAAATATTCAATATGTGCTGGCTCCTGTAGCAGGAAATTATCAAAAATCGGCTGAAGAGGAAATCGAAGACGGTTACAAAATTACCGAAACCGCGCCACAAACCTATCAATGGTTAACGATAGAGCCTACCTTGGAGGACATGGTTCGATTCAATGAATCAGTGATTGAAAGCAATCAATGGCAACAAAAAGAGGACTATTCCTTACCGATCGTACAATCCATGGTTCCCATTTCTCAACCGGCGGGGGTAGTAGGGAAAGAGATTTTATAATCCCTAGTGATTACAAAAAAGAAGGGCTATCGTTTGGACAGCCCTTTTTTTTTATTTAAAATAGGAAAAATTGTGTTGATCTTCGATGCGCAAAAGTGTTTCATAAATAAGCTGAATGACATTTTCAACATCCTCTCGATGCACCATTTCAACGGTAGTGTGCATGTAACGCAACGGAAGTGAAATTAAGGCTGAAGCCACACCACCATTGCTGTAGGCAAAAGCATCGGTATCGGTCCCTGTTACTCGCGAAGTGGCATGACGTTGGAAAGGAATCTTACACGTTGTTGCCGTATCAGTAATCAAATCTCTTAACTTGTTTTGAACAGCTGGAGCGTAAGCTACTACAGGACCTTTGCCAATTTGCAAATCCCCTTCAATTTTCTTTTCGATCATCGGCGTGGATGTGTCATGGCAAACATCAGTTACTATGGCTACATTAGGTTTCAACGTTTGGGTAATCATTTCGGCGCCTCGTAAACCGATTTCCTCCTGTACCGAATTGACGATGTAAAGACCGAAAGGTAATTTTTTCTTATTTTCTTTCAACAATCGCGCCACTTCGGCTATCATAAAACCACCCATCCGATTATCCAAGGCACGGCATACAAACTTATCGCCATTTAAAACCATAAACTCATCGGGGTAGGTGATGACACAGCCTACATGGATGTCCAAATTTTCTACTTCTTCTTTGGTGGCACAACCTACGTCAATGAAAATGTTGTGCAATGAAGCCGACTCTTCTTTCCCACGATTTCGAGTGTGAATGGCAGGCCAACCAAAAACTCCTTTAACAATTCCTTTTTTGGTGTGAATATTAACGCGTTTGGAAGGGGCAATTTGATGATCAGAACCTCCATTGCGTATTACATATATTAAACCATTATCTGTAATATAATTTACGTACCAAGAAATTTCATCGGAATGCCCTTCAATAACCACCCGATAGCTTGCCTCAGGATTAATTACCCCAACAGCTGTTCCGTAGGTGTCGGTGATAAAAGTATCCACATAAGGTTTTAAGTATTCCATCCATAAACGTTGCCCATCCGATTCATATCCCGTCGGCGAGGCATTGTTCAAATAGTTTTCCAAAAAATGAAGTGAAGCTTTGTTGAGTAAGGATTTTTTGCCCATAGAAATGTTTTTTGGGCTAAAATAAATATTTGGCACTACAGTTGTATATGGTTTTGCATAATTTTGTATACGAATTTATGAGAGTTATAGCTGCAATCTTTTTGTTCTTATTTTCTTGTCATCTTCAAGCACAAGAGGATAAGCCTGTTGTTCCATCGACATCGACTCAAACGGTAGAAATCGATACGGTAACCATTGATACCATTTTATTGGATGAGGTATTGATTTCAAAAAATGCGATGACTGAAGAAGATAAAAAAGCATTTTTATTACTTCAAAATCGGGTGTATAAGGTATATCCTTACGCAAAATTAACGGCAGAAAAGTTAATGGCGATCCGAAAGACAGCCGGAAGTTTGAAAACGGCACGTGAAAAAAGACGCTACATGAAAATTGTTGAAGCCTATTTGGAAGAAGAATTTAAACCGCGTTTAAAAAAATTATCCCGTAAGCAGGGGCAGATATTGATCAAATTGATTCACCGACAAACGGGTATTTCGACTTTTGAGTTGATTAAAGAGTATAAAAGTGGCTGGAAAGCCTTTTGGTCAAATACAACCGCTCATTTATTTGATTTAAATCTTAAAGCGACCTATCGTCCTTTGGAATACAACGAGGATTATTGGATAGAAACTATTTTATACCGCGCTTTTGTTGAAGGGAGGTTGGTGGAACAAAAAGCAGCAAATCCTATTGATTTTGACGAATTAAATGCCCATTGGGAAAAATTAGCGCAAAATTTAAAAGCTAAAAAGTAACATCCTAGTTCGTAAAATACACAATTTTAACACACTACAGTTTTAATTGTTTCCTTTTACACAATTGTTAATAACTCCTCTCTGTTTTTTTTGGATGTAGTGTGAATTGGTTTCTATATTTGCACTCCCAAAACGGAAGTTAAGGGTTTTCGAGGTGGTAAAAGATTTCGGAAAAAAGTTGCAAAAGTATTTGTCAGATTAAAAAAGAGTTTTACTTTTGCACCC
>NZ_JBEILJ010000045.1:0-20015 GCF_040379285.1 Flavobacterium sp. | reverse complement strand
CTCATTCTTAAAAAAGGTAAATTTACAAATTACAATTCAAATTTATACCCTACCCCTTTAATCGTTTTGAAAAGATCCTCGCCAATTTTTTCTCGTAATTTTCGTATGTGTACATCAATGGTTCGACCGCCCACAATTACTTCGTTGCCCCACACTTTATCTAAAATTTCTTCGCGTTTAAAAACTTTTCCCGGTTTGGAGGCCAAGAGATAAAACAATTCAAATTCTTTTCTAGGCAAAATAATTTCATCTCCTTCACGAATGATCTTGTATTCTTCTCGGTTGATTTCGATTCCACCCACCGTGATGTTTTCACTAGAACCGGTGTCGTCTTTTAGGCGACGGAGTAAGGCTTTGACTTTGCTGATTAACAATTTTGGTTTAATGGGCTTGGCAATATAATCATCGGCCCCAGCATCAAAACCTGCCACTTGCGAATAATCTTCACTGCGCGCCGTCAAGAAGGTAATGATTGTATTGGAAAGCTCAGGGATTTTTCGAATGTTTTCACAGGCTTCCATGCCGTCCATTTCGGGCATCATAACATCCATAATGATAAGGTGTGGACGCTCTTTTTTGGCCGCTACAACCGCATCTTTACCGTTCGTTGCTGTCACAATTTTGTAGCCTTCTTGAGATAGGTTGTACCCCACAATCTCTAGGATATCGGGTTCATCGTCAACCAATAAAATCTTAATGTCTTTTTTCTTCATAACGTAAAGCTATGCAAATTTTGAGGTAAAGATAGTGTTTTACCTATGTTTTGTACGGATGCTAATTTGAGTTAACCATTATTTAATCGACTAACATTAAATTAACATTAAATCAATATTTAAATAACCCGTTCTTAACCTACACTTCACTTTGCGGGTATTCCTTTGCAAAAAAATTTACAAATTATTAAAAATGAAAATATTTAAAATCATCTTATGTCTAATTGGATTGACAACTTTTGCACAAAAAGGGACTATTAATGGGACAATTTTAGACAAAGATGCCAAAAATGCACCACTACCTTTTGCCAATGTAGTCGTTAAAGGCACAACTAACAGTGTGACCACCGATGAAAAAGGGAAATACCAATTAAAAGTTGAACCCGGATCCTACACTTTAGTTTTCAGTTTTGTGGGGTATGAAACGATCGAAGAGAAAGTAGCAGTTAAAGCGGGGGAAACCATTACCATCAACAAAACCTTAGGTTCCGGAAGCTACAAATTGGAAGACGTAGTGATCACTACGAGCCGACGAAAAAACACCGAATCGGCAGTGCTTCTAGAAACCAAAAAAGCAAAACAAGTCATCAGTGCGATTTCGGCTGAACAAATGAGCAAAGGTACCGATGGAAATGCGGCGCAAGCCATTCAACGGGTGCCGGGAGTGACTATCAATGACGGCAAATTTGTCATGGTTCGCGGATTGAGTGAGCGTTACAACAATGTATTAATTAATGGTGCTTTGGCTCCTAGTACGGAGGTAGATCGCCGAACGTTTTCTTTCGACCTATTACCAGTAAGCACTTTAGAAAAAATGACCATCGGGAAATCGGGAGCGGCTTATTTACCAGGAGACTTCTCCGGTGGATTGATTAGTGTGACCACTACAGAAAACTTCTCCGATTTTACACAAGTTTCATCGAGCTTAGGTTTCCGTGGCAACACCACCTTGGAAGATTATTGGCAAACAGAAGGTTCGGCAACCGATATTTTGGGGATGGATGATGGATTCCGTCAATTGCCTAGTGGCTTCCCAACCAACCGTGACGTATTAAACATTAATAGTGAAAGTGTTCGATACGCCAATCAATTACCCAACAACTTTAACCCTCAACGCGGAACTGCTTTTTTCAACACAGGGATTAGCTTCAGTTTGGGACGAAAAATTAAATTAAAAGACGAAAGCAAAAATTTGAGAACGATTAATATGATTTCGTACTCCAATAGCTTTCAAAACTACAATAAGTCGGTAAACACCTTTATCAACGATTTTACAGGACAAACCAATACACCACAGCAACAACGCGATTTTGACGACCGTTACTACTCCAACGAAGTGCGCTTGTCGGTCCTTTCCAACTGGTTTTACCGTTACAATGCAAAAAATAAAATCACCTTCAAAAACCTATTCAATCAAATTGGTGAAAACTTTACTACGTTGCGAAGTGGTTTTGACTTCGACCAACGTCCCGGACAGTTGTTAAACAACTACGAATTTGGGTACTCAGGACGTCGTATTTTGACCTCACAATTCAACGGAGAGCATAAAATCAACGACCGAAATACCGTGCAATGGGTGTTGGGTGGAAACTTAATCAAAGACATTTTACCCGATTTACGTCGTTTCCGTACGTTCCGCAATTTAAATAGCACTACAGAGAATTTTACGATGATTGACCCGCCAAGTTCAAACCCTTTTGACACGGGCCGATTTTATTCGGAATTGAACGAAACCTCCGTAAACGCTGGAGTTGACTATGATTTGAAAATCGAAAATAAATCAAGTAAATCGGAAGCCTCTACCATCCTGTTAAAAGCGGGTTTCTTTGGGGATTACAAATCGCGTGATTTTAGCGCACGTTATTTCTCGTATTTGATTCCGGGTAACGTGGGGCAAGAGCGAAAAGAAGAATTAATCAATTTACCATTAACCGAAATTTTCAGTCCTGCCAACGTAACAGCCTCCAATGGTTGGGTATTGCGTGAAGGTTCAAACCAAAGTGACTCCTACAAAGCCAATAATTTATTAGGAGCAGGATATGTTTATGGCGAATTTCCAATTCAAAAATTCTTAATTACAGGAGGAGTTCGTGTAGAACACAACCGGTTGGAAGTAGACGGTTTTCAAGGAATTACTCCTTTGTTGGTACAACAGCCCATTACCTCCGTTTTACCTTCTTTCAACGTGAGTTATACCTTAAATGACAAAAACGTAATGCGTGTTGCTTACAGCAGAACCGTTAACCGTCCTGAATTCCGTGAAATTGCTCCTTTCTTATTCTACGACTTCCAAGAAGATACTGAAGTAGATGGAAATAGTAGTTTAACCACCGCAACGATAGACAACTTTGATTTGCGTTATGAGTTTTATCCCACCAAAGGAGAAACCGCAAGTTTGGGTGTTTTCTACAAACGATTTGACAACCCGATCGAATTTATTCTTCCCGTAGTGAGTCAGCAACGAAGAATGCGCTATAGCAACTCGGATTCAGCGATGCTTTATGGGGCTGAGTTGGAAGTTAGAAAATCCTTCAAAGAAGTTTTCAAAAACGGATTTTTATCTGATTTATCCATCAACTTAAATGCTTCTTATATTTTCTCGGAAGTTGACTTAGGAAACAGAGCTTTAGCGCAAGACCGTAAAAGAGCATTACAAGGTCAGTCGCCTTATGTGATCAACGCGGCGCTTGGTTATGATAACAAAGAAAACGGCTGGAGTAGTAATTTAATTTACAACCGTTTCGGAGATCGTATTTATGCGGTTGGGGGTGAAATTTTCCCAACCATTTATGAAATTGCCCGTAACCAAATGGATTTCACCATTGCTAAAACCTTCAAGAAGACAACCTATAAATTGGGCTTATCCAATATCTTGAACGAGAAGTTTCAGTTTTTCCAAGATTCAAACGTAGACAATAAAATCAACAACAATGACGATCCTGTGTTTGTACACCGTACAGGAGTACTATACACGTTTAATGTAACGTATAAATTTTAACAACATAACTTAATTTAACTTTTATGAAAATCAACAAAATTCTATTACAAGGTCTTTTACTTGCAGCCGTGACATTGTCCGGTTGTAGTAGTGATGATGACAACAACAATAACGGCGGAGGAGACTCTGTAGTTATTTTGGAGGGAAATCTTGAATCTCGTACTTTGACAAAAAACACAAAGTATTTGATCAAAGGTCAAACGTTTGTACGCAGCGGAAATGTATTAACCATTGAGCCTGGAACTATTATCAAAGGTGATAAAGCGACTAAAGGAACTTTAATCATTGATAAAGGAGGCCGCATTGAAGCTGTAGGCACAGCCTCTGAGCCCATTGTGATGACCTCTAACTTACCTGCGGGTTCAAGAGACCGAGGTGATTGGGGTGGTTTAATCATTTTAGGGAATGCCCCTGTGAACCAAGTGAACCCTGAAATTGAAGGGATTAATCCTGCTGCCACCTATGGTGGTACGAATGCAGCCGACGATTCTGGAGCATTAGTTCACGTTCGTGTAGAGTATGCAGGTATCGAATTAACCCCCAACAATGAAACCAACTCCATCACTTTGGGAGCAGTTGGAACAGGAACTCAAATCGAATATTGTCAAACTTCCTTTGGTGGGGATGACGGTTTTGAGTGGTTTGGTGGAACGGTAAACGGAAAATACTTGATCTCTTTTGCCAACTGGGATGATAGTTTTGACGTGGATTTCGGATATTCAGGTAAAAACCAATTTGGTTTAGAAGTACGTTACCCAAGTTTTGCAGATCAGTCAGGTTCTAACTCTTTTGAGTGTGACAACGGACCAAACGATAACGTGACTACTTTATTGACTACCGGAGTATTCTCTAACTTTACCTGTATCGGACCAAGAGCAACGAATGCGCAATCAATCAATGCCAACTTCCAACACTCAATTGACTTACGAAGAAGAACTGCGGCTACTATTGCCAACTCCGTATTTATTGGGTATCCACGTGGATTACGTATGAACCAACAGTCGGTATATGATAATTATGCGGCGGGTACAGGAAAATTAATAAAAAATATTCTTGTGGCTCCCAATACGACGTATTCTGTAGGTACAGGAATGACGGCTACCGTAGCGAACATCCAATCGTGGTTTGAAGCAACCAATACTACAATTACTGCGGCTATCGAAGACCAATTTGCGGTATTAGGGTTGAACACGAATTTGGCTTTTGGAAGCAATGTAACATCAAACTATGCGGCCAATCCAAACTTTGCTGTAACGACAGGGTTATTGAACTCTGGTGCTGAATTTACAGATGCTACGTTAAACACGTGGTTTACGGCTACTACCTATCGCGGTGCTTTCGGTGCTACCGATTGGACAGACGGTTGGGCTGAGTTTTTACCAAACAGCAAAACATACTAAGATATAAAGACTCTTTTTGTAAAGAGCTTAGCAGCGATGTTAAGCTCTTTCTTATTCCCAAATGTTATGAAAAAAATTCTTGCCTGGCTGTGTGTTATCCTTTTCTTAGGGAGTTGTACAAACAAGTCGTATACCATTGACCCGAATGCCCAACTATCAAAAGAAGAACAAGCACAATTTAAATATGAAATCGTGCGCTATTTTGAAAAATTACCTTCAGAGAAAGTGCATCATGAAGACAAATTTGACACCCTCTATAATAGCTACTACCAACAAAAAGCGAAAGAAGCCAATCTTCTTTTTTATTACAAAGCTCCCGATTCCTCTGAATATTTTGCGATTGCCAAAATAGCACCTAGTCTAACAATTAAAAGAGTAGCGACTATAGGCAAGCTAAAAAAAGATAAAGAAGGTAAGATTACCTATTACGAAGAGGCCGCTCGAACTTGGAAAATGGTCGAACCCGAACTCCACACAAAAACTGAAGTTCTTTTTAAGGACTATATTCAAGGGGAGGATTTGTCACCGTATTTAACCAAAAATTCGGGAGAAGATTTTTACATAGAATTTCCCGATGACCTCACTTTTTACAATACGCAAACCCGTAGATGGGAGACAAAACCAATACAATAATCTTTTTTAACGAAGTTTGGCATTGATTTTGAAATTAAAATTCTATATTTGTGACTAGGATAATTACGCATGAGCAAAAATTACTTCTATAGTATACTCTTTTTTCTGGTATTGGGCACTGCTTCCGTAGCGGCTCAAGATACTAGAAACACCTTGAAAGAAAGCAATTCTATCGAGGGTCTTAGCTTTTATCCTAACCCTGTCAC
Organism: Flavobacterium sp.; assembly: GCF_040379285.1. GTDB lineage: Bacteria > Bacteroidota > Bacteroidia > Flavobacteriales > Flavobacteriaceae > Flavobacterium. Next base: position 14,065 of record NZ_JBEILJ010000045.1, on the reverse strand, counting down.
TGGTGGTAAACTCTACATCACTACACGCGCCAATGAAGAGAAGAACATCACTATTTATGATGTTTTGGGTAAAAAAGTTTTCCAAACCGTTTTATCTTCACGCGAATTAAACTTATCGACACTGCAACCCGGCGTGTATTTCATCAAAATTGAAGAAGGCGAGGCCTCTGCAACTAGAAAACTTATTGTCAGATAGTTAAACTTTTCGATTTTACCATTTTTTAACTTAGGCTTTTTTTAGTTCTGAAAATAGTCCCTATCTTTGTGTGCTTAATTTAATAATTTCAATATGAAAAAAATTTACTTCATGCTCTACATGCTGTCAGGAGTAACTATGATGGCGCAAACCATCTACAGTGAAAACATGGGAACTCCATCAGCGACAACCCCAATTGCTTCGAACGTATTCCAAAATGCTGCCCCAATCGTATACTCTGGTACCGCTGATGTGCGTGCAACTACAGTATCTTCAGGATATACTGGAGCCTCAGGTGGTGGTAATATATTTTTTACCAACACAGCTGGAAGAGACTTCTTAATTGAAGGAATTAATACCTCTGCTTTCAATACCTCAACATTACAATTAAGTTTCGGTCAATACAAAAGTACTACGGGTGCTAATAACGAGTTAACCGTTGAAGTAAGTACGGATGGTACAACCTTTTCACCCCTAACGTATTCTCGCCCTACGGGAGCTGGAACGGCTAACTGGGCTTTGGTGACTATTACCACAGGTATTCCAAGTGCTTCTAACTTACGTATCCGTTTCATCCAAACTTCTACAACAGCGCAATTCCGTTTGGATGATGTGCGTGTATTTAGTTTTGACCCTACTTGTACGGTTTTGCCAGGCACACCGACTACGGCTTGTGATGCAACTACATTTGCTATCGATACATACACGGCAACCATTCCGTTCTCTGGCGGTGGTGGTGGCGCTTACACCGTTACTTCAACTGTAGGAACCGTTGGAGGAGACAACCCTGGAAGTATTGCTGACGGAAATATTACTGTTACAGGTATTCCAGAAGGAACTGGAGCTATTGTAACGTTGGTTCGCAACAACTGTTCATACACGGTAACCATTACGGCACCAGATTGTAAACCTGTAAATGAATTGCCTTTATATGACAGCATGAATTATCCGGTAGGAAGTTCACTAGGTGCTACACAATTTTGGGCAAACGCCAACACAGGAGATGATGTTTTGGCTATCGCTGATAATTTAACCTATGCAGGACTTACTTCCAATGGTAATGCCGCTGGTTTGAATGGAGCTGGTAAAGAATTACACAAAAGATTCACTGCCACTACAGTTACTGAAGGTGCGTTGTACGCTTCTTTCATTATGAAAGTGACGGATTTTGCAGCTACTACAGATCCTTCTGAAACGGCTTTTGCTATCATCACCGACGGAAGCGCTACAAACTTTAGAGGCCGTATTTTTATTAAAAGAACGGGGACTACCTACCAATTAGGCCTTACTTCAGGAACGTCTACCACCAACTATACAACAGCCACATACAACCTCAACGATATATTGTTTGTAGTTGTATCGTATGACTTTGTTGGTAATTCATTGAAATTGTGGGTTAACCCAACGGTTGCTGGATTTGACGGCACACAAGCTCCCACGTTGACGGACACGCCAACTGCTGCCATTACCACTTTAGGAGGATTATTATTCCGTCAAGAGACAGATGCATTGACTCCAGTAATTACTGTTGATGAATTACGCGTTTCTGTTACACCAAACTTATTAAGTGTAAACAACAACGCTATTGAAGGTTTAGCCGTATATCCAAACCCTGTGAAAAACGGTATTTTCTACATCAACACTGCGGCTAACGATAGCAAATCAGTTCGCGTCTTTGACGTTGTTGGAAAAGAAGTAATCAATACAACAACGCAAGATGCCGTTAACGTGAGTGGATTGAACAAAGGAGTATACTTTGTACAAATTACAGAAAATGGCGCTACTTCCGTGAAGAAATTAATCATCGAATAAGCATTCGCTATTTCATAAACCAAGCCCCGTTAATTGTGCTGAAGAACAATCCAACGGGGCTTACTTATTACTTCGCCGGAAAATTACGAGCCCGCATCAACGCGTCCGTACTCGCATTCTTGCCTCTGAACTTCGGATAGGCCTCTTCGGGATCCAAGGTGTTCCCCACCTTAAATACGTATTCCAACAAACGTTTCGCCACCGCAGGATCATACATCCCTTTGCCATCAACCGTAAACGCCTCCGTCGCATCGGCACTGATCACATCCGCCCACAAATAGCCATAATAACCCGCAGCATAATCATCGCCCGAGAAAATATGCCCAAACTGCGGAATGCGATGGCGCATTACAATTTCCTTCGGCATACGCAACGCCTTCAACGCCTCGGCTTCAAAAGTCTTTGGGTCGATTTCGGGTTGCTCCAACAAATGCAGCTGCATGTCTACCAACGCACTCGACAAGGTTTCTACCGTGGAAAAACCTTCGTTAAACGTGGCCGCAGCCTCCAAGCGCTCCACCAACGCCATGGGCATCGGAGCACCCGTTTGGTAATGCAACGCAAAACGATTCAACACCTCGGGCGTCGACAACCAACGCTCCAAGATCTGCGATGGAAACTCTACATAATCCCGTGGCGTATTGGTACCCGATAACAAGGGATAATTCACATCCGAACAAAGGCCGTGTAACGCATGGCCAAACTCATGAAACAACGTATTGGCATCATCCCACGAAATCAAAACAGGTTCTCCGGACTTGCCTTTGATAAAATTACAGTTGTTAGACACCAACGTCAATACTTCACCGTCAAAACGACTCTGATCGCGGTAGGCCGTCATCCATGCCCCCGAACGCTTTCCTTTACGGGCGTACGGATCAAAATACCACAGCCCCACAACCTTTCCCGTCGACTTTTTGCGCACCTCCCACACCTGCACATCGGGATGAAAAACGGGCACATCGGTCACCTGCGCAAAGGTCAAATCAAAAATCGTCTCAGCCACCCAAAACATGCCTTCGCGTAAGGGCTCCAACTGCATATACGGTTTGATTTCATTGGCGTCTACCGCATATTTTTCTTTGCGCACTTTCTCGGCATAATAGCGGTAATCCCAGGGTTCCAACGCAAAGGTGCCGCCCTCCGCCGCTATCAATTGTTGCATCGCCTTCACATCATCTTGCACTTTCAACAAAGCGGGCTCCCATACCGAAAGCATCAAATCCAACGTGCGCTGGGGTTGCTTCGCCATGGTATTCGACAAACTCCAATGCGCAAACGTAGGAAAGCCCAATAATTTTGCTTTTTCGGCACGCAACTTCAAAATCGCAACCACCGTTGCATTATTGTTGTGGGCATTGGCATTATCGCCGCGGTTTACAAACAATTGAAAGGCTTTCTCCCGCAACGACCGCTGCGATGAAAAGGTAAGAAACGGCTCAATCGACGAACGCGTGTTGGCAATACAGCCCAATGCCTTCAGCTGACGCTCTTGGGCTTCTTGACGAGCAGCATCGGCCAATTCTTGGGGTAACCCCGTAAAATCGGCTTCGGTTTCCAACAGTAAATATTGATTGTTCTCATCGGCCAATTGATTTTGACTGAATTGCGTAAACAAGCCGGCCAAAGCCTTATTGATCTCGGCAATGCGCTGCTTACTTTTGGCATTGGCCAACGCGCCTTCTTTGACAAATTGGGCGTAATACGTTTGCACCAACCGCTTTTGTTCAGGGGTTAATTTTTCCATTTCCTTCCCATTGTGAACGGCGGCAATTCGGACAAACAAAGCCGCATTTTGGTAAATAGTGCTGCTCATTTCCGAGAACTTTGGCGCCATTTCCAATTCGATGGTTTCAAACGCAGGAGTATTTAAGTTGGCACTATACAATTCAAACACGGCACGCACCCGCTGGTACGTTTTCCCCGCGCGTTCCAAAGCGACTATCGTATTGGCAAAGGTTGCTGGCGCTTTTTGTTGCGCGATGGCATCAACCTCGCGCAATCGTTCAGCTATCGCCTGAGTAATGGCTGGTTTAAAGTCGGACAGTGAATAGGTGCCAAAAGCGGGAACCCCACCATAGTTCCCTTTCCAAGGTTGTAAAAGCGGATTGGCGGTTTGTTGGGCTTCACTCGTATACATGGGCAAGGTGATCAAAAGTAATCCTACTATTTTTTTCATGAATCTCATTTTAGCCAAATATAAAAAATCTGGGGCGATTCTTTTCATGAAGCGACGCTAATTTATCCGGCAAGGCTTCCCGTTGTGGCTCAGTTTTTTACCTATATTTGTTCAGAACCAAAAAAATACCTCGTGAAGTTACTTATTCGCCTTTTGTGGGTAGTCGGCGCCGTAGCCTACGCCCAAACCCCTGTAGAAAAATCACTTTTATGGGAAATCTCAGGAAACGGAATCGCCAAAAAATCCTACCTCTACGGCACTTTTCATGTAAATGAAAAAATCTCCTACCACCTGCCCGACGATTTTTATACCCACCTTTTGAATGCCGATATCGTTAGCAACGAGAGTAATCCTGAAACATGGAATTCCATCTTTGATTTGCTCTACAATAGCATGGCAAAAACGTTGAGGGAAAGTAAAAATCCATTTGCCTTCAAACCCATTTCCCAACAACAACTGGTGCAACTTTTCAGCAGCCGCAATTACCTCAAAGACATGTCATCGGTCAACAACGGCCCCAAAAGCGACTATGAAGAAAATACGGTGTTGGACATGTTTATCTTTCAAACCGCCAAAAAAAACGGTAAAAAAATCGTTGGCTTGGAAGACGCCAAAAAATCGATAATCAACCTTATTCAAACTACACGCGCCGAACTCGAAAAACAAATGAATGCTATAGAGGAAGGCACTACAACGGTTGAAGCACGGCGCAACGCCCTCAACAAAATCCTCAAAGGCCGCACGGAAGAAGCCGCCCTCAAAGATTTTTACCGCGATAAAGATATTGTGATGCTCGATTCGTTGAGCAAACTCAGCGCCTCTCCTGGCAACCACAAAGCCTTAATTATCGACCGCAACTACACCATGACCCGCAGCATCGACTCTTTGGCCCACCAAGGGAGTTTGTTTAGTGCCGTGGGGGCAGCACATTTGGGAGGAAAAGAAGGAATAGTGCAATTGTTGCGCAACAAAGGATATACCGTGAATCCCGTCAACAGTACCACTACCCAAGCGGGACGCGATCGGAAAAAATCCCTTGAAAACTTGGTGGTTCCTCCCGTAGTGAAAACTGTCAAAACCAGCGACGGACTCTTTCAATACCCCGAATTGGAAATGACGATTGAAGTCGAAACCATGGTGAGCTCCCTCGACCTAGCCAACGGCGCCTTTCTCAACATGAACCGTATTCCGTTGAATAATTTCTTGCAAAAACGCAAAAATTACCTGCATCCGCAAGCTATTGACAGTCTCACCTTCGAATTTGTCCCCGGCGACATTCAAGAGAAAAAACAAAGCACCGTAGGCGCCATCACCCGCTATGATATCCTAAGCAAATTGAAAAACGGGAACTTCCAACGCTACCGCATTTACCTGACTCCACTGGAAGCAATTAGTATTTCTCTTTCTGGGGTAGGCGATTATGCACAAAAAATGGAGGGCCGTATTTTCAATACCATTCAACTCCCTTCGCTACCCTCTGGATGGAAAACCAAAACACCCGTAAATGGCGGTTTCCAAGTACAACTCCCCGCGTTTTGCGCTACCTACAGTGATAGTGAAAATGCCAAAGGACCGCTGCTGTGGCAAGCTTTTGACACCACCGACCAAAGTTATTACCTCGTCGTTGAAAAACAACTTGGGGAAAGCTTCACGTCGACCAACGGCTGGTTTTTGCATTCACGGTTGCACAACGAATTCTACATGCAACAAAAGCTGCCCGAGACCGCACAGTTTACCGACTACACAAAAACTTCGTTTGAATCGTTTACTCAAAATGAACATCATAACTACCGTTTAAAATCGGTGGTACATGGGGACAAATGTTACCTTCTCATTGCGGTCGACGCCCCCGAAGCACAAGCGCGTAAATTCTTCAGCTCGTTTACGCTTGCACCATTTACCCCCGAAAAAACCACCGTATACCATTCCAAAAAAGGAAAATTCACCATTGAAATTCCCGAAAAAGTTAACGATGCCGCCATCCATGGATTGAATTTTGCCAGTGCTCTTTTCAATAATTTGGGAGGCAACGAGGAAGAAGATTTCTATGCAGGCGACACGTTTACTTCGCGCAACGGATACGCTCTTGAAATCAGTGAAACTACGTTTGACCGTTACGAAAGTTGGCTTCCCGCCGATTCGTTAAAAACAAAACTTCTCAATCGTTTCACCCGTAAATTCAAACCCCGCACCTTCAAATACGAGCTTCAAGAAACCGAGTGGAATAATTACGTTCCCACGTATGAACCCCAAGAGGTGGTCTTACACGATTTTAGTTACAACCCCACCACACAAACCGCGGTTTTCGACGCGCTTGTGGCAGCACCTCATGCGCTACACGCCGAAAAGATTCGGGTCATCACCACCCCCGAGCGACAGCTAACGCTAAAAACCATGGTGCCGTATCCATACGCCCAAAACCTCCCTTTTGTCGAAAAGGCATTTGGCAGTTTTACCCTCGACCCTTCCGACAAACCGCTGCCAGCCAACGACCGATTGCAGCTCTTTTTTGACGAAGTGAAAAGCGAAACCGATTCGATTCGCAACCAAGCCCTCGACGACATGGATGGATTGACGCTCACCGACAGCGACGCCGCCCGTTGGTTACAATGGATGCAAAGCTATGCCTTTAGCAACGATGAAGAAATCTACAAAGACCAAGCCTACGAGCAGTTGCGCGGACTCAAAGCACCCGAAATTTTACCGTTTTTGGAACAAGCCTTCCGCAACCCAAAAGCCTATTCCTCAGAGCGCATGACGATTTTGGATGTGATGAGTGAAAACCCTTCGCCTGCTGTATATGAAAAAATTACCGAATTAATGGCTTTTGACATACCCCTTCCCGACAATGCCGAGCGTATTGAGGAGGTGTTCAACACCTTCAAAAACTACCCCGACGCAAGTGCTGTGCTGTATCCTGGCATTTTAAAACATTATGCCATCGACGAGTACAAAGCGCCTCTTATCGACTGGTGTGCCCACTTGCTGCACCTAAAAAAAATCGACCCTAAAAAACTGGGGAGTTTCCAAAAAGTAGTACTCGCCGACGCAAAATTGGAACAAAAACGACTCCAAAGCAGCCTCGAAGAAAAGACCAAAACTGAGAAAATGCATGCCAAAGATGAGGATTATATCGAATATGATGATGAAGTCGACGAAATCCCATACAGCTCGTTTTACCAATACGTAAGTGTCCTCAAAGCGATTCCCAACAAAAAAGCAGAAGCCTTGGTGCAGGAAGCCTATGCGATGGATATTCCCGAGATGCAATTGGAATTCTTAGCCGATGACATCCAGCAAGGACGCGCCACCGCAGTGCAAATCGACAGTGCCTTAGCCCAGCCCAAACTGCGCTTTAAAACACTCGTAATGCTCAGCCGTATCGATACGTACAATAAGCGACAAACCCTCACCGATGACGAAATTGCAGAGGCAGCCATGCGCGTTTTTGACGAGGTAGCCGACGACGAACCCGTACAGTTTTTGGAAAAACAAACCCTCAATTACGAGGGACATACGCTGCAATGCTATTTTTACGAATCGCAACCGCAAAAAGATGGCAAACCCAACGGAGCCAAAATATTCCATGCCATGCTGTTTTTGGTGCGCGATGGAAAAATTGTCCCCCACGTGTATTTCTCCCCCGTAGTGGAAGAAATCGACGAGGAAAATACGGCCGAAAAGCTCAAAACGATCATCATTCAAGAGAGCTTAAACCGCCAGTATGATTACGCAAAATTCCGCAAAAACAATCCGTTACTTCCTGACTTTTCTAACTTCGAAGAATAAATGTTTCAATCCCGTAAAGATTTCGTCTATATCGTCTTAGCCGGCATTTTTATCACCAATGCCTTGGTGGCCGAACTCATTGGGGGCAAACTCATCTATGTGGGACAAGCCGTGATGAGTTTGGGAATCCTCCCGTGGCCCGTTGTTTTTGTCACCACCGACCTCATCAACGAGTATTTTGGAGAAAAAGGCGTGCGCAAACTCTCCCTGCTCACAGCCTCCTTGATTGGGTATACCTTTGTGTTGCTGTTCATCGGACTCCAAATTCCCGCTGTTAAAGGCGACGGCTTGGTCACCGATAGTCAATTTACAGCCGTCTTCGGGCAAAGTATGTTGATCATTGTGGGAAGTATTACCGCGTTTTTGGTCTCCCAATTGATTGATGTTACGATTTTTCATTTTGTCAAAAACCGTACGGGCAACCGCATGATTTGGTTGCGCAGTACCGGCTCGACCGTGATCTCGCAACTCTTTGATAGTTTTATCGTACTGGGTATTGCTTTTTGGCTCCCCGGCAAAATGACTACCGAAACCTTTATCCTCTCGGCGTTGACAGGCTATTCGGTCAAATTGGGAATTGCTGTTTTACTGACGCCACTGATTTATGTAGGCCATTCGTTAATTGATTCCTATTTGAAAAAAGATGGACAGTAAAATCCGTTGCGGCTGGTGCGAGAAAGACGATTTGTACCGCGCCTATCACGATAACGAATGGGGGCGCCCTGTACGGGATGACCATACCATGTTTGAATTTTTAATCTTAGAAACCTTTCAAGCGGGACTGAGTTGGTACACGGTATTGGCCAAACGGGAACACTTTCGCAAGGCCTTTGATCATTTTGATTTTGAAAAAGTAAGCCAATACGACGAAGCCAAAGTGCAAGCCTTGATGCAGGACACGGGCATCATTCGCAACCAACTCAAAATACGAGCCGCCATCACCAACGCGCAAGCTTATCGCAAAGTGCGGGAAGAGTTTGGTTCCTTTTGCGACTACTTTTGGAAGTTCACTGGGGGCATTCCCATCGACAATGCACCCGCCACGCTACGCGACATTCCCGCCTCGACACCCCTCTCAGACGCCATCAGCAAGGACCTCAAAAAACGAGGCTTCAAGTTTGTGGGCACCACCGTTGTCTACGCTCACATGCAAGCCACAGGGATGGTGAATGATCATTTGGTTTCGTGTTGGAGGAGGAGCTAAGCTACTAAGATTCTGAGCTCTTGAGCTCCTGAGCACTGCCCACTGAACACTGCTCACTGAGACTGAAAACTACGAACAGCGAGCTTCCCGCAACCTTTGCCCCTTTGCGGTTAAAAAACTCGGCCACAGGCCGCAAACTTAATACCCGTTAACTTTGTGTCTTCACGTCTTTGTGGCAAAAATAAAAAACGTTGCGAACTTCGCGCAACCTTAGCGTTTGCGGTAAAACCAAGGCCACAGGCCGCCAACTTAATACCCTTAATGACTTGGTGCCTTTGTGGCAAAGAAAAAACAAAAAAAAATTGTGAAACTTGGTGCAAACATCGTGTAACCTCGTGCTCCAAAATCCAAACATTAAGGAATTAAGTATACCCACTAAAACGTATAGATTAAGAGCCTTAAGATGGCCAAAGGCCAATATTTTTTTAAACTTATAACGTCGCGAACTTCGCGCAACCTTTGCCCCTTTGCGGTAAAACCAAGGCCACAGGCCTCCAACTTAATACCCGTAAACGTTGTGTTTTCAGGTCTTTGTGGCAAAAATAAAGACGCTGCGAACTTCGCGCAACCTTAGCGCCTTTGCGGTAAAACCAAGGCCAAAGGCCGCCAACTTAATACCCTTAATGACTTGGTGCCTTTGTGGCAAAAAAATAATGAATGAATTAAATAGTTATCAATCACCAGACAGCTAGCATAAACAGGTCACCAGTCACTAATCACTAGTCACCAGTCACTAACCTGCCTGCCGGCATAGGCAGGTCACTAGTCACTCCCCAATTCTGACCAATCCTCCTTATGCAAAATCTGTATAAACGCTGCTCTAGAAATCTCAAACGCGCCTAGTTTTTCCAAATGATCGTTATGCACTTGGCAATCCAGCAAGGCATAATTTTGAGCTTTAAGGTCTTCTACCAGTTGTAAAAAAGCCAATTTACTAGCATTGGGAACGAGCGAAAACATGCTCTCCCCACAAAATACATGACCGAGGTCAACGCCATACAACCCGCCTACCAAACGGTCGCCTTGCCACACTTCATACGAAACGACTTCCCCCAGGGCATGCCATGCGGTATACGCTCGGATGATGTCGCGGGAAATCCAAGTTCCCGTTTGTCCCCGTCGTGGCGCACGCTGGCAATGGGTAATCACCGCGTTGAATTGGGTGTTGCGTGTAACCGTAAACAGTCCACGATTGCGTAAATTGCGCAAACTCTTCGACGGCTTATAGGTTGCAGGATGCACCACCATTCGCTGTGGCGGCGCCCACCACAAAATAGGTTCGTCGGCATCAAACCAAGGAAAAATCCCCGAACGGTACGCCAATTGCAATCGCGGCAGCGACAAATCACCCCCAACCGCCAACAACCCCTCCACCGAAGCTTCGGTTACCGGCGGAAAATAAAGGGTCTTGGTAAGGAAATGCATGGGATTAACGATTGAAGATTTTTGATTTTTGAAGTAAGAAGTAGCGCTACTAATGATTTATGTCCAACGGTTGTCAGAACAACAACCAATACTCTTTTCGGGGCTAATCACTACCGAAGTTTCAGAACTAATCACTAGCCTGCCTGCCGGCATAGGCAGGTCACTAGTCACTACCAAAACAAATTCCAAACCCTACAGCCTACACCATAGAATTTGGAATTGGATTGATTTAACCGCATGGGTCCAACGTGAAACTTTAAACTTTAAACGTGAAACCTAAAACGGCAAATCGTCGTGTTCTTCTTCGTTGAAACTCGTTGCGGGTTCAAACGCAGGAGCGGCGGGCATCGGAGGCATGGTTTGCGCCATTGGTTGACCACCTTGTGCAGGGGCTTCCGCGGCTACACGCTCAATGCGCCACCCTTGAATCGAATTGAAATACTTGGTTTCACCTTGGGGACTCACCCACTCGCGACCGCGTAAGTTGATGGAAACTTTCACGGGTTCTCCCACTTGATAACTGTCCAATAAATCACACTTGTCTTGTGTAAACTCCACCATGATGTGTTGGGGATACTGCTCTTCGGTCGTGACGACCAATTCTCTTTTTCGGAAAGTGGGGCTCACCTGCTGTACGGCATTAATCACTTTTACTCTTCCTGAAACTTCCATAATCGTTGTTGAATTAATAATACATAAATTTAGTGTACTCGTGGCGCCAAGAGGGTTTTCCATGCGGCATCAACCGCTCCGGCATCGAGAAAAGCTTTGGCTTTAAGGTGCACTTGCTCCTCATCGGCGGAGCTTAGGGCGGCTTTCACCGGCAAATTCTCTTTCACAAATATAGCAATTTCCGCTTCGGTGGGCAAGGCTTCGACATTTCCTAATTTGCCCAAATCATTCCCATCAAACACGGCGCTTTCACGCACAAAACTAGGAATAGCATCTACTCCTATGCCCAGAGTTGCCAAGGGTTTTTCGACTTCAAAAAGTCCGGCATTGGAGCGCGAATACCAATTCCCACCCAAGCGGGCAACCAAATCAATCGCCTGCGGATCGATGGTTCCTTTGGCATCTAAAACCGCTTCGTTGATATGAATTTTAACCACCTCACAAATTATGAGATTGCCAGCGCCGCCTTCAGTGCCTAGGGCGATAATCTCATTGACTTTACATTCCAATTGCACCGGACTTTCTTGTACCCGATAGGGTTTGACCGCATGCGAAGGAACAGCGGTAAATCCGGCTTTGACAAATTCATTAACGCCATCGGGATATTCGGTACTCGAAAGCGACATTTGTTGTACCATCGAATAATTGACCACATTGATCACCACTTCGCGGGTATCTTGGCAATTGATCAAGGTATGTTTAACGGTATTATCGCGTACCCGTCGGGCGGGGGAAAATACCAGTATCGGCGGATTGGCACTGAAAATATTAAAAAAGCTAAAGGGCGACAAGTTGGGATTCCCCTGCGCATCGACCGTGCTGGCAAAGGCGATGGGACGGGGACCGATAGCGCCTTGCAAATAGCCTTGAATTTGAACGGGAGTAAGCGTTTTCGGATCTAATGTAAGCATGACCATAGGTTTGAAGCAAAGATAGCCAATTTTCTGCTTTACTGTTACGGGGCACGGGGCCGCGCGAGGGGGAGCAGCAAGGTACCCTGACGTGGCGGAGCCCGGCCGGTACCGCGAATCACCCGACCCCGAACGGGAAGTTGATATGCCCGCGCAGGGAATTGCATTCGGGGACGCGCCACAATAAAAAAAATAGCTATTTTTAAAAAAAATTCATTGCATGCAGTTTTCCGATCGTCGCGTGGTTACCCGTTGGATCATTATTGCCACTTCGTTTGTGATTGTGTCCCTTATTTTGTGGAACACCTATGCCTTTTTTCAGATTTTTAAGGAGGAGGAACGGGTGAAGATGCAACAGTGGGCGCTGGCGCAAAAGACGTTGGCCAATGCCGATATAGATGCCGATATCGCGTTGCCGTTTGAAGTGATTCAGAATGCGCACATCCCAATTATGGTGACCCAACAAGGGAAGATTGTGAACCATATCAACATTGACCCGGCCCTAGAGAAAGACCCGAAGCAAATGCAGGTGATGCTGGAAAATTTGAAGTCGCAAAACGACCCTATCAAAATGGAATACGTTCCGGGGAAGTTTCAGTACCTCTATTACGGCGACTCGGATTTGCTGAATAAATTGAAATACTATCCCGCCGCCTTGTTATTGATTATTTTCTTGTTTGCCGCTGTGGTGTACAACTTTTACCGCAGCACAAAGATGGCCACGCAAAACAAATTGTGGGCGGGGATGGCGAAGGAAACGGCGCATCAAATTGGCACCCCCTTGTCGTCGCTGATCGGTTGGCTCGAATATTTGAAGGCTGAGGGCACGGTGGCTGAATCGACGCTGGAGGAAATTGAAAAAGACATTGTGCGACTGCAAGTTATTACGGATCGGTTTTCGAAAGTAGGGTCTGAACCGGTATTGGAAACCCGAGACTTGGTGGCGGAGACCCGCGCCTCGTTTGATTATTTGCAAGCGCGATTTTCCAATCAAGTTCACTTTACCTTCACCGCACCTGAGGGGCCGTTGTGGGTGGCTATTAATCCGGCGCTCCACAGTTGGACGATCGAAAACCTCATGAAAAATGCCATCGACGCGATGCGGGGCAAAGGGGCGTTGACCGTTGCGATTGAAAATGACGGCACACACTATAAAATTAACATCACCGACAACGGCAAGGGCATCCCGAAAAATCAGTTCCGCAAGGTTTTTGAACCCGGTTTTACGACCAAAAAAAGGGGCTGGGGCTTGGGACTTTCCTTGACCAAACGCATCGTGGAGGACTACCACAAAGGGAAAATTCGGGTGCTGCATTCCGAAATTGGAAAAGGCACGACGATGCAGATGATGTATGGGGTGGCCCTAAAGGATTAGTATACAGTCGCAGTCACAGTGGGCAGGAGGTGTAAAAGTGGAAAGGGTTTACTAGTGTAGCAGTAGCTGTGATTGAAAGATCATTTTCAAATCTTCAAATTGTCTCATTTTCAAATTAAAGTGTAAGAGTGGATAGGTTTAGAAGTGTAGTACGTGCTGTGATGACAACATGAATATCTTTTCTATTTCTTCTTTCCTCTTATTTCTAATTTAACCGCAAAGTCTCGAAGTTAGCGCAAAGTTCGCAGAGTCTTTTTTTGGCCACGAAGACACGAAGGCATAAAGCTTATTAATTTTGTGGCCTGTGGCCTGATTTTTTGACCGCAAAGTCGCCAAGATTGCGCAGAGAACGCAATGGTTTAAGGACACAAAGTACGCGACCTTCGGCCGACTTAATTTTTCTTAATCAGTATCGGCTAAGTATGTAATCTTAATTTCTTAATGTTCAAAAAAGTTGCAGTTGTAGGAAGTGCTCAGCCGCTCAGGGGCTTAGCTTCTGAGG
>NZ_JBEILJ010000044.1:0-21706 GCF_040379285.1 Flavobacterium sp. | reverse complement strand
GTTCTAAAAAAAAAATAGCTTTTTTTGTCTTTTTATTAAACTGACTTCGCTCAATTAAATTGGATATTTCACCTGGAAGTAGTTGTTTGAAAAGTGAATTTTTACTGTCAATTGACATAAATTCTGCTGTTAAACTCAATGCAACTACTTCTATATCAGACATTTTTGTCTTTCTTCCAATTCATGATTTAAAATCTAACTCAATATTGCTTCGCCAATTCGCTTTGCTCGGGTCAAAGAACTTATAACTTCTAAAACATTTAAGTATTTTTTTACTATGTTTAACATAAATATTGTTTTGTTTTTAGGCTTCAAAATACTGAATTTCAGCATCTTGACCAACATTTTTTCAATTTATTTTATTTCAAATTATTTCACTCAACGGGTTATAATCCATTTATTTTTACTAAAAATTATTATTCCCAATGGGTTATTTTTAACAAACAAACATTTTTTTATTCTGCATTAATGTAATATATTTGAACCTATAAATACTTAAACACGATAAAATGAAAAAATTATTACTTACACTTTTAACTTTAACTGCTGGTACTGTTAGTGCTCAATTGTTACAAACTGAGAACTTCAATACTTTGAATTTAGGCAATGTAGGTACTGACATTACTGGAGCTACTCCAGGTCAAGACAACTGGTTAACTTTTTCTAGTAACGGAACTGCACCTACTACAGGTACAAATGCAGCGAATGAAAATTTTCAAATTGTAGCTACAGGTAATGCATCATCTAATGGACTTAAAATTACAAGTTCTAACGGGGACAAAGGAAGTCGTTTCATGTGGAAAGACGGTTTTGATGCAATTTGGGCAACGCGTACAACTGGAAATAATATTCTAGAAGTAGAGTATGATATGTATACAGGTTCCGCTACATCAAGTACGGCTCAAGTAGGTGTTCGTCTTTACGGAGCGGATGGTACAAATTCAAGAGTATTAGGAGGATTCGTTTATAATGTGGGGTCACGTGTGTTAAATGGAGTAGCTTATTTGAATAATGGTGGGACTTTTGGAACTTTTTTAATTAATCTTACCGCAGCGCCTGGTTTAGTTTTGGATGCGGACACTTGGTATCGAATAGGTTTTGCTTATAACACAACTACGGGTGAAGTTATCTTTAAAACGAATACAGTCTATACTGGTTTGAATGCTGCGAACTGGGTAGGTCCATTTGATCCTACAGAAGTTGATTTTGTATCTGCAGTTCCCTCTACAAATACTGTAGTTTCTGATTTAACATTTGATAACTTAACTGTAAAAGCAACGGCTACGGAAGGATTATTAGGCACTACAGAAATCCAAGGATTAGAAAATACAATTGCAATTTATCCGAACCCTACGAATAATGTGGTGAATGTAAAAGGAAATAATGTTGGATTTACAGCAGTTTCTTTTACAGATATCAATGGTCGTGTAGTGAAGACTGTAAATGTTGATACTACATCCGAAACTGAAATATCAATTTCTGAAATGAATTCTGGAGTGTATTTCATGAATATTACTACTGATTCAGGTGTAGTAACTAAGAAAATTGTAAAGCAATAATTTATTTATTACTATTGCCATAATGAAAAAGACTAAGCTTTTGCTTAGTCTTTTTTGTTTTTTGTGCCCGATGCCATTAACATTACAGCTCCTCTATTAAACCAATAATGAAGACACCAAAAATGCCAATCATGACAAAAGCTCAGTTTCCCATGAATACAATGGTAAAATACGAGTAAGCATCTCTTTTCTATTTTAAATTATACCCAAAGATACGGCGATGAAAAAAGGGTAGAGCTTACAATTGTCATATAAACCGATGTTGTATTTTAGCATCAATTAATCCACAGATTGTTTTACGGCCAAACCATTGGTAGCGATTTTTTGCAATGAATGTATACATTTTATCTGTAATACATTGAGGAAGAATTGTAAAAACCAATGCCCCATAGAAGTACCAAGGTAGCGATTTTACAATTTCAAAAATGGCTGTGGATTTTAGAAAAAAAGCTTTTTTGGGGATATACAAAATGATACTGTCCACCTTTTGGTTTTCAATCCCTAATTTTTTTTGAAGCGATTTTCCGGTTTCGGATTGAAGTTCAGTAAAGTAAAACACTTCTTTTTTATCATGACGCAAAAGTACACGAACCCAATAATCGCAAAGTACACAGTGACCATCGTAGATAATTAGTTTTTTGGAATCAGGTAGGGAAATCATTTCCTGGGGCGTTCTACAAAATCCAACATCTCGAGACTTACTTTGGACGTGAAAAGTCCGTAATTTACAGTAGCCTTATTTTTTTCAATACTATCCAAAGTCCCAACCGCTTTCCCATCGGTCATCCGAACGCGATCCCCAAGTTGTAGCGTCATCTTGGGTTTGGCATTCGCTTCTTGTTGGGTTTTTATCTTCTTTTCCTTTTTCTCTGTTCGAATGGATTCCACGGCAACATTCAATTCGGCAACCACCTTTTTATGAATGATTTCTTTTTGTTTTTTCTCTTTCGCGCTGATTTTTTTACGCTTCGAATTTTCTATCTCCACCAATTTGAGAAAATCTCCAATCAGTACTTTTTTATTTTTATCCGAAAAATATTTCTCCGCAATATCATCGATTTTCTGACCCATATAAATCAACCGCTGATTGGCATCATACATTTCCTGATAGCGCTCCAATTTTTCCTGAATTTTCTTGTTGGTTAGTTCCAAACGTTTGCTTTCTTCCCGCGCTTTGCTTTCCTCTTCTTTAAGGTTTTCTGACGTTTTTTCCATACGGCTCCGCTCTTTCTGAAGCTTGGCAATGGTTTTGTCAAAGCGAACTTTCTCGCCTTCTACTTTCTTTTTAGCCCGATTGATCAATCCATAGGGAATGCCATTTTTTTGGGCCACTTCAAAGGTAAAACTGCTACCCGCCTGACCGAGGTGCAATTTGTAGAGCGGCTCCAACGATTGCTCGTCAAACAACATATTGGCGTTGGTGGCACAAGGTAATTCGTTGGCTAGAATTTTTAAATTGGTATAGTGGGTGGTGATAATCCCAAAGGCTTCCCGATGGTAAAATTCTTCTAAAAATACTTCAGCCAGTGCTCCCCCTAAATCAGGATCGGAACCTGTTCCAAACTCATCAATGAGAAACAAGGTTTTGGCATTACATTTTTTTAAAAAGTAATTCATGTTTTTCAACCGATAACTGTAGGTACTCAAATGATTTTCAATCGATTGATTATCTCCAATGTCGGTTAAAATACGATCAAACAAAAAGGTTTCGCTTCGTTCATGTACCGGAATGAGAATACCCGATTGCAACATCAATTGCAATAGTCCCACCGTTTTCAAAGCAATCGTTTTTCCCCCAGCGTTAGGCCCAGAAATCACAATTATACGGTTGTCTTGGGTTAATTCAAGGGTCTGAGGATACGTAACTTCATTTTTCCTTTTGTTGGTCATAAACAAAATCGGATGGTAGGCTTCCCGAAGATAAATCCTTTTTTCCTCAGTGATATTGGGAAGTATACCTTGAATTAGCTGGGCATATCGGGCTTTGGCATGAATAACATCAATGGTACTCAAATAATCTTGGTATTGATGGAGCAATTCAGCAAAAGGACGAATCTCGAAAGTAAGACGTTTTAAAATGCGAACGATTTCTTCACGTTCTTCATACTCATACTGATTCAATTCGCGGCTATACTTCAGTGTCGCTTCGGGCTCAATGTAGGCAATACTTCCTGTCTTTGAACTGCCCATGATGGAACCCTTAACTTTACGACGGTACATGGCTAAGACAGCTAATACCCTGCGGTTTTCAACAACCGTTTCTTTAATATTGTCCAAATACCCTAAACTTTGGTAATGCACTAAAGCTTGTCCAAAACTTTGGTTTACTTTACCGCGCACCATGTTGATGTTCCTGCGGATATTGACCAAATCGGGAGAAGCATTATCGCGAATAACCCCGTATTTGTCAATGACGACTTCAATTTTTTGAATAATGACTTTGGTGAATTCTACCTCAGAAGCCAAAAGATGCAGCGAAGGATAGTAGGTATTGAATTTTTTTAAAAAAAGTAAATGGGTGTTGACGGTTTCTGAAAGGGCTGCAATTTTCCGAAAGCTCTCTACTTCAAGAAAACTATCCTCAATGGAAAGCAGTTGTATGTCAGTCGAAATGGTGTCAAACCCATGGTTGGGAATCGCATTGTTATTGGAAAACGAGGAAACATATTCCGAAGTTTGATGCAATGCAGCCATCAACTGTTCTTTGTGTGAAAAAGGGGCTATTTGTTGCGCCTTTTCCAGCCCTAATTCAGTGACACAGTAGTGGGAAATAGTTTCCAAAATGGTATGAAATTCGAGATCTTTTCGCGTTTTTTCTGTAATTGCAATCATAATAAATTTAAACCAATCAAAGGTACAAAGTCAATCGTGCCTATCCTTTACTTTTTCCTTATTTTTGATAAAAAATTAAGAAATGTTGTGCTTACCGTCTACGTGGTCCTTTTTGCTTGAAGAAGAGATTGACAAACCTTATTTTCAAGAATTAAACCGTTTTATAACAGAGGAATACAAGTATCACCCTTGCTTTCCGCCACCCGCACAAATTTTTGCTGCTTTAGACCAATGTCCATTCAATACGACCAAAGTGGTCATCATCGGCCAAGATCCCTATCACGGATTGGGGCAAGCGCATGGATTGTCGTTTTCTGTTCCTGATACCGTTCCGTTTCCGCCTTCGTTGCACAATATTTTCAAAGAATTAGAATCCGATTTGGACATTCCTTACCCACAGTCGGGCTGTCTTCAGCATTGGGCGAACCAAGGGGTTCTTTTGTTGAATGCGATTCTGACTGTACGAGCGCATGAAGCGGGAAGCCATCAGCGAAAAGGATGGGAGAAATTTACGGATGCGGTGATTCATAAACTCGCCAATGAAAAACAAAATTTAGTTTTCTTATTGTGGGGGAGTTATGCGCAAAAGAAAGGACAATGGATAGAACGATCACGTCATTTGGTGCTTGAGTCAGGACACCCTTCGCCACTAAGTGCCAATCGGGGACTTTGGTTTGGAAATCGCCATTTCAGTCAAACAAATGCTTATTTATTAAAGCATCACAATCAAGAAATTAAGTGGTAATTAATTGACAGTAAAGGTATAAAAACCGTTGCTGTTCAACGCATTTGACGTGGTGTAAATCAGTAAAGTAATAGCATCAGAAGCTGAATTGGAGCGCAATTCTACAACATCTGTTTCTTCACTATTGTACCCATAACTCAAGCGGTAAGTTCCCGTGCTCAACAAAGGCAAGCCAGCTCTAAAAACATAGGCATCTTGAAGGGTATCATAAGGTACTGTGGCCAAATAAAAGCCAAGATTTTGGAGTTGTCCACTACTTACATCCATTTGATTCGCTGGCACTGAAACCGGAATCCATTCGGTACCATTTTGTTTTTCTAAAACATACGAAAAGGTGAGGGTAGGCGCATTGTTGGTTGTTTTTCGTATATCCAACGGTGTACTTTGTCCCAATTCATTTACCAAACGATCCACAACACAATTCAACGTAATTTTATCACCCACAGCATAACTGGCTTGGGTTTCAATATTGACCAATCCATTTATACGAACATATTCGGTATTGTAAAAATCATCGTCGTTGGTATCACAACTGCTGAGGCTTACAACAAAAAAACTAAGAAATAGTAAAACAATTTTTTTCATGACATTGAACATTAAAAACGATACCCAAAATTAATTCCTACACGACTAATCACATCGGGACTCATTTCTTTGTTGGTAAGATTGGAACCAAATCCGACAAGTACCTCCAAAGCAAAGGTGTCTTTGAAATACATTTTATACCCTAAACTTCCCCCTAAAGCAAAATCATTGTATTGGGTTTCTTTGATGGTGTAAAATCCATTTCCGCCGCTGTTTTCCCGCACAATTTCCTTAAAATCACCCCCATTGGCTGAAGCAAAAATTTCGGCAAAATAATACCGTGCTTTACTCTTAGAAAGGGCATAGCGTACATAAGGGTTAATTTCATACCGCGGAATATTGTTCCGAAAACCGTTGTTGTAATCGTCCTCAATTCGTGTACTATTGGAGAAATTACCGTTGACGCCTACAGAGAAACTACCCTCAAAAAATCGCTCGTAGCTTACACTAATTTTACCATACGCTAAGGCCTGAAGGACATCGACACGAAATTCATTTTTCTTGTTTACTAAGGGTGAGGTTTGTTCTTGTGCCCAAGAAAAACCAAAACTAAAAAGGAGCAGGAGTATAGCTAATTTGCGCATTGTTTCGTATTTATAGGGCTAATATACTAAATATTTTACCCGAGACCATTTAATTCAACGTCAAAGCACTTAAAATTTCTTCTTTCATAAAAGGTCCACCTGGATATTTGGCGGTATAATCCAAATTCAACCACACATTGCCCCGTTCGTCGATGTGATAATGAACTGCTTTGTGCTGACTTTCTTTAGGGAAAAGTACTTTTTTGATCAAATAATTGACGGTTTCCATGTCTTTTCGTGTGCCAATGTACAATTCAGGGTAAATATGACCTGTCGTATGAATCAATCGCGGAATGCCCCCAATCGATTTAACAGCCGCCGCCATGAGAATGGAATGGTCGTCACAATCGCCCGAAAGGTATTTTAACGATTCATCGGCTCGAGCAATGTATTCGTGTCCTACGGGATCGTGCACGTAGTTCCATTGGGAATTGATTTCTTTAAAAACGGCAAAACATTGAATGAGGGTCTGATAATCCTGATACCCTTGCACTGATTTAAAATGGGTGTTAATCGCTTTTAGGGCAAAGTTTCGAACTTGCGGATGGTCATAATCAATGGCTTTGATAATCTTGGATTTATTAGGAAAAGGAAGCAATCGATCAATTACAATATCTTGCGGAAAAGGACTGTCCTCCATGGCATATAGCATCGATTGATACTCTTCAAAAACATTTTGAAATCCGTATCCACCCACCATAGTACCCCAAATCAAAAAAAGGAAGTAGCCTGCAATACTTATAAAAATTACTTTACGAAGTTGCACTAAAATCCATTGAAATACTGCTAAAATAAGCACTAATAGTCCCACACGATCAATCGCTAACGGCCATTCAGGATCCGTGAGATTTTGATGTAGAATTAAAAAAACAGGGATGGTAAGCAGTAGGTTGAGTACCCCTATAATGACTTTATCCCATGGATTGGGAATCGCGAGTTTCTCTTGCCATTGACGGAAACGCGAAAAGAAAGGATTTGTCATTGAAGGGCTTACTTCAGTATTTTTACAACTGTAGCAAAGGTATCTTTTTTATCAATAAGGTTTAAGTTCCACAAATGATTTTGAACCAACTCAAATTCTTTTTCTGACAGCGGATATTGACTCCACTCAGTACAGGAGAGCCAAGCTTCAAGCGCTTCTTCTTTTTGATGAAAACATTGTGCGAGTTGTGCAATCAAATGGTTTTGCTCTTTAAAATATTTTGTTTTGGTATTGATTGTATTTAAGATTGAAAGCAAAGTTTCTTTTTCATTTGCGAGCACTTCGTCACGAACCGCAATTACAAAACAAGGCCACGGGGTGGGGCAAACACCAATGCGACGAAAAACACCCGAATCTACTAGGGGTTGGGTCATAAATCGTTCCCACATAAAATAATCAGCGGTTCCTTGTTGTAAGGCATCCACGGCACCATCAAGGGTATGCACGATTTCAAACTGTAGCGCGGAGGTATCCCAACCCTGCTGTTGCGCATTAACGTAAGCCATCAAATGCGAGCCCGAACCGAAACGCGAGATGGCTGCAGTAGTTTGTTGTAAGTCGGAAATTTCTTGAAATGATGATTTCCCACCCACATGAATGCCCCAAAGGAGCGGACTAGTAACATAAACTTGCACTATTTTGGAGGGACAACCTCCTAAAATATCTTTGACCATGCCTTCGGTTAATACCACGGCTATGTCGGTCTCCCCGGAGCGGAGCATTTGACACATTTTTCCCGTACCTTCTGGGATATCGGTCCATTGTAAATCCACACCAACACGCTCAAATTCGCGATCAGCGATACTCTGGTACCAAGGCATATTAAAATGCTCGGGAACACCTACAATCTTTATCGTTTTCATTGCTTTGAAGTGGAATTGTTCAAGGCATACCAATTCCAAAGTACGCCAGCGGGATCGGGGTAGGTTTCTTGATGTATGAACCCCGTTTTTTGTAAAATGCGATTGGAAGCACCATTTTCTTTGTGTGCATATGCATTCATTACCGGAATTTTAAGGGTTTCAAATCCGTACTGCAGCCAAGCAATAGAAGCTTCAGTAGCGAAGCCTTTGCCCCAATGCGCTTCGGCTAGACGGTACCCGTAATCAAAGAAGTTGGTGTTGCCATTTTCTACATGGTCGTCGATAAATTTGATGCCTGTCCACCCAATAAATTCATCGGTTGCTTTCAAAAACGTGGCAAATCGTCCTACTTGGTTGCGTTCGTATTGGCCCAGAATGTAGGCAATAATTTTAACCGATTCTTCCAGTTCAAGCGTGGGTTGTTGCCATAAATATTCGTGTACCTTCGGATTGTTATCCATGACAAACAAATCGGCTGCATCCGAAATTTTGAAAGGACGCATATACAGTCTTTCGGTCTCTAAACGTTGTATCATCACGGTTTGTTTTAGCCCCGACCTGCCTGCCGGCAGGCAGGTAGAGCCGATATCCTCGTAGCTTTAGCGGAGAGATAAAGGCGAAAGCGGGAAATAGCTCCTCATTACTATTGTGATAATTTATCTAAAGTATAGGCGATTAAAGCGTCAACGGCTTTGTACGGATCGGCACTGAACGTTCCATTGGCACGGTTGGCAATAATGGCATTCAATGATAAACATTCATGTCCCAAAAGTTTACCTAAGCCATAAATTGCACCCGTTTCCATTTCCAAATTGGTCATTTTGATTCCCTCAAATTCAAAGGCGTCCATTTTTGTATTTAACTCCGAATCTTGAATAGGTAAACGTAAAACTCTTCCCTGTGGGCCATAAAATCCGCCTGCTGTACCCGTAAATCCCTTGAAGATACAATCACTTTCAATGCGCTTTTCCAAGGTTTCAGAGGCCTTAATTACATAAGGGCGCCCTTTACGTAAATCCCAGTTGGTTTGTTGGATAAAAGCGTCTTCTATATTTTTTTCTGAGATTTCGTCAATCAAATAGGAGCGAAGCATGTTGTCTAAACCCAATCCATATTGGCTCATGACAAAACTATCGACGGGGATGTCGGCTTGTAACGAACCTGAGGTGCCGATTCGGATGATATTCAAAGAGGTTAATTCTTCTTTTACGGTTCGAGTCGCCAAATCAATGTTGACCAAAGCATCCAACTCATTCATAACGATGTCAATATTATCGGGGCCGATTCCGGTTGACATCACGGTCATTCGTTTGCCTTTGAAAAATCCGGTTTGGGTTTTAAATTCGCGCTTTTGTTGTGAAAATTCAATCCGCTCAAAATGTTGGGTAATTTTTTCCACACGGTTTTGATCTCCCACAAAAATGATGTCGTGGGCGATATGTTCTGGAAGTAGGTTCAAATGGTACACACTTCCATCAGGATTTAATATTAATTCAGATGAAGCAATCATCGGTGATAGGGATTAGTGATTAGTTATTAGTGATTAGTGACTAGTGACTAGTAATTAGTGATTAGTGACTTGCCTTTGCCGGCAGGCAGGTTAGTGACTAGTCCCGAAACTTCTGGGTTGACAAGTGACTTTTATTTAAAAGAAACACAATTTAAAATTCATCATTTATCATTCAAAATTCATGTTATCCTCCCACGCGCTTCACTTTAAAACCTTTGTCTTTCAATAGATTCATGATTTTATCGCGGTAATCGCCTTGAATGATAATCGAACCGTCTTTGAAGCTGCCGCCTACGCTCAATTTGGTTTTGATTTCTTTGGCCAACATTTTAAAGTCTTCCTCTTCTCCTTCATAGCCTTCGATAATCGTGGTAGGTTTGCCTTTTCGCTTCTCATATTTACAAATCATGGGCTCTTTTTGAACAAATAATTCATGTTCTTGTGGCGTTTCAGGTTCGGGTTCCGTTGGAATATGATCAGGGAATAGTTTCTTTAGTTGTTCTTCTAAGTTACTCATGGGAGTGCTCCTTTGTTAGGTTTTATTTTTTCGAATAAATAAAGGGTAAAAAACCAAATTCCAAATCCCAACAGTGCATTGGAATTTGGAATTTCAGTTCCGGAAAATTTGTTACCTTATTTTTTAATCAATCCTAATTCCACCAAACGCTCGTTTAAGAAATCGCCCGCGGTGATGTCCTCATACAATTTCGGATTGTTTTCATCGATACATTGTGATAAACAATCCAATTTCATATCACTTACAGGGTGCATGAAAAATGGGATTGAGAAACGCGAAGTTCCCCACAATTCCCGCGGTGGATTAACCACTTGGTGAATGGTTGATTTCAGCTTATTATTGGTGAGACGCGACAACATATCGCCCACATTAATCATCAATTCATCGTCTTGTGCAATGGCATCAATCCATTGGCCTTCGTGATTTTGCACTTGTAATCCTTTTCCTTGTGCCCCCATTAATAGGGTAATCAAGTTGATGTCACCATGGGCAGCCGCACGAACGGCGCCGTCTTTCGGTTCATCCGTAATAGGCGGGTAGTGGATAGGACGTAAAATGCTGTTCCCGTCTTTGATGTAATTATCAAAATAAAATTCATCCAAACCGATGTGTAATGCTAAAGCACGAAGTACATAGACTCCTGTTTTCTCGAGCATTTGATAGGCTTTTTTTCCAACTTCATTAAATTTGGGTAATTCTTCTACGATTACATTGTCGGGATATTCACCTTCCCATTTAGAGCCTTCGCTCACATATTGGCCAAAATGCCAAAATTCTTTTAAATCCCCAGCGGAACGCCCTTTGGCATGTTCTTTACCAAAAGAAACATAACCGCGCTGGCCTCCAATGCCCGGAATTTCATATTTTGCTTTGGTTTCCAATGGAAGATTGAAGAAGTTTCGCACTTCATCATACAATTCTCCCACCAACTGATCATCAAGAAAATGACCTTTTAATGCTACGAAGCCGATTTCTTCATAGGCTTTGCCGATTTCATTTACAAATTTTTGTTTACGTGCCAGATTATCTGACAGGAAATCACGTAAGTCAACACTTGGAATTTGTTGCATACTAAACCTTTTTTGTTAATAACTTAAACGCTGTGAAATCAAAGCGCAACTACAAATGTAAGACATTTAAACGATTCTCATTCAAAAGTTATTAACACTCAATGAAATCTTAAAATCGTATTAATAGTCTAAAATTTTTTTTTAAAATTTATGACATAAGTCTTAAATTTACATTATAAAACCATTTATTATGAAAAAACTTTACTTACTCTCAATGTGCTTACTAGGAATAGGCATTTATGCACAAGTCGGAACGTTGTGTACAAACCCCAATGTGATATCAGCATTACCGTATACAACCACTGATAATACAGCAAATTATGCCGACAATTATGATCCGCAAACAATGACGCATCCCACTTGTTCTACAACTACATTTGGAAATTATTTTCATGGTGGAAATGACGTAATTTACGCTTACACTCCCATTTCCAACCAAACCGTAAAAATAGAAATTCCGAGTGCTTTAGCGTGGACTGGAATGTTTGTCTATACCGATTGTGCCAATATTGGTGTTCAATACGCAGCTTGTGCCACGGGGTCTTCTGCTGGAGCACGAACAATCAATAATTTTGCCATGACAGGCGGACAAACTTATTATATCTATATTTCGAGTTGGCCCGCACCCCAAACGGTGACTTACACGCTTAATGTTTCAGATGTGCCTTTAGGGCTAGATACAGTAGATTTCAATACCTTGTTAAATGTCTATCCAAATCCTGCAGAAAACGAATTGAATTTTTATACCGATGCTTCACTATCTCATGCATTGGTATACAATGTGAACGGTCAAGTGGTATTGCAAGCTTCATTACAAAATAAGAAAATTGAAATTACCTCACTTCCTTCTGGATTTTATGTTGTCGAAGTTCATCAAGCGGATGGATCCCGAAAAATTCAACGATTTGTAAAAAAATAATTTCACTAAAAAAGTTAATCGAAAGCACACGTTTTGCGTGTGCTTTTTTTATGTAAAAACACCTTGAAATCCTATATCGTTTTAGTACATTTGGCGTCACAATACACAAACAAAACGAATGGACTTTAATCGTCACAATTTATCCAACGAGCAATTGTTGGATTTGTATAAAAAATTACTGAAACCCCGCTTGATTGAAGAGAAAATGCTCATTTTGCTCCGACAAGGAAAAGTGTCTAAATGGTTTTCAGGCATTGGGCAGGAAGCTATTTCTGTGGGTATTACCGCTGCTTTGGATAAGGATGAATACATTCTTCCGATGCACCGTAATCTAGGCGTATTTACAGGTAGAGATATTCCATTGCACAAACTTTTTTCGCAATGGCAAGGTAAAAAATCGGGCTTCACCAAAGGACGTGATCGTAGTTTTCACTTTGGCACTCAAGAGTATAAAATCATTGGTATGATCTCGCATTTGGGCCCCCAAATGGGGGTAGCCGATGGGATTGCTTTAGCCAATAAATTAAAGAAAAACGGGAAAGTGACCGCTGTTTTTACAGGGGAAGGCGCCACTTCGGAGGGTGATTTTCACGAAGCCTTAAATGTAGCAGCCGTTTGGGAACTCCCTGTTTTATTTGTCATAGAAAATAATGGATACGGCCTGTCAACGCCAACAAACGAACAGTACCGTTGCGAAAATCTCGCCGACAAAGGATTAGGATACGGAATGGAAAGCCACATTATTGACGGTAATAACATTTTGGACGTTTTCACCAAAATTGCTGAACTCAAAGCTTCAATGCAACAAAATCCGCGTCCCGTATTGTTGGAGTTCAAAACGTTTCGCATGCGCGGTCACGAAGAGGCGAGTGGCACCAAATATGTTCCGCAAGAACTAATGGATCTATGGGCCATCAAAGATCCGATTGCTAATTATCAAGCCTATCTTAAAAATGAAGGGATTTTGACAGAAGCTCAAGACGAGGCTTTCCGAGCTGAATTCAAGCAAGAAATCGATGCGCATTGGGCAATCACTCAAGCAGAGCCAGACTTTGTGGCCGATTTAAATGAAGAATTAAATGATGTTTACGAATCGTTTGATTATCAAGAAGTAAAACCATCAAGTGAAACTGAGAATATTCGTGTGATTGATGCCATTTCTAGCGCTTTGCGTGAAGCGATGCAACAACATCCTAATTTGGTCATTATGGGCCAAGATATTGCCGAATATGGGGGCGCTTTCAAAATAACCGATGGATTTGTGGCGCAGTTCGGCAAAGAGCGCGTTCGTAATACTCCTATTTGCGAAAGTGCTATCGTATCAGCAGCTAATGGACTCTCTATCAACGGGTACAAAGCAATTGTGGAAATGCAGTTTGCCGATTTCGTTTCAACTGGTTTTAATCCAATCGTCAATTTGTTGGCCAAGCAACGCTATCGCTGGGGCGAAAAGTCAGATGTCGTGGTGCGTATGCCCTGTGGTGGCGGTACACAAGCGGGACCGTTCCACTCCCAAACCAATGAAGCTTGGTTTACCAAAACTCCAGGACTCAAAGTGGTCTACCCCGCGTTTCCTTATGATGCAAAAGGACTTTTAATTACAGCCATTAACGACCCCAATCCGGTGATGTACTTTGAGCATAAGCTATTGTATCGAAGTATTTATCAAGAGGTGCCCAAAGGCTATTATACCTTACCTTTTGGAAAGGCTTCTATACTTCGTGAAGGTGATCAAGTGACCATTATTTCATTTGGCGCTGGAGTGCATTGGACTTTAGAATTGTTGGACAAACACCCTGAAGTTCGTGCCGATGTATTGGATTTACGCACGCTACAACCTTTGGATACAGAAGCCATACTTCAATCGGTTAAAAAAACCAACAGAGCGATTATTTTACAAGAAGATACCTTGTTTGGCGGTATTGCGAGCGATATTTCCTCCTTGATAATGGAGCAGGCATTCGAATATTTGGATGCGCCCGTTGTTCGTGTAGGCAGTTTAGAAACCGCCATACCGTTTATGAAAACCCTGGAGGATCAGTATTTACCCAATGAACGCTTTGAAAAGGCGTTATTGGAACTGATTGCGTATTAATTTTTTGGGAGCTATTTCCTGCTGTCCGCTGTATCTCACTTCGTAAACTCCGTGAGGATGCCGCTCCCATCAGGGCTAGCAGTGCAAAAATCAAGTATGATAAACCTAACTCCCCCGCTTAGTTAGGTTTTTTTTTACCTGTGCGTCAGGTCTTTTGATAAGAGAGGCCTATCTGAAGGATTCAAATTTCAAGTACAAAACCAATTGATATTGCGCTTTTTCGCATTTCACGTATATTTGTGCTCTTATTTAAATGGTGTGAATTCGACCAACAAGCTTAAAATATTCAACGATCCCATCTACGGATTCATTTCGATTCCCAATTCATTGGTTTTTGATCTTATTCAGCATCCCTATTTTCAGCGTTTACGCCGTATTTCGCAAATGGGATTGTCGTATCTCGTGTATCCTGGTGCCCATCATACTCGTTTTCACCACGCCTTGGGGTGTATGCACATCATGCAAAAGGCTTTAGAAACACTCAAATATAAAGGAGTTCAATTTACCGAGGAAGAAGAAAATGCGCTGTACATTGCTATTCTGTTGCACGATATCGGTCATGGCCCTTTTTCTCATGCGATGGAACACAGTATCGTAGAGGGAATACAACATGAGGAAATTTCGTTGCAATTTATGCACGCCTTAAATCGGCATTTTAAGGGCCAACTTGATTTGGCGATTCAAATTTTTAAAGGCGATTACCATCGAAAATTTATGCTTGAATTGATTTCCAGTCAATTAGATATGGATCGAATGGATTACCTCAAGCGCGATAGTTTTTACAGTGGAGTAGCCGAAGGAAATATCAACAGTGACCGTTTGATTCAGATGATGAATGTCGCTGATGATCATTTGGTAATTGAAGAAAAAGGCGTATACTCCGTAGAAAAATTTCTCATGGCACGCCGACTCATGTATTGGCAAGCGTATTTGCATAAAACATCGGTTGTAGCAGAGTTGATTTTGACAAAAATTTTAAAGCGCGCCAAAGAACTCACGCAAAAAGGAAACGTACTTCCCTGTAGCCCTCCGTTACAATTTTTCCTGCAAAATAAAGTAGCGCGAACTGATTTTGATGGGGAAGCGCTGACCCAATTTGCCTTGTTGGATGATTATGATGTCATGGGCGCTATTAAATTGTGGCAATTTTCTACGGATTTCGTGTTGGCAGAACTATGTAAAATGATTGTCAATCGCGAATTGTTGAAGATTGATATGTCGGAAGAAAAGCCTGTTGCCTCAAAAATACAAACGTTAAAAGCCCAATTGTTAGACCATTATCCCATTTCAGCCAACGACTCGGATTATTTTGTTTTTAAAGGAAAATTAAAAAACATCGCCTACAACAAAGAAAGTGTACCGATACGAATCATCAAAAAGGACCGGTCCGTTGAAGTGTTGGAAGATACTTCAGAACCGCTTCAAGTAAGAGCCTTATCGAAGGCTGTAACGAAGTATTTTGTATGTTATCCGAAAGTATTACTGGGATAAAACGGCTTATTTTGTTAAATTTTATATTTTTGTCAGAATGAAATTTACAGCGGAACAAATAGCGGGTATTTTAGGCGGAGAAGTGGTTGGAAATCCACAGATTGAAGTCTATAAATTGGCCAAAATCGAGGAGGGAACAGCGGGTTCTTTATCCTTTTTAGCCAATCCAAAATACCAAAATTATATCTATACCACTCAAGCATCTATCACGATTGTGAACCACACGTTTGAGCCCGAACAACCCATTACCACTACCTTAATCAAAGTGGAAGATGCCTATAAGTCTTTTTCCAAACTTTTAGAGTATTACAATCAAGTAAAATTGATGAAGTCGGGCATTGAACAACCTACGGTGATATCGGAGGGTGTTACCTACGGCGACCATCTTTACTTGGGAAGTTTTTGTTACATCGGAAAAAATGTGAAAATTGGGAACAATGTCAAAATCTATCCCAATTCATTTATCGGTGACAATGTGGTTATTGGGGATAATTGTATTTTGTTTGCGGGCGTTCGAATTTACTCTGAAACTGAAATTGGCAACCATTGCACCATCCACTCTGGTGTTATCATCGGTTCGGATGGATTTGGTTTTGCCCCTTCAGAGGATGGAACCTACAGCAAAATTCCTCAAATTGGGAATGTGATTCTAGAAGATCATGTGGAAGTAGGGGCGTGTACGACTATCGATCGCGCGACGCTTGGCTCTACCATCATTCGTAAAGGTGTTAAACTCGATAATCAAATCCAGATTGCGCACAATGTTGAAATTGGAGAAAATACCGTAATTGCTTCACAAACTGGAATTGCAGGATCCACTAAAATTGGTAAAAACTGTTTGATCGGTGGGCAAGTAGGTATAGTAGGCCATATTACCATAGGAAATAATGTGCGGATTCAAGCACAATCGGGTATCGCAAAAAGCATTCCCGATGGCGAAACGATTCAAGGAAGTCCGGCCTTTAACTATGGCGATTGGAATAAATCGTATGTCCATTTCCGTAATCTTCCCAAAATTGTGGCCGATTTGGACAATCTCAAGAAAAAATTAAGCTAAACAGAATTAATACAAGCATTATGGTTAAATAAAAAACCATTCAATCAGAAATTACCCTTAGGGGTGTTGGGCTTCACACAGGAAAAGAAGTGACCATGACTCTAAAGCCAGCACCTGTCAACAATGGATTTACTTTTGTACGTGTGGATTTGGAAGGGTCCCCAGTAATTGAAGCCGACGCAAATTATGTAGTGAATACCCAGCGTGGAACCAATTTAGAAAAGTTGGGTGTAAAGATTCAAACGTCTGAGCATGTTTTAGCGGCTTGTATAGGGTGTGATTTGGACAATGTGATTATTGAATTGAATGAGTCGGAGCCCCCCATAATGGACGGTTCTTCCAAATATTTTGTAGAAGCGATCGAAAAAGCAGGTATCATTGAGCAAGATGCTGAACGGTATTGTTATGTGGTGAAAGAAGTTATTTCGTATATCGATGAAAGTACAGGTAGTGAAATCATTGTCATGCCCGCCGACGATTACCAAGTGACCGCAATGGTAGACTTTGGAACTAAAGTCTTAGGTACCCAAAACGCGACGTTGAAGAACATGTCCAATTTTAAAGAAGAAATTGCAAGTGCGCGTACCTTCAGTTTTTTACATGAGTTGGAAACGTTGCTAGACAACGGACTTATTAAAGGAGGCGATTTGAACAATGCCATCGTATATGTCGACAAGGAAATCTCCGAAAAAACTATGGAGAATTTGAAAAAGGCCTTTGGAAAAGAAAATATTTCGGTCAAACCCAACGGTATTTTAGACAACCTTACGTTGCATCATCCCAACGAAGCAGCACGTCACAAATTGCTCGATGTTATTGGTGATTTGGCTTTGATCGGTTGCCGTATCAAAGGGAAAGTAATAGCCAATAAACCCGGGCATTTCGTCAATACGCAATTTGCCAAAAAACTATCTAAAATCATTAAAATAGAACAACGCAATCATGTGCCTACCTATGATTTGAACAAAGAGCCCTTGATGGATGTGACCAAAATCATGAAAATGTTGCCCCATCGTCCGCCATTTTTGTTGGTAGATAAAATCATTGAAATGTCTGAATCTCATGTGGTGGGATTGAAAAATGTGACGATGAATGAGGACTTTTTTGTGGGTCATTTTCCCGGAGCTCCTGTCATGCCTGGGGTTTTGATTGTAGAAGCAATGGCACAAACGGGAGGGATTTTAATTTTAAGCTCTGTTCCTGATCCAGAAAATTACCTGACTTATTTTATGAAAATCGACAACGTAAAGTTCAAGCATAAAGTTTTGCCGGGCGATACATTAATATTTAAATGTGATTTGATTTCGCCCATCCGTCGCGGAATATGCCATATGCAAGCCAACGCTTATGCCAATGGACGTTTGGTCGCTGAGGCGGAACTCATGGCACAAATCGTCAAAAACCAATAAACTATGAATCAACCGCTAGCCTATGTGCATCCCGGTGCAAAGATTGCTAAGAACGTAGTAATCGAGCCATTTACCACTATTCATAACAACGTCGAAATCGGCGAAGGAACTTGGATTGGTTCCAACGTGACCATCATGGAAGGAGCTCGTATCGGAAAGAATTGTAATATTTTCCCTGGCGCTGTAATTGCAGCGGTGCCTCAAGATTTGAAATTTGGTGGGGAAGATTCTCTTGCTATCATTGGTGATAACACTACGGTTCGAGAATTTGTAACCATCAACAGAGGAACTATCGCTTCGGGGCAAACCAAAATTGGAAGCAACTGTTTGATTATGGCCACTGCTCACGTAGCGCATGATTGCCATATTGGTGATAACGTGATTATTGTCAATGGCGTGGCGCTTGCAGGACATGTCGTCGTAGGGAATTTTGCCATTATCGGTGGATTAGCGGCGATTCATCAATTTATTCATATCGGTGAACATGCTATGATTTCTGGAGGTTCTCTGGTTCGAAAAGATGTTCCGCCTTACACCAAAGCAGCTAAGGAACCTTTATCGTATGTAGGAATTAATTCGGTAGGCTTGCGTCGACGCGGATTTTCAACGGAAAAGATTCGAGAAATTCAAGATATTTACCGCATTTTATACCAAAAGAATTACAATACCTCGCAAGCGGTGGGGATTATAGAAGCTGAAATGGCTGCTTCACCCGAACGCGATGAGATCTTAGATTTCATTCGCAATTCTTCCCGCGGTATAATGAAAGGGTATTCAGGAACGTATTAAATTACCAAAATTTTAAATTAAAAAAATCAATACTAATGGCATCAACGGCAGATATTCGTAACGGACTTTGTATCAAATTCAACCACGACATTTACAAAATTATTGAGTTTCTTCATGTGAAACCCGGAAAAGGTCCCGCTTTCGTGCGTACCAAATTAAAATCATTGACTACGGGAAAAGTATTGGATAATACCTTTTCTGCAGGTCATAAAATTGATGTAGTTCGTGTAGAAACCCATACATTTCAGTATTTGTATAACGAAGGCAATGATTATCATTTTATGAATACCGAATCCTATGAACAAATCACGTTGAGCAAGGATGTATTGGATGCGCCTCAATTCTTAAAAGAGGGAACCAATGTAATGGTACAAATTAACACCGAAACCGATATGCCTTTGTCGGTAGATATGCCCGCTTCTATTGTGTTGGAGGTGACTTATGCCGAACCAGGTGTGAAAGGAAATACTGCAACCAATGCGACCAAACCGGCTACGGTTGAAACGGGGGCCAATGTTAACGTTCCTTTGTTTATTAATGAAGGTGATAAGATTAAAATTGATACCGCTACGGGTGATTATTTGGAACGGGTAAAAGAATAACACATGAAGTTCCCGCAAACGCACACTTTGAAAGAAATTGCAGCAATCATCGATTCCCAGTATGTGGGAGCCGATGATTTTCCTGTTGAAGGGATGAACGAAATTCATGTCGTGACTCCAGGAGATATTGTTTTTGTTGATCATCCGAAGTATTATGACAAGGCGCTACAATCGGCGGCTAGCATTGTACTGATTAACAAAGAAGTTCCTTGTCCCGAGGGAAAAGCGTTATTGATTTCCGAAGATCCGTTTCGGGATTTTAACAAGCTCACCCGGTATTTCCGACCTTTTGTTGCGGCACAAGCAGCTGTTTCATTGTCGGCAGAGATAGGCGAAGGGACCGTAATTCAACCGAACTGCTTCATTGGAAATCACGTTCGCATAGGAAAAAATTGCATTATCCATTCCAATGTCTCGATTTACGATCATACACAAATTGGCGACAACGTGATAATCCAAGCCGGTACGGTATTGGGAGCCGATGCATTTTATTATAAAAAACGTCCCGAAGGATTTGACCAATTGCTTTCCGGTGGGCGGGTGGTTATAGAAGATCATGTGGGCATTGGTGCTTTATGTACCATAGACCGCGGCGTCACAGGGGATACGACCATAGGAGAAGGTTCAATTTTGGACAATCAAATCCACGTGGCACACGATACAATCATTGGAAAAAAATGTCTCATTGCCGCCCAAACAGGCATTGCGGGATGTGTTGTTATTGAAGATGAAGTTACTATTTGGGGCCAAGTAGGGACTAATAGTGGCATTACTATCGGAACCAAAGCAGTTATTCTAGCGCAATCCGGAGTGACAAAATCGGTGGCCGGTGGAATAACCTACTTTGGGACTCCCGCCGAAGAATCGCGTGAAAAATTAAAACAAATGGCTTACGTGAAGCGTTTACCTGAATTGTTGAATAAAAAATTGGAATAATGCAACCAAAAGATTTAGTTTTAGACTTATATAAATCAGATGTTTTATTGCATCGCGATGAAGTAAAACAGTTTTTGCATCCCGAATTAATCATCGAATGGAATAGCACCAAAGGATTCGTTCAGATGGATGCTGAAGATGTGCTCAATTTGAGTGAAGAATTGAATCGGGCTTATGTTCGTTCCAAGATTCGTATTTCTCACATTATTCAGGAGGGAAATTTCGTTTCGGTACGCTATTCCCATTTTGTGAAAACTATTGAAAATCCTAGAGAAGAGATGTTGTTGGCCAATTTCTTTGTTATTTGGGAAGTGAAAGATCAAAAACTGTATCGCGGTTATCAAATGAGCCAATTCGGATAATGTACAAAACGTTTTGGGTTACAGGAATCGTGCGTCTTACCTTGCTGGCGCATCTTTTGACCCAACTTTTTGTGTACAAAGCGTGGACCCTGAATCGTGTTTTTCCCACGCTTACTGTATTTACTTTTGCACGAAATCTTCCCGACGAATTTCCATTCATTTTATATTGTGCTACCCTAGCCATTACCCTATTGTTGTTGTGGAAACCGCATTGGAAAAAGGAAGTCAGACTGTGGTTTGTACTGGTCGTGGGTTCATGGGCTTGGGATTATGTATTTTGGCAACCCTATACCTATTGTTTTTTGGCGATTGCCGTTATTCATTTTTTCTCCAAGTAAAGTGAGCAGTTTTGGACTCGTTGCTTGCTGCTTCTTTCGGCGTTGTACACCTTCAGCGGACTCCATAAAATCAATGGGCATTTTTGTTTACGATTTGGGATTCCTACGTATTAAAAAACCGCTTTGGGATCACTTCCTACGATTCCTTTTTTTTATTCTTTCATTATGCGGGATTACTAGTAGGTTTGATTGAAATTCTTTTCGGAATTGGATTACTGTTTCAACGAACGCGTCTTTGGGCGTTTCGTGGACTAGTGCTAATGCATGTATTGATTATATTGGGGTTGTCTCCAATAGGATTGCTTTCCAATGGAGTTGTCGTGCCTTGGTATGTAGCGTTGTTTGGCATCAGTGGTATAGGATACGTTGTCTCAAAAATGCGTTTTTTTGACGCTCCATGGCCATTGGTGTTTAAAAAGCATGGTTTGGTCATCCTGTGTTTTTGGATAATGCCCGTAATT
>NZ_JBEILJ010000043.1:0-21837 GCF_040379285.1 Flavobacterium sp. | reverse complement strand
TCCAGGGCCTGAATTGTAAGACGCCAGTACCAAATCCCAATCGCCAAAAATTTGATACATGTTTTTCATGTATTGCGAGGCAGCTTTACTGGCCTTCATTGAATCGCTACGTTCGTCTACATAAGTAGTAATCGACAAGCCATATTGTTTTCCCGTTTGGTACATAAACTGCCACAACCCGGTAGCGCCTACACGAGAAACTGCCAACGGATTTAACGCAGACTCAACGATGGCTAGGTACTTAATTTCAAGTGGAATATTGTTTTTGGCCAATTCTTCTTCAAAAATGGGGAAGTAAAATTGAGAAACGCCCATCAACCGTTCGAAGTGCTTTTTTCTATTTTTCAAAAAAGACTTGATGATGTTTTCAAGCCCGGGATTATATTCAATGTTGAAGGGTGATTTTTCATCTAAACGACGAAGACGCTCTTTGAGCAACTCTGTGGGCAATTCATAGTCTACCAGTTGGTCAATATCAACGTTTTTGATGTCTTCCAACATGGTGTTGTATAAATCCAATGACGTTAATTCTTTCATCCACATGCTATCGATGCAGGAAGCCATTTCGTCATGTACAAAGGTTGCTTTGATCGAATCGAGAAAGGAAACTTTAATTTCTTGTTTGACAACGCTGTCTTGTTTGGCTTGAGGCGCCTGTGTTTCTTGCGCAAAAATGCTGGCAGAAGCACAAAAGAAAAGCGTTGCTATTCGGTTTTTTAAAGTCATGGGATCAATTTTAAATGTGTATTTATCAACCTCTTAAGGTTTTACAAAACTAAACCCTATAACGTTAATATTTACTTATTTATTGTTAAAATCAGGTATTTAGTCCAAAATCGCTTGAATTCCAGGAAGGGTTCTTCCCTCCAACATCTCCAACATAGCTCCGCCGCCTGTGGATACGTAACTCATTTTGGGTTCCAATCCAAACTGCTTCACGGCCGCTACAGAATCACCGCCTCCCACGAGTGAGAATGCGCCTTGAGCTGTTGATTCGGCAATAAATTCACCCAAGGTAATTGTTCCTTTAGCAAATCGTTCCATTTCAAAAACACCCAAAGGTCCATTCCATAAAATCGTTTTAGATTGCATGATGATGGATTTAAAATTCTCCAACGATTGGGGTCCGGCGTCCAACCCTTGCCAGCCGTCAGGAATGTGACGAACATCGACAATTTGAGTGGCCGCATCATTAGCAAAAGCATTGGCTGCTACCACATCTACGGGAAGGTGAATGTGTACATTTTTGAGTTTCGCTTGATGTAAAATTTCGAGCGCCAAATCGAGTTTGTCCATTTCACAAATAGAATCACCTACGTTTCCACCAAGTGCTTTGATAAAGGTAAACGTCATCCCGCCGCCAATAATCATGTGGTCGACTTTGTCTAAAATATTTTCAATAACGGTGATTTTTGAGGAAACTTTGGAACCTCCCAAAACAGCCGTTACGGGTTTGACCGATTGTTTTAACACACGGTTTAAACTGTCAATTTCTTTGGCAAGCAAACTTCCGAAACATTTGGCTTCAGAAAAAAACTGTGCGATAATAGTTGTGGACGCGTGGGCACGATGAGCCGTTCCGAAGGCATCATTTACATAAATATCGCCAAGGGAAGCCAATTCTTGTGCAAAAGCCACATCGCCCGCTTCTTCTTCAGGGTAAAAACGTAAATTTTCTAGTAATAAGACTTGACCCGGTTGAAGTTGAGCGGCCGCCTCTTGCGCTACAGTTCCACGACAATCGGAGGCAAATTGCACAGGAACACCCAATACGTTTGCCGTAGTGGCTACAATGTGTTCGAGAGAATACTTGGCTTCTTTTCCTTTGGGTCGTCCCAAATGCGACATTAAAATTACACTTCCGCCATCGGCTAAAATTTTGGCAATGGTGGGTTGCGCCGCTTCGATACGATTGGTGTCGGTAACGTTGAATTTTTCGTCCAAAGGAACATTAAAATCTACCCGAATTAAGGCTTTTTTCCCCTGAAAATTGAAGTCGTTAATTGTTTTCATTCGATTATGCTACACTTAGAAATTTTGTGACAAATATAACGAAATAAACGCGTTGGGGAAAGGACAAAAAGCATTGGTCGGTTTTTTAACGCTTTTCATCGGACAAAAAGAGTAGATACGATAGACTTAAAAACGTACTTTTTTCCGAACTTTTTTAAACATTTCGGGGAACATATTGCGGCGATTTTTAATCGAAAGTACGGTGCCGAAAAGAATAAAGTTAATGATCATTGTCGGTAATGGTTTCGTTACTATTATTGACAGAAAGCACCCAGAGTTTGTCGTGGTATTGGCCATTCATTTGCGATTGCACCCAAACTTGAGCTTCTTTTTGAGTAGCTACCTTTTTGAAGTAAACGTATTGAAAATTGTTTTGAGCATTGACCATCTTTTGAGGTTGAAATCCTTTCTTCCTTAAGGTGTTGATGAAATTGTCGGTGTTCTCTGAAATGGCAAAAACATTGGCAATAATATAATAGCCTTGGTCTTCATTGGGAATCGTAGCCCATTGAATCTTCACGGATTCCTCTTCTTGTTGCGTCACTCTTGACGTTTCCAGGCGTTTGATATTCCAAATGGCATCGGTATAAAGTTGGGTGATATTTTTATTCACCGCCACAATTTGGATACACTCTTTATACGTTCCTTCCATTTTGTTAATCAGCTTATTCACCGCCTGTTCTTGACTTTGGGTTTTTAAAATAGCAATATACCGGTATTGATTAAGCGGATTGGTAAATTCAACTGGTTCAAACCCTTTAGATTTTAAAAAACGATAGTATTCGTTGGCAGCACCTTCCGTTTTGAAAATACCAGTAACCAAATAATACGCGGCTTCGGCGCCCGTTATTTTCAGCATTTGAATATCCGTTGATTTCTGACTTTCTATGGCTTGATCACGGCAAAAACGGGTGAAAGAAGAAGTGGTTTTGGCGTTGTTTTCGGATAACAAATCAATATTGGCTGGGATAAATTTTAATGTTCTTTGTGTTCCCGTAAGTTTGTATTCGTTTTTGTTTGGAACTTGCGTAAGTCCCTTTTTCTCGATTACTTTTGGTTGATTGTCTGAATCGACGACCATGCCGGTAACATAGACAAAACTTTGATCGCCCGATGACAATAATCGTAGGGTAGCCTCGCGCGCATCATTGGGCACCAATTGATTGTTGGAGTTAAAAATAGAAAACAAACAGGTGTCATACCCCAATGTGTTTTTACTGTCGGGAAATCGGTTCATGATGTACTGCCCTTCTAGGGTTATACTACTGTTGAAAAAATTATTGGGTTTCCGACGGGAATCGGTAATTGGAAAAAAACTTCCTGTTTTGGCATTGCCTAGCAACACTTGGTCGCCAATTAAATTGTTATCGCCTTCCAAATTGGCAAAAGCTAATTTCACCCAAACCTCACCTGAAGTCGGTGTATGGAATCCCATGTAGGTAAAATCAACCGGTTGTTGACTCAACGAAAGAAAACCATCATTTAAGGAAATGAATTTTTCGGACATTGAAGCGTCTTCATATACTACAAATAGCGACCAGCCTGCCGCTGAACCTCCCGAAAGTGTACCTAAGGTAGCTCTCACATTGGCCACCGTATACACCCCAAACGGATTGGATACCGATTGAACCAAACTTGTAACATCGGCAAAAACGGCATAGGGAGCCATGTCTTGGGTTGCTTTGGAGTTGATGCCGTCAAACAATAATTGGCCTTGAACTGAAGTATATTGCTTTGTACCAGGTAGTTTAAATAAGACTGATGTAAAAGCATTGCGCTGTGGATTGACGGGGATGAATTTTTCGGATCCTTTTTGTGCTCCTTCTTCATATTTGTAGGTAGCTGCCCAATACAATCCCGCAAAAACAATTTTCTTACCTGAAGGATTTTCTACATACAATTCGGCACTACTGGACGAAAACGTAGCTTCATCTTTGTCGATGTCAATGTAATCCATGTAAAACTCATCGTTCAAGAGCGCTTGATTGGTGTGGTTGTAATACGCATCGTTGGCATGGTTGTTAAAATCACTGCGGTTTACAGTGTTGTTAGCAATGACTACCAGATCGCCTTTCAAATGTTTTTCAAAGCGCGATTTAAACGGGACCATCAATTGTGCATAGCCTAGACTCCCAGAGCATAAAATGCCCAGTAGGATTATTTTTTTTAGGTATGTTGACAATTGAATCATGGTTACTTACTTATGTATTGCTTTTTGAACGTGAAAAACAACAAGACAAAATTATATACAAAAGTCGATAAAGTGTGTATTTTTATCGTTAAAATTAACTTTTTATTTTTATTTTTATGTTATTTCTTACAATTTAAAAGGCTGCTTCTTACAATTTATCGTATTTTTTAGGCAACAATAAGGAGTAGAAAACGAGATTTGAGTTATATTTGCTTATGTTGTTTTCAGAAATTTTAGGGCACGGACACCTTAAAAATCATTTACTTAAAAGTGCTGATTCGGGTCGTATTCCCCATGCGCAACTTTTCACTGGACCTGAAGGTTGTGGAATATTACCTATGGCGATTGCGTATGCACGACACCTTATTTGTCACCCACAATCCACTTCAAATGAGTCCAATCGCGCGGCTTGTCAACTTAAATTTGATCAGTTAGGGCATCCTGATTTGCATTTTATTTATCCTACCGTAACTACCGATGATGTTAAATCAAAACCAAAAAGTTTAGATTTTTTGCGTGACTGGCGGGAGTTTTTAACTGAAAACCCCTACGGGACCTTATTTGATTGGTATGCTGTATTGGATGTAAAAAACAAACAAGGATTTATTCGCGTGGAAGATGCGCATGAAATTGTGCGTTTGTTGTCGTTAAAAGCTCATGAAGGGGGATACAAAGTGATGCTCATTTGGTGTGCAGATAAAATGAACATTGAAGCGTCCAATAAGCTCTTAAAATTATTGGAAGAGCCCACCGATAAAACCGTATTTCTTTTGATTGCCGAACATGAGGAAGATGTATTACAAACCATTCGTTCGCGCTGTCAAGTTTTACATTTTAACGCCCTTCCCGATGCTGTGATACAAGAGGCGTTGATTTCAAAAGAATCCTGCGACGAATCAACCGCCAAAAAAATTGCCCATCAATCGCAGGGAAACTATGCTAAGGCTTTGAAATTAATGCGAAAAGAGGATGAGGATCTCCCTTTTGAACAATGGTTTGTACAATGGGTTAGAGCCGCTTTTCGAGCCAAGGGAAATGCTATGGCCATTCATGATTTGATTGCTTGGAGTGAAGAAATTGCCAGTTTAGGACGTGAGACCCAAAAACGGTTTTTACTGTTTTGCCTGGAAATGTTTCGTCAAGCCTTGGTACTTAACTACCAAGCCAAGGATTTGGTGTATATGGAACCCGAAGTTCAAGGATTTGCTTTAGAAAAATTTGCGCCCTTTGTTACGGGCAATAATATTGTTGAAATAGCTCAGGAACTCGAACAAGCGACGTATTTGATCGAACGGAATGGAAATGCCAAAATCGTGCTTACCGATTTGTCGATAAAACTAACGCGTCTTATTCACAAACATTCGTAACTATGACCAATACTGCTTCATTTTTTGTTTTGTTGTTTTTGGCGATTACCTTTTTAATGTCGTCTCATGAAAAAGTTTTTCATTGGAAAACCACCATTCAAGGGATGCAAAGTTACTTTGCCAAGAGTCCTTTAAAGAATCAAGTCCCCTTGTTAACGGGGATTTTACTTCTTACAGAATTAATTGCGGGCATACTCGCTGCGATTGGTTGTTTGCAATTGTATATCAATGGCGAACGCACCTTTGGCTTTTGGGGCGCTGTATTTAGCTGTATTGCCTTATTAGAAATGCTTATCGGACAGCGTTTGGCGAAAGATTATGACGGAGCAAGAAACATTACCCTGTATTTTATTCCCGCGGTTATTGGCGTGTACTGGCTTAGCTAATCCAAGCCGCTCTAGCCCACTTCAATTCTTCCCAGCCGATTGTTTCTCCCGCTATTTCTTTTAATTCAGATAACGTACTGTTGGGATATTGTCGAAATAATTCAATAATGCCCAGAAAGCGCTCTTTGGGTAAAACTTCTTCCACTTGAATTTCCTTTTGCTCAATTAACTTCGCAATATGGCCTTGAATGGTATTGAGGGTAAGTTTACGTTCGGCCGCTATTTGTTCCATAGACAGGGGTTGTTTCCAAAGCTCAAAAGTGATCAGATAGGTTGATTTTTTGGCAACTTTAGATGATTTTTTTCGTGTGTAAATCGGTTCATCCTCTTCGAATTCTGCCGGTTGAACACCTGACGACTTGAAATCCTCCAACACTCGTTTGCGCAAGGTACTTTTAAATTCTTTTTGCCGATCGGTCACTAGGTTTTCCTTGGTTATAGGTTGGTTTTGAAGGGTTAAGCTAACGAACTGTTGCACTTTGAATGCTTGTAGTATGGTTTGAAGGGTAATCGTTTCTAAATGTAGTAATTCTTCATAAAATTCTTTCACTTTTTTGAGGGTTTTTACTTCTTCTATTTTTAAAAGAAGCCCATAAACCATGGATTCCCAGCTAGGATAAAAATAGTCAACCGCAGCATCGAGGCGTTCTTTGAGAAACGGATAATCCAATTGGCCATCGAAAATTCGCTGTAAATGGAGTTGAAACTTTTGAGCTTGAACTCTAATGGCCGACAAAGAACTTTCAAATTCTTGTGCCCACAATTTAAAAGCCGCCTTAGGGGATTTATCGGTCAATTCCAAATACGACAATTGATGGGCTTTTACGATGCGGTGCCATTCGTCCCAATCAAAAGCGTGCAGCACATAGTTTTTGAGATAGGTTTGAATTTCTTGGGTCAGGACCACTTGAAGCTGATCGGGCTCCGACTTTTGACTGGCGTAATCAATAACATCGGGGTCATTTTGAATGCCTTGCAACTGGATAGGTGCTTTTAAAACTAAACCTTGTAAACTGCGTAATCGCGAAAAGGCAACGTAGGCTTGCCCGGGTAAAAACACATCGGAAACATCCAAAACCGCTTTATCAAAAGTTAATCCTTGGCTTTTGTGCACGGTAATGGCCCAAGCTAATTTTAGTGGATAATGAGTAAATGTTCCCAGTACTTCTTCTTCAATATCTTTGGTGCTTTCATTGAGCGTATAACGGATATTTTGCCATTCGTATTTTTCAACTTCAATGGTTCTTTTTTCCTCCGGAAATTCAACAATAATTTCGTGCGTAGATAGGGCTTTTACCACACCCATTTTACCATTGAAAAATCGCTTTTCGAGCGACAAATCATTTTTCACAAACATCACTTGTGCGCCAACTTTTAACATCAAATTGGGGTCTAAAGGATAGGCTTTTTCAGGAAAATCACCAATGATTTCAGCAGAATACACCTGCGGTTCGGTGCTAAT
Source organism: Flavobacterium sp. (assembly GCF_040379285.1). Taxonomy (GTDB): domain Bacteria; phylum Bacteroidota; class Bacteroidia; order Flavobacteriales; family Flavobacteriaceae; genus Flavobacterium. Next base: position 14,418 of record NZ_JBEILJ010000043.1, on the reverse strand, counting down.
TTTTGCCAAGGCTTGCGCATTCATACGATCAGCTTTGGCGTTGTGTGTGGTTAAGGTAATGTAGCCTAAGTGGTTTTCAGGTTCAAAATTAGGTTGAATGTATGGGGCTAAAACCGAGAGATCGTTTTGGGTTATTGTATTGTTCCTCAGTTGGTTAAGTAGGTTAATAAAAGTTGTATCCGATTGTCTGAAAATTTTAGGCAACTCAATATACAGCGGTGGAAAATGCTTTAAAACTTGGGCATGAAAAAAGTATTTTCCGAGGTAATACTTTTTCAAATACGTCCATTCTTCCTCTTTAACAATGGGGGGTAGCTGCATTAAATCGCCAATAAAGAGTACTTGTACACCTCCAAATGGGTTTTTATTACGCCGAACCGATTGCAATACAAAATCAATAGCGTCTAAAATATCAGGGCGAAGCATACTAACCTCATCGATAATCAACAATTCGAGATTACGAAGGAGTGCTAAACGTGTTCCATTCCATTTAAAATGACGTTTTAAGCTTGATCGGGATTCTAATTTTAAAAAGGGCTGGGTTGATGGAGTGGAAAAGTCGGGAATAAAAGCGGAGAAAGGCAATTGAAAAAAAGAATGAATAGTAACACCTCCAGCGTTTAGAGCAGCAATTCCAGTTGGGGCAACAACGACAGTGTTTTTATAGGTTTTGGAAATGATTTCACGCAATAAGGTGGTCTTTCCGGTCCCTGCTTTGCCCGTTAAAAATACAGATCGATTGGTTTGGTTGATGAATTGGAGCACGTAGTGTGCTTCGGTTGATAATGATTCCATGGCTTATAAACTAAAAGACAAAGATAGAAATCTTCTGAGGACAAACAAAAAAAGCCCTGAAAAATAGGGCTTTATCTTTAAAGTAGCATGCATTACTTTTTATCTGATTTTTCGGCCGTCGTAGCTTTTTTATCTGATTTTGCTACCGCCTTGTATTTATCATTAACAAGTTTTACCACTTCTTTGGTTATGTCATAGGCGTCTTTGGCGTATAGTACAGTAGCCGATTCGCCTGTTCCATAAATATAGTCGTATCCTTTTTCTTTTCCGTAATCTTTGATGTTTTTACGATAGTTGTTGACCAAAGAATCCATTTCAACACCCATTTCCCCTTGCAATTGACGCGTCAACATTTGCTCGGCATATTGAATTTCTTGCCCGCGTTGTTGAAGTTCGCCATATTTCTGTTGGGCCCAAGCTTGTCCATTTTTTTGAGCATTAATAGAAAAACTTTTTTGTTCGGCTTCAAGACGATCAACTTCGACTTTAATACGCGAACCTTTTTCTTTTGCTATTCCTTCATATTTAGCTTTGATATCATTGGCTTCTGTTGATTCGTCTAATAATTTACTGGTATCAATGTACGCCGTTTTAAATTCTTTCGCTTCGGTTGCTTTTTCGCAAGAAATCATGGCTAACACCAAAACAACTCCTACTAACAATTTTTTCATGTTCTTTATTTTTTTCATTTGGCCTCAAAAGTAAATATTTCGTTCGATATATTGTACATTATTGCTATGAGATTAAAATATAAGTAAAATTTATAGCTGATGCCGCGCTTATAAGATTATTTGATAAAAAATGGCTTTATTTAAGCCGTTTTAAGCGTGTTTTATAAATCGTCCACCTCTTTTGTGGGAACAACAAAAAAACCGAATAGGGGCTTTTATTTAGCGTTTTTAGTGTTTTTGAGGGCGTAAATGTGCGAAGAATATTGTTTAGAACGTTTCGCTTTCCAATTCGAGCGCCAACCTATCCATAAAGCCTTCATATAATTCATTTTTCCTGTTTTATACTTTTCAGAAAGTAAACTCACATAATAGGAATCAAATTTCATGGGAAGCACCTTTACGAGTTCCATGGCTTGCTTTGCAAATAACTTTTCGATGGAAGTTTTTGAAAAATGCCATAAATGAATCGGCACATCATAAGCGGCCCAAAACGATTGGTAATGTTGGGCGTCATAGGATTTAAAATTGGGCACTGCAACAATCACCGTACCCCTGGGTTTGAGCAAACGCTTTAACGATTGGAGTTGTGTTTCTAAATCGGGAACGTGTTCCAACACATGCCACAAGGTAATCACATCAAAGGAATGATCGGGTAAATCGTTTTGTGATGCCGACATGGTGATTCCTTTGGCTTTAGCAATCGATTGTGCTTTTGCACTGGGTTCGATTCCGGTGACTTGCCAACCGTCATTTTTACACGTCAACAAAAAATCTCCTGTGCCCGCACCAATATCCAAAATAGCTCCCTTCGTATGCAACGAATTAATCAATTGTAACTTATTCGCCAAAGCAATGCCCTTGACAAATTGATAGGCTTTTTCAAAAAGCGTTCGTTTTCCATCGGTGTGGGAAATATAATCAGCACTTTCATAATAAGCAGGCAGTTGTTCTGGTGTGGGTTGGGGATACGTCACTAAAAGCTCCCATTGATTATCCATCCACAATTCAAATTCCTCACCAGAAACAGAATGATCTTTAACTTTAAATACAAATTTATCTTTTGAAAAATTCATGTAAAACGAGTATTGATAAGGGTTGAGAACTTTTGTTTCACGTGAAACATTAGCGACCCATATAAATTAATAAGATTGAAATATCGGCCGGTGACACACCACTAATTCGTGAAGCTTGAGAAATTGTCACGGGACGAATGGCCGTTAATTTCTGTTTGGCCTCTATGGACAAGGAATGAACCTTATAAAAATCAAAATCGTCTGGAATTTTCATTTCTTCCAAACGGGTAAGTTTTTCGGCATTGTTTCGTTCCTTTTCAATATAGCCCGAATATTTCAATTGAATTTCGGCTTGTTCTACAATTTCAGGGTCCAACTTGTGGGTTTCAATATAGGTTTTCACTTTTTCAAAACGTACAATATCACTCAAATCGATTTGAGGTCGTGAGAAAACTTTAAACATTCGATCGGTTTGGGTCATCGGCGAGCTTCCTTTTTCAATCAAAATCGGATTGGCTTCTTCGGGGGTAACACTTGTTTCTTTGAAGTAATCTAACAACGCGTCACTTTTCGAATACTTTTCTTGCATTCGCACATAACGGCTTTCGTCGGCCAAACCGATGGCATAGGCTTTGGATGTAAGACGAAAATCGGCATTATCTTGACGTAGCAACGTGCGATACTCCGCTCTGGAGGTAAACATACGATATGGCTCTTCAGTGCCTTTGGTGATCAAATCATCAATTAACACACCAATATAGGCTTCATCTCGTTTCAAAATCATGGGGTCTTGCTCATGAATTTTCAAATGGGCATTTATTCCCGCCATGATTCCTTGGGAAGCCGCTTCTTCATACCCAGTTGTCCCGTTGATTTGACCCGCGAAATATAAATTCTCGACCAATTTCGTTTCAAGGGTGTGTTTTAATTGAGTAGGTGGAAAATAATCGTATTCAATTGCATAACCCGGACGGAAGAATTTTACATTTTCAAATCCTTCAACGGTTCGCAAGGCTTTAAATTGAACATCTTCGGGTAGCGATGTAGAGAAACCGTTTACATATACTTCAACGGTATTCCATCCCTCGGGTTCAACAAACAATTGGTGCCGATCCTTATCAGCAAAACGGTTAATTTTATCTTCAATGGAGGGACAATAACGGGGTCCTATACTTTGAATACGCCCGTTAAACATCGGAGAACGATCAAATCCTTCCCGCAAAATACTATGTACTTCAGGTGAAGTGTAGGTTACATGACAAAGTTTTTGATGTGTTAAAGGTCGCGTTTCGGCTGCATAGGAGAATTTGTAGGGATGATCGTCGCCGGGTTCTTCACGCATTTTAGAATAATCCAACGAACGGCCGTCTACTCTTGGAGGTGTTCCAGTTTTCATACGACCCGCTTCAAATCCTAGTTGGACTAACTCTTCTGTTATACCTGTAGCGGCACTCTCCCCTGCTCGACCACCACCGTACTGTTTTTCACCAATATGAATCAACCCATTCAAAAAGGTTCCATTGGTAAGTACAACAGCTTTCGCGTGAATTTCAATACCCAAGGCGGTTCGAACCCCTATAACTTTTCCATTCTTTACGATAAGGCCGCGGATCATTTCTTGATAAAAGTCCAAATTGGGGGTGTTCTCCAACATTAAGCGCCACTCTTCCGAAAACCGCATTCGGTCAGATTGCACTCGTGGCGACCACATGGCAGGTCCTTTTGACTTATTCAACATTTTGAATTGAATAGCTGTTTTATCAGAAACTATTCCTGAATACCCGCCAAGCGCGTCAATTTCACGCACAATCTGTCCTTTGGCAATACCTCCCATTGCGGGATTACAAGACATTTGGGCAATGTTTTGAAGGCTCATGGTCACAAGCAGCGTTTTTGACCCCAAGTTGGCGGCGGCGGCGGCGGCTTCACAACCGGCATGCCCTGCACCCACTACTATTACATCATACGTTGAAAACATAACTCACCATGTTCCACGTGGAACGTTAATTATTTTTTATTGTTTAAGTATTTCTATGTTCCACGTGGAACATAGAAATTTTTTCATCCTCTTTTTGGCGCATTAGCCGCGTATCGTCATCGGATTTATCTTTATAACCGCAATAATGAAGAATGCCGTGGGCCATAACACGAAGCAATTCTTGTTGAAAAGAAATATTATAGGTTTGTGCATTTTCAGCTACTCGTTCCGCTGAAATGAATATATCGCCGTGTAGTTCGTTTGCTACAGAATAATCAAAGCTAATAATGTCGGTATAATAGTCATGATCTAAGTATTTTTGGTTGATCTCTAATAAGTACTCATCATCACAAAATATATAATTTATTTCCCCTTCTGATTTGTGTTCAGAACGAATAATTTCTTGAATCCAAGACTCAAATTGTGACTCGTTTTCGAGGGTGAAGTCGGATTCATAATTAAAACTAATCATTGCTTTTTAAATATTCTTGCACCTTACGGTTATAATTAGCGCGCAAAGGTAAGGTTTGGCGATTTAAAATTTCAATACTATTCAAATATTCTTGTAAGCGCTTTGGTAAGGGCGTTGATGGATTGGTGAATTCCTTAGAATTGGTTTCTGATTGTCGCTTCTTTTCCTCTCCTTGTTGTTGAACGGCTTTTTGAAGTTTAAGCATCTCATATTTGACATTTAAAATGCGTTGCAAAACTTCATTGTCAAACCCTTTGTTGAGCAACTGTTTTTCTATTGCTTTCATTTGGTTTAGGGTGTTTTGACCTTGTGAGCCCAACCCTTGTTTATTTAATTCTTTTTCCAGAGCGTCGCGTAATTGCTGTTGCTCTTTGTAAATTTCCATGATAGCACGTGCATTTCCTTCGCCATCTTCGCCTTCCTCTCCTTCGCCTTGACCATTTTGACCCGACCCATTCGCCTTACCTGAAGAACCTTGTTTGCCTTGTCCCGGTTTATTGCCTTGTTGACCCGACTTGGATTGACCGTCTTTACCACCTTCTTTCTCGCCTTGACCTCCCTCTTTTCCCTCACCCGGTTTTTGCCCTTTCTTCATGCCCTGCTTCATTTTTTCACCTAAACCTTCTTGCTTTTGAATTATATCAGGTAATTGCATCCCCGAACCTTGTCCAGGTTTGGGTTTTCCTTTTCCAGCACCCGCCATGGACATTGACATCTGCATACCGTTGAGTATACTGGCCAACATATCGGCTAATTTGTTGGAGGAAGAAACAGCAAATTGTTGATGGGATGCCCCTTTCATAACATTGGCATCGGCGAGTGTTGCAATTGCTTTTTCGATATTGTATTGAACATTACCTACTTCTTTGGTGATGTCTTCTGCAATTTTAGCATTGCGCAAAGACAGGGCAAACAGACTGTCATCTACGTGTTTGAATTGCAGCTTCAGGTCTTGTTGCTGTTTAAGGTATTTATTGTACGATGGAGAGCCTCGTTTCATTCCTTTGAATTGCTTCATTACATCTTCTTGCGAAAAAGAATACGCCACCAGATTGTCAATGATTTGACGGAGCATCGCAACATCCTCATCCATTTGCTCCATTTCACCCGACTCCATAGAAGCCCCCATATCCATACTCATTTGTTTCATTTTTTGGGCCGCACTTTTTTGTTTGGGTTTAGCGCCCGCTTTGGAATTTTTTTCTAACTGTTCTTTGGCCTGTTGCAAATCCTTTTCAATATTTTTCTCACCCGCTTCGGTATTGGGTAATTCTAAAGGTGATTTGAGCTCTTTGTTCTCTTTTTGTAATTCATCTAATTCTTTTTGAAGCTCGTCAAATTCTTTGTTAATCTCCTCTTGTTTATCTGTGGTGTTTTCCTTCTCGTTGTCGGCTAATTTTTCTTGCTTTTCACTCAGTTTATCGAGTTTATCAGCAATCTGTTCCGCCTTTTTTTCCACATAATACTTCTTGGTTAATTCAACCAATTGTTGCAAATTTTTAGATTGGTTTTTGGACTGTTGTTTTAATTGGTCCATCTTTTCAAACAACTCCTCTTTTTGAATTTTTTCATTCAGGCGTTCCAATTCTTCCAATAATTTTTTATTCTTATCAAATTCCTTATCGACCTTTTCCAAACGGTCTTTCAAGAGTTCTTTGGTTTCGTCTTTCTTATCAGCTTTGACTTTTTCCAAATTCTCTTTCATTTTTTCTGCAAAGGACTTCATCAGCTCATCTTGCTTCTTCTGACGTTGAAGAAAATCATTTACTTTTTGCTGTTCTTTAAACTCTAGGCTTTCTTTTTCTTTACCAAGTTTTTGCAATTTATCCATTTCATTAAATTGCTTTTCTTGCGTTTTCAGTGATTTTTCAAGCGAATTGATAGTGCTGTTTTGTTCTTGCAACAATTGATCTACTTTCTCAGATTCTGTGCTTTCACGGTGACTGAAAACGGAGGATTTGGCCGATTTAAAATTATGTAACGCGTCGTTGTCAAATACTTCAAAATAATACTCGTAAGGCACTCCCGCTTCAATATTTAAATTGCCAGGGAACGAGAAAATAAAACGATCGTAAACATCCTTTTTCAAGGGAAGCATTGCCTTTTTGGCCGCTTCAGGTTTGTTTTTGGGATAATACACCACCTGCAACTTAGTAAGTCCGTAATCATCGCTAACTTGTCCCAACAAAAAGTTTTTTTCAACTTTTAAACTATCGGGAGCGTTACCTACTGAAATTGTTGGATATTGATCGGATACCACTGCAATACGATACGTTAGTTTTTCGTAATTGGGGATTTTCTCGTTTGAAGTAAGTATCTGATAATCGGTATTTTGTGTTATTGATTTAGCCCAACTAAAGGAATTATTGTCCCGCGCGAAATTGGCTTTTTGTGACCCATTGGTCCAAACAACTTGTTGCGTAGCCACGGTTTGCATTTGCCAAACGACAGTTGTTCCTTCGGGAACTATGGCATTTCCTGTGCCTTTTATTGTCGTTGATGGTTTTTTCAAATAAGAAGGAAACTTCAAGACCATTTGGAAATTGGCAATCGTAGGAACGGTGACAACATCGAGGGTATACGTTTTAGAACGCACCGCATTGGCTTCCAAGTGAAATTCGATATTTTCCTTGGGTTTCGGAATAACAAATTGAAATTTCCCTGGAGCTGTGGCTTCCATGAAATAACTTTCGTCGTCCCAAAAAATCATGACATTTTCAGGAACAACCTTTCCTTTGGTTTCTACCTGAAGGATAAAATCTTTATTTTGTTCCGTTTGCAAGGAATTGTTGGTCACAAAAAAAGCAAAAGGAGCTGGTGGTGCGAATTGTTCTTGATAATGCACTACACGGTTAAAGCTTTGTGTCAAAACCTCGCTTTTACCGCTAACCATGAAGAACAATACCAATAAAACAGGAATAAGCGCCAACGGAATGTACTTTTTATTGGCCGAAAAATCAATGGCCTTGGAAAAAGGAATCGGCTGAAGATTGGCTGCTTTTTGTTCGATAGAAGCCAATAGTAACTCAGAGGTTTTGGAATCGTTGGCCAATTGTAAAAAATTGGTCAGCTTATCTCCTACTTCGTGAAAATGGTTTCCGATAATTTGGGAGGCTTGCGCATAATCAATTCCTTTTTGTAGCTTAAACAATTTAAACAACGGAAAAAGAATGTAGCGCGAAAGAAGAAAAATTTCAACCCCAACAAACACCCAAAATAAAACAGTTCGAGCACCGGGTTGCAACCATAAAAAGTACTCCACAAAAAGCGTGAATAAAAAATAAAGCAATCCAAGGCCTGTAAAAAGTAACATACCACGTACTAAAGCATTGGTGTAATACTTACGAATAAAATCTTCCAGCTTCTGATAAATGAGTGCCGATGTGTCGGTCATAGTGAATCTAGGGTTAATAACCGCTAAAAATACAAAAAATGGGCTACATCAAAAGTTAAATAATTGCCAAGTCAAGAATTGAAAAACTGCGTTATCTTTGCCAAAAATTTAACCATGGCTCGACCAGTACGTGTGCGCTTTGCCCCTAGTCCCACCGGACCGCTTCATATTGGCGGTGTTCGAACGGCTTTATTCAACTATTTATTTGCCAAAAAATACCAAGGTACATTCTACCTTCGTATTGAAGATACCGACCAAAATCGTTTTGTGCCTGGTGCGGAAGCCTATATTTTTGAGGCGTTAGAATGGTTGGGGATTGCCCCTGACGAAACAGTAGGAAAAAATGAAAAATTTGGACCCTACCGCCAAAGTGAACGCAAAGCATTGTACAAACAATATGCCGACCAATTGATTCAATCGGGATGGGCTTACTATGCCTTTGACACCGCCGAATCCTTGGACCAACATCGTAAAAACCACGAAGCACAAGGGAAAACATTTATCTACAATTGGCATAATCGCGAAAAATTAGATACCTCCCTTGTCCTAACTCCAGAGGCTACTGAAAAACGGATTGCGGCGGGGGAAGCGTATGTGATTCGTTTTAAAACGCCTGTTGATCAAATTTTGGAATTGCATGACATTATTCGCGGGGATTTAAAGTTTGATACCAACCTACTTGATGATAAAGTACTGTTTAAAAGTGATGGGATGCCTACCTATCATTTGGCCAATATCGTGGATGACCATTTGATGGAAACGTCGCATGTCATTCGTGGAGAGGAATGGCTGCCATCGCTTCCATTGCATCATTTATTGTACAAAGCTTTTGGTTGGGAAGCGCCAGAATTTGCCCATTTGCCATTGATTTTAAAACCTATTGGAAACGGTAAATTATCAAAACGCGATGGGGATAAAATGGGCTTCCCTGTTTTTCCATTGCGTTGGACCGATCCGTCAACTGGAGAAGTTTCTTCTGGCTACCGTGAAAAAGGCTTCTTTCCTGAAGCAGTTGTTAACTTTTTAGCTTTATTGGGTTGGAATGACGGCACGGAACAAGAATTGTTTTCTTTGGACGAATTATGCCAAAAATTTGATTTAAACCGCGTACACAAATCGGGAGCAAAATTTGATCCTGAAAAAAATAAGTGGTTTAACCATCAGTATTTGCAGTACCAATCCAATTCGGTTTTAGCGGATTTGTTTGCCAAAGAGTTAGCCCACAGAAATGTTTCGTATACATTCGATTTAGAACGAATAGTAACGCTAATCAAGGAACGCGCCCACTTTGTATCGGAGTTTTGGGAATTGGCTGATTATTTCTTTGAGGCACCCAAGACGTATGATGAAAAAGCATCCAAAAATTGGAAAGAAGATACACCTTCGCTATTAACTCAAGCCTTTGAAGTGATATCACAAGTTCAACCTTTTGAATCGGTTGCTATTGAAAACGAATTAAAAGCATGGATGACCGCCAATGAAATAGGTATGGGTAAAATTATGCAGCCCTTGCGGTTATCTCTTGTGGGCGCCTTGAAAGGACCCCATTTATTTGATATTATCGAACTTTTGGGCAAGGAAGAAGTTGAAAAACGAATCCAAAAAGCGATAGCTACTTTATAATAAAAGCCCAGATAAAATGTCGGGGTTTTCTTTTATAAATTAAATACAATTTGACCGTTGATGGTGCCTAAATTTCCTTTGAAATTTTCATTGGAATTTAAAGCGGTTAGATCGGTATTTTTGTTGAGTTTGTTGAAAAGATTGGTAAATCCATACTGGTAAAATACTTGAGCACGCACCGTTTTACTCCCCGCCGAAAAACCCAAATAAAAAGCGCCGCCTATATTGGATACATCCAGAATATCTTCGGCACGAATCGCTTGTTTGGAGGCTTCGTCGTATTTGATCACATTTGTTTTGGAGGAAGCGTTCACAGCCAATTTTCCATTGACTTGAAGAACGGGACCAAAATCTAGCGAAACATGATCTTGCACTATATTATAACTAAACAACAATCGAATTTGGACTCCTTGTAAACTAAATTCAGTTTCACGTGTTGAGAGACTGCTTTTCCCTAATGAAAATTGGCTATTAAAAAACTGCATTCCATAAATCATACTCCAGTCGTTGTAATAATTACCACGAACAGATAGTCCACCTGCAAAACCTATTCCTGGTTTGGCATCAAAACTTGAAGTAAAAAGCGAACAATGGGAAACACCCGCGGCAATACCAATGCGATTTCCATCGCGATACCCATACTGAGCAAAAGTGAAACAACTAAACAAAACGGCGCCTAACACTACTATTTTTTTCATGAAAAAGGGAATTATGTAACAAACATACACTATTCCCGTATAACAAATGTCTAATCCAAAAAATTTATTCATGGACCCTATTTTAATTATTGTGTTGGTCTTCGGACTGTTTTTATTCTTGGCTTGTTTTTTTACGGTAAAACAACAAACCTCTGTAGTAATTGAACGTTTTGGAAAATTCCAAAGTATTCGTAATTCGGGACTTCAATTGAAGATTCCGGTGATTGATCGTATTGCAGGTCGAGTAAATCTGCGTATTCAACAATTGGATGTTATTATTGAAACACAAACCAAAGACAATGTGTTTGTAAAAATGAAAGTTTCTGTTCAATTTAAAGTGATTCAGGAAAATGTGTACGAAGCTTTTTACAAACTCGAGTATCCGCACGACCAAATTACGGCCTATGTTTTTGACGTGGTTCGTGCCGAAGTACCGAAGCTTATTTTGGACGATGTATTTGTGCGAAAAGACGATATTGCCATTGCTGTAAAACGCGAATTAAACGAAGCGATGATGGCCTACGGATACGACATTATCAATACATTGGTTACCGATATTGATCCTGATATCCAAGTGAAAAATGCGATGAACCGAATCAATGCCGCTGAACGCGAAAAAGTGGCTGCCGAATTTGAAAGTGAAGCACAACGTATTCGCATTGTTGCCAAAGCCAAAGCCGAAGCCGAAAGTAAGCGTTTACAAGGTCAAGGTATTGCCGACCAACGACGTGAAATTGCTAAAGGTTTGGTAGAAAGTGTGGAAGTTTTAAACAATGTGGGCATTAACTCACAAGAAGCTTCTTCATTGATCGTGGTCACGCAACATTACGATACGTTGCAAGCCATTGGTGCCGATTCGAATTCTAATTTGATTCTATTACCCAATTCACCTCAAGCAGCAACCGATATGTTGAATAACATGGTGGCGAGTTTTGCTGCCAGCAATCAAATTGGAGAGCAAATGAAAAGACAAAACAAACGGTTGAAAAATAGTGATGATAAAACATCCTTGGATTACAATCCGAACGATACATCGCAACCGGAATAAAATTTTGAATGAAAAGAGGCTTTTACGGGCCTCTTTTTTTTGACAGGGTTAATCGTAGTAAAAAAAGGCGTTTTTTGAGTGAAAACTTTAATTTAAACGATTTACAACACTTTCTCATCTGTAGTTAATTAATCTGATTCATCTTTTAAAAAACAAGCGGAAATCAAATGTATTTCAGTGGTTTTTAATAACTATATCTGATTTTATTTTTATAAAGAATAAGAATTACCAATAATAAGAAAACCCGATGTTGTATCGGGTTTTGTATTGTTTTTACACATAAAATTTATTCTTTGCTTTCAATTTTAGCCCATGTGTCACGAAGGCCGACCGTTTTGTTAAAAATTAATTTTTCAAGGGTTGAATAGGTGTCGACACAAAAATACCCTAAGCGTTGAAATTGATACGACGTTCCGGGTTGCGCTTGATGAAGACTCGGTTCTAAATATCCGGTGATCACTTGCAACGAATTGGGATTGATGTAGGTTTTAAAATCCACTTCCTTATCGCCATCAGGGTTTTCATGTGTAAAAAGACGATCATAAATGCGAACTTCTGCGGGTAAAGCGTGCTGAATAGACACCCAATGAATGGTTCCTTTTACTTTACGCATACTCGCTTCCGTTCCACTTCCCGATTTACTATCGGCATCATACGTACAGTGAATTTCAGTTATTTCACCTTGGGCATCTTTAATCACTTTTTCGCCTTTGATGATGTATGCATTCTTTAAACGCACTTCTGTTCCTAGGGTAAGACGGAAAAACTTTTTGTCGGCTCCTTCTTTAAAGTCCTCTCTTTCAATATATAACTCTTTTGTAAAAGGAACTTTACGATACGTCATCGGATCGGCTTCTGGATTGTTTTCGGCATCCAACCATTCTTCTTGACCTTCTGGATAATTGGTAATGATCAACTTTACAGGATTGAGGACAGCCATAACGCGATCTGAAGTTTTATTCAATTCTTCACGAACACAAAACTCCAATAAAGAAACATCGATAAGATTGGTGCGTTTGGCAATTCCAATCGTTTTGGCAAAGTTACGAATCGCCATCGGTGGATACCCGCGACGACGCATCCCAGAAATGGTACTCATACGGGGATCATCCCAGCCTGAAACGTGTTTTTCTTCCACCAATTGAAGTAACTTCCGTTTAGAAACCACGGTATGTGATAGATTTCTTCGGGCAAATTCACGTTGTTTGGGACGAACTTTAGTTTCATCATAAATTTGATCCAAAAACCAATCGTATAATTCGCGATGCGGCAAAAATTCTAGGGTGCATAACGAATGGGAAATTTGCTCTAAATAGTCACTTTCCCCATGCGCCCAATCATACATTGGGTAAATACACCAATCGTTACCTGTACGGTGGTGATGTTCATGCATAATGCGGTAAATAATCGGATCGCGCATCAACATATTGGAGGAAGTCATATCGATTTTAGCACGAAGCACATGGGTTCCTTTTGGAAATTCACCTTGTTTCATGCGTGTAAACAAGTCCAAATTCTCTTCGATCGAACGATTTCGAAAAGGAGAATCTGTACCCGGTTGTGTGGGAGTTCCTTTTTGTTTGGCCATTTCTTCTGAAGTTTGGCTATCTACATAGGCTTTCCCTTTTTGGATCAATGCTACCGACCAATCATACAATTGTTGGAAATAATCAGAGGCATAACACTCGCGATCCCATTGGAATCCAAGCCATTGCACATCGCGTTTGATGGCATCGACATATTCTTGTTCCTCTTTGGAAGGATTGGTATCATCAAAACGCAAATTTACGGGCGCATTATAGTCCAAACCTAAGCCAAAATTCAAACAAATCGCACTGGCATGACCCACATGCAAATAGCCATTGGGTTCGGGTGGAAAACGAAAGCGAAGTTTATCTTTTGATAACCCGTTTTTTAAATCGTCTTCAATGATTTGCTCGATAAAATTGAGTGATTTTTCCTCGGTAGACATAGAAATTTCTTAATTTTAGCAAAGATATGTTTAATTCGTCAATTTGAAAATTGGCACCGAAATAAAATGGGAACAATTAAATTACAGAACATCCGCACGTTTTCTTTTCATGGTTGTTTACTGGAAGAAGCAAAAATTGGAAGTGATTATCGAGTAGATTTGGAAGTAAAAACCGATTTACGAAAATCAGCACAAACCGACGAGTTAATCGATACCGTTGATTATGTGTTACTTTACCGCATCGTAGTGGAAGAAATGGCGATTCGTTCAAAATTATTAGAACATGTAGCGCAACGGATTATTGAACGTATTTTTAGAGAAATACCCTCGGTATCGCGTATCATTTTGGCGGTTTCCAAACTTAATCCTCCCATTGGTGGCGATGTTGAAGCGGTCACCATTATCATGGAAGAATACCGAAGTTAGCAGTAAATAAGTTTGATTTGCGCTACAAATTGAAGGTGGGAATTTGGATATTGATTTTTTTTTACTTTATCTTTGCTTCCCTTAATAAAAAGGCGTCGTGGCCGAGTGGCTAGGCATCGGTCTGCAAAACCGCGTACCCCGGTTCGAATCCGGGCGATGCCTCTTACTTAAAACCTCTCAGAAATGGGAGGTTTTTTTTATTGAAAATAATAACTGCAAAACCGCACACTCGGTTCTCCCGAAGTTTCGGGACGGGCGACTCTTACTTAAAACCTCTCAGAAATGGGAGGTTTTTTTTATTGAAAATAATAACTGCAAAACCGCACAC
>NZ_JBEILJ010000042.1:0-22444 GCF_040379285.1 Flavobacterium sp. | reverse complement strand
TAGCAATATCAAATCGATATCAACCTTAATGGAGGAAGCTGATACACCCGATGAACAAAAGGAGTTAATGGACATGCTCAAAAAAGTTTCGCTTTCCCTTCAAGAAACAATTGAGAACCTAAATGAGGTTATCAACATTCAATCCAACCTAGGACTCCATAAAGAATCGTTACCGTTCAAACATTACGTCGACAGTACCCTCAATGCCTTGAGCGAGCAAATCCATCGCAAACAAGTTACCGTTTTGGTTGAAGTGGATGAGGAAGCCACCGTTATTCATAATGCGGCGTATCTTGAAAGTATACTACTAAATCTAATTTCAAATGCGGTGAAATATGCCGCTCAAGATCGAAATCCGCTCATTAAAATCAAATATGATTGCGCACAAAAAACACTCACCATTGGCGATAACGGTATTGGAATAGACTTAAAAAAGCACGGCGAAAACATCTTTGGAATGTATAAAACCTTTCATAACAATCCCGATGCGAAGGGATTAGGCCTTTTTATTACCAAAAATCAAATCGAGGCGATGGGTGGAAAAATCCAAGTGGAAAGTGAACCCAATGTGGGAACCACGTTTACCATTCAATTTGCCTCGAATTAATTGACTTGTAATTTGATTATTTTTTGTTGGGTTTCCGATTGAAGTTGTAACATATACAAGCCCGGTGCTATGCCTTCCAAACAGACGCTGCCTGAAGAGACAAGCGTATACTCCGAAATTTTCTTGCCGCTCATGTCCCATAAAATACCTTTTGTGGGTTCGGTGATGTTTTGCACCTGAACCCAACCTTTGGCGGGGTTGGGATACACCCAAAGAGATGTTGCGCTAAGGTCAGGATTTTGCAAAGCAAACGACCACGGTTGTCCAAAATTGGGCCCAAAAATATAATTGGCCAATAAAGGATAGTCAATAAACGGATTGCGATTTTGTTGCCAAGTGGCGATATAATTGTTGCGGTGCATTTCAAAATCATCGGCAGGGTCGGCTTGATTCCAGGCCAATAGAGAGGCTAAATCGCCCATCTGCCCTACGGTACTGTCGACCGGATTTCCATTCACCAAACTCAGTCCGTTGTACCGAACCGCCATATAAAATAAAGCCCGTGCTACATCGCCGCGCCAACTGCCTTGATTTCCAGCAGGGCCATTGTAATCGGAACCGTAATCGCGATTGCTGCGCAAGGTGTTTTCGGCACCATCTTCGGCACGAATATGATGCGCATCGGCATGACCGGCTAAGATATCATCGGGCCCTGTAGGCAACCAAATGTCGATACCGTCGGAGAATGACGAAGTTCCGTCGGCAAATCCACCGCGCGATTGCGGCCAAATATGTTCCCGATTCCATACGCCAATATTGCTGCTCCCAATTTGATAATCCAGTTTTGAGCGTGGACTTTCAACATACATCATCCAAACCTGACTGCTGTTCTGGGGGTTGCGATCGGCTTCGAGGAGCATATCGGTAACATCGCCATATGAATGCGCGCGCACCAGGGCAGGGTTGGCAATAATATCTTGTAACGCTTGGCGTAACGCATTGCCCGATAACCCCTCCAAACTATCGTAATATCCGTTGGGAATGGCGGGCGTAACAATACCATAGGTGGGATTTAAAGGCGTTCCCCATGGAGAAACGATATAATCATTATCATTAACCCGAACAACGATAGAATTGTTATTGAGCACATACCCGTTGGGGACATTGTTCACTTTAATCAACAATTCCTCATCCCCTTCGTTGGCCGTATCGTCTACAATAAGAATCGCTGTTGAAGCCGAAGTACTTCCTACGGGAATTGACACCGTTTGGTTGCCACTATAATCGAGAAGGGTAAAATTCCCATTGACGAGTACAAAATTGATAGTCAAATTGGACCCTGTCACAGCGGTATTGGTGGTAAAAGTGACCTGCATGGTTTGTCCTTCGGTGATGGGAGAAGGCGTTGCGGTGATCGTGATCCCATTAAGTATAACGCCACTGCCGTCGTTGTTAACTCCAGGAGTGGGTGTAGTCACCGAAAAAGTTGTATTGGTATTACGCTGCATAGACTGATTGGCCGCATTTTGCGTTTGATTTTCATTGACACAAACCGTCAATCCAAGTGCCGTCATCAAAGCAGCGGGTTGCGTAGTTGCCGCATTGGAATATGCTAAGGCATCGATTAAATTGGTGGTCGTTGCCAACGAATTCAGCGGAAATTCGGTGACATTGGCTTGATAAATGGCCACGACATCGGGGCCGTTTTGTATTGTTGCATTGGGAATAATAAAGGCGGGTGCTGGGGACACTTGAGCGTTCCCTAACAGCAACAAACCGTTGATATCACTCGTCAAACCATCGAGATCAATGGCATAATAACTGGCGTTTTGAAAGCCTGAACCGCCGTTGAAAAACACCAAACAATACCCATCCAAGGGCATGTTGGGGGTCGCCGTTTTTAATTCAATAAATTCACGGGTGTCTGTCCCGGGCGTATCAGCGTCAAATTCGTTTATTACGATTTGGCCGTGCATAGCGGTTAAGCTACTGAAAAACAGCAGCCCTATCCAAAAACGGTATGTCATATTCGTCAAATTCTGTAAAACAAAGGTAAACTGAATTTTTAGAATACGGGGTTAATTCATTCTTAAATCCGATGAAAACCAATAATTAAATGTATTTTTGTGTTTAATTTTAAGAGGATAATAATGAAGATATTTTATTTTGCTTTACTAGTTTCTAGCCTGTTCATAGGTTGCCAATCGCCTGATAAATACACGATTGAAGGAGATTTAGGAAAAGAAAATGATGGTAAAAAAGTGTATTTACGATTTGAAAATCAGCTTGGCGTTTTAAAAGATGTCGATTCTTGTGAAATCAAGGATGGAAAATTTGAATTTGTGGGCAAAGCCACCTATTTTGACATTTTCACGGTGTCAGCGGATGACTTAAATATGGCGATGAACATCATTTTGGAGCCGGGCACGATATCCATAAAATTTGCCAAAAAACCGGGAGAGAAACCTCAAATTGGAGGTACTCCCTACAACGATCAGTTGCAAGCTTTTAATGAAAAATACATGCAATTTGATGAAGACATTTTCAACTACCAGAAGAAGAACTTTGATAAATTTAAAAAGGCCCAAAAGGAAAACGATTCGGTAACGATGAAAAAATTGTTTGCGGGAGTAACGGCCATCAATACGAAGAAGTTTGATTTTTTCAGAAAGTATCCCGAAAAGAATCCGAACCATTTCATGTCGGTTATTTTAATCCAACAACGCTTGTTTTCGGGTGATACCGCTTTTATAGCCTTACGGGATGCGTACAAAAAACTGGATCCGAAACTGAAGGAAACCCGTATTGGAAAGCAAGTCGAAGAACGTTTTAAAGCCATAGAAAATACGCAACTTAACAAACAAAAGGGGACTTCATCTCCCGCGGTGAAAGCCCAAGACTTTTCGGCCAAAAATCCAGAGGGAAAGACCATTTCGCTGAAAGAAAGCATGGGTAAAGTAACCCTAGTTGATTTTTGGGCCTCGTGGTGTCCGCCTTGCCGTAAGGAGAATCCCAATGTGGTCAAAATGTACAAAGCGCTACAACCCAAAGGACTGGCGATTATTGGAGTCTCGCTCGATACGTCGGCGGAGGCTTGGAAAAAAGCCATTGTGAAAGATGGCTTGACATGGCCTCAAATTTCGAATTTAAAAGGATGGAAAGATCCGATTGCCCTACAGTACAAGGTGGAGGAAATTCCCACCACTTTGGTATTGGATGCGCAGGGAACCATCGTTGCGCGTGGCCTAACGGGAGAAGCCCTTCGTTCCAAAATTGAATCCCTTTTAAAATAAATGATTTTAGGAAACACCTTAGAAATCAAAAACCTAAAACATACCCCTAAATAAAATACATAAAAATGTTTGGATAGGTTCCAACAGTTTCTATATTTGCATGCGCTAAGGAGGGGAGATACTCAAGCGGCCAACGAGGGCAGACTGTAAATCTGCTGGTTTTCACCTTCGCAGGTTCGAATCCTGCTCTCCCCACGAATAAATAAAACCTCAAAAAAAAATCGCCAAGTTTACTTGAGCGATTTTTTTTGAGGTTTTATTTTCAGCGCGTAGCGCACAGGATGGGCGTTAGCCAATCCTGAATTCGTGAAAATTCTTCTACCTACTACGCCAAGTTTACTTGAGCGATTTTTTTTGAGGTTTTATTTTCAGCGCGTAGCGCACAGGATGGGCGTTAGCCAATCCTGAATTCGTGAAAATTCTTCTACCTACTACGCCAAATTTACTTGAGCGATTTTTTTTGAGGTTTTATTTTCAGCACGTAGCACAAAGGATGGCCGATAGGCAATACTATATTAGTGGTACTCCTTCTATTGAAGTATTCATTTGGTTTTTAAATCAAGAAATCAATGTAAGTCACCTTGTTTCATTAAACAAAATCGGAATACAAGTAATGCTATTCATAACGTAGATTGTTGCCATGCTAATACTGGTATAAAAAAAGCTAATAAAATAGTTTATAAAACCGCCAAAACAAGGTTCTCAATAAAGATTAGAGACCTTGCTATTGCAACAATCGTAGTACAATGCAGAGGGGGGCAAAACTATTTTTTTAAACATAAAAAAGGTCGGAAGAAATTCTGACCATGACTGGGTGGAAGCCTGTTTTTGTGTTTTTAATGACAACACGTAGGTAGGGAGTTTGGGAACGCGGAAGTTTTTGCAGTAATTAATCGTGAAACTGTGTATGTCGATAAGTATAAATTTGCATCCTAAAATTTATACAGGCTGCCGATTGATCACTGGTCACTCTATGAGTTGGTAAACCGACAACCATCAACTTTCTTACCAATTTTTTACTACTTTTACCGTAAACAAACCAAACTACTCCTATGGAAGAATGTATTTCCGTTTTTGATATGCTCAAAATCGGTGTGGGACCGTCGAGTTCGCATACTTTGGGCCCTTGGCGTGCTGCCGAACGCTTTTTAAATGAACTCCGCGAACAAAATCTTTTGGATCAGGTGCAGGAAGTGACAGTAGATTTGTATGGATCGTTATCCCTCACGGGGAAAGGACATGCCACGGATTTGGCCGTCATGCTCGGATTGAGTGGACAAGATCCGGAGTATATTCCCGTGGATCAAATTGAGTCCATTATTCAAACCATTCGAGACAACCACCAATTGCAGTTGGCCAACAGGTATTCGATTCCTTTTCAACCTGATACACACATTCAATTTCACAAAAACTTTTTACCCTTTCATGCCAACGGACTGCAATTTACTGCCGTTACTCAACAAGGGAAAGTGACGGAAACTTACTACTCTATTGGCGGTGGGTTTGTTGTTAAAGAAGAGCGTACCAACGCCAAGAAAAAAAGTGCCTTAAAATGTGCGTTCCCGTTTCCTGTGCAAACCGCTGCCGAACTTTTGCAGTATTGCCAAAAGGAAGGCAAGTCGATATCGGATTTGGTCTATGAAAATGAAAAATCGATGCGCTCGGAGGAAGAAATTCACCACGAATTGATGCGTATTTGGAATACGATGCTCGAATGCATGTATATCGGATGCCATACCGAAGGCACCTTACCCGGAGGTCTTAATGTGCGTCGACGTGCCTTCGACATGCATCGAAATCTAATCGGTACACTCTCCTATCATTCACCACAAGAATGGCTGGAAGTGATTCGAAAAACGGAGGTAAAGTTTCGCCAAATCCTAAAATGGGTTAGCTGTTTTGCCTTGGCCGTCAACGAAGTGAATGCCGCTCTGGGACGTGTGGTTACTGCTCCAACGAACGGAAGTGCTGGAGTGATTCCCGCGGTGCTCATGTACTATATGGTCATCGAAAACCACCAGGCTAGTGAGAAAGAAATCAAACAGTTTTTATTGGTGGCAGGCGAAATCGGATCTATTTTCAAAAAAGGATCGACCATTTCAGCAGCCATGGGTGGATGTCAAGCCGAAATTGGCGTATCTTCAGCGATGGCTGCCGGAGCCTTATGCGAATTGATGGGTGGAACTCCTGAGCAAGTGCAAATGGCAGCCGAAATTGCCATGGAACATCACTTAGGAATGACCTGCGACCCTATCGGTGGTTTGGTACAAATTCCCTGTATCGAGCGCAATACCATGGGAGCTATTAAAGCAATTAATGCCGCCGAATTGGCTTTAGAAACCGATGCTAAAAACGCTAAAGTACCTTTGGACAAAGTCATCCACACGATGTGGGAAACGGCCAAAGACATGAACCATAAATATAAGGAAACTTCAGAAGGCGGCTTGGCCATCACGGTAAGTCTCTCTGATTGTTAAAACATAAAGGCGAGTCCCGTGGTCCACAACCATTGGGACGATTGCCCGTTGAGTAAGGGATGGGTGGCACTGAGATGACGCACTTCGGAGCGGAGTTTGCAATAGGTATTCACGTGGTAATCAACATTACCCGATACGCCCCAGGTGGTCAAGGGTAAGGCTTCTTGTATCAGTGCTTGCTTCGGATCGGTGTAGTACTCTACCCTAGCTGCCATTTGCCAATGCGCATAGGGTATATACCGAACCATCACAATGGGCGCCGACCAATGACGATAGCCTTCGGGGGCTTTTTGCCAACCCAAATCCCAACCCACAATCGTTTGGCATTCTTCCGACCATTGCGCCTCCCAATACAAATTGTGAAACCAACGCATGCCTGAGTTCAGGCCAATGGCCTCTTCACCCGCGTAGGTGCTCCAATTGAAGGTATGCGTTGCTTTGGGTTTGAACGTTAGCTGCGTTCCTATACCCGGTACCGAATTTCGATCGGGTTTTCGAATGTGTTGCCAACCGTTGGTAAGCCATGCGCTTAGCATCCAATGGGTGTTGGGTTGATAGCGATAGGCTAACCCTGTCATAAAATAGGGAGAATTATCTGCCAATAACGAACGGGTTAGCGTATAATTGTTAAACGTGGTCACCGATTCAAATCCGATGTAACTTGGCATGATGCCCACTTCCAACCGATGTTTTTGTGCCGGATCGAGTACGATACCTACGTAGGCTTCGTTCAGCAATTGTATGGATTCTTGCGCATAATTATCTTCCACATAGGTCCCAGCCTGTAAGGCTACGATGGCATACGTGTTGCGGTAACTTACTTTCCCCCGCAATAGAGCCATATTAATCGCCCACTCGTTATGACGGTTGTAGTTGTATTGAAATGGAAGTTTTTGCTCTTGCTGGGGTTCGCGAAGGGCATACGCATAATACGTATCTACCAATCCTCCCCATTCGAAGCGCAATGAATCTGTTTGTCCCCAAGCGAATACGGGCCATAATACCCACAAAAATACATTTAGGAACGTCGTCGGGTATCGATAATGCTTATAATTTTCCATATGCCTTGCTCTTGAAATAAGGTAAATACATTAACACCTTCATGGCTTAATTTACCGTTGATAAAAAATTGATACGGGGTCCAAGCTACAGCCATAGCCCCGTCGATTTGAATGCTGTAACTCAAAATCCGTTCCTCAATAACCAAGGTCGAAGGTACGTTGGCTATGGATTGAAAAAAAAGAGCGGCCTGTTCTTCCGACAGTTGGGTCCCTTTGGTTTGGGTTGTAATAATCGATTGCAAGCGCAGGGAAGGATTGCACACCGCTTTCATTTTGAGTGTATCCCTTTGGTGAAAGCCTTCAAAAAAATGTTCTATGGTTTGCTTGACAGCCGCATCTTGCGCGAATGTGGTAAGGCTAAAAAAAATGCAGCAGTACAAAAGGAATGTTCTCATCGGGTTCTCATGGTTTTCTCGAGGGTAAAAATACCTTATTTGCGTTAAAAACAAATCGATTTTACTACTTTTACAACCATCAACCTCAAAAACCATACACCCATGTCGGTAGCCAAAAAAAATTACAAAAAAATAACCACCAAATCCTTGGTCGATATGAAAGCCCAAGGCGAAAAAATATCCATGCTCACAGCCTACGATTATACGATGTCCAAAATCGTGGACTCGGCGGGTGTCGATGTGATTTTGGTGGGCGATTCGGCGAGTAATGTGATGGCGGGACATGAAACGACATTACCTATTACCTTAGATCAAATGATTTACCATGCTTCTTCCGTGGTACGCGCCGTTGATCGTGCATTGGTGGTCGTGGATTTACCTTTTGGAACGTATCAATCCGATCCGAAGGAAGCCTTGCGTTCGGCCATTCGCATCATGAAAGAAAGTGGCGGTCATGCGGTGAAATTAGAGGGTGGCTCGGAAATCAAAGATTCGATCAAGAAAATCTTGAATGCAGGCATTCCGGTAATGGGCCACTTAGGGCTCACACCGCAGTCTATTTATAAGTTTGGAACCTATACCGTGCGCGCCAAAGAAGATGCTGAAGCCGAGAAATTATTGGAAGACGCCAAAGTCTTGGAGCGTTTAGGTTGTTTTGCTATTGTATTGGAAAAAATACCCGCTGCATTGGCTGAAAAAGTAGCTTCGCAATTGCAAATTCCGGTCATCGGAATTGGTGCGGGCAGTGGTGTTGACGGCCAAGTGTTGGTACTTCATGACATGATTGGTATGACCCATGAATTCAGTCCTCGATTTTTACGCCGTTACATGAATCTGTATGAAGATATGTCTCAAGCCATTGGACAGTATGTCACCGATGTAAAAACGAAGGACTTCCCCAATGCGCATGAGCAATACTGATTGGTTATTGAGAATTTTGAATTTTAAATTTTGAATTTTGAAATTGCCATTGAAATTGAATTTTGACATTACCATTGACATTGCCATTGAATTTTAACATTGAACCCAAAATTTACCCACCCAAATACGCACTAACTCTTTTTTTATGAAAATTGTAAGTACACCCGAAAACCTACAGGTGTTGTATGAAGACAACCACTTGATTGTTGTCAACAAACGGGTGGGCGATTTGGTGCAAGGCGATAAAACGGGTGATACACCATTGCCTGATTTGGTCAAAGCTTACCTTAAAAAGAAATACATTAAACCTGGCGATGTTTTTTTGGGCGTGGTACATCGGTTGGACCGGCCCACTTCGGGTTTGGTTGTTTTTGCGCGAACATCCAAAGCCTTGGAACGGATGAATGCCTTGTTTAGCCTACGGGAAACGCAAAAAACGTATTGGGCCATCGTGCAGCAACCACCACCGCAACCAGAGGCAACTTTAGTACATTACCTGAAACGGAATCCGCAAAACAATACCTCAAAAGCTTATATAAAAGCAGTTCCCGATAGCAAATTGGCTCAATTATCCTACACGACCCTACGTATTTTGGATCGGTATACTGTATTGGAGATTGCTCTGCACACAGGACGGCACCACCAAATACGAGCCCAAATGGCTGCTATCGGTTGCCCTATCAAAGGCGATTTAAAATACGGTTTTCCACGCAGCAATCCCGATGGCGGAATTCATCTGCATGCCCGTCAATTGCAGTTCATTCACCCCGTTTCCAAAGAACCGCTAACGATAATAGCGCCTCCTCCCGACGAGGTTTTGTGGAATTTAGTATGCTAAAACTCCCTTCATCTCGTTTGTTAAAAAATAAGTACCTTTACACAAATCCCCTAAATATGAAAAAATATTTGCTCTCTTGTATGGTCCTCGCTAGTCTCTCTAGTTCGGCACAAGAACAATACACGGGTATTGGTTTGTCCAGTCGTGTGGGTGTGCTTAATGCACAGTTCAACCCTGCTGAACTTCATAACCAATCCAATAAATTTGACATTCACCTCATTGGGTTTAACGCTCGGGTGAGCAACAACAAATTGGGTGTTGATGATATTGTCAATAATGACAACTTAGAAAATATCCTTTTTCGCGGTACCGATCCTGTAAACCTAAGCGCCAATGTGCAAGCTATGGGGTTGGGCATGAGTGTGAAATTTAAACGTTGGACCTTAGGTATCAGCAGTACCCTTCACGGTAATTTGGATATAATTGATGTTGACCCACGCTTGGGAGATGCCTTTGTCAATGCGGGTATCAATGCGTTAATTGGAGGTTCGGCCACGGTTTCGAACAATTACAACCAGCGGGTGAACGGAACAACTTGGGGCGAACTTGGGGCCACTGCGGCTTTTAGTTTGGTGAACAAAGCCAAGCACAAACTCAATGTTGGAATTACTGGAAAACTCTTGTTTCCGGGGTCGTATGCCAACTTGGGAATGGATCGTTTTACTGGAACCATTTCTCGAGTGGGAGGTAATGCTTTTTTAACCAACACCCAAGCTTCGGTAAACATTGCGTATTCGGGAACTTTAGCCAATAGTTTTACCCAATTTGATAATTACCGGGAGTCGGCTTTCGGTGGATTGAATGGTGTAGGCGCGGATATTGGCATCAACTACCAATGGCGTGATACACCGCCTGAAAATCCGAAGAAAAATCAAAACCGATACAAACTCAATTTGGGATTGGCCATTCGCAACCTCGGGGCGATGACGTTTAATGAAAACAATAATCAATCAACCAATTATACCCTTTCGATACAAGGCACGCAAAGTTTGAATTTAAATCAATTCGAAAACGTTGAAAGTTTGCGTGAAATCGAGACCATTTTATTGAACAGCGGTTATTTGACGCGAAGAGATGGTACCCGTGATTTTCGGGTGCAACTCCCCACGACACTCTCTTTGTATGGGGATGTCAAAATTATCCCGAAGTTGTTTGTTTCCGCTTACCTTTTGCAACGATTAAATGATGTAGAAGTCAATGATCAAATTGTCACACAAAACACGTTCATTGTTACGCCTCATGTTGATTTAGGTTTTTTTGAAATCTTTGTTCCTTTCACCCAAAATGAAATTTCAGGCTTCAACACGGGCTTGGCATTCCGTGCTGGGGGCTTTTTTATAGGGTCGAGTTCGGGCGTTACGGCGTTGATGACCAATGCCAAGCAAGCCGACTTTTATATGGGATGGCGTATTGGAATTTTTTAAACCATGAAGTTAGCCACCGACATTCGCTATCGCAAAGAGAAGCTAAAAGCCCTTCGCGCCTCAGTAATCGCTCATGAAGAAGCGCTTATTGAGGCCCTGTATCGCGATTTTCGAAAACCGGCCTTTGAAACCGTAGTTACCGAGACCCAATATGTGATTGCCGATATAACCTACACGATAAAGCATTTGAACCGATGGGCAAAACCGCAGTGGGTTTGGCCGTCCTTACTCACGTTTCCCAATACCGACCGAATATACCGTCAACCTTATGGCGAGGTGTTAATTATTGCTCCTTGGAATTACCCTTTTCAATTGGCCTTGTCGCCGTTGGTGGCCGCTGTTGCTGCAGGCAATCGTGTGGTGCTGAAGCCATCCGAACTTACACCGCATACTTCGGCTTGCATTCAAACGATTCTATCAACAGTTTTTAGTCCCGAAGAAGTTCGGGTTGAAGAAGGCGATGCAACCGTAGCCCAACGTCTTTTGGAGCAACGGTGGGATTATATCTTTTTTACAGGAAGCGTAGCGGTGGGTAAAATTGTAGCCGCTGCAGCCGCACAATACCTTACTCCTATAACTTTGGAATTGGGTGGAAAGAGTCCTTGTATCGTTGCGGCAGACGCGGATTTAAAAGGCGCAGCACGTCGTATCGTATGGGGTAAATTTATCAATGCAGGGCAGACGTGTATTGCCCCCGATTATATTTTGGCCGATGCGCGCATCATTGAGCCCTTGCAAGAAGCCTTGCAGCAAGCGATAAGAGACGCCTATGGTGAAAATCCGCAACGGTCTCCCGATTATGCACGCATAATTAGCGATAAGCACTGGCATCGGTTGGTTGCCATGCTCTCGGAGGGTTCTGTGGTTTTTGGAGGAACATACGATGCCGAAGAACGCTACATCGCCCCTACACTCCTTCGAAATCCTAGTGCCTCAAGTCCATTGATGCAAGAGGAAATTTTTGGTCCCTTACTTCCTTTACTTTCCTATACTAACGAGAAAGAACTTCAACAAAAAATCGGACAATTTGAAAAGCCTTTGGCTTTGTATGTATTCTCAAATTCTATCGCTTGGGCGCGAAAGCAAATCGAAACGTTTTGTTTTGGTGGCGGATGTATTAACGATACGGTGTTACATTTCAATAATAAACGCATGCCTTTTGGTGGTGTGGGTCATAGTGGTATGGGAAGTTATCACGGCCGCTGGGGATTTGAAACGTTTAGCCATCGAAAATCAGTGATGCAAAAGCACTTTTGGGGAGAAGTTCCAATGCGCTTTGCGCCTTATAAAGGGAAGCTAAGAATTGTTAAAAAAATCTTTCGCTATCTCTGATTTTTTATATGTAAAGAAAGCTCTCCTTTAAAACGAACTGTTTAAAAGGGGAGCTTACATTTTGCTTTGAATGATGCCGAAAACCTACGAGGGGGTTGCTTTGTAATAATGGTTAAAAATTAAGATCTATATTTTAATTTAATCAGTTGGTCTATGAAATAGGGAGTCTTACAAATAACCTTCATGGAAACCCAGCTTTTCAAAAAAGTTTTATCGGATAATACTGATTTATTTTGTAAAAAATCATTTTTTCACAAATTTATTTCTTAAAATTTTTCCTTCTTCAGTTTCAGAAACAAGCAAATAACTTCCAGCCTCAAGCGTAGATAAATCAATTGGTTCTCCATAATGATAATCCGATATCGAAAAAACAACTTTACCTGACATGTCCATTATCTTTAATAATGTTTTTTGATTATCACTTTGATTCCCTACAAATAATACTTGAGTAGTTGGATTCGGATACAACTTTATGCTATTTGAATCAAATTCAGGATTACTTAATGAGCAAAATAACCATTCTCCAAAGTTAAGTTGAATGAAGTTGGGTAAATCTAAAAATAAACATATATTGGGACAATAAGATGTACAAGCCCAAAAACCATAGAAACCTGTGGTAGTAGCAGTATAAGTATCGCCATTCTCATTAGGAATTATGCAAGGATCTCCTGGAACGGGTGGTATACCAACAGGAATACATTTATACCAAGTATGTAAACCATAAACTTGATCAAAACCATTTTCTAAAACTACCGATGCTCCATTGCATACATTAAAATTATTATTGCCTAGAGATTGAAAAGTTCCTGGCTCAAAATTAGCTATCAAGTAAGGCAAACCAAAGTTATAACCGTCAGCAAGAATTACCTGACTTTCAGCTGAACATGCTCCTTGAACTACCACAACTTTAAAATAATACAATAAATCGTCAGTTCCATTTATGGTTAACGTTTGAGAATTTGCTCCCTGAATCGCAATCCATGGATTTGGATTTGGCGTACCTGGTGGCACAGCCGCCCATTCTTGCTTATACCATTGATAAGAATCATAGAGTTGGGTTGATAAAACCTCTGTATCATCATTATCACAAAAGAGAATTGAATTTTGAGAAAAAACATTCATTCTCGGACTTGTTATTGTAGGGACACAAGCCTGAACTTTAGTTAAGAAAACTAAAAACACAATAGTGTTTAACAAAAAATTTTTCATAGTATTTAATTTTATAAGTTAATAAAAAAACGATTTCATCATGGTCTGTATTTATGAGTTTCTTTAAATAAATATATTTAACGAAAACTTTGACTAAATGTTATTGGGTTGTTTAACTAAATTTAAATCAATTTTTTTTCGAATTCGAGTTAACGATTGACGTTCAATTCCCAAAAAAGAAGAAAGATTTGAAATCGAAACTCTTTTAACTAAGTCAGGATACTCCTCTAAAAATTTTAAGTAACGCTGTTCAGCATTTCCCAAAAGAAAGCTCTCAATTCTCTTTTGCAAAATTTTCAAAACTTCTTCTGCAATAAGTCTACCGTAACGTTCCATAACTGGAAACTTTTCATATCCTAATTGTATATGCTGATAAGGGATATTAACAATTATGCTAGGCTCTATACATTGAAAATAATACATACTAGGTTTCTGTTCTATGAATGCTGAAAAGTCGATTGCAAATTCATTCTCCCGTATAAACTTGATAGAAATTTGACTACCGTTGTTATCAATATAATATCCCCTTAAAAGACCTGAGTATACAAAACCAATTTCTTTCTGAATAGTATTAGCACTAATATAAATTTGTTTAGTCTTAAGTTCTGATATAGTTAAACCACTTTTAATATAATTCAATTCAACTTCGCTTACTTGAGGACAAATTGCCCTAACAGTTTCTAAATATGTTTGGAATACCTCTGTCATTTGTATAAACTTATAATTAACAACTATAATTAACCTGTTGGGTGAAATTTAATTAATTGATTTTTAATGTTGTTTATTGGTCTATCAAAGATAAATTTATTGATATATTGAACTTGAGTTTATGCTGTTATTTTGGTCAAAATTCGAGTTTTAAATCCTTAAAAAGGTTTTGCGTAATTTCTTCTAATTAAAAAGGTCACATATCTTCGAGAACAATGTCTCTTCTTTTTCTGGATTATTTAAAACATACGGCGTTGTATTATAATTCTCTTGATTCATTCTTTTTGATGTTTGCTTGACCTGTTCTCCCTTTAGGCTCGGGTCAAATTTAAAATTTACTGTTTGGAATAAATCCAATTGTATGCTATTAGACTGATATCCTGTATCGACAAACAGCACACAATCAGACAGATGCACAAAATACTTTTAAAGGATCCATTTCAAAATCGTCTTTACAAATTTTTTATCCTGTTATGTCGTGAAAATTTACAAATCTTATAAGGCATACGTTTAACAATAAAGTAGTCTTCAAGACAAATAAAGTTAGCAGCTAATTCTGTTCTAATTTATCCATAAACCAAAACAGCTTTTTTACGTCGTTTATTAAATTAACTTCGCTAAATAAAATTGGAAATTTCACCTGGAAGTAGCTGTTTGAAAAGTGAATTTTTACTGTCAATAGACATAAATTCAGCAGTCAAAATCAATATAATCACTTCTATATCAGACATTTTTGGATATCCTCCAATTCCTGATTTAAAATCTAACTCAAAATTGCTTCGCCAATTCGCTTCGCTCGGGTCAAAGAACTTAAAACTTCAATAAATATAAAAAAAGATTAACTATATACGTTATAATATTTTGGTTTTTTTCAGATTCAAAATACTAAATTTCAATGTCTTGGCTAAAATTTATTCTAATTATTTTACTTCAAATAGTTACACTCAACAGGTTGTTTATAATTATTGTTTTGGTGAATAACTTATAATTACAGCAAAGATGTTTTAAATTTCATAAGCCAAATATTTGTATCATTTCACTAAAATCTTTTTTGAGATAATTCCGCCATCAGTTAATAGTTTTATTATGTAAGAACCAGAACTCACATTACCAATCTGTAATCTTATGTCGGTTTGGTCTAGATTATTTGTTTGCCAGGAAGTAATTTCTTGACCTAACAGATTAAACATAATAACAGATTTTACAATTGTATTCTGTTGTAAATTTTTAATGTTAATAGTATTATTTGCTTGTGAATGTGTTACGTAAATCTCCTTAACATCACCATTTTCACCAACTCCAAGAGAAGAACCATCAGTAAAACGTAGTGAGAATCGTGAGTCATAAGTTCCTGAAGGTAAATAAACCTGATACGCTTGAGATTTAATGCTGTTATATGTATCCGATTGACTATCGTAGATAAAAATATCCTGACCCTCATCAAAGTTTTCTTTATTATCAACTACAAATGTCACTAATCCCGATGTTGCATTTTTAACACCAAGGGGATAGACAGCATTGACATTAAAAAATCCTTCGCCACTAATATTGAGTTTATTGTTATTATTAATAAAATACATATCGTTAGAAAGTGTTTCAATACTAATACCATCATATCCATTATCGTATCCTGAAGAAGCGTACTCATTCATAAAACCGAGTAATATTTGGCGATGAAGATTATCTGTTGAAGTAAATCCTAATCGAATTTTCATGAATTGTTGTTGATCAAAATCATCCTGAGCATTGTTCATTAATGGGTCAACATTTTCTGTAATTGATCTATACACATTTCTAAACAAAGTAAAAGAGTTAACATTATCCTCTTTGATAAATAATCTTTGCGAATTGTTAAAAGTTATTGTTCCTCCACTTGTGGAGCCTGTTACAAGAAAACCTTGACCTACTGGTATAAATCGCTTAGCCACTTTACTACTTGAACCTAAACCGCTAATACCTGAAGGTGCTACAGGAGGCGTACCACCTGTTTTAGTGTATGTTGCATAACCGCCTTGATAATCTAATAATTGATGTGAAGTATTTGAATTATAATGCTCCCAGAAAAACAAGGTACCTGTAATACTTGATAAATTATCATCAATAAATTTATCAGCATCAATTGCAGAGGCATAGGGATTACCAGATAAATTTAGATTACCAGCACCTACAGTTGATGTAATTATACCGTTATTGGGCTTTCCAACAAAAGTGTAGTTTTGATTTAAAGTGGGACTACCGCTACCCTTCAAAGTGTAAGCTTGACCTGACATTAAAGTTTCATTTTGACCTACAGGCATCCAGTTAGCATAGGTATTTGTCGAATTTTGAAATTTATAAATCCAATAACTGCTCAAGGTCAATGGTGATGTAGGAGCTCCGTCATAACCAGTTGTCCAAACAATATTTTGTGGTGTATTTGTTGTGCCATCTTTCATAACTCCTGCCACAGTAAACCCATGATTGATTGAACTGTTATTAATTGAACTCACTGGTGAAGACCAATAATTATAATTATATTTATTAGATTGCCCTTGTTGATCTCTTTCTACAAATCCTGAACTTGAAACATCAAGATCTGATAGAACAGTCTGAATCAATTGCGACTTACCAACCAAGTCTATCTTTCCATCCAATTTTAAATACCAATCATTCTGTAATTTAGTATCGTTGGTCATATTCACGGTCACACCTGGATCAACAAACATACCCAAATCAATACTATTAGCAGTTTCTGTAATGTTGTGCTTCACTTGTATTATAGAAAAATCAGAATCCATAACATCTAATCCTCTTATGTCTTTAGTAGGGTCATCAACTGCCGAAGCAAAAGTACCAGTCCGCACTGTGGTGAATGGCATTGGTGCTTCTTGAACAGCAATTACTTTATGATTATACATTTTCATCCCTGCTCCTTCGTCGATTGTACTAGTAGTTAGATCATCCACAATATCATCTTTGTAGGTATCCATCCTGTAATAGCGAATTAAATTGTCAAAAGGAAGCGATTCAATATCTTTAGGCACAATGGTTCCGCGAACTTGAGAGGAACTATTTTGAATTTCTTGATACACCATTCTTTGGATTTGAGTTGCAGTTAGATCCGAATTAAAGACGCGAACTTCATCTATTTTTCCTTTAAAATAATTGGTAGCACTTAACGGATTTTTACCCAAAGTAAGTTTACTTGTATCAGAGGCTATACTTCCAGTAGCAGCTTGTGATGCAACCAAATTACCATTTAAATATAATGAAAGCATTCCTCCACCAAAAGTTGCAGCCACGTGATACCATTGTGAGGTATTTAAAGCTGTACCAAAAGTTAATGTGGTTCCATTAACTATGACTTGTAAATTCTTAGAATTGCTTACTCGCAGTTGTAACTTGTCTTGACCCACAACAACACCTGTTGTACTAAAAGTAGAATTCAAATCAATCCAAGCCATCAACGTTGCATTGGATAATCCACCTAATAGAGAAACATTTTCTGCGTAATCATTTCTACCATCAAAATCTAAATAAAGTTTCCGATTCAAATCTCTTGGTGAACCTTTAACTGTATCATTCGTATCAAAAACATCTAAAATTCCATCGCTATCTGAATCACCTGATCCATCTATTCTTCCATCTCCATTGGTATCGAAACTAGCATACAATCCTGTTTGAATGTCTTTAACACCATCATTATTTGAATCCAACTGTATGTAATCCGATATACCATTGGAATCGGTATCTTGAGCATACGCTCTAAAAGTTGTTCCAAAAACAGTCGAGTTATCAAAAGAATCTAGCAAACCATCAGCATCGACATCCAATCCATCTCCTTTACCATCTCCATTAATATCACCGTCACCATTGAGAAGACTTGCCTCGTCAACATCCCAAAAGGAATCATTATCGCTGTCCAAATCTAAATAATTTGGTATTCCATCACTATCGGTATCAATTAGACTGTATGTTGAAGCGATGATTAAACTATCAATTGCATCATTAATCCCATTGGAATTAGAATCAGCCCAAGTAGCAACACTTGTTAAATTCATGGTAGAGGTATTTGAACTGTATTGTTTAAATCCAGCTTCTTCTATATCAGGAATTCCATCATTATCAGTATCCAAATCTAAATTATCGGTAACGCCATCACCATCTGAATCTTTACAACTTTGATTAATAATAATTTGAATATCATCAATAAAGTTCCCAAAATTCACACCACCAGTCGAAGAAATCGGAGTAAAAGCAATAACCAGAGAAGTCTGACCGGTAGGAATAGTATAAGTACCTGTGTAAGCTCCCCAACCAGTTATCCCATCTGACATCGTCGCGATTGTTGTTACAGAACCAATAGTAGCTCCAACACGAACTGCTGCTACATCAATACCCGCTCTACCTCTGTGTTTAACACTCCAATTTATAGTACCACCAGCTCCATTCAAACAAAATGTTTGATAAATAGTACCCGCATTTAATTTTACAAATTGATTCCCAGTAGCTGCAGGCACACCATTAAAACCTGTACTCCAAATTTCTAATGTACTTTCAACGGTATTCAACCACCCGGACGTATTTACTAATGGCACAGAACTAGAAGTATTGGGTGATAAAACTGGCGATTCAAAATTACCGTTCATAAACGCAGCATTAGAACAAATTCCACACTCTAAAACATCTGTAATTCCATCATTATCATCGTCTCCATCGAATGCAGAATCCACACCATCACCATCTATATCATCCTTTACAGTTATTGTTCCTGTAGCAGTAGCCGAACCACAGGCACTAAGTAGTGAAATACTATAATTAAATACGCCTGAAACAGTAGGTGTACCCGAAATAGTAATGGTATTACTTGACCAAGTAGCGATAATACCTGGAGGCAATCCTGATGCTGGAGCAATACCTGTTGCACCTGTTGTAACGTGTGTAATGGGTGTTATTGAAGTATTGATATTCACAGACGGTGTTGACGAAGCAGTTCCAACTGTTGGTGTTGGTAAAATAGCTACTGTAATTACACTACTATTTGCAATTGGAGTAGTTGTACAAACTGCATTACTTGTCATAACTACATCAACTAATTGCCCGTCTAATAAAGCATCGCTAACAAAAATATTAGAATTGGTATTCTGTACAGATATACCATTAACTCTAAAATCATACATAGGAGAAATTCCACCATTAGTGGGATTTGCAACAAAGGTTAAAACACTTCCTGAACAGAATGTTGAGCTTGGACTAACTGACAAATTAACTACTGGTGTAACAGTTGGTATTACATTCATTTGAATTGCATTAGAATTAGCTGTATTACCACAAGAACTTCCGGTCACAGATATACTACAGCTAAATGAGTTTCCGTTAGAAATTGTACTTGTAGTAAAAGTATTGGATAACCCCGTCTGAACAACTACACTATTTCTCCTAAAAGTATATGTAATTGTACCCCCACCAGTATTAATTGCATTAGCTGTAAAAGTAACGCTAGTCCCAGAACAAATTGTTGTTGCACTTGGTGAGATACTCACAGATGTATTTAAGGCATTTATTGAAATAGGGTTTGACGTAATTGATACAACATTAGAACAAACTCCACCACTAACATTCAATATACAAACAAATACATCACCATTTGAGTAAGTGGTTGTAGAATATGTGTTGGATGAACTGCTTTGGACTGTGACACCGTTACGTTGAAAAATATAAGTTATAGTGCCTACCCCAGATGTATTGGAGGCGGTTGCAGTAAATACAACATTAGTTCCAGTACAAAGTGTTGTTCCAGATGAAGTTAAAACTATACTCGGACTAGTAACATTAAAATTAAGTGTATTAGAACTTGCAACACTTGAAGTTAAACAGGTACCACCAGAAACAGAAATATTACATTTTATACTTGAACCATTAACAATACCTGAACTTGTATAACTATTTGAAGTACCACTTTGAACTATTGCGCCATTGTTTAAAAAAGTATACGTAACCGTTCCACCACCCGTATTTAAAGCGGTTGCTGTTATAGTTGCCGAATTTCCTGAACAAAAAGATGTTGAAGTTGAAGTAATGCTAACAGTTGGAGTACTATTAGATGAAATAGTTAAAGTAATTGTATTTGATGTTGCGGAATTTGTAGACAAACAGGTGCCTGATTGCACTGAAATATCACAACTCACTTGTACTCCATTTGTAGGGTTTACAAGTGTATATGAATTAATAGTCCCATTTTGAACACTAACTCCATTCACTCGGAAATTATAGGATACTACACCTCCACCAATATTACTCGCTGTAGCAGTAAATGTAGCAGGTATTCCGTTACAATTTGAGGTTGAAGGTGTATTCAAAACAACTGTAGGAGTAGCAATTGGATTGACACTCATTGTAATTGTATTTGAGGTGGCAGTTGTTTGAACCAAACAAGCCCCACCACTAATATTAATCTGACAAGTTACCGCATCACCCTGATTTAAACTTGATGTTGTAAAAGTTGAAGAAGGCCCGCTTTGAACACTTACACCATTTACCCTGAATGTATAGGTTATCACTCCTCCACCTGTTTGGTTAGCAGTAGCAGTAAAGGTCGTACTAGTACCAAAACAAATAGAAGCAGCACTTGAAGTTAATGTAACAGTAGGTGTAAAATTATTAACCGTTATCATTGTAACAGCATTGCTATTACATGTACCATTAGTAACCGTATAGGTAATTGTAACGTTCCAGCCGCTAGAGTGGTAACTAATCCAGTTGCATTTACAGTAGCTATACTCAGATTACTACTCGTCCAAGTTCCACCAGGAGTAGCATTTGTTAATTGAGTGGAACTACCTAAACAAACGTTGGTATTTCCAGTGATGGGGGCAACAATAGGATTTCCACTTGATAAAACGGTAACTAAATTTGATTGATAGGTAGCTGTATCACAGCCTGAAGCATCAGGAGTTACAACACAGCTTACCACATCATTAAGTTGCAAATTAGTATTAACATACGTTGTCGTATTAGACCCTACATTAGCACCATTCACCTTCCATTGATAAGTTGGTGAAGCACCAACATTTGTAGCCGTAACGGTAAAGGTGCCTGCATTAGTATTCACTACTTTGGCATTCGTAATTGTTCCATTCACACTATTTATCGAAACATCTACAAGTAGGGGTAATGTTGGAGTTATTGTACTTGTATAGAAAACAACATTATTTCTGTAATAACGAACCACATTACTTTCTACTGCAACTCTAAAACGATCACCGGAATTATAAGAACCGAAACTACCTATAAAAGATCCTGATTCATAAACTTCATAAACGCCATTAGCAATAAGATAGATAGCAAATTGAATGGTATTGTAACTCGAATTAACGTTTGATGAACTTAAACCACACATTCGGTACGTATTAGTTTCTGATGCAGTAAACTCTATATAGCCGTTATTACCAACAGTATTGTAGGAAGCAGCACCACCATTCCAGTTAACATTAGACTGTGTTTTGAGCAAACTATTTCCTGTAGCACTCACATTCTGTAAAGAAGCTGTATTCCAAACCACATCTTCAGAAACTACATTAGGACAGGTTCCTGTAGCAACTGTTCCACGAACTACGATATCTGAACCAGTCAAATTGGCAATCGCCTTGTTTACAATTGAATTTGATGCAATATTGCCAGATGCAGAACACCCACTAACACTAGGTGTAAGGACACAAGTAACAACATCATCAGGAGCAATTGATGTATTGGAATACACCGCACTATTACTACCTACATTAACCCCGTTTAATTTCCATTGAAATGAAGGAGTTGTACCAGCATTAGTAGCAAAAGCACTAAATACCCCAGAGTAATAATTTGATATTTTCGCATTAGTAATAGTACCATTAACAGAATTAATCGAAACATCAACTAGTAATGGTAATGTTGGCACAATCGTACTAGTGTAGATCAAAATATTATTTCGGTAATATTTTACCACGTTACTTTCGATAGAAATTTTAAACAAATCACCGGAGGAATAAGCACCAAGAATTACTCTACTAGTTCCAGATTCATAGATTTCACAGATCCCATCGTTACGCAGATACCATGCATATTGAATTGTATTAAAGTTTGAGTTTACATTGGTCTTACTTAATCCGACCATTCGAAATGTGTTTACTTCATTGGCAGCAAACTATAAATAACCATTATTTTTTACTGTATTCCAAGAAGCGATTATTTTTTAAAGCTAATTCGATCGCTTGATTTAAGC
>NZ_JBEILJ010000041.1:0-24086 GCF_040379285.1 Flavobacterium sp. | reverse complement strand
AATAATTGTTGCAAATCGTTATAATCAATTTGAAGTACAGTACAGTTTACTAAGCATTGCAATGTTTCAATACTTGGGCTTCTAGTTATAAAGCTACTAGAAGTTATTATCTGACCTTCAATAGCAAACCAAGATGTAACTTCTTTATCTTTTTGATTATAAAAAAGACGGGCTATTCCAGATTGCAAATAGAAAATGTGATTGCATACCTTACCTTCTTTTACAAGCAAATCCCCTTTTAAATAAGTTTTTGTTTTCGCAATTTCAAGTATTAGTGGGTCGATATTAACAAAATAATTCATGTTCCTAATTTATCTGTATTTTTTTTAAAATATTCTCTACCTAATATTTAAAAATTTTATGTAATCCTAAATTCGATTGTACATTAATTACCTCATTCAAGTTGCTCATCGTATCTTGTAAAGGTAGCGAAACTTTTTTGAGCATGTCCATTAACTCCTTTTGTTCATCGGGTGTATCAGCTTCCTCCATTAAGGTTGATATCGATTTGATATTGCTAGAGTGGGAGCGGCATCCCCCGATTCCTATCGGGGATACAGCGGACGACCGGAAGTTGCCGGCCAAAAACTTTTTTTCTGATACAGCGATTAACTTTATATAAAAATAAAGGGTTTGTAGATATTTAGGTACAATTAAGGTGCACTACTTGACCTTAATTTTTGAGCTATGAAACTGAATTTGTTTTGAGTATTGAAAACAAGTTATAAGGTTGTTAAGGGTTTTGATTTAATAAGGGAAACTTAACTATTTGCAACTTTATTGATTTTATCCATAATGATTGCAAATCGTTTGTCTTGCGTTTCAAAGAATAAGTTACCCAAAATTGCTTCTTGTATTTTGCTAGATGCTAGGATATTACGAAATTCATTTATTAAGAACTCTTTTACTTCTTGGTCTTCTTCGTTTATTAGAATTTGATGCCAATCGGTTCGATTGTCTAAAATATAGATTATATCTTCCAAATCATGGCTAAATCGTGGGTCATCACCACCACGGTCGTGAAATGCAACAAATTTACTTGCTAAAAAGAAAGTTAGTGGCATAATTTGAATTGTAATGTCGTTTACTTTAATTTTCTCTAATCGTTCAAAACCTTTTTCAAACCAAGGGTTTGCAGGAGCCCAAGCAATAGGTTTTGTTGCCATTACATCGACCAATATATCTTCTAGTTTGAAACGACAAATTACATTTAATCAGCTGCCTGCTTAAATCCTTTCACTGAAAGTTGTTCTCTAATATTCTCTAGTTCCACAAAAGAAGCTACATTGATGCTAATATCAATATCTTTTGTAGGTCTGACATCTTCTGCCGCAGGATCGTTTATATAGAGGCTAACTGTAGCACCACCTACATAGATTATTTTTTCATTCAGTTCACCTAATGCATTAGCAACTCTTTCAATAATTATATAGTTTATCTGCGTGTTTTTCATTTATTATCTATTTCTTGAAATCTGTTTTTAAGCTCATTTATCGCCACATTTTGTTCTCTTGTAGTGCCAACTCTTACTGCATCTAACAAAGCTAATAACTCATATAATTTAGGGTCTTCTAAACACGCTTTAGGTACGTTAGGGTGTAAAGGTTCAATTGCGAATCCTTTGGAATCTCCCTCAGCATAAGGCCAAACATAGTTTTGATTGCTTAGTATTTCAAATGATAGAGGAGGAGCACTATGCGCTGTTTTTATACCTCTAACCATTGCACCAGGTTTTTGAGGATATACATATTTTAAGCCGTGAATTATAAAATCAAACAAAGCTGATTTAAATACGCTTCTTTTGTCGCTAGTTATTAGACCTGCCCAAGCACTTCTGTTTAATGATTCACTAACTTCACTAGAGCTAATATATAAGGTGTTTGCGATGTCTTTCATCATCCAATTTTCATTATCAAGGGCTATTATTTTTAATAAAATGACCACATCGTGCGGTCTCATTCCGTTATGCTTTTTCATACCAATGTATTTATTTCTGACTGCTATTGAATAGCTTGTAATTCGCAATTCGCGATATGCAAATTTAATGAAAAACTTTAAAAAAAGTGCTAAAAAAATGTAATCTATACAAAAAACACCTACGTAACAGGAAAAAGGAGTGTGGTTACTTGCCGATACAGAAATTTGCAAAAATATTACCTAACAACTCATCGTTCGTTACTTCGCCTGTGATTTCGCCCAAGAAGTACAAGGCTTCCCGGATGTCGATCGCCACCAAATCGGAGGAAACTCCGGTATCCATGCCCCATTGGACTTTCTGTAAGGCTTCCAATGCTTTTAGTAGGGCGTCGTAGTGCCGTGTATTGGTTACGATGGTTTCGTTGTTGCGAAGGGCGCCCGTTTGCACTAGTGAAAATAAAATTTGTTTTAACTGCGCCACGCCGTTTTGTTCCTTGGCCGAAAGTCCGATGACCTGTACGTGCATCGATTCGAATTCGTGCAACAAGCTTTCGGTAGTCGCCTCGTCTAGCAAATCGATTTTATTGAACACTACTGCCAATTGCTTTTGGGGATACTGATTTTTGATTTTCTCCAAGGCTTGGCGGTAGTTTGTGGGGTCTTGTTGAAACGCCACGCTGTCGAGTAAGTACAAAACAACTTGGGCTTGGGTAATTTTTTCAAACGTTTTTTGAATCCCCATTTGCTCCACATAATCTTGGGTTTGGCGTATGCCCGCGGTGTCTATGAATCGGAAGCCAATGCCGTCAATCACGAGTTCGTCCTCAATCGAATCGCGCGTAGTACCCGCAATAGCAGAAACGATGGCGCGCTCTTCATTCAGCAACGCGTTGAGCAATGTTGATTTCCCCACATTGGGTTCGCCCACAATCGCTACGGGAATGCCGTTTTTGAGCACATTTCCCACGGCAAACGAGTCGATTAATCGTTTTAAAACCAAGATTATACGGGCAACGAGTTGGTTGAATTGGGTACGGTCTGCAAACTCCACATCCTCTTCGGCAAAGTCCAATTCCAGTTCGATCAACGACGCAAAATTGAGTAACTCTTGGCGTAAGTGTTGTATTTCACTACTAAAACCGCCGCGCATTTGTTGCAGGGCAATTTGATGAGCGGCTTCATTGTCGGAAGCGATGAGATCGGCCACGGCTTCGGCTTGGGATAGGTCGAGTTTACCGTGTAAAAAAGCCCTGAGCGTAAATTCACCGGGTTGCGCCATACGGCACCCGCTGCGCAAAAAAAGTTGGATAATTTGTTGTTGAATAAACGTCGACCCGTGGCAATTGATTTCCATCACATCTTCGCCAGTGTAGGAGTGGGGATTGCGGTAGAGTGCCACCAAGACTTGATCGATAACTTTGCCGTGGTCAATGAGCGTGCCGAGATGAAGGGTGTGCGACTTTTGAGCGCTTAGTTTTTTTCCTTTGATGGAAACAAACACGGCTTCGACTTGCGCTATGGCTTGGGGACCCGACAAACGAATAATCGCGACTGCACCTGCTCCAGCGGGTGTAGCTAACGCGACAATAGTATCAACATGCATGAGGTAAACGTTTTGGGACAAAGATACCAATTTCTGAAACGCAAAGTGGGGCGTTGTTGCTGCGTATTCTTTGGATTGGGAATGCCTTTGTACCTGGTGATGTAGAAGGAAAATATTTTTTAAGGTAGGTAGGCCTTCAACAGGGAATTTGTATTTTTACCCGAAATAGCCTTTATGAACGTTATTGCAGTTATTCCAGCCCGCTATGCATCGACGCGATTTCCTGCCAAATTGGTGCAGGATTTGTGTGGTAAACCCGTAATTGTGCGCACCTATGAAGCGGCACTACAAACCCAACTTTTTGATGAAGTTTTTGTGGTAACCGACGCCGATGAAATTGAAGCCGCGGTTCAAGCCCACGGGGGTAAAGTAATTCGAAGTCAACGTCACCATGAAAGTGGGAGTGATCGAATTGCCGAGGCGGTGGCCGATTTGGAAGCCGATATCGTTGTGAATGTACAAGGCGACGAACCTTTTATAGCGCGGGAACCTTTGGAGGCGTTGTTACAGGCATTTCGGGAAGATGTTGACCAACAGATAGATTTGGGTTCTTTGATGGTCGCCATAACCGATACCACGGAAATTGAAAATCCGAATGTGGTAAAGGTGGTCACCGACCGAATGGGGTATGCGCTGTATTTTTCCCGATCGGTAATTCCGTATCCAAGGGAGCGAGTAGAAGGGTTGCGGTATATGCGTCACATCGGGGTGTATGCCTTTCGCAAACAAGCGTTATTGGATTTTGCGCAATGGCCGATGCAACCGTTGGAAGCTACCGAAAAATTGGAACAGTTACGGTATTTGGAATTTGGGAAGCGTATAAAAATGGTCGAAACCTCACATGTAGGCATAGGTATTGATACGCCTAAGGATTTGGAGCAAGCACGGGTGATGTTTTCACGACAGTAATTTTGAATCCAAACTTTTAAAAATCACATTTAAAGCAATTGTGTGGCTCGCTACCTCTTTATTCACTCTCTTCATTGTCAAAATACCCTTTGCTTTTCACTTTGGTGGAGAAAAAATTTAGGAAGAGTAAGACAAACGATAGGAAGAACATGGCTTGAATGCTTACTAAGATTTTTCCATAAGTGGTAATGGGATAGTAATCTCCAAATCCGATAGAATTGGCGCTCACCAAGCTAAAATACACGGCATCAAACCAGTGGGTAAACGGTTTGTTCATATTATCGCCCAAGGTATAGAGTACGCCAAACGCCACCACAATTTCGATATAGTTAAAAAACAAAAGGAGCATTGAGCGTTTATATGAACGAGGGCGCACAAATAAATCGGAGGCAAAAATGAGTGTGGGTATGTAAAATATCGTCTCCAAAAGCATGTAAATCATCAAGATTAATAGGATTTGGTGGTGTTGCCAACCGTAAATTAAAATGGTCCACGGTAACGCCATTTTGGCCAACACATAGACATCCATGGCTAAATCCTGGTATTCATGCCCGATTTTACAGGCAAGGTATTTAATGTAAACGCCCGGGAATAATAATTGCGATGAAGAAAGAAAGAGACGAACTATTTTTTCTATCCCATTATCGTACTGATGGTCATTGTTCCAAATCGCTCTGATATTTAAAATTCGCCGTTGGATTGGATTGAATTTTGGGCGATCGCGGTAGGTAAATTTGCCCACTAATAGTTTTTTTACAACACTCATCACGCTAATTTTTTAATGGTAAACAATTCGTTATGTTCCTCTACTTTGGGGTACATACGTACGGAATAATTTTCGGAAAATTTTTGACGGTACAATGCATTACGCTTAGTATCCTCGGGCGATAAGACCATGGTGTTGAATAAAATGAACCCATTCGTATTTAAGAGTCGGTTGATGTGTTGAATAAAAAAATCCTCAAAAAGAAAGGGCGGCATTTGCGTATCCTGAAATATATCAATGATAATCAAATCGTACTTTTTTTGAGAGCGCAACACAAACGAAAAGGCATCTTCGACGATGAGTTCTAATTGCGCAAAGCGGTCGATTTGAAAATAGTCTTTGGCGACCTGCAACACGTCGGCATCGAGTTCAACGCCCGTAACGTTACCCCGAAAGCGAATTTCTTCCACTAGGGTAGCAATTACACTGCCACCCGCTACTCCCAAAACCAGCACTTCTTGAAAGTTACGGATGCGTTCAAATCCTATATACTTCAACCCTTTCCGTAAAATGCGTTGCAGACTTCCAAAAGAATAATTGGTTTGCGCACTATCTAAAACCAATTGCCCATTGTTCCATGTTACTTCGAGACTTTTGCTTAATGTAGACTTGCGTTTGACTACAGGAATCGGAAATAAATAGCTTAGGTATTTGGCTAGCATTGGGTTAGGTTTAGTCCGTATTATGTTCTAAATTTACACCAAATTAATGGGATGCGAAAACGACTTTACGAATTTATTTTTTTTCGTGTAATGCAATGGCGTTTGGTGGGTGCTTTTGACCCGGCCATTCCCAAATACGTTATTGCTGTAATGCCGCACACATGTAATTTTGATTTTTTCATTGGACTCTTAGTGCGGGGTATTGTCAATCAAAAAATGAATTTTGTAGGTAAAAAAGAGTTGTTCATCTTTCCTTTTGGATATTATTTTCGAGCTATTGGGGGGGCGCCTTTGGATCGTAGTGGTGGGAAAAACCTAGTGGATGCAATCGTCGACATTTTCAATGAACGGGAGATATTTCGATTGGGAATCGCTCCAGAAGGAACGCGCAAACACGTCGATACTTTACGCACTGGGTTTTATTTTATTGCCCACAAAGCCCAAGTCCCTATCATCCCCGTAGCTTTTGATTTTGGTAAAAAAGAGGTTCGCATTGGAGCACCATTTTATACGTCAGGGGATGTAGATAAAGACCTGCCTACTTTTCTCGCGTTTTACAAAGGAGTTCAAGGACGCTACCCCGAACGACAATTTTCAGGTTTATAAAACCCTACCTGCTCGTTTTTCGTAAATAAGGAAAAACATCTTCAAACCTTTTTATTTATGAAAAACAAATTTCTTTTGTTGGCATTCGTAAGTCCTTTTTCGCTTGCAGTGACAACGATTTTTCTACTTACCTTCAGGCTCGATTATGCCGACCAAACGGGTTACCATTACAGGATTGGTTCGCACGCATGGCATTACCAATGCAGCAAGTAACGATCGCATGGTATTAACCGATGTTGGGGCTGTAGCTTCTGACATTGACGGCGGTTTAATTTTTATCAATAATTTTAGTTTGGTGATTGCAGCAACTCCCAATGGCGGAACCATCGCGTTAACCAATCAAGTTCGCGTCTACGGACCGTTATCAACCCTAGGAAATCCAGTGGATGTGGCGTATGATGCGGTTTCCAAGCCTATTTATGTGTCTGAACGTGCCAATATGGGGTTTTTTGTTCACCTTTGGATTGCCCAACACCACAGCCGATGCAGCGCCCGTGGCTGCTCGACTTGAACCCGGAATAAGCAGTGTATACTTACATTGCAAATAGTTTGTTTTTTGTTTCATTTGACCGTGAAGGAAAGCTCCCGTCGCCTCTGGTACGGAGCTTTTTTTTGGTATCTTTGTAGGTATAATTACCGCTATGGATTACCTCAATTTATTTCAAATCTATAAACAACATGCATTATTTGGTCGCTATGTTCCTTTGGCGGCGGTCGAACGTGTGGCCCAAGAACTTGGACTTTCCTTAAACGTGAAAGGATGTTCTGTACAAAAAAGACCACTGTATCATCTGGAAATAGGGAGCGGGAATTACAAGGTATTGCTCTGGTCTCAAATGCATGGAAACGAAAGTACTACGACCAAGGCTTTGTTTGATTTCATAGCTTTTCTATGCAGTGATGAACCCGAAGCAAAACGCATGTGTTCTCATTTTCGTTTTTGCATTTTACCTATGGTGAATCCCGATGGGGCAGAAGTCTACACCCGGGTGAATGCCAATGGAGTGGATTTGAATCGCGATGCGGTGGCGCTTACCCAACCCGAAAGTCGCTTTCTTCGGGAGGTTTTTGAAGCATTTCAACCCGATTTAGCCTATAATCTTCACGACCAGCGGACTATTTTTGGAGCAGGGGATAGCGGATTACCAGCTACGGTTTCCTTTTTGGCACCTGCTTATAATGAGGAACGTTCGGTTGATGAGGTTCGAACCCGA
Organism: Flavobacterium sp.; assembly: GCF_040379285.1. Taxonomy (GTDB): domain Bacteria; phylum Bacteroidota; class Bacteroidia; order Flavobacteriales; family Flavobacteriaceae; genus Flavobacterium. The sequence continues at coordinate 16,409 of NZ_JBEILJ010000041.1, read as the reverse complement.
GCCATGCAGCTTATTGTTGCTATGAATGACGAATTACAGCGTCATATTCCCAATCAAGTGGGGCGTTTTGATGATTCGTTTAATTTGAATTGTATAGGCGACTATTTCACCCATCGAGGAGTGCCTACGGTTCTTTTTGAGGCCGGACATTATCAAAATGATTATCTTCGAGAATATACTCGAAAAATGATTTTTATCGCTTTACTTTCCGGATTGATGCATGTTTACGAAAACGATTTAGTTAGCAACGAAAACGAACTTTATTTACTAATTCCTCAAAATAAAATTGTTTTTTATGATTTTATTTATAAAAACATTAAAATTAATTATGATGGTAAGGAAATAATTACGAATTTTGCTGCTCAGTACCGTGAAGAATTAATTGACGGAAAAATTCACTTGAACGCCTATATTAGTGCTGTAGGAGATTTGGAAGAAAATAAGGGACATTACATGTTTAATGCTTATAAAATGCCGTATTCCGATGAAAAAGAGAATATTCCTAAAATTGATGAAAAAGCGGATTTCTGTTTAGGAAAAACGATAAATTTTGTTAATGGTGTAAAAATATAACATTGTTTTTTCGTTTTTACTGAATAAAATGTATTAATTTGTAATCGTATAAATAAACATTATAAACACGCTGCTATGAGTAAGTTTCGTTTGGATGAAGTGGATCATCAAATTCTCGACATGTTAATTGATAATACCCGTGTACCTTTTACGGATATCGCCAAGAAATTGTTGATTTCCGCAGGAACAGTTCACGTACGGGTGAAGAAAATGGAAGATGCCGGCATTATTATGGGCTCTTCGCTTACTTTGGATTATGAAAAATTAGGCTATTCATTTATCGCTTATGTTGGAGTGTTTTTGAATAACACCTCGCAAACCAAATTTGTTTTGGAGCGAATTAATGAAATTCCCTTTGTTACTGTGGCGCATGTGACTACTGGAAAATTTAATATTTTCTGTAAAATTCGTGCCCGCGACACCAAGCATGCTAAAGACGTCATTTTCATGATTGATGATATCGAAGGCGTATACCGTACTGAAACCATGATTTCATTGGAAGAAAGTATTAATGACAAAAAACGCTTAATGCATACTATTTTTAAAGATATTTAAGCATTTCAATGGTATTTGATTTTATGAAAACCTCAAGATTTACTTGGGGTTTTTTTATGTAATTTAACGCAAAAGCTATGTACACTTCACCACAATCCGTACAATTTCACCAACAGGTTAGATCCAAATACCATTTGTACAACAGTGTTTTTATCACGTTGCCTTTTGATGCTGTTGATAATACAGGGGTTTTATTACCATTGTTTAGCGAGGCTTGCGCCAAAGGGTTGCAGCAACAGATGACTCCTATTGATATCGTGACAACCTTTGCTGCCAAGTATTTGGAGCGTTCAGATGCCGAAAGCCTGGTTCCGCTCTTGTTTCGATTTATTCAATATGTTGAACGGCAAATTGTTCTTTTTGATGCCATTGAAGACGCCGCTTTCTCCTCCATAAATAATCTTGAAGGTACAGGGTCGTTGCGTGAAATTAAAGAACGGTGTGATACTGCCGAACGGCAACAACAACTACAAGAATTTTTGCAACGATTTCGCGTGCGAACGGTTTTGACGGCGCATCCCACTCAGTTTTACCCAGGGGCTGTTTTAGGTATCATTACCGATTTGACTGAAGCCCTTCGACAAAACGATTTACGCCAAATCGAGCAGTTACTCGCGCAATTGGGGAAAACCCGTTTTATAAAAAAAGAAAAGCCTACTCCTTATGATGAAGCAGTGAGTTTACTATGGTATTTGGAAAATGTTTTTTACAGCACTACAGGGTTAATTTTGCAAAACCTCTATTCAACATCCAATGATACCGACCTTCAACTACAGCCTGTTATTCAATTGGGATTTTGGCCTGGGGGTGATCGCGATGGAAATCCGTTTGTCACGCCCGAAATCACATTGCAAGTAGCACAACGGTTACGCACATCCATTCTCAAATGCTATTATACCGATATCCGAAAATTGAAACGCAAGTTGACATTTACAGAGGTAGATGTTATCATCGCCAAAATTGAACAACAGTTATACCGTTCCGTTTTTTATTCGCATGGGGAATTATATATCAACTTACCGGAGTTAATCGCCGATTTACAGGCTATAAAATACGTATTAATCGAAAAACACCAAGCCCTATATCTGGATGAAGTGCAAATGCTTCTATGGAAGGTGCAAACGTTTGGCTTTCATTTCGCCTCCCTCGATATCCGTCAAAACAGTGTCATACACAATCAAGTCGTAGATGCAGTAGTGCGTCATTTGGGGCAAAATGCTTATGCAGAAGGGGATGAAAAATTTAAAGTTGATCAACTCGCTGCGGTGCGAGGAAAAGTGCACTCGTCTGATTTTGAGAGTCCAATTGTTATGCAAACTTTGGCTTCCATTGAAGCTATGCAAACTATTCAAAATCAAAATGGTGAGTTAGGTTGCAATCGCTATATTATAAGCAATAATGAGTCGGCATTGAATGTGCTTGAAACCCTTGCTATGTTCCGTTGGGTGGGCTGGGAAAAGCCATCGGTTGATATTGTTCCTTTGTTTGAATCGGTTGATGATTTACAACAAGCCGCCTCAATAATGGAGCAATTGTACAAACATCCTGAATATCATAAACATTTGAAACGTCGTCATAAAACGCAAACCGTCATGTTAGGGTTCTCCGACGGAACCAAAGACGGTGGGTACTTGATGGCCAATTGGTCTATTTTTAAAGCCAAAGAAGCCATCACTGTTATGTCACGTAAATACGGGATTGAAGTTATTTTCTTTGACGGTCGGGGTGGACCTCCAGCACGGGGTGGTGGGAAAACCCATAAATTCTATGCTTCGTTAGGCTCAGGAATTGAACACAAAGAAATTCAACTTACCGTGCAAGGACAAACCATCAGTTCCAATTTCGGAACCCTTGATTCTTGTCGTTTTAATCTAGAAAATTTGTTAAGCGCTGGCATATCCAATGGGTTGTTTGTCCAAAAAGAAAATGATTTAACAAGTTCCGATAAAGCAACTATCGATGAATTAGCCCAATTGGGATATGAAAAATACCTGTCCTTCAAAAACCATCCGCAGTTTATACCGTATTTGGAACAACGCAGTACGTTGAATTATTACGCCAAAACGAATATCGGAAGCCGACCTGCTAAAAGAAAAGCAGCAGCGCAATTGGATTTTTCCGATCTACGAGCGATACCTTTTGTCGGGTCGTGGAGTCAGATGAAGCAAAATGTTCCTGGATTTTTTGGAGTGGGTACAGCTTTGTATGCCTTTGAAAAAGCCGGTCGTTGGGATGAAGTGCAAACGTTATATCAGCATTCTTTGTTTTTCCGTACGTTATTGGAAAACAGTATGATGGCTTTGGCAAAGTCATTTTTTTCTTTAACGCAGTATTTGCAACATGATCCAATATTTGGACCCTTTTGGGAACTCATTCATGAGGAGTTTTTATTGACCAAAAAATTGCTTTTAAAAATTGCCGGTCATCAAGAGTTGATGGAAAACTACCCTGAAGGCATTGCTTCTATAAAAATGCGTGAAGAAATTGTTTTACCCTTGTTGGTCATTCAGCAATATGCCTTAATGCAAATTCAACAATTTAAAGAGGGAAAGGAGGATGTGGCTTTGTTGGAAACGTATGAAAAATTAGTCATTCGCTCGCTGTTTGGCAATACGAATGCCAGTCGTAACTCGGCTTAATGTATTAATTTATAAAATTTAAAACATTGATAATAAGTGGTTTAAAAAATATTTTTTGTTAAAGTTTTAAAAACCTCTTGTGTATTCCAAAAAACCTTTTGAAATTTGCAAAGTTGAAAAACAAAAAATCAAAACTCAAGTATCAATGAAAAAATTAATGTGTCAAATTTGTTGCATGATGTGGGAAACTTCCCCGCAGAGGACATTTATGGCATAACTTGAAAAAGAAATTATAACGCTCAAGTATACCGAAAGCCTCTGCAAAAGCAGGGGTTTTTTTTATTCCCCAACTTGAAACTTGAAACCTGAAACCTGAAACCTGAAACCTGAAACCTCAAACGATGTCCACCACAGCAAAACATAGCAACCACCGCCTAATGATGCACATGATGATGTGTTGTTGTACCATGCTTTGTTGCCAAAGGTGATCCTTATGTTATTTCTATATAGTGTTCAGGTCCTTTTGGTTACAAATCAAGAGGGCCTTTTTTTATACCGATAAGTCGTAAGTCGATAAGTCGTAAGTCAAAGAGTCATAAGTCGATAATCAAATTCTAATCATTAGTTACTAATCACTAAAATTCATAAAAATGAGTACAACAAAATTTGCCACCAAAGCCCTTCATGCCGGACACGATGTTCAACAAACCTCAGGAACCCGTGCCGTGCCCATCTACCAAACCACTTCCTACGTGTTTAACAATGCCGATCATGCGGCCAATGTGTTCAGCTTGAGTGAAGCAGGGTATATTTATACTCGTCTTAACAACCCAACCAACGATGTGTTGGAACAACGCTTGGCCCAACTCGAGGGCGGAATCGGAGCCGTAGTCACAGCCTCTGGAACCGCAGCGCTCGCTACAGCCTTGTTGGTGTTGTTAAAGGCAGGCGACCATATTGTGGCTTCCAACAGCCTCTACGGAGGAACATACAACTTACTCAATGTGACTTTACCCCGTTTGGGAATCACCACCACATTTGTCGATCCTTCTGATCCGACAAATTTTATCCAAGCCGCCCAAGAAAATACCCGCGTATTCTTCGCCGAAAGTCTTGGCAATCCCAAATTGGATGTACTCGACCTTGAAGCCATCGCCCAACAAGCCCAAGCCTTCAAAGTGCCTTTTATCGTCGACAATACCGTTGCTTCTCCGTATTTACTCAACCCGATTCAATACGGCGCCAACATCGTAATTCATTCGCTCACCAAATACATCACCGGAAACGGAACCTCATTGGGCGGTGTAATCATAGACGCCGGAACCTTCGATTGGAGTAATGGGAAATTTCCTGAGTTTACCGAACCCGCAGCAGGTTACCACGGATTGAAATATTATGAAGCCCTCGGTGCTGCCGCATTTATAGCTAAAGTCCGTATCGAAGGATTACGCGATTTTGGCGCTGCGTTGAGTCCGTTTAATGCCTTTCAAACCCTACAAGGACTCGAAACATTGGAAGTCCGTATCCTCAAACATAGTCAGAATGCCCTGGCCTTAGCGGAATGGTTAAACGAACAAGAGGCCGTAGCTTGGGTTAACTATCCCGGATTGAAGTCCTCTAAATATTATGACTTGGCCCAAAAATATTTACCCCAAGGACAGAGCGGAATTGTGACGTTCGGACTTAAGGGTGGATTCGAAGCCGCGAAAAAAGTCGCCAACGAATCCAAATTATTCTCCTTGCTGGCAAATATAGGTGATACCAAATCGTTGATTATCCACCCAGCGAGTACCACGCACCAACAATTAACGCCCGAGCAACAAGAGAGCACCGGGGTGACACCCGACCTCATTCGTCTCTCGGTAGGCCTCGAGGCTATCGACGATTTAAAAGCGGATTTGGCTACCGTTTTTGCGGCATTGCCCATCGAAAAAACAGTCTAGGTTTTAGTTTGCATGTGGAACCCCCCGGATGCGCCACATTCGGGGAGCTTTCCACAGTTTTTTGGAGCTATTCTTGCCTGCCGTAGGTAGGTCCCGCTTTCGCCTTTATTATTCCGCTTGCGCTACTTAGATATCGGCGCAACCTGCCTGCCTTTGGTAGGTCGGGGCTAGGGATAAAGTGCTTCATTGAAAAGCGATTCAACATCAAAAACTGCTATCACAACACGAGAAAAAATGAAAAAATTAGCCAAAATAGAACTCCACCAATTCCTTTTGGAAAACGGAAAAACCACTCCTTTTTTGCCCTTGTACTTCGAAACCTTTGGCCAGCCCCTCGGTGCGGCGCCCGTCGTTGTAGTCAATCATGCACTAACCGGCAACTCTACCGTAACCGGAGAAAAAGGGTGGTGGAACGAACTCATCGGAATTGGGAAAGTAATCGATTTGGAAACGTATACGGTCATCGCGTTTAATATTCCCGGCAACGGGTACGACGGTATCCTAGGGAATTTAATTTCCAATTACACCGACTTTACCGTTCGGGATATCGCCCGTATGTTTTGGCAAGGATTACATGAGTTGAAGGTTGAACAGATTTTTGCCCTTATTGGCGGGAGTTTGGGAGGCGCTATTGCCTGGGAAATGGTAGTAGAGCAGCCGCATGCTGTTCAACATCTTATTCCCATTGCCACCGACTGGAAAGCCACCGATTGGGTAATTGCGCACGTACATGTTCAAGAACAAATTTTGCAACATTCGACCCAACCATTACAAGACGCACGTCAACACGCCATGTTGCTCTATCGAACCCCACAATCGATCAATGCGCGTTTCAAACTAGAAACAGTGACTCCAGGGGCTTTTGCCGTTGAACGATGGCTAAGCAACCACGGGGAAAAATTGCGCGAACGCTTTCGATTATCGGCTTATCGGTTGATGAATCACTTGCTTAAAACTCACAATATTACCCGACATCGGGGGACTTTTGCCGAAGTAATCCAATCCATTCATGCGTCTATACATGTCGTTGGAGTTGATTCGGATATGTTTTTTACAGCTATTGAAAATCGTAAAACCGTTCAAGACGCACAAGGCTTTATTAATCAAATCCGATATTACGAGATACAGTCCATTCATGGTCATGATGCCTTTTTGATCGAATTCGAACAGTTAATTTCTTTTTTACAACCGGTGTTTCACACCCATAAACAACTTCACTATGTCAACATTCAGGATTAACATCGTACTTTTTGGTATCGGTAATGTGGGGAGTACTTTAATTCACCAAGTACTTCAAGCGCAAGATTTTTTTGAAAAGCACCATCAAATTGAATTACGATTTCCCATTATCACCAATTCAACCTTAGCTTTTTTTGAAAAGGAGGGCGTCAAGAATCAGTGGGAAGCCAATTTCACATCATCAGCTATTCCTTACCAATTGGAGGATATTATTGATTATGTTCATACGCAAGAATTAGAAAATTTAATTGCTGTAGATGCCACGGCGAGTGAGGACATCATTAAAAATTACATTCCCTTAATTCAAGCGGGTTTTCATATTGTGGCGGCCAATAAAAAAGCCAATACCTTACATTATGATTTTTACGAAGAGTTACGGTTGCATCTCAAGCGATTCGATCGTAGATTTCTATATGAAACCAACGTGGGCGCAGGTCTGCCCGTTGTTAATACTTTACGCGATTTGTTTGAAGCGGGTGAAAAGGTGCACCGTATTCGAGGAGTGTTTTCAGGAACCTTAAGCTATTTGTTCAATCGTTTTGGTCAAGAAACGGTTCCTTTTGCCTCATTAGTAAAAGAAGCTGAACAACAAGGGTTTACCGAACCCGATTCAAGAGAGGATTTGTCGGGAAATGATGTGGCGCGAAAACTGTTGATTTTGGCTCGAGAATTGGGTTCAAAGGCTGAATTACATGAGGTGGAAGTCGAATCGTTATTGCCACCAGCGTTGCAAACTTCCCTTTCTTTGGCCGAGTATAAAAGTCAGCAAAATGAATTCAATCAACCGTTTCATATTGCCAAAATCACGCAAGCAGATAATCACGTATTACGGTATGTAGGAGAGTGGGATGTGGTGCGGGATAGATTGGCAGTGAAGTTGATATCGGTTCCCCAAAATTCGGCCTTAGGGCAATTAAAAGGAGCTGATAATTTGATCGAAATTTACACGGATTCGTATGGAACACAACCCCTTGTTGTTCAAGGTGCTGGAGCAGGAAAAGCAGTAACAGCGCGCGGTGTGTTGTCGGATATACTTCGCATTACTAAACAAGAAAAAGAGAAACGAACCCGTTGGGCTGATTGGACTAGCTAGATAAAATTGTTATCTTTGACAGAAACCCTTGGTTATGCGAATAAACGCTATTGATCGTTTAGAATACGCCGATTTTTATGCGGGCTACCTTGCTCAAGTATCGTCTGAATATACTTTAGTAGAAGAATTGGAAATTTCCCTTCATCGCTTAATTCATTTTGTTCGGGATATTTCCATGGATAAATTTGATTACCGCTATGCAGAAGGAAAGTGGACCATTAAAGATATTTTGCAACATCTTTTGGATTCCGAGCGGGTCTTTGCTTATCGAGCTTTGTGTATTGCACGTCAAGATCAAACGGCTTTCCCCGGTTTTGATGAGGATTTTTACGTCATCAATGCACAGGCCAACCGCCGTAGTATTCAAGACTTGTTGACCGAATTTACAGCCTTACGACAAGCAACCTTGTGTTTGTTTAGATCCTTTTCCCTGGAAGCGTTACAAAGTATGGGAACCGCTTCGGGTCATCTGGTTTCTGTTCGCGCCCTTGGTTTTATGATTATTGGTCATCAAAATCATCATGTCAACGTGTTTCAGCAACGCTACCTCAAGGGGTAATTTTGAATGGTATTATTTTAAATTATGAATGAAGCATATTAAAAAAATCCCGAGTGCTGATTACTCGGGATTTCATTTATAATTCAAAACACATAATTTCAATTACTCGTCTTCATCTTCGTCATCATAAATCTCAGAATCTTCAAAATCATCTTCCTCATCATCTTCCTCATCATCTGAACCGCCTTTATCTTTTAATAAGTCAACTTCATCTTCCTCTTCTTCATCACTAGGGCTATCTTCATCATCCAAATCGACCCCTTTTACGGGTGCAATAGGTTCAATTACTGCATCCAAATCTTCTTCTTCATCTTCAAATTTTTCCATGCGTGAAGCCAATTTGGTGCTCACTTTTACCAAATAAATTGTGTCTTCAGTACGAACTTCAACGGCTTCAACCAATTCGTTTTGGGCATTTCGAAAGCGAATGATATCAGAATCATCATATCCATCGGGGAATTTTTCGACCAAAAGGTTTAAAATATCGCTGGTTAGTTTGGCGTAATCAACAATAACACGTCTCATATGTAGGTTTTATAAATCTAACAGGTAAGCAAAGATAAGAGGTGCAACAATAGTAGCATCGGATTCTACAATAAATTTAGGAGTTGTTATATCCAATTTTCCCCAAGTGATTTTTTCATTCGGTACAGCCCCAGAATAGGAGCCATAACTCGTAGTTGAGTCAGAAATCTGGCAGAAATAACTCCAGAAGGGCACGTCGTGCATTTCCATGTCTTGATACAACATCGGAACGACACAAATAGGGAAGTCACCAGCAATACCTCCTCCAATTTGGAAGAAACCAACACCTTTTCCGGCGCAGTTTTTAGTATACCAATCGGCTAACCACATCATATATTCGACCCCACTTTTCATCGTGGTCGGTTTAAATTCTCCTTTTATACAATACGAGGCAAAAATATTCCCCATAGTGCTGTCTTCCCATCCTGGTACGACAATCGGTAAGTTTTTTTCTGCCGCAGCAACCATCCATGAATTCTTCGGGTCAATTTCATAGTATTGCTCCAAATCCCCCGATAAAATCATTTGGTACATGAATTCATGCGGGAAATAGCGTTCATTATTTTTGTCGGCTTTGTTCCAAATGTCAAACAAGTGGGACTGTAAGCGGCGAAAAGCTTCTTCTTCAGGAATACAAGTGTCTGTGACTCGGTTGTAATGGTTTTCCAATAAATCCCATTCTTCTTGCGGTGATAAATCCCGGTAGTTGGGTACACGTTTGTACGAATGGTGTGCCACTAAGTTCATGATGTCTTCCTCCAAATTGGCACCGGTACATGAAATGATATGTACTTTATCTTGACGGATCATTTCGGCTAACGATTTTCCTAATTCTGCGGTACTCATCGCTCCCGCCAAAGTAATCATCATTTTTCCCTTTTCCAACAAATGGGCTTCATAACCCTTGGCAGCATCAACTAAAGCTGCGGCATTAAAATGCAAGAAGTTATTTTCAATAAACTGACTAATAGGCCCTTTACTCATGGTGTCGATGTTCTAGGTGTGATGATTTGCTTGGGGTCAAAGAAAAACTATTTTTTTAAAACTTCAAACGAAAATTTATTTTTTATTGTACCCCAGTATTTTCAATACATCATCGGAGGTTTGTTGGGGCGAAAAGACCTCTGTTGCAATGATGCCATTTTCATCCCGATCGATCAGAATGTGTTTGGGTTGCGGAATTAAACAGTGGTGTAAACCGCCAAAACCACCTATCGTTTCTTGGTACGCTCCTGTATTGAAGAAACCAATGTACAGCGGCTTTTCCTTGTTATATTTTGGCAAATACACTGCATTCATGTGTTGTTCGGAATTGTAATAATCATCGCTATCACACGTCATTCCTCCCAGCAATACGCGTTCGTACGTGTCATTCCAACGGTTGACGGCCAACATCACAAAGCGTTTGTTTATCGCCCAAGTATCGGGTAGGGTGGTGATAAACGAACTGTCAATCATGTTCCAATTTTCCCGGTCGTTTTGTTTCTTTTGGTAAAGTACTTGGTAAATTGCTCCGCCGCTTTCGCCCACGGTGAAGGAGCCAAATTCGGTAAAAATGTGCGGTACTTCTACTTCAGCATCGTCGCAAGCAATTTTGATTTGATTCAAAATTTCGTCTACCATGTATTGATAGTCGTATTCAAAAGCAAGCGAATTCTTGATCGGGAACCCACCGCCAATATTCAAACTGTCAAGTGTAGGACATTCTTTTTTAAGTGCAATGTACACTTTCATACACTTGAGTAATTCATTCCAATAATAGGCCGTATCACGAATTCCCGTATTAATAAAGAAGTGTAGCATTTTTAACTCCACTTTTTTATTTTCCTGAATTTGCTTGCGGTAGAATGGAACAATGTCCTTGTATCCAATGCCTAAGCGCGAGGTGTAGAACTCAAACTTTGGTTCTTCTTCGGCGGCAATGCGAATCCCAATTTTGAATTTTCCTTTAATTTGCTCTTGCAATAAATCCAATTCCTCATAATTGTCAATGACAGGAATCGTTTTGTTGTGGCCATTGTTAATCAAGCGCGCAATGTTTTCTACATAAGCATCGCGTTTGAAACCGTTGCAAACTACATAGGTGTTTTTGTTGATTTTGCCATTTTCCAAAAGCTTTTCAACAATATTAATATCAATTGCAGAAGACGTTTCGATATGAATGTTGTTTTTGAACGCTTCATTCATGATGAACTCGAAGTGCGAACTTTTGGTACAATAACAATAGTAGTATTTTCCTTCGTAACCGATTTTTTCCATACCTTTCCGAAACCAACCTTTGGCTTTGTTGATGTTGCTGGAAATTTGTGGTAGATAGGTGAATTTAAGAGGAGTGCCGTATTCCTCTACCAACTTCATCAAGTCGATGTTGTGAAAAAGAAGGGTGTCTTTGTTAAGCGTGAACTCTTCTTGTGGAAAATAAAAGGTTTGGTTTATTAAGTCGAAATATTTAGTATTCATTTTACCGTTTGAAAAAGATTAAATTAAAAACAAATGCAAATGCTTAGTAAACGTTTTTAATTTTTCAAACGCGTAAGTTTTCATAGACAATCGATAGGTCCATGATGTAATCAGAAAGTTGAATGTGGAAAAAACAGTCGAATTTGGGAATAAAAAAGGAAGCAAAAGCATCTTGAGGTATCGATTTGCAAAGGTCGATACGGTCCGAATTTACTGTGGCTTTAACATTTTTATTCATCCTCGCAAATGTAAAAAATAATAAAATCGATTTACAATTATTTTTACAAAAAAATATCAGTTGTTTAAGAAGTCGAAAGCGGCTGTAATTAATTCGTTTTCAACTGTTTCGTGAAGTCGCGTTTTCCCGATTCTCTCCAACAATGCAAACTGAATTTGACCGTATTCATTTTTCTTGTCGTGAATCAAATACTCACGTATATAATGTTGGTCTTCCTCTGTGATAGTGAAAGGAGGAAAAATAGCTTGTAACCCCGTTTTTATCGCTTGTAAATCAGTTTCAGAAAGGTACCCTTTTTGGTGCGATATAAAAGCCTCCATAAGCATTCCGAGCGCAATGGCTTCTCCGTGCAATAGGGGCGTGTCTGAATTTAAAAAATGACTTTCAATGGCATGTCCCAACGTGTGCCCAAAATTGAGTGCTTTGCGAATTCCATTTTCGGTCGGGTCTTGTGAAACGATTTCATTTTTAATAGCGACCGAACGATGAATCAAAGCGTCCAAGTCGTTTAAATCCAAATCGCTCAAATGACTCAATTGTGTCCAATAGTGGGCATCGTGAATCAACCCGTGTTTGAACATTTCTGCCAAGCCTGATCGCATTTGTCGTGCGGGAAGCGTTTGTAAATACGTGCTGTCAATCAGAAGAAGTTTGGGGTTGTGGATTACACCCACTTGATTTTTGAGTAACCCTAAATCTACACCATTTTTACCGCCAATCGAAGCATCGACCATGCCCAATAAGGTCGTTGGGATATGAATGAAGTCAATACCTCGTTTGAACGTCGCCGCTACAAATCCCCCTAAATCGGTGATCACACCACCGCCCAAATTGATTAATAAGGATTTCCGGTCGGCACCCATTTCGGTGAGAAGGGTCCATAATTCAACACAAGTTTGTATCGTTTTCATCGATTCCCCCGGTTCGATTTCTATAATTTCAACCGGCGCTGTCGTTTCTAGTAGCGATAAAAAGTGAGGTGCACAGTATTCATGGCTGTGAGCGTCAGTCAATACAAATACGGTTGAATATTTTTTTTGGGCAATGCATTGATTCAGCGCGGAATATCCCGCAGCATTAAATTCAATGGGATACCCATTAGCCATGATTGCTTGCATTATTGTCAATTTTGAGTCCAAAAATACACCATTTTTTGGTTTTTTTTCACTTAGAAATTGATACATTTGTGTACTTTCAAACCACTATGGAGAAGATATTTAACAATACAGAAGTTGCCTTCAGTTTGAAGACCGACACCGAATTGGATCGGGCTTATTTTTTGTTTAAAATGATCGCTAGTGAACCCTTAGTTCGCATTGGAACGGCGGTTACCAATTTTGCCATCAAGGCCCATTTGCCGGTAGAAGGATTGATTCGCGCGACGGTTTTTGATCATTTTTGTGGCGGAACTACCGAGGTCGATTGCCTTTCTGTGGTCGACAAAATGTATACCAAAGGGGTTTCATCAGTTTTGGATTATTCTGTCGAAGGAAAAGAGGAAGAACCTCATTTTGATGCCGCTTTGAATATGACGTTGAAAACCGTTGATTTCGCCAAAGAACGCAAGGCTATTCCATTTGCCGTTTTTAAACCTACAGGCTTGGGTCGTATCGCCTTATATGAAAAAGTGGGATTGAAACATCCGCTCACGGAAGCTGAACGTGCTGAATGGAGTCGCGTGCAAGAGCGATTCGATATTATTTGTAAAACGGCCCACGAGAAAGATGTTGCCTTATTGATTGACGCCGAAGAAAGTTGGATGCAAGATGCCGCCGATGCGATTGTCGAAGAAATGATGCGTCGCTACAACCAAAAGAAAGCCATCGTCTTCAATACCTTGCAATTATACCGCTGGGATCGTATGGACTATTTAAAACAATTGCATGCCAAGGCAGAAACTGATGGGTTTTACATTGGAATGAAGTTGGTGCGAGGAGCCTACATGGAAAAAGAAAACGATCGGGCACAACAGCACGGCCATCCAACGCCAATTTGTGCCGATAAAGCGGCTACCGACGCCAATTATAATACTGCTGTAGACTATATGATGACGCATTTGGAGCGCATGGCGATTTTTGCGGGAACGCACAATGAAGAAAGTTCGTATAAACTCATGGCCTGTATGGAACAAAAAGGGATTACCAAAAATGATCCTCGCATTTGGTTTGGTCAATTGTATGGCATGAGTGATAATATCAGTTACAATCTGGCAGCGCACGGGTATAATGTGGCTAAATATCTGCCCTTTGGTCCCGTTCGCGATGTGATGCCCTATTTGATTCGTCGTGCCGAAGAAAATACTTCTGTGGCGGGACAAACGAGTCGGGAGTTGAACCTGTTGAAGACTGAACGCGAACGCCGAAAATTAGATAAATAACATTAGAATACATAAAGCGGTTTTTAGGCCGCTTTTTTTGTTTTCCAACGGTTTAAAAAAGTGATATTTCCCGATAACGGATAGACATAAAAACGGCGGCAAATCTCCCATAAAGGGGAGTTTTCTACAGGGTCAATAATCACTCCGATCTTGTCTTTGTAATACGAATGAATAAATACCATTTGATTGCCCTTGCGGTAAATAAATCCAACGTGTAGGTCACCAAATCCGATGAAATGAATGCCCTCGGGAATTTTTTCGGCAAGTATTTTTTTTCCTGAATCCACATCAGAAAAAGATAGGGTAAGGATTGGGTCTTTTTCACTCAAATAGCGCGCCTCATCTTCGGGACCCAATTGTGCCATTCGATAGCGATTGCTTACAACGCCAGCATCGCGAAGCACTGTGGCTACAAAATAGCTACATGCTACCGGTTGCATTCCGGGTTGCTCGGGATGACCTTCAAAAGACCAAGGTGTTCCAACCCAATGCGGAATGAGGTGCTGCACAAAAATGGCCGTAAAAACCCGAGAGATTTCCTTGTTGGAGGCCTTAGCAGGTAACGCATTTCTCATGTCTTTCACCACCTTCTTTTGTTGCAAATAGCTCCTTTCAGAGGCCCTTGGAAAAAGCAAGGTATCAGTTACGGGTGTTTCTTTGGTTACCGTTACCGGCGTTGTTGGCGTATTTTGGCAGCTTACCCATAACGGAAAGCTAAGGAGGAGGTGTCGGAGATGCATCGTTGGTTTTTTTATACTAACTCCGACTTTACCATTTTAGTATTACAAGCGGAAATTGAAGGTTAATCATTTAATTTCCAATTGGTATTAGGCAGTACAAGCCCTGATTTCAAATGCACAATGGTCCCGCTTTCGCCTTTACCTGCCTACCGGCAGGCAGATCGAGGCTGTATCGACGTTTTGTGTATTTAAGAACTTATCTATTTAATAAAAAGGATTTTAATTGCGCATACCTTGCTATACGTGTTTTTACCTTTTCCAAGGGTAAGAGTTGGGCAATAGCTTCGGGCAATGGCAATTGAATCGACAGCGTTTTCTCTACTTCTTCTAAGAATTTGACAGGATGCGCGGTTTCCAAAAACAATCCTATCGCGTTGGGATGATTTTTTAAGGCTTCCTGCAATCCCAAATACCCCACAGCGCCATGAGCTTCGGCAATATATCCCGTTTGGGAATAGATGGTTTGCATCACGACTCGTGTTTGCTCGTCGGTATACGAGTAGGAGGAAAAGTCTTTTAACAATGCTTCCAAACGGTGATCATACATCGCATGAATGCGCACAAAATTACTCGGATTCCCCACGTCCATGGCATTAGAAATGGTAGGTTTTGACGGCTTGGCAACATAGGTTCCAGTTTGTAAAAATTCGGGAACTGTATCATTTACATTGGTTGCCGCTACAAAATGGGCAATCGGTAATCCCATTTTTTTAGCCAATAAACCGGCACAAATGTTGCCAAAATTGCCACTCGGACACGAAATAACCAATTCTTTATGGTGCTTTTTCAGTTGTTGCCATGCAAAGAAATAATACAACATCTGTGGTAACCATCGCGCTACATTGATGGAATTCGCTGAGGTGAGTCCGCAACCCTTCAAATCCGTATCCAAAAAAGCCGTTTTCACCATGTCTTGGCAATCGTCAAAAACACCATCCACTTCGAGGGCATGAATGTTTTTTCCCAAGGTAGTGAGTTGCCGCTCTTGAATGTCACTCACTTTTCCAGACGGGTAAAGGATGACCACATTCACGCCTTTTACCCCCAAAAATCCACTGGCCACAGCGCCACCTGTATCACCGGAAGTGGCCACCAATACAGTAACTTTTTCATCGGTATATCGGTTGAAATAGCCCAAACAACGCGACATGAATCGGGCGCCCACATCCTTGAAGGCGAGGGTCGGACCGTGGTACAATTCCAAGCTAAAAATACTATTATTTACCGCAACACACGGAAAATCAAAACAAAGTGTTTCCGCAATGATTTGCCGTAATTCCGCCTCAGGGATACTCTCTCCCACAAAAGGCGCCATCACCCGAAAGGCCACTTCCTCACGGGAATACTGCTCTAAGTTGGCAATAAATTCGGGTGACAAATTCGGAATCTGTTCGGGATAATAGAGTCCGCGATCGGGAGCAATACCCGCAATGACGGCTTCTTTAAAGGTTACTTTATCGATGGGGTTATTTAGGCTATAGTAGTTCATGGTTGAGATTTCAGGTTTAAAGTTTAAAGTTTCAAGTTT